>NZ_JBLWTD010000048.1:0-5432 GCF_048270265.1 Maricaulis sp. | reverse complement strand
CCGGTCAGATCCAGGATCGAACCATGTTGGCACCGAAAGGCGGAAGCCTTCCCCTCTCCGTTTTGACCCGATCTGCTCGGCCGTCCCGTTGAGGAGGGCGGGGTTTAAGCCGCCCGGTTTTTGAAGTCAAACGCTTATTTCAGGGCCTCTGCAGTTCGTGGCAACCGGATGATTTTCTTTCGAAAACGTCACCGGTCAGATCCAGGATCGAACCATGTTGGCACCGAAAGGCGGAAGCCTTCCCCTCTCCGTTTTGACCCGATCTGCTGGGCCGTCCCGTTGAGGAGGGCGGGGTTTAAGCCGCCCGGTTTTTGAAGTCAATTCGCTAATCTCAGGAAGTGCAGAAGATGTTTCAGCGGCCAAAACCGGCGAAAAAATTCCCGACCGTCACACCCGAAGGGCGGGACGAGTCATCCTGAAAAAGCGACAAGACCTCACATAATAAACAAACGGCGCTGAGGCGCAAGTGGTAAACCGCTGCGCCGGCGCCGTTGGTGAAGCGGGTTCTACAGGATGGCCGGTTTGGCGCAACCCCCTGACCGCATTTTGTATCAGTTTTGTGGCAGTGGCTGCCGCTTCGCCCTTGTCTGGCAGGTGCAAACGGGACTGCAGCCTGGTGCATCAATGATGGATGTAGTTCCGCAGGTCCGCGGTTTCGGCCTCGACCGTGGCGATCTTGGCTTTGACGAGATCTCCGATCGAGACGATTCCAACGACCTGGCCCTGATCCAGGACAGGCAAGTGCCGCACGCGCCGCTCGGTCATCCGCACCATGACGGTATCGGTCAGGTCCTCGGGCGCGGCCGTCAGGAAGGCCGGGGTGATGGCGCCAGAGATCGGGCGGCCGAGCCCGGCAGCGCCATTGATCGCCAGCTCCCTTATAATGTCCCGCTCGGAGAGGACGCCGGTTGGCCTGTCATGGCTGTCGCAGACCAGCAACGCGCCGATTCCGTGCGAATCCATCAGTTTGGCGGCGTCCTTGAGGCTCAGCGCCTCATTGATCGAGACGACTTCGCGCCCCTTGGCGCGCAGAATGGAGTCCATATTCATCGCCAGCCCTCCTCGCAGGCAGGGTTGCTTCATACCACGAAACGGCGAGACGCGCATCTGAAACCGGGGCCGGCCCGGGGCCTGGCCAATGTGAATCAAACAAACATGGACAAGCTCACGGTGCACATGCAGGGTTTTGCGACCGATCTCAGGGGAGTGACATGATGGGATATCGCGCCAGACTGGCCCGCGACCTTGAACGCTGGATTGCCGCGGGCTGGGTCGACGGGACACACCGCCAGGCCATTCTCGGTGATATCGCCGCCCAGCCCGGCCGCTGGAACGCCGCCGGCGCCCTCGCCATCCTTGGCGCCAGCCTGCTGGCGATGTCGGCCCTCAGCTTTGTCGCTGCCAACTGGGATGTGATGCCGCGCCTGCTTCGCTTCGCCACCATACTCATTGCCCTGTGGGCTTCCCTGCTCGGCGCCGGGCGCGCCTTTGATCGCGATGCACCGGTGATCGGCCATGCGCTCGCCTTGCTGGGCGCGGCCCTGTTCGGTGCCGCGATCATGCTCACCGCCCAGACTTTCAACATGACCTCCTTCCGCAATACGGCCGTGCTGGTCTGGGCGGCAGCCGCCGCAGGCATCGCCTTTGTGCTGCCCTCGCGGCCGGTCCTGATCCTGGCCACCCTGCTGGGAGCGCTCTGGGCCTGGCTGGAAACCTTCAATCCCTACGCGCCGGGAATCATCTGGGGCTACCTGCCCCTGTGGGGCGTCACCGCCCTGCTCGCGCACCGGCTCGGATCACGTGTCAGTTTCAACCTGCTCTCGCTTGGCCTCTTCCTGTGGATCGCAAACCTGTTATGGACCGAGCAGTCCGCACACCGGTTCGGGGTGCTGGAAAGCTTCATGGCCGGCATATTGATTGCGGCCGCGATCGGCCTGCTCGCCGCCCATGCCCGTGACCGGCACATCAGCGGCGGCGGTGTGCTGGCCGCCTGGGGAATCTCCTTCGCCCTGCTCGGCTCCTATCTCCTGCAATGGCCGCTTGATGGCGCCCGCAGCCTGGCCGACCCGAGCGAGTCGGGCCGCTTCGGCGCCATCGCCGCCATCTCTGTGGTGGTGATCGCCCTCGCCGCCTGGCGCCGGGCCGTCACGGGCAATGTCAGCTGGAGCGCCGCCCTCGCCTATATTGTCGCCGGCCTGATGGCCGCCGGCCTACCCGCCCTGGTCAACACGGCCGGCCCGGACATGCTGATCTGGGTGCGCATCCTGATTGGCGCCATCTTTTACGGACTCTGCGTGGCGATGATCGTGCAGGGAACCCGGCCCGGCCAGTCCTTCGTCGGCGGCCTGGGCATTGCAGGCTTCGTGCTCCAGACCCTTTATGTCTATGCCGAGACCTTCAGCGGCCTGCTCGACACCGCCGTCTTCTTCCTGGTCGGCGGCGCAATTCTCTTCCTGATGGGCCTCGGCCTGTTGCGCCTGCACCGCCAACGGGCACTGGTCCCGCATGAGACCGGAACGGAGGACGCATCATGACCGCCCTGTCCCGCCTCGGCCTGATCGCACTGGCGATGACGGCCTTCCTCGGCTTCATGGTGATTGACCATGCCAATGCCCGCGCCAGCGGCACCGAGATCGTCCTTGATGTGCGCGGCTATGATCCGCGTGACATCTTCCTGGGTCATTTCAGCCTGATCCGCACAGACCTGCAGCAACTCGATGCCAGCGAGCTGGATGGCGATGACAGCTTCGAGCGCGGCGATCCGATCTATGTCGTGCTGGAGCGCGGCGACGATGACAGCTGGGCGCCCGTCTCGCTGCACGCCACGCGCCCGGATTCGGGCGTCTTCATCCATGGCTTCGTGGGGTCGAGATATACGATAGAGCAGGAATGGACCGACCCTGAAACCGGCGAGCCACTTGCCGAAGCGCGACGGGTCAACCGGATCCAGATCCATGCCTCGTTCAATATCGAGCGCTACTACGCCTCACGCGAGATGGCGCTGGATTTCGACCGGCGCCTGCGCAGCTTCGATGAGGACGGCAATAATGGTGTGCGCCTGATCCTGTCGCTGCCCCCGTCCGGTGACGCGATCATCAAGGGCTTCGAGATCGATGGTGTGCGCCGAATCGACCGGCTGTGGTGATCAGGCGCCAGGGCGCCCGCCCCGGCCCTCGCCGAAACTGGCCAGTACCAGCGGAAACAGCAACGCACCGGCGACCGTGCCACCGATATGCCCGGCCCAGCTGATCGGGATGGGCAAGACCATGCCGGTCAGGGCGATCAGTATATTGAAGCCGATCCAGGGCAGCGCCAGGCTGAGCATGCCGCGATAGCCGCCCCGCACCCAGCCAGCCGCCGCGATCAGGCCGGACACGCCGGTCGAGGCGCCGCCCATCTGGACTATTGCGTCGTGCGGCAGAAGCACCTCCAGCGCCGCACCGGCCACCGAGCAAACAAAGAAGAAAACCAGGAATCCCGCCGTCCCCTTCACCCCGCCGCCCAGCGCCAGGCCGACGGCGCGGCCGGCCCCGATCAGCACAGCCAGGTTCATCACCAGGTGCATCAGGCCGAAATGGATGAAGACATGCAGCACCAGCGGCGCGACATGGCCGAGCGGCTGCGCCGGCAAGGCCATGCCCGCCGGCCCGCCGATCACCAGAGAGCTTGCAATGATCCAGCGTCCCGCTTCGGGAATCAGCGCCACGATCGCCGCGCTGGCGAGTATGGCTGTGGCCAGGATCAGGACACCGGCTGGCATGGCATTGAAAATCGGCGTCCGGACCTGATCGTCCCGTTGCGGCACACTCACCAGTCATTCTCCTCGAAACTCTGGCCCAAACGGGCACTTTCAACGTCTTAACGGAAGGTTTCCCCCAACAGGCGAACGGAGATCGGCCCATTCACCCGCTGGCACGCCCATTGCAGATCACCGATGTGAGAATTGCGTTTTGAAGGACGTGAGACAATGAAAACCCGCAGGATCACGATCGCCCTTGCAACAATCACGGCCATTCTGGCCCCGGCCACCGCGCTGGGCCAGTCGGTCTCGACGACGGCCCAGTGGGAGCGCCCCTATGGCGTTGCCGGCGGTCAGGAGACCCAGGCCTGGTCCGGAGCATCTTCCAGTGCAGGCGCTGCTGCCAGCGCCGGCGCGGCGAGCCGCTCGACCGCAGGCAATCGCGTGATCATCGATGGCGTCATCCAGACCGGCGTCGGCGTCTCTTCCTATGGCGGCCTGTTCGGCGGCGGTGTCGGTTCCGGCGCCACGGCGATCGGTAACCAGCTCAACGTCAATGTGAGCGGCCAATACAACACCGTCATCGTCAATTCCAGCCAGATCAATAATGGCGACATCAACGCCAGTGCCCAGTCCGACGGCAATGTGAGTAGTGACAATGATTAAAGCCAGACTCCTCCTCGCCTCGCTGGCGAGCGTTCTTGCCCTGACCGGCTGCGCGTCGACAGACCGCTCCGGCCCGGACGGCAATTACGTGACGCCGATCGGCAATTCGCCGGTGACGCCCAATCCGACACCCTATTCGGAAGCGCTGGTCTGCCTGGCCAATTACGCCCGGGCCCATAATCTGCGCTCGCCGCGGGTCGCGGTCGGACGTCTGTCGGATTATACCGGCCGCGCCTCGCTGGAAGGCGGCGCCGCCCTCACCCAGGGCGCCTCGCTGATGGCGATCTCGGCCTTCTCGAAAGCCGGCATCCGCCTGGTCGAGCGATTCGACACCTCGATTTCCGAACTTGAGCTGCGCTATGCCAACAATTCCCTGATCGGCAATGCGGACGGCACCCAGCGCGAGATCCGCGCCGCCTCCCTGCCCGGCTCCGACTATAATCTGGTCGGCGGCATTACCGAGCTCAACTACAATATCCGCTCGTCCGGCGTTGACGTGCTGGCCGGCGACCGCATCGACAGCGATCCGACGGGCCTGTTCAGCCGCCGCATGTGGGTGATGAATATCGGCCTCGACCTGCGTCTGAACGAGACCCAGACCATGGAGACCGTCGACGTCATTTCCTACCAGAAACAGATCATCGGCCGCGAAATCAGCGCCGGCGTGTTTGCCTTCTGGGGCGATGCGGTGGTCGACATCTCGGCCGGCGGCCGCTCGCTCGAGCCGGTTCAGCTCGCCGTGCGCACCGTGATCGAACGGGCCGTGCTTGAAATTTCCGCCCAGCTCTACGGCGTCGATCCGTCTGCCGCCTGTGCCTATAGCGACCCGATCGGCGGCGGTGTCAGCAGCGGACCAACCAATACGACCGGCGGCATCAATATCGCCACAGCCTATGGCTCCAGGGAGACCTCCAATGTCCAAATGCGTGAGAGTGTGGATCATGGCCACGAGCGCCGTGATGACAGTGTCCGCACCTATCTTCGCGGACGATACGACTGAGGTTCTCAACGGCCAGCTCAACCTGGA
>NZ_JBLWTD010000047.1:0-5468 GCF_048270265.1 Maricaulis sp. | reverse complement strand
CGCCGCCTTCGAGATGCACGTCGATCGGCTCGCCTTTCTCGACTACACCACCGATACACTGGGGCGTTTCGAGTTTCTGGGCCTGGCTGTCGAGGGCGAGACCGAGGGCGAACCGGTAGCCGTCAGGCTGGACGAGATCTCGGTCGATGGTTTGAAGACGTCCAGCTATTCCGGGCTGATGGAGGCCCTCGCGGCGGGAGCGGACGAGACCGAGTTGTCTGCGGTCTATTACGCGACCGACCCGGAAGACCAGATGGATCTGTTCGATCGTGCCCAGATTCGCGGTTTCGATCTGGAGACACCCGGTATCTCGGCCACCATGGACGAGATCGTCATGACAATCGACAGACGCCGTGATGGCTTCTGGAGCCATGTCCATATGGGGTCGCTGCGGATGGTGCCTGACGCGTCGGACGAGAGCGGTGCGCAGCTTGCCTCGGCGTTTGGCCTGCTGGGCTATGACGATATGGAAGTGAGCCTGGAGAGCAATTCCGTCTATGATCCCGAGGCCGGCCGCGCCTATACGACCGGGGAGAATTACATCCAGCTGCATGACGGTTTGCGCCTGGATATGGCGCAGGATTTTGGTGGCTATCACCAGTATCTCGCCAATATCCGTGCCATGTCGGATCGGCTGGCCCAGACGGAAGACCCCGATCAAAGCGCTGCGCTCGTGCTTGAAGCGCTCGGGCCCCTGTCGATCAACCGGATTGCCTGGCGGCTGCAGGATCTCTCCCTGCTCGATCGCGCGATCAAGGCCGCGGCAGGTGCCCAGGGCATGACGCCGGAAGAATTGCGGGCCCAGTCGGGCTTGATGATTGCGGCCGGCATGATGGCCGCGCCGCCGGAATTGCCCCAGGCACTGGTGACCGAAGCGGCGACGGCGCTGACCAGTTTCGTCAACCAGGGCGGGACACTGGTGATCGAAATGGCGCCGCCGGAACTGCTGACCGTCGCTGACCTGATGGCCCAGGTCGAGAGCAAGATGTTCGATTTCGCCGCTCTGGGGCTGAGAATAACGGCCGAGCCGCCGGCCGGCGACTGATGCGAGCGGGACGGGCCAGCCGGCAGTTTTTACACTGACCGGCCGGCCTGTCCGGCGCATGCCTGCAGAAGGCGCTCTAGCGTTCGGCGCGGGCCAGCTTGCCCTTTTCGGCCATGAAACGCTTCATCATTGGCGCGATCTGCTCGCGGAAGCGGCGGCCATTGAAGACGCCATAATGGCCGACATCGGGCTGGACCCAGTCTTCCTTCAGGCTGTCGGACAGTTCCGAGCAGAGCGTGTGCGCGGCCTGGGTCTGGCCGATGCCGGAAATATCGTCATTCTCGCCCTCGACGGTCAACAGGGCGATATCGGTAATGCTGGCCGGTTTGACGAGACGGCCTTTGACTTCCTGGGTTCCGGTCGCGAGCTTGTGCTCCTGGAAGACGTCACGGATGGTCTGGAGGTAGAATTCCTCGCTCAGATCCATCACGGCCAGATATTCGTCATAGAAAGTGCGGTGCCGGTCGGCCTCGTCGCCATCACCCTTCACCATATTGGCGAAGTATTCCTTGTGCGCGTCAACATGGCGGTCGAGATTCATGTTCACGAAGCCGGCCAGTTGCAGGAAGCCCGGATAGACCCGCCGCATGGCGCCCTCATTGGGGATGGTCACCGTGTGGATGAGATTGTCGGCGAACCACTCATAGGGATGATCCTGCGCCAGCTTGTTGGGCACTGTTGGCGACAGACGGGTATCGATGGGCGAGCCCATGAAGGTCATGCTCAGGGGGCGGGCCGGATCATTGTCCTCGGCCATCAGCGAGACGGCTGCCAGGGTTGGCGGGCCGGGCTGGCAGACGGCGACGACATGGGTGTCGCCGCCCAGCTCGGTCAGCATGGCGCGGACATAGGTCGTGAAATCATCAAGGTCGAAACGGCCATCGGTGACCGGGACGCTGCGCGCATCCTTCCAGTCGGTGATGTAGACGTCGTGATCGGGCAGGAAGGCCTCGACTGTGCCGCGCAACAGGGTCGCGTAATGGCCCGACATCGGTGCCACGAACAGGACCTTCGGCTGGGCCTTCTTGATGCCGGCGGCCTTGAGGGCGTCAGCATCGCGCTCGAAGTGCAGCAGATTGCACCAGGGCTGGCTCCAGATGACGGTCTCGGTGACGGGCACCTTGTGGCCATTGATCTCGACCGGCTCCAGATTCCATTCCGGTTTGACATAGCGCCGCGTCATGGACTCAAACAGATCGGCGGCAGCGACCATTGTGCGGCCGGCATAGGTCTCGCCCATCGGATTCCAGGGCGCCTGCATCATGCGGCGTGTGGCGTTGGCGGCAGCGCGCCATGGCGTCATCGCCAAACGGTTCAACTCGTAAACACTATAAAGCATGAGTCCTCCTGGGACCGGCACCACCGAAATCGGCAGTGCTCATGAGGATGAACCTTCTTCCTCAAGGAATTCTTGCAGCCGGGCCGCCATGGTTTGCGGGTCGGCGCCATGTGTGAAGACGTCAACGAAACGTCCTTCTGAATCCATCAGATAGACGATGGAGCTGTGATCCATCAGATAGTCGTCCTCGGCCTCGCCTTCGCTGCGCCGGTAGGCGACGCGGTAGGCGGCAGTGACAGCCGCGATCTGCTCCGGCGTGCCGGTCAACCCGACCAGTCCGGACGGGAAGGCGGGCGAGGTGACGTATTGCGCCAGCTGGTCGACGGTATCGCGTGCGGGGTCGATCGTGATCAGGATCGGCTGGACGCGCTCACGCAGTTCCGGCTCGAGCTGATCCAGCGCCGCGGCCATGATCTGGAGCGAGAAGGGACAGACATCCGGGCAATAGGTATAGCCAAAATAGATCAGCATCGCCCGGCCGCGGAAATCCGCCTCGGTAACGGTGTCGCCATTCTGGTTGACCAGGGTGAACGGGCCACCGATCAGGGCCTCGCCGCTGGTCCGTGTCGGCGCGCGGCGTTCCTCGCGCTGGCCGGTGTCCGAAAGCATCAGCGTGAAAAATCCGATGACGACAATCATCGGCAAGGCAATTATCAACCAGATCCAGGCGCGTTGCATGTGCGTACCACCAACTATCCGAAGGCGGACAAAGCATGTTATGCCGCGACGGATGAAATTTGCTGCAAATGCGAAGCTAGGACGGCTTGTAGCGCCTGTCCATCGACTTCGCTGCATTGCCGGAGCCAGCCAATGACCGACACCGATTGGGATCCCTATGGCAGCGACGCACATCTGACGCCGGTTTTCGGCCGTTTGCGCCTGCGTACACTGGTGATGTTGCGTTGGCTGGCGGTGGCGGGGCAGACCGTGACCGTGCTGCTGGTTCACTATGTGGTCGGGTTCGAATTGCCGATCGGCGTCTGTCTTGGCGTCATCATGGCCAGCGCCTGGATCAATACCTGGCTGACCCTCTCTGTGCCGGCGCAGCAATTCGCCAAGGACTGGGAGGCCTTCGCGCAGCTCAGCTATGACGTCATCCAGCTTTGCGTCCTGCTGATCCTGACCGGCGGTTTGCAAAATCCCTTCGTTGTCATGCTGGCGGCTCCCGTGACGATTGCCGTTGCTGCCCTGCCGCAGCGCTGGGCGCTCGGTGTAGCGGCGATCGCGATGGCCGGAACCGGCGTGATGTGGATGTGGAGTCTGCCGCTGCCCTGGATCGATGGCGAGGCGATTGATTTGCCGGGCATGTATGTGCTTGGCCTGTGGTGCGCGATCTTCGTCGCCGTGGCCTTCACCGCTGTCTATTCCTGGCGCGTCAGCCAGGAGGGGCGCCGCATGGCGACGGCGCTGGCCGCGACGCAGAGCGTGCTGTCGCGCGAGCAGCGCCTGTCGGCGCTGGGCGCCCTGGCCGCCGCCGCCGCCCATGAGCTCGGCACGCCGCTGGCCACGATCCAGCTGACCGCCAAGGAAATGCTGCGCGAGGTGCAGGATAACGAGCTTCTGCGCGAGGATGCCGAACTGATGGTGACGCAGGCGCGCCGCTGCCGCGACATTCTCAAGCGGCTGAGCCAGGAACAGGGCGTGTCCGACGAGCGCCATGACCGGGTGGAACTGCTCGCCGCGCTGGAAGAGGCGAGCGCGCCGCTGCGCGGGCTGGGCCCGATGCTTGATGTCTCCGTTTCCGATGCCGGATTCGCCGGGGCCGCTCCGATGCTGCGGCGTATGCCTGAAATGCTTTATGCGATCGGCAATTTCGTCGAGAACGCGGTTGATTTCGCAGCCACGCGCGTCACCGTCGAGGGCGGCTGGGACGCCGAGAGCCTGCGGATCACGATCTGTGATGACGGGCCGGGCTTTTCGGCTGAAATTCTCGCCAAGATCGGCGAGCCCTATATCACGACGCGCTCGGGCACGCCGGGACAGGGCGGGCTGGGACTTGGCGTCTTCATTGCCAAGACCATGATCGAGAAGACCGGAGGCCGGGTGGCGTTCGACAATGTCTCGCCCCAGGGCGGCGCGCAGGTGCGCATCGTCTGGCCGCGCAACCGGGTAGAGGTGGCGGCCATCGTCCGCTAGTAATGATGTAGTTGGATGTTGAATCGCGAGGATCGACACGTGGACGATATGGAATACGAATTACCGGAAGACCGGACCCTGCTCATCCTTGATGACGACGGGCCGTTCCGCACGCGTCTCGGCCGGGCCATGACCAGCCGCGGTTTTGTCGTTTCTGCCGTGGGTACGGTCGACGAGGCCGAAGAGGTCGCGCGCCAGAACCCGCCGGCCTTCGCCGTTCTCGACTTGCGCCTGCAGGATGGCGACGGTCTGGAAGTGGTCAAGGTCCTGCACGCCTCGCGCGCCGATTGCCGTGTCGTGATGCTGACCGGATACGGCAATATCGCCACCGCCGTTGCCGCCGTGAAGGCCGGTGCCGTCGACTATCTCTCCAAGCCCGCCGATGCCGATGATGTCATCAAGGCCCTGCTGGCCAGCCCCGACGACAAGCCGGAGCCGCCGGACAATCCGATGTCGGCCGACCGGGTGCGCTGGGAGCATATCCAGCGCGTGTTCGAGCTGTGCGATCACAATGTCTCGGAAACGGCCCGCCGTCTCAACATGCACCGGCGCACCCTGCAGCGCATCCTGGCCAAGCGCGCACCGCGCTAGCGGGCGGGCTAACTCGGCCTTTGAGTATAATTTTTCCGTAGAACGATCCGCGCTCGACCAAAGTCAGAGGGCACTTTTCCGTGCCCACAACTTATTTGTTCACTGTTAGTTCCAAAGCGTCGCGAATCGGAATAGGTTGTCTGGCAGGCGATTCTGTTCGGAGGTTGCGGATTGACGAATGATTCTGAAGTGGTGAGCGTCCCGCTCGCTCCCCGCGATTGGAACGATGTCCCAAGGTTGATTTTACGGGCGAAGTTCCTTGAGTTTATGCACAACACGGGGTGGCCTGAACGATTTGACGGTGTGGTGGACTATATTGAGCCGTTCAATATCGACGCCGATTTCGAAGTGATTTGC
>NZ_JBLWTD010000046.1:0-5988 GCF_048270265.1 Maricaulis sp. | reverse complement strand
CATCCCGCCGCTGGCTTCCGCCAGAACCATCGTAATCGCTGCCGTCAGCGTCGTCTTGCCGTGATCAACGTGACCGATCGTCCCGATGTTCGCGTGCGGCTTGTTGCGCTGAAACTTTTCCTTCGCCATGATCTTTACCTCTTGAACGCCGATCTTCGGAAAAGACGGGCCGATCGTCATGCAAAATTGGTAACATGGGCACGCAAGGCATGCCCGGTTCGGATGCGCGCCTGATACACGCGCCACACCGGTCAAGGCAAGCGCGAATGCACATGGGCGGGTATGTAGCGTGAAGCCCGTGTGATGTGGGCCACTCGGCAGAGCCCGGAATGCGCCCTCCGCCCCCGTCCGGGGGGATGACGGGACAGCCTTCACACAGAATTAGGGTGGCCTGGCTGGAGCTCGCAGAGCGTCACAGAGCGCAGCCCTCCTACGCCGAGGCTGCGGAGGGCACCTCTTCGCCCCAGGTGCGCGCTGCGGGTGGCTTGCCACCCGAAGCCCGCAGGGCGAAGGGTGGAGCGGGTAGTCGGGATCGAACCGGCATCCTCAGCTTGGAAGGCTGCTGCACTACCATTGTGCTATACCCGCGCCAGAACTGAACCGTTTAGCCGCTTCGGCCGCACGCGTCGAGTAGTTGTGCAGCATGGATTGCACCACAAAGTCCGCGCCCGTCTGCCCGATCAATCCCCGTGACCACACGCGCACTTCTCTCTAGGGTGCGCGCCATCAAGCGCACACCGTTACGGGGACTTCATGACCGGATTTCTGCTGCTGGCCTTCATCTTTCTCGTCGCCGGCGTGATTGCGGTGCCGATTGCCTCGCGGCTCGGGCTTGGTTCGGTGCTGGGCTATCTGATCGCCGGCATCGCGCTCGGCCCGCTGATCGGCGCGCTCGGTGTCGATCTGGTCTCGATCCAGCATTTTGCCGAATTCGGCGTCGTGATGATGCTGTTTCTGGTCGGGCTGGAACTGGAGCCGAAACTGCTGTGGCAGATGCGCGCCCGCCTGCTCGGGCTCGGTGGATTTCAGGTGCTCGGTACCGTTGCCGGGGTGACCGGCATCGCGATGGCCTTCGGCCAGCCCTGGCAGACCGCCCTCACCATCGGCATGGTGTTGTCGCTCTCCTCGACGGCGATCGTGCTGCAAACCCTCAACGAAAAAGGCCTGGCGCGCAGCGATGGCGGGCGCTCGAGCTTTTCGGTTCTGCTATTCCAGGACATCGCGGTGATCCCGATGCTGGCGATCATCCCGCTGCTGGCCCTGCCCGAGCTGTTCGCGGACGGCCATGCCGCAGAGGCTGCCGCGCATGGCGGCGAAGCGGGCTTCAATCTCAATCTTGTTGACGGGCTGGCCGGCTGGCAACGCGCCGTGGTCACCCTCGCCGCCATTGCCGCCGTGATCGGCATTGGCGCTTTCCTGACGCGCCCGATCTTCCGCTACATCGCGCGCGCCAAGATGCGCGAGCTGTTTACCGCCGCTGCCCTGATGATCGTGATCGGCATTGCCCTGCTGATGACCCTGGTCGGCCTGTCGCCGGCGCTGGGCACATTCCTCGCCGGCGTGGTGCTGGCCAACAGCGAATACCGCCACGAGCTGGAATCCGATATCGACCCTTTCCGCGGCCTTCTGCTCGGCCTGTTCTTCATGACGGTCGGCGCGGGGATCAATTTCGCGCTGCTGGCCGATCACCCGGCCGCCATTCTCGGCGCCGTCGCAGGGCTGATTGCGCTCAAGGCGGGCGTGCTCTGGGTGCTGGCACGGATTTTCGGCCTGCAGGGTTCGGACCGCTGGCTCTTCGCCCTCGGCCTGGCCCAGGCGGGCGAATTCGCCTTTGTCCTTCTGGCCTTCACCCTCGCCAATGGCGTCATACCCGTCCCGCTGGCGGCGCAGATCTCGCTGGTGGTGGCGCTCTCCATGCTGCTTACCCCGGCGCTCTTCATCCTGCTCGACAAGGTGATCATGCCGCATTATCTGGCGCGCTCGGAGAGGCCGGCCGACGCGATCGAGCCCGGCGGAAAGATCATCATTGCCGGCCATGGCCGTTTTGGCGGCATCATCAACCGCATACTCTCCTCGGCAGGCCATGCCACCACGGTGATCGACTACAGCTCGGAGCATCTCGACGCCCTGCGCGCCTTCGGCTTCCAGGTCCATTTCGGCGACGCCACCCGGCCCGACCTGCTGCAATCAGCGGGCATTGCCGAGGCCAAGCTTTTGATCATCGCCATCGATGACAGGCAGAAGATCACCGAGCTGGTGCGCTATGCCGTGCAGACCTATCCCGACCTGCACGTGCTGGCCCGGGCGATCGACCGCGATCATGTCTATGAGCTCTGGGCTGCCGGCTGCCGCGATATCGTGCGCGAGACCTATGACAGCTCCATTCGCGCCGGTCGCTCGGCATTGCAGGCGCTCGGCCTCAAGCCGCACAAGGCCGCGCGTTTTGCCGCCGATTTCGAACGCCTGGACCGGTCCTCCATGGTCGAGCTCGCCGAACTCTACCGCCTCGACATCCCCAGCCATCTCAACGCGCCCTATGTGGCGCGCGCCAAGGAATTGCGTGCCGAGTGGGATCGGCAGTTACAGGGCAATATGGCTGCGGCCGACGCCGAGGAGGCCGAGGATGCAGAGCGCGCCGCCGGCGAGGACGGGGTTTCCGGGTGAGGCCGCGCCCGGTGCTTGGCCATAGGGAGTCAGAGATGGCGGTGGGCGAAGGCCCCGCCGGAGCCGGGAGCTTCCAACCTTACCACAGGCGTTTTCCTGCAAAGGCCTGTCCGGATCCAGTTTTGAGATAACGCTCGAAAGCGAATGCCCTCTCCCGCTCCGAGAAGGCGAGATATGCGACAAGTTTCCAGGGTCTGAATTTTGCGGTGTGTGGGGATTTGCCGGCGTTGTGTGCATCGAGCCGGCGCCGTAGATCCGACGTGGCTCCAACATAGCGCTCACCGTCGCAAGCCTTGCTCTCCAGCAGATAGACGTAATGCATCGGAACTGGCTCCAAGCACAACCTTTGGAAGTATATTGGAACATCGCCCGAAATTCGACAAGTGCGGTGTGGGACGCCCCCCGCAGCAAGCAGGGCCGGCAGCAATTGTTTGATGTCGGACGGTAAGAGCTTGGGCGGACGTTTGATGTCGAGCGCAGTCCTCATTCGCCCCAGGTGCGCGCTGCGGGTGGCTTGCCCAGCCGTTGGCGGCAGGGCGGTCAGGAATTGTGTTTGATGGCAGACGGGTAAGAGTTTGGGCGGGAGTTTGATGTCGAGCGTACGCCCTCCTACGCCAAGGCTACGGAGGGCACCTCTTCGCCCACTCGCTTCGCTCGTATGCGCGCTGCGGGTGGCTTGCCACCCGAAGCCCGCAGGGCGAAGGGTGGTGGAGGGGGCTGGATTCGAACCAGCGTACGCTATGCGGGCAGATTTACAGTCTGCTGCCTTTAACCACTCGGCCACCCCTCCACAGGGTGTCCCTCGGGCACGATAAACGGGCCGTGGGAAGACCTGCAACAAAGGGTCTGCGCTCCCGGCTTGGCATGCTATGCCTGCGCCGAAATTTGCAACCGCCCTGAGACAGGAGCGCGGACTATAGTGACGAAGCCCCCTATGCGCAACACTCCCAACCGCGGCGATTACACACGCCGCTCCAGCCCTTCACAGACAGCGAATTCCGGCTGGATCTGGGGCCGCCACGCGGTGCTCGCTGCGCTGCAAAACAGCAAGCGCAAAGTGATCGAAATCCGAGTCACCCGCAATGCCGTGCGGGAGATTCCCGAAGGGCTGGCGAAACGGCTCTATGAACCACGCGAGATTGACCAGGCCCTGCCCGAGGGTGCGGTGCACCAGGGCTTTGCCCTCAAATGCAGCGCACTGGAGAGCGAGCACATCAATGCCGTGGTCGATCCGACCCATGGCGCCCTGCTCGTGCTCGACCAGATTACCGATCCGCACAATGTCGGCGCGATCTTCCGCTCCGCTGCCGCGTTCGGGATTCGCGCCATCATCATGCAGGACCGCAAGTCACCGCCGATTTTCGGCACCGTGTGCAAGAGCGCGGTCGGCGCCGCCGAACGCGTGCCGCACATCGAGGTGACCAATATCGCCGATACGCTGAAGAGTTTCCGCAAGGCCGGCCGCCATGTGCTCGGCCTGGCCGGTGAAGGCGAGGTTTCACTCGCCGACGCGATTGCCGGCTTTGACGGCAAGGGTCATGGCCCGGGTCTGGTTCTGGTGATGGGTTCGGAAGACAAGGGTTTGCGGCCGCGCGTCGCCTCGGAATGCGACCAGCTGGTCCGCATTCCGATGATGGACGCGATCGAGAGCCTGAATGTCTCGAACGCGGCCGCGATCGCCCTCTATGAGGCGTCGAAATGGCGCCCTGCCCGCGGCAAGGCGCCCGTCGACGATCCCGCCTAGTCGGTACCGCCGACATGCAGGACTGTGCGCCCATTGCGGCGCCAGTCGATGGAACCCTCGATGTCTTCGATATCGACATCGCCGCCACCGGATTCGCGCACCGTTACATTGACGGCGGTGCCACCGAAGCGGACATCGCCCGAGCCATTGATCGAAACCTCAAACGGCTCGGCGCGGCCGTCATGCACGACGATATCGCCGGAGCCGCCGATATAAGCGCTGAACGGCCCGTTTACGGTGCGCGCCTCGACATCGCCGGAGCCGCCAATCCGGATATCGAGCCCGGCCACCCTGCCGAATTCAACATCACCGGAACCATTGATACGGACCTCGGCATCGCCGGTAACATCGGCCATGCGCACATCGCCGGACCCGTTGATCCCGACATCTGCCATCCCGGCGACAGCGCCGAGGACGACATCGCCCGAACCATTGATACCGATATCGGCATTGCCGCCGATATCGCGCGTCGTGATGTCGCCGGAGCCATTGATGTTGATATCCACGTCATGGGCAATCGCGCCGGTCTCGAAACGGCCGCAGCTGCTCATCTCCATATCCAGCGAACCGAGATCGCCAGCCGTGCCCTGGAAAGCGGAATCGCTCAGCTCCAGGGCCAGTGAGGCGGGCGCCGTGATGGTCAGCAACGGGTATTCAGTGATCTCGTTCTGGCTGCTCCAGCGGCGCCCGATGCGGATAACCCCGTTGCGGGTATTGCAATTGAGATTGCGGATGGACTGGCCACCATCGATCGCCAGGCTATCCCCGGTCTGCCGCAGTTGCGGGTCTTCCACCAGATCGCCCGGATTGGTGATGCTGACACTGATCGCGTCGGAGTCGCCGGTGCGAATTTCGACCCGGCCGATGAAATTCTCGATCGACACGGTGGCCGCGGAATAGCTTTGCTGTTGATCCTGTGCCGTGGCCGCGTTGGCGACTACAGCCAGGCTGGCCAGGGCAAACGCTGTGCCGGCGATCAATGCTGATTTACGCGTCATGGAAATCCCCTCTGATTGGATCTGATATAGACTGGATGCCGTCAGGCCCCCGATTGGATGCAAACCTGCCGCATCCCATCCTGCCGGGCGCTGGCGAGTCCGTGACAAGGGATTAATACTGGGGTGGACCGTGTGCGTTGAGAGGGAATAATCGCAATCCTGTCCCACGCCGACCGCCGCAATGCGGTGCCAAGATCGGGTTGCGCCAAAACCGGGTTACCGGTCGTGATGCCCCAAGGCATATACGTGATAATGAAGGACACAGCTGCGCCAGCCTAAAGCCTGCCCGGGGGCACCTGCGTTCAGGCCGCTAGGCCGGCCAGAACTGATAGACCGCCGTCGCGATCACGGTGCCGATGGCATAGCCGAACACGCCAACCAGCACGCCCGGCGTCACCAGGTCCTTCCAGCCCTTCGCCGCCGCCAGGGCCGGCGCCGTCGTTGCGCCGAGGATGGCGGCATTGGACGCCGTGATCAGTTCGGGCAGCGAGAATTTCAGGATCGAACCCAGCCCGAAAGTGACAATGGCGTGCACCGTCAACAGGATACCGATCAGTGCAATCAGCACCGGTGCCGATTGCA
>NZ_JBLWTD010000045.1:0-6305 GCF_048270265.1 Maricaulis sp. | reverse complement strand
TCGGCTCGTCAGTGCGCACCGAGTTGGCGCTGTCGAAGTCCCAGCTCTCGCTGGCACCGGCGGCGGACCGGTTGCGTCTGTCCCGATTGTTTCAACCCCGCCTGTCCACCCCTTGCCGGGCTCGGCTATACTGGTGGCATCGGATGCGATGCGGGAGGTGCGGATATCGTCAAAACAGGGGCAAATCCGGGTGAGGAATCGATATGCGATTGTTTTCACAGCGAGTTTTCAAGTTTTCCGGGCGAATCTGTGGCGATGGAAGCGCACAGGAGGGCATCACCAGCGCCATATGAACGTCATCCAGCAGCCACTCAAAGGCAGATCAGGGGCAACAGGGCGATCACTGCCGGCCGGCACAGGCTCGATCACGCACGGCCGCTTGTGCAGCAGGTCCGGGACCGGTGTCGGGGGATAATGGCGGTGAGGGTGGGATTCGAACCCACGAGACGGTTCCCCGCCTACACACTTTCCAGGCGTGCGCCTTCGACCACTCGGCCACCTCACCGCGAGGAGCGCGGACTATACTCATCACAGGGGCCGGGGCAAGTGACCTCAATCAGCTGGAACGGCCCTGCGTGGCAGGCGTTGAGCCGGACGGCCTGCCGGGTGTCGCAGATTCGGCTCTGGCAATCGCGCCCGGAGTGCCTATTTTGATGGCACCTTCATCCAGGAACGCGCCATGACCGAGCCCCGACCGACCCCTGACATCATCCCCGCCGACCGGGCCCTGCCCGGACGGGCGGTTCCGATTGCCACCGCCGGAACGCATTTTGTCACCGGCCGACCGAACGATGTGGCAGTGCCTGAGGGGATCGAGGAAATCTTCTTCGGCATGGGCTGTTTCTGGGGTGTGGAGCGTCTGTTCTGGCAGACCTTCGGCGTCTGGCATACGGCAGTTGGCTATGCCGGCGGCCACACACCCAATCCGACCTATGAGGAAGTCTGCTCCGGCGCGACCGGGCATGCCGAGATCGCGCGGGTGGTCTTTGATCCCGCACAGATCGCCCTTGCCGACCTGCTGAAAGTATTCTGGGAAGGGCATGACCCGACCCAGGGCATGCGCCAGGGCAATGATCGCGGCAGCCAGTACCGTTCGGCGATCTATGCCACCTCGCCGGACCAGATCCGTGAGGCCGAGGCCAGCCGCGCCGGTTACCAGGCCGCCCTGGCGGCCCGGGGACGGGGCATGATCACGACCGAGATTGCCGAAGCGGGCCCCTTCTATCCGGCCGATGAGTATCACCAGCAATACCTGGCGAAGAATCCCGACGGTTATTGCGGCCTGGACGGCACCGGTGTGGTCTGCCCGATCGGGGTGAGCGCCGCTGCGGGCTGACGGCCTGCCCGCGCCGCATTCCGGGACTCGCTCCCCGGAATCGGCACAGGGTGACAGAATGCACCGCCGCGAGGCACGCCGGAGCGGGTGAGGACCCATCATTTGAAACGCCTGATCGCCTTCGATGTCGACTCGACCCTGTTGCGGGTGGAATCGCTGGACACCGCCATTGAGGCGGCGCTGTCGCGCCTGCCTGATGCGACGGAGTCACGCCGGCAATTGCGTGACTTCACCAATGGCGGCATGACCGGCCGCATCGCCCTGCGCGACTCGCTGGAGGCGCGGCTGAAACTGGCCTCGCTCGACCGGACTGCGGTGGCGGAGATGGCCGAAGCGCTGCGCAAGCGTATCACGCCCGGCATGGCGGCGCTGTTGCGGCAATTGCGTGAGCAGGGCGATGACCTGCACGCGGTCTCCGGCGGGTTTGCCGACCTGCTCGAACCCGTGCTCGAGGATCTGGGCTTCGGGCACAGCGAGATCCACGCCAACCGCTTCATCTTCGAGGGCGATCTCGTCACCGGCCTGGACGCGGACTGCCCGCTGTCGCGCAATGGCGGCAAGGCGGAAATTCTCAACCGGATTTCCACCCATGCCGACACCACCATCATCGTTGGTGACGGCATGACCGATTTCGAGGCCTTCGAGCAGGGTGCCGCCGATCGCTTCATCGGTTTTGGCGCCATCGCCCAGCGCGAGGTCGTGCTGGCGGCGGCCGAATGGTCGGGCCAGAGCTATGTCCGCAGCGTCAATGCCCTGGCAAGCGCGCTGAAACTCTAGCCGGTCACCAGACGCGCGCGGATCGTGCCGTCCATCGCCTTGACGCGCTCGAGGAAGCTGTCGGGCAGGTCGCCTTCGAGATCGGCGGCGACATAACCCAGCTCACCACGGGTCTCCAGTTGCTGGGCCGCGATATTGGCGCCGGCCGCACTGACCGCATCATTGAGCCGCGAGAGATAGCCCGGCGCATTGCCGTGAAAGCTGAGCAGGCGCACCCGTCCGGCCTTGATCGGGCCCGGCTCGATCTCCGGGACATTGACCGCGCCCTTGGTGGCGCCATGGGTGAAAAAGCGGGCCAGCTTGGCGGCGACATCATCACCGATCGCTTCCTGGGCTTCCAGGGTCGAACCGCCGACATGCGGGGTGAGGATGACATTCTCGAACTTTTGCAAGGGCGTCTCGAAACGCTCATCCTTCGAGGCCGGCTCCTTCGGGAAGACATCGACGGCCGCGCCGATCAGATGGCCGCTCTCGAGCGCCGCGGCGAGGGCGTCGATATCGACCAGATCGCCACGCGCCTGGTTGATCAGGATCGAGCCCGGCTTCATCCGTGCGATGGCGCGGGCATTCATCATATTGCTGGTTTCCGGCAGGGACGGCACATGCAGCGTGATGACGTCACACATTTCCAGCAATTCATCGAGACTGCCGACCGAGCGGGCATTGCCGTGGGCGAGCTTGGGTTCGACATCGTAGAAATAGACATGCATGCCCAGCCCGCTGGCCAGCACGCTCAATTGCGAGCCGATATTGCCATAGCCGACAATGCCGAGCTTCTTGCCGCGCACTTCGTGCGAATTGGTTGCCGATTTGAGCCATTCGCCGCGCTTGGCAGCGGACGAGCGCAGGGGCACGCCACGCATCAGCATGATCACCGAGGCCAGGGTGAGTTCGGCGACCGAGCGGGTATTGCCAAACGGGCCGTTGAAGACGGGAATTCCCTTGCCGGCCGCCGCATCGAGATCGACCTGGTTGGTACCGATGCAGAAACAGCCCAGCGCCAGCAAACGGGGGGCGGCGTCGAAGGCCGCGGCCGTCATCCGGGTGCGCGAACGGATACCGGCGAAACGGGCATCGGCCAGGGCGGCGTGCAGGGCTTCGGGTTCGAGTGCCGAGGCGTGACGCTCAATCCGCAAACCGGCGGCCAGGAGCGGCGCGTCGGCGACCGGGTGGAGGTTCTCGAACAGGACGGCGGTGTCGGTCATTTGGCGCTCCCATGAATTGGGGCCAGACTAGGAGGATTTCGCTGCACCGCAACATCTGCAGAAGGATTTATCCACGCAGAGGGATGATTTTCGCAGCTCGCCACGCAAATCATGCGCGAAAAGGTCCAGCGCGACACAATAAAATCCTCAACTGGCCTCATAAGCGGCGCGCAGCCAGCCGGTCACCGCATCATCGACGGCGTCCACGCTGTCCAGCCGCACCCGGTGCGTCACCATGGAATTGAACGTGCCCGATGCTTCCAGCCGGCCCTCCGGCGGCACGGCGCCGAGATTGAGACCGAGATCGAGACGGGTCTTTGTCGAGGGCTGGACAATGGCGAACTGTTTCGACCGGCGCAGGGAGACATAGGTCTTCTTCGGCGCCAGCTCGACATCGCCGCCAAGAGTGCGGGCGATCTCCATCAGCCGGTCGTGGATCGGCCGCAGCGCCGCCTTGCCGGCATATTGCGCCTCAACCAGATCCGCCTCGCCCGACGCCGTCTGCGGCGCGATACGTTCCGGATCGAGGCTCGCCGCCGCGACCAGATTGGCATAGCCATGGGTGAGGCCGTGCTCGCCCTTGAGCCAGGCGACGATCTTGCCATGCTTGCGTTCGGGCGCCTGGCCGGCCAGCACCAGCCATTCATCGAGCGCCCGGCCGGTCTTCTCCGGCATGTTGGCAATCATGCTCTGCTTCATCTCTTCCGGCGTGGCCATATCATCCCCTCCCCTTGATCCGGGAAAGGCTAGCCAATCGCGGCGGCCGGGAAAACCCTATTCGCCGGCGGGAGCCGGTTCGGCGGTGCCGGCCAGATCGTGCAGGGCGGCGAGCGTCAGGGTGACATGCTCATTCGGGTTCATTTCCGAATGCTTGAAGGCAATCGTGCCATCGGCGGCAAGCACATAGGAGGTGCGGCTGGTCCAGCCCGGACGCATCATCAGGCCGACCCCATAGGCCGAAACCGTTTCGCGATCGACCGCGGCGACCGGGAAGGCGCTGGCGCAATGCGCCTCGGAGAATTCGGACAGACGATCGGTATTGCCGGCGGTGAGACCGATCAGGGTGGCCCCGGCGGCGGTGAATTCGGCCGCGGATTCGGCGAACATGGCCGCTTCGACATTACAGCCACCGGTGAAGGCGGCGGGGAAGAAATACATCACCACCGGACCGTTCGCGAGCGCGTCGCCGAGATCAAAATGGAAGGCTTCGCCGCCGAGAAAACCATCGGCCTGGAACAGGGGCGCGGTATCGCCAACTTCCGGCTCAGCAAAGGCCGGCGCGGCAAGACAGGCGGTGACAGCGAGGCTGGCGAGAAAACGGCGCATGGTGAACTCCAGGGGTTGGGGCAGCGATATCCTACCGCATAAATGCGCCCTGCCGGAAATTAAACAAGGGCGCGCGGCCAGTCAGCCGGCTCGCTTACCAAAAGGTGAGTGGATGCGGCTAGTTGTCGTCCATCTTCAACGCCGCGATAAAGGCTTCCTGCGGGATATCGACCTTGCCGAACTGGCGCATCTTCTTCTTGCCGGCCTTTTGCTTGTCCAGCAGCTTGCGCTTGCGGGTGGCGTCGCCGCCATAGCATTTCGCGGTCACGTCCTTGCGCATCGCCGACAGGGTCTCGCGGGCGACGATACGGCCGCCGATCGCGGCCTGGATCGGGATCTTGAACATGTGGCGCGGGATCAGGTCCTTGAGCTTCTCGCACATGGCGCGGCCACGCTGTTCGGCCCGGCCGCGATGGACCACCATGGAAAGCGCATCGACCGGCTCGTCATTGACCAGGATCGACATGCGCACGAGATCGCCCTCGCGGTCATCAACCCAGTGATAATCGAAGCTGGCATAGCCCTTGGAGATGGATTTCAACCGGTCGTAGAAATCGAACACGACTTCATTGAGCGGCAATTCATAGACCAGCATGGCGCGGCTGCCGGCATAGGTCAGCTCGAGCTGATTGCCGCGGCGGTCCTGGCAGAGCTTGAGCACGCTGCCGAGATATTCGTCGGGAACCAGGATGGTCGCCTTGATCCACGGTTCGGCAATCGACTTGATCTTCATCACATCGGGCATGTCGGCCGGATTGTGCAGATCGATCTGGGTGCCGTCGGTCATGTCGATCTTGTAGACCACGGACGGGGCCGTGGTGATCAGTTCGATATTGTATTCGCGCTCGAGACGCTCGCGGATGACTTCCAGATGCAGCAGGCCGAGGAAGCCGCAGCGGAAGCCGAAGCCGAGCGCCGCCGAGGTCTCCATCTCGAAGGAGAAGCTGGCATCATTGAGGGCGAGGCGTTCGATCGCTTCGCGCAGATCCTCGAATTCGGCGCTGTCGACCGGGAAGAGGCCACAGAACACCACCGGCTGGGCCGGTTTGAAGCCCTTCAGGGCCTGGTCGCAGGGGCGGCGGTCATCGGTGATGGTGTCACCGACCCGGGCATCGCGCACCTGTTTGATCGAGGCGTTGAGATAGCCGATCTCGCCCGGCCCCAGGCTGTCGATCGCTTCCTTCTTGGGCCGGAAGACACCGACGCCATCAACGGGATAGGCCCCGCCGGAGCGCATCAGGCGAACCTTCATGCCCTTTTTCAGCCTGCCCTCGATGATCCGCACCAGGCAGATGACGCCGAGATAGCTGTCATACCAGCTATCGACCAGCATCGCCTTGAGCGGCGCATCCGCATCGCCAACGGCTGGCGGCGGCAGGCGTTTGACGACCGCTTCCAGCACATCCTCGATGCCGAACCCGGTCTTGGCGGAGATCTCGACGGCCTCGGAGGCGTCGATACCGATCACATCCTCGATCTGCTCCTTGACGCGCGGCACATCGGCGGCGGGCAGATCGATCTTGTTGAGCACGGGGACGATCTCGTGATCGACCTCGATCGCCTGATACACATTCGCCAGCGTCTGGGCCTCGACGCCCTGGGAGGCATCGACCACGAGCAGCGAGCCTTCGCAGGCGGCGAGTGAGCGGTTGACCTCATAG
>NZ_JBLWTD010000044.1:0-6882 GCF_048270265.1 Maricaulis sp. | reverse complement strand
TGCTTTTTCTTCTTTTGAATAAACACAACATATCTGCTTCTCTCTCTTTTGTTATTTTTGTAATTTCAACTAAGTCTTTTTTCGATTCAATGATTTCAAGTTCTTGTTTTTTAAGATTATCCTTCTCTTTCTCTATATTAGATTTCTCTAATGTTATATGGTTTTTCTGTTTTTTGTGTCGCTCAAATTTGTCAGACAAATCCTGATGAACAACAGATAGCCTCTTCGCTGACTCTTTTCTTTTCATATACTCAGAGCGAGTTAAACGCTGCTTTCTAGCGCCATCACGTAGAAAGCCGTACTTTGATGCAACAGAGTAGTAATACTCGTCTTGAAGCTCCCTGAAGGCTTTCTTGTACGCTTCATATTTAGCTTTCCTTCCGCCAGTTGTTTCTTCTCTTGCCCTGATTGGTTCGTGAATGCTTTTTATGTGCAACTTGCAATCATCCGTCTGTTTAGGGATGCATATAAAATGCAAATGTGGGTGGCTTTCATCTTCATGAAGAATGACGCTTATAAGCTCGCCCTTATATTTGTTTTGAAGGTACTTGATATTGTCAGCTATCCACTTTTTGTAATTTTCATCTGACTCTTCTTTGAATTCTAAAGGGCATGAAATAACACCGCTCAAAACGACCTGAGCGTCTTTGCGAATCTTTCGACCTAGCTGGTCAGTTGATGCATTGACGCGCTCTTGAGCAAGCTGTAGAGCGACATAAGCGTCATAGCCGTATAAGACTGAAGGAGGTAACGGATTAGGTACGTGAGGAATTGCATCTGGATGACGCATTAATTCACGCGAAACTGAATGAAATGACTTTGAACTTTTTTCTGGACTCTTCTTGTTATATTTAGAGTGTAAGGAATAAGTTTCAATGTGCAAAAATTGATACATAATATCTTCTCTTAGTTTTAAATCGTAATATCACCTCTCTTGTTTTGTTGTTTTATTTACTTTATCTTTTAAGTAAGACGAAGTCTTATTTGAAAGGTAAAGTTGCAGGGATTCAAAAGGGATGCAGTCCCTTTGCCGACGGATATGAAACGAGGAACGAGTGAATATCCTTAGTCGGTCACTAAGTGTATGTTCGTGCCTATATTTATATATTAGCATTATCTTAATTATTACACAATAAATAACACGCTACACAATGCACTCATTATCCGCTTCGCTCAATGTGTGCCATGTGTATCGTGTTTATTATTATATGTAAGATCTAATAATGGTCATTAAAAATTAGAAATAAAGTTTTATTGTAATAACTAGATAATTTTGATATTATTGAATTAATAAAAATAAGAAAACATAGCTATTCCAGTTGCCGCTTTTAAAGCGGCTTTTTTTTGATTATAATAAAATCAAATATTATGATTATGAGTATTTTAAAATGAATATAAAGATTGAGAGAGAGATTGTCTTAGATAATGAGCGAGTTGATTTTAAGAAAACAGTTATAGCAATAATTAAAGCCAAAGGAACAGCAATGATAGTTGCAGAAAGAGCTGATAACTTAAATTTGAGTGATGATGACGATGCGTTTAAGAAGACATCAATAATGTATCAAGAGCAAAAGAGATGTTTTGAAATCGTATTTAGAGATGATGCTGACTTTATAATGAAAGAAGCAAGAAAAATGCTAAAAAAATTAGTTTAAAATTCCCCTTATTTATCAAAATAGTTAATTGAATCCAGCCATTTGGCTGGATTTTTTTTGTAAAAAATACTTGAAATAATAAAAAAACGAAAATAAGATAAAACTAAATTAGAAACAACTAATATAAAAACAAAACAGAAGAGAAATTTATGAAACGTTTAATCTACAGTGTAAAAGAAATTTTTAGCGAACGAAAAAAAGAGACTTTCTACATTATGCACTATCTGAATGAAAGCAAAGATGCAAAACAGAGAGGGTTTTATATCCCGAAGGATAAAGATGATAAAAATAAAGACAAAAATACAATGTTTATCACAAAAGAAAAGTATGAACTAGTAAAAGAAAAAGAACTGCCTTTCTTTATTGAAGTTCCCGAAGTTAAACAAGAATTTAAAGTAATCTAATATGAATTTTTTAACATGCACAGAGCTTGTTGAAAATGAATGCGTGAATGCGCAACTAATAAGCTCAACTGAATTACAAAGCAGCGGAAGTATTGTACACATTATGCCTGCATTGGCTTTGATGATAGTTGCAGCTTTTATAATTAAAAAAATAAGACAATCAATATAATTAGAAGAGGAAATTGTCGTGAGTAAACTAACTAAAAATAAAATCGTAACAGTATCAGCAGCAACAGCAGCAGCTCTAGCATCAGCTAGTTCTTTTGCAGCAGTTGACCCAACAGTACAAGCAGGGCTTGATAATCTGGTGGCTACAGGCACAGAGTTATCAGCGGCAGGCTTAACTGCAATCATTGCATTAGGTGTTGTATCTGTGGGTATTGCGGTTGTAATTGGTATCCTGCGTTGGGTTAAACGCTCAGCAACAAATTAACATTTAGTTAATTTGAATAAGCCCCGCTATCGGGGCTTTTTTGTAGAAAGGTTTCAAAATGATTCTTGTTGATAGTAATTTAATTTTAGAGTTGATGTTTTGCGTATGTTTTATAATAAGTGTAACTATAGCATTTTCTTGATGCTATCAATATTCTTCCTATCCTTTTTTTCCTCAAATGCAAGTGCAAGCACAGAAAGTCTCTGTGGTGATATTGCAGGTCAGTATACGTCAGCTTACCCAGAAGAAAGAATGATTACACGAGGAAGCAATATTAGCTTTGCAAAGCACCTCAATAAAAGCGATGTTTATTGCGAGGTTCAGTGTCACAATAAGAGCGAGTGGGGCATGTGTGCGTCATTTTATAATGAATTCGGACAGGAATATGCAGCCTTCCACTGGAGATATACAGGCAATGATTATGTTTTTAGTAATCTAGTAAGAAGCATTATATTTAATGATAAGAAAGCTGGAGAGCAATATAGACTGTATGCGAAAACAGATGAAGAGTTGTGCAGTAAAATAGCAGATAAAGCTAAACGCGGTTCGATATCCGCTAACTCGTCAGGGGTATATAGTAGCATTTATGTAAGTTCAGGTCCCTATTACATAGATAAGTCAGTAGAAGCAACAAAAACAACAACAGGATTGTCGTGCAAATTTGAGTTTGCAGGAACAGATGCAAATGAAGGGAAAATAATACAAAGAGACACGGCATTTTACGGATATTTAGTTTCAGAAAGTGAACCCGCTGAAATTGCGCAAAAGTCATGCAGAGCAGGTGAAGTATTTAATGAGGATAAGCAGATGTGCGAGTTTCCAGAACCTCAAGCATCAGAATCATGTAAAGCTGATGTAATAGTCACACAAACGATTTTAATGACAAGTGTTTCAGGGCTTTTAAATATTAACGGATGTGAAGCAAAATACACTGGGGAGCCTGAAATTTACAAATCAATTGATAATCAAAAGTGTGTAAGAATGAAATTTAAATTAACTGGTAATGGAGCACTTAGCTACATGTATACACTTAGAGATAGTGATATGTGTGAAGCAGAAGAAATGGCAGTGTGTGAAAATGATGCAGTATTAAATAAAGAGTATAACGTATGTGTAAAACCAGAACTCGAAGACGGTGAAAAAAGCGAAAGCTTAGAAGACCCTGACAACTACGAAAACACAAATCCTGATGATCTTATGAACGGAAATCTAGGGGAAGGTGAATACGTTCAGTGTGATGAATATCCAAAGCTTGAGGGAATGCAAAAAGAGACAATATGTAATGTGTATAGTGAAAACGGTGAATACAAAAGACCTGCTTTAGTAATTGAATATCCAGATGGCGTATACAATCCGAACATTTGCGCGAATGGATACACAGGAAATAATTGTGATAAAGACCCGAATGCAGGCGGAAGTATCGACGCTGGAAACTCAAGCGTTTTGAGTGGTGTTAATGATATAGAAAACCTACTAAAAGGAAATGGTGTATACAACATTGATTATAACAGCATAGGAGAAGACCCATTTTCAGAAGGTGAAGAGGGTGAAGGTGAGAGCATTATAGATATAGGCGAATCGCTGACAAATCATGACAAGATATTAAGTGAAAGCGGAACATGTCCCGCACCAAAAGAAATCGTACTGTTTGAAAATGTTGTGTTCGCAGGTAAGCACATAGAAAAGAAATTTGAATTTAGCTATGAGTTGTTTTGTGATTTTTCATCAAAGTATAAAGATATATATATCGCGCTATTTATCATGATGTTGTCAATTGATTTTATTAGAAGAGTGAGAAAGTAAAATGCCAATTCTACAGTTAATATATACGCTGATTGCGAAATTTTTTGGAGAGGGTCTCTATAAGATACTTATCAAAGCAGGTACAGCTTTAAGTGTCGGAGCACTAACATATTCAGTTAGTGATGATATTACAGCGAAAGTTTCTTCATTAATATCAAATGAGTTTGGCGCTCTGGATTCTGACCTCTATTCACTTTTTGCAATAGCAGGGGGCGCTGAAATAATTAACATTCTTATCGCATATATGACAATGCTTGTGACGCTAACAATTACAGAAAAAGTGGTTAAGTAATGATTTATCTAGTGACAGGAACGCCAGGGGCTTCAAAAACCCTGAACGCTATTAAAGAGGTTTGTGAGAATAATGCATTTTCAAAAAGACCCATTTATTACAATAACATTAAGTGCTTAGTGTTAGATTTGAATTTTTTGAATTCATTTGAGGGGTTCTTTTACTCTAAATATTTGAGAAGCTGTAGTGATGAAGAAAAGAATGCAATCAAAGATATTGTAAAAGAAGCGCACAGGAATAACAGATTAGTAAGTATGAATGATGTTCCGTTTTTGGGTTCTGAATTCAGAGAGTACAATCATATTGATGAGTTTTTGCATTGGTGCAAAAGGCTGTATAAAAAAGAGAGAGTTAGTGAGCTAGAAAGGTTCATAGACGTATGCAGAAGACATAACTACAAAATCAGAGCAAAGCACATTAGAAGGTTCAATCTCGATTGGAGAAGGTTAGAAAATCCTCATGAATGGTTCAAGCTTGAAGCAGGTAGCGTAATAGTCATTGACGAAGTGCAGAATTTCTTTGGAAAGAGAAGTGCCTCATCAAAAGCACCAGATTACATTGAAGAATTTAACACACACAGGCATAAAGGGTTTGATTTAATATTAATAACTCAAGACTCATCATTAATTGATTATCAGTTAAAAGCCTGCGTTAATAAACATATACATTATAAAAACCTGAACGGTGGCGATAAAGTTTCAAGATTAGAGCATAACAGTCATTTTAATGTCCACTCATCTACAGAAAGAAGAGCGTGTGACTTTAAACAAGTAATAAAAAGAGATTCCAAATTTTACGGAAGTTACTACAGTGCAGAGCTTCATACGCACAAATACAAAATGCCGCAGATGATTAAAAAATTATTCTATGTAGTTCCCGTTTTGCTTATTGCTACCTACTTTTCAATAAATACATTTTTAGATTTATATAACTTTGATTTGGCTAAAAACATTGAAACAAAAAATGACAGTGTTATATTAGAAGAAACTAATACAATGACAGAAGATAATAAAAATGAAAAAGGCAATTGTATCATTACTAGCAGCAATAATCGTTACTGCATCTAGCTCATCTTTCGCATTTGATGCGCCAAACGAAGTTATATCATTAAATGATTTCGTTAATTTAGTGAGTAATGATTTATCATTAAACATCATAATCGATAAAGAAATCGAAGAAGAGAATGTAAAAATTTTCGGTTCGAATACAAATAAAACGACACAAGAAATCTTTGCAGCAGTTATTCAAGCAAACAAACTAAAACTAGAAGCAACAAATAATATTGTAATTATAAGAAGAAATGATGAAGTGAATTTCGATTATGACACAATAACATACAAAGTAAAAAGCGATGCAAAAGTCGTAGCTGAGAACTTAGAAAAGGAATTTGATTGGGTTGAAAAACAGTATGGATATAATTGCAAGTTCACAAGTGAACAAACAAATAATGTAAACGCTGTGTGTCCCGCTGATGTGATTCCGCTAGTAAACAGAAGAGTAATGCCACTTCTAGGTATCGAAAAACAAATATTAGTAAAAGCTTATATATCAGAGACGACTGACGGAAACTTTACGAATATCGGAATGAAGTACGGATTAAAGACAGATAACGCAGGGATTACATATAAGCTTGACAAAGGCATATTAGACGCTGCAATGCAAAGCCTAGAAGCTTCATTAGTTGTAGATAAGTTCTCAGCATTCATACAGCTTTCTGAGTCAGAGAACAAAATCAAAACGGTTGGAAGACCTACAATTCTAATCAGTGACAAACAAAACGGAAGCATAAACGCAGTTAGTCAGGTTCCCATTGCAACATCTACAGAGCGCGATGATGATAATGATAAAGAAAAAACAAATATAGAATACAAAAGCGTGGGTGTGATGCTTGATGTTTATGCAGAGATTGTGTCGGAAGATAAAGTGAAGCTTACAATTTCGGGCGAAATGTCGTCAGTTGAAGAGTACAGTGGAAGCATAAATCCGACAATTAAAACAAGCAGAATCAATACAACAACTATTATAAAACAAGATGAAATGATTAACTTGGGTGGAGTTATTACAACTCAAGAAATTGAAGAAAGAAGTGGAATACCAATACTAAAAGAAATTCCGCTATTAAAGTATTTATTTAGTGTTGAAGATAATAGAGAGCAAAAAAAAGAGCTTAGCATAATGATTACAGCTAAGATTAAAAATGATTGAATATTATAAATATAATATTTGATTGGCTGAAAATGGTGATTAATCGATAATGTTTTAGGGCTTGTGATAGTGTTGCAAGCTCTTTTTTTG
>NZ_JBLWTD010000043.1:0-8641 GCF_048270265.1 Maricaulis sp. | reverse complement strand
TAAAGATTTTAAATTCCACGACCTGCGCCACGAGAGCGTCAGCCGCTTAGTGGAAGGCGGGCTAAGTGATCAGCAAGTTGCGGCCATCAGCGGCCATAAATCAATGCAGATGCTACGCCGCTACACGCACCTCAGAGCCGAAGACCTGGTTGAAGAACTGGACGCGATAGCCAAAGGGAGAAAGGCTTAGCCAACACCGCCCCTCAAGTGTCAATCAAATGAGGATTAAGCCGATGTGACCTGGCTGTGCTCACCAGAAAAGGCAGGTTTATTGACACTTGGGGGGCAAAAATATCGATACAACCTCGGATGTGCTGGGGAGTTGGGCCCGCGATATCGATTTATTCAAACATAAATCAGTTTTGGACAGAAGTTTGCCAGTGAATTTGCTAAATTAGACCAAGACGAATAACTTTAGGTATCGCTAAAACGGATCAGATCTTGCGCTAGCCTTACCTGTTAAAGTTCTAGATGCGAAAAACTTATATCGATACATTGCCAAGATTGTAAATTAATGGATGCAGTTCGGCGCGATATCGATGATGCGCCGAATTTTCCGAGCTAGTTGGATTGATTTAATTTCTTTAATGCAACCTTAGCCACCGTGGCAAAGTAGTTTGCTCCGGTAACGAGTAATTCGTCATTGAAATCATAATGAGCGCTGTGTAGAGGCGTACCGCCCTGTTCTTTTTGATGACCATTACCAAAAAAGACAAAGTTGCCTGGTACTTTTTGTAGAAAAGCACCAAAGTCTTCTGAAATCATCATAGGTTGAATATTGTCTTCAACATTACCTCTTCCAACCACTTGTGCTGCCGACTCTACCGCTAAGCTGACGTATTCCTCCGTGTTCACTGTCGGAGCAAATTCGTGAGTGTAGATAACGGTTCCATTAGCGTTGTGCGCATCACATATCCCTTTAACAAGACTACGCATACGCTCCTCAAGCTGTGCTTGAATCGCTTTGGAATAACTACGAGTGTCACCTTTAATTACTACTTTTCCAGGAATGGCGTTACGCAACCCATCCGTTAAGATCTCTGTACAGGAAACCACTGCCGGTTGGCTTGGGTCTACGTTCCGCGACACGATAGTTTGCAGCGCTAAAATAATGTTTGCCGCTATCACCATCGGGTCATTGCCCATGTGTGGCCGCGCAGCATGAGTACCACTACCTTCAATGGTTATTTCAAAGTTATCCTCGCTAGCCATGATACCACCAGAGCGAGTAGCGATAGTCCCTAACGGCATTCCTGGCATATTATGACCACCAAAAATTGCGTCTACAGGGAAACGCTCAAACACGCCATCAGTCATCATTGCTTTCGCACCACGACCGTGTTCTTCCGCCGGCTGAAATATGAAGCGCACAGTTCCATCAAAATCAGGATTATCGGTAAGCAATTTTGCTGCGCCGAGTACCATAGCCATGTGGCCATCGTGGCCACACGCATGCATCTTCCCCTGATGTTGAGAAGTATAGTGACGCTCATTCGATGCCTCACAAATGTTTAAGGCATCCATATCAGCACGAATAGCAACGACTTTATGGCTGTTTCCTCGATTGATACTGGCAACTAATCCTGTGCCTCCTATACCTGTGGTTACCTTTAGCCCCATATCCGATAGTATTTGGCAAACAAATTCAGCAGTCTGATACTCTTCGAAACCGGTCTCGGGATACTGATGTAAATGGTGACGCCAGCTCATTAACTGTTTTTTAAACGATTCAATAGATGACATTTCTATTCCTTATTGTTTAGCGATGATTTCTTCTGCCGAAATACCTGTTAATTCTTTGAATAGATCTGGCGCAGTGGCACCTTCGGTATTAACGATTAAAACTTTGGAGTCCGCGTTTAGACTCAGCGCATTGAGCTGAGTCAGTTTTGCCAGCTTGGTCAATAGTGCTAAACCCGCCACCCCAGATTCACCGCCGACAATTGGTGCGTCCCCATATTTACTGTGAGCAAGATGCACCATGCTGTCGATCGCATCCTGATCTTCAATCAAAGTGAAATAATCCACACTTGGTTGTAGAAAGTCCCAAGCGATTTGTGAAGTTTCACCACAAGCCAGTCCTGCCATTACGGAATCTACCGACCCTGTTGCCGCCGATGGTTTACCCTGGATAGCACTCTGGTATAAACAGTCTGCCTGTCTTGGTTCGACCACAATAAATGTTGGGCGCTCAACTCCGTATTGCTCCCAGAAATAACTGAACACACCTGCAGCTAAACCTCCGACTCCACCCTGAAGAATTATATGGGTCGGCTTCTGCTCTTGCGCTTCGAGTTGTTCAGCAGTTTCCGTCGCCATCACACCATAACCTTGCATAACATCTCGAGGTATTTCCGTGTATCCTTCATAAGAAGTATCCGAGACGACAATCCAGCCATTTTCTTTCGCAATACGGTCAGCTTCTTCTACCGACTCATCATAGTTTCCAGTGATACGAACCATAGTTGCACCATACTCAGCAATGGCGTCTTCCCTTTCTTGGCTGACTTGTGCATGAATCACAATGGTACAAGGACAACCACTCGATTGTGCTGCTGCTGCTAATGCGCGTCCGTGGTTACCGTCAGTTGCACTAACCACAGCAAAGTCTGCAAGTTGTTCTCGGTATTTACCCAATAGGATTTTATCGGCTTCAAATGTTGGGAAATGGGTCAGGATTAAATTGATAAGTGCATTGGGAGCACCTAGTGCTTTAAAGCTCCCCAGTTTGGAGCGTTTGGATTCATCTTTTATCCAAAGCGTGTTAATGCCTAGTGCTCGAGCGGTTCCAGTCATCGACCTGAGTGGCGTGGCGCAACGGCTAAGCAAAGGCCAAGTAGACAGCCATTGCTTACTTTTATGAGCCGTTTCTTGGTTTAACACCGTTGCCAATTTTGTCGGATATGGTGAATTGGTGGCATTTGGGTTTTTAAATAGCATGATAAGGTCTCTCAAACGATAATTGGATTAGCCAGAAACGTTGCTGAGCAAAGAGTCTACGGTGGTCAATAGAACTTCAGCGCCGAGGATTAAATCTTCAAGTTCAGTGAACTCTTTCGGGTTGTGGCTAACGCCATCTTTACTTGGTACAAAAATCATTGCTGATGGCGCAATGCGGGCGATCATTTGTGCATCGTGACCTGCACCTGATGTCATTCGGTGATGAGAAATATTGAGTGAATTGGCAGCTTTCTCGATAGAAGCGACCAAGCTTTCGTCGAAGATAACAGGATCAAAGCGAGCTAATACCTCCGTTCCTATCGTGACACCTTCTTCTCGTCTTAATATCTCTAGTTTCTCTGCTAATGCCTGCTCGGCAGCCATTAACATCGTGTTATCCGGATTGCGCAGATCAACGGTTAATTCGGTCATTCGTGGGATGACATTAATCGCATTCGGTTCGAATTTTATGCTGCCAACTGTCGCCAAAGTTCCGGGCATCGTTTCCGTTATCTCTCTCAAGAACGCAATGATAGAAGCGGCGACATATCCTGCATCATGGCGCATCGACATAGGCGTCGTGCCTGCATGGTTAGCTTTTCCTTTGATTTGAATTTTTTGCCAAGAAATCCCCTGCAGATTGGCAACAGCACCAATTTTGATGCCCTCACTATCTAAGACCGGGCCTTGCTCGATATGCAGTTCAAGGTACTGACTGGGGATAAGCGTTCCTAGAGGCATCGTTCCGGCGTAGCCTATGCGTTGCAATTCATCTCCCAAGCGCGTCCCATCCGTGCCGATACTATTTAAAACTTGCTCTGCGGTGAGGCCTCCTGCATGGGCAAGGGATCCCATCATATCTGGTTGGTAGCGAACCCCTTCCTCATTGGTGAAAGCCGCCACAATGATTGGCCGTGAAGGAGAAACATTCTGGTCCCGATACGCTTTGGTGACAGCCAATCCGGCTAGAACGCCGTAGCAACCATCAAGTGCACCAGCATTGAATACACTGTCGATGTGGGAGCCAATCATCAAAGCGTCGTTTTTTGTGTTTCCTGTGTTATCAGGGAGAATGCCGAATAGGTTACCGATTTCGTCAATATGAACTTCCAAGTCCAATCCCTTCATCCATGTAACCAGTTGATCTCGTCCTAGCTTTTCTGCATCAGTTAAAGCAATTCGAGAGCGACCTTCATTGCTAGGCTCAAGGCCAATATTTCCAAGGGTAGTGATATTTTCAAGCAGCGTATCCGCATCTAGCACAAGTGCTGTCATAGGAACCTTCCTATATTTCGGTGTAATAAGTCATGTTAGATAGGACTAGTATAGAGAGCAGTGATCGTATAAATTTTCTAAATTAACTGTGTTATCGCAATTTTTTTGCGTTTTATTAGCGATTAAGTGGAAATTTTAATGATTGAAGTGGATGAATTTGATCTAAAGATCCTACGTGCTATCCAAAAAGATGGGCGAATGGCGCAAAGTGAGTTAGGTGAAGAGGTAAATTTATCAACGGCCGCCGTAAATAGACGACTCAAAAAGCTCAAAGCCAATGGCGTGATTAAGCAATATACGGCACTGCTTAATCAAGAAGCGCTGGGATTTGGTTTAACCATCATCGCCAACATCGAAGTGGAGTCAGAACAAATCCACGAACTGGATGCGACCCGTCGCGATTTTGAAAATTGCCCATTCGTACAACAATGCTATTACGTAACAGGAGAATGGGACTTTGTGTTGATATTCGCGGTGCAAAGTATGGATCAATACAATGAGCTGACAAGAGAGCTGTTTTTCCAAAAGCCTAACGTCAAACGTTTTAAAACGCTCGTCGCCATGTCCAAAGCCAAAGTTGGTGTTGGCCTTGCGTTATAAGACCAACACTCCATTGGTTTAATCGGGTTACGAGCGCTTCCTTGCCGAGCCAAGTGTGATCGTCGCCAAGACTAACGGTACAAATGAAACCAACAGCACGGTATGCCAACCATAGAAGCTAAGGATACCGCCGGAAGAAAACGAGCCAATCGCCATCAAACCAAATATGATGAAATCATTAAGCGACTGCACTCGGTTCTTTTCTTTGGCTTCGTGGCATTCTAGTACTAACGCGGACGCCCCTAAGAATCCAAAGTTCCAGCCAAGACCTAGCAGTATCAATAGCGACCAGAAATGCACGACCTCTTCTCCCATTAAACCAATAACAGCAGATAGCCCAGTTAGGAAAATACCCAATGCGGAGATTTTCGCAGCACCAAAACGCGCAATTAGCTTACCGGTAAAAAAGCTTGGCGCGTACATAGCAATCACATGCCACTGAATCCCCAAGTTCGATGACTCTTGGCTATGGCCATGCATGTGCATAGCCAGTGGAGCCGCTGTCATTAAAAAATTCATGATCATATAAGAAGCCGCGCCACAAATAACCGCACTAATAAAACGTGGCTGAAGTACAATATCTGCTAATGCTCGCCCACCTCGCTCTGTCTGCCTTTTTGGTGCTGGCGAATGGACACCGAAGAGTACAATGCCAGCCAATAGCGCAACTATCGCTTGTGCCAAAAAGGTCGCGGCAAACATTTTCTGTGGCCACAAGTGCATGGTTTGCGTAACCAATTGTGGCCCTATGATCCCTGCCACAATCCCGCCAGCCATGACTAGAGAGAGCGCTTGAGGGCGCTTGTTCGCAGGTAAGCCATCGGTAGCGGCAAAACGAAAAGAAAGCACAACCGCGGCGTAAGCGCCACCAAAAAATGTCGACAAACAAAATAGCCAGAACCATTGTGTAAACAGTGCTGCCATAGCAAGCAAACCGGTAATCACGCCAGCCGCAGAGCCAACCAAAAATGCAGCGCGGCGACCATAACGAAAGGCAATTTCTCCAACAGGAAAAACACATAGCGCCATGCCGACAACAAAAATTGAAATGGGCAAAGTGGCCAACATCGCTGATGGAGCAAGCATATTCCCGACAATCGCCCCCGTTGCATAGACCACCACCGCATTCGCGCCAGATAGGGCTTGAGCCAAGGTTAACCGCCAAATATTCGAGCGGTTTTGTGATTCCGTGTATTCCGACGCCTCAACAATCAAATCGGTCTGATTATCCATATTTGTTCCTAGCCATAGTCTGTTCTAATCTCACAACTGTTCTTGAAGTAGAGTCAGTGCACGTTTGAGGTCGATTATATTGTGTAGTCATTGGCAAGGTAGTCTAGTGAAAGACGTAGACGGCGAATCGACTCTTCCACAGTGGACCGTGGGCAGCCTAAATTCACTCGCATATATCCATGACCTTCTTGACCAAACTTCTGCCCTTTATCTAACCATAGACGCGCTTTAGTCAACATAAATCGGTCTAATTCCACTGCACTGAATCCCAACTTGCGACAATCAATCCAACTCAAATAAAGAGAGTCGGCCCGAAGTACGCTGATTCTATCCGTCATCGCATTAACCTCTTTCGCAAAATAGTCATGGTTACCACGGACGTAATCGACCATCGCATCCACCCATTTTTCACAGTGTGTATAGGCCGCCTCTGCCGCTACCATGCCCAGTGTATTAACCAATGGGAACATATTTCTCTCATACAGCCGTGCAAACTGATTTCGTAGGTTTTTGTTAGGAATAAAGACGTTCGCACACTGTAATCCAGGCAGATTGAATGTTTTACTTGGCGCGGTACAAGTGAGACTGTTTAGCTCAAATTCACGCCCCAAAGAGGCAAACGGAGTATGCTTTTTGAGCGGATTCATGATCAAATCTTGGTGAATTTCATCCGAAATAACCAGTATTCCATGTTTAAAACATATTTCGCCCATGATTCTTAATTCTTCTTCCGACCACACATTACCGGTAGGATTATGAGGATTGCTCAAAATGAATATTTTAGTGTTCGCTTGAATCGCATCTTCAAACACTTCAGGGTTAAATCGATAGCCCTGGTCAACTCGCTCCAGTGGAGCCAATGCCAGTTGTCGACCATTAATAAGCACATCGTTATGAAAATGAGAATAGACTGGCGGCTGAATTAAGACGCTATCCCCAGGGTTTGAAAATGCTTGAATTGCCGTTTTTAGGCTTGTAATGATTCCGGCGGTTTGAACCACCCACTCCTCTTGTACAGCCCAGCTAAAACGCTTCTTTTGCCAATTTATTACCGCATCCACATAACTTTCGAGCGCACCACCCGGATAACCAAATACGCCATGCTCAACAGCGTCATACAGGGCATTTAACACAGGTTTAGGCGCTCTGAAATCGGTATCTGCAACCCACATTGGCAACGGTTCCGCCGCGCTTTCTTCTAAACTGAGCAACTGTTTACTGAATGCCCACTTCATCGAGTTTGAGTTTTTGCGCTCTATCACTTCATCAAAAATGGATTGAGGAAATTCTTCTGTATAGTTCATGTAATACTCCGCCAAATCAGAAAGTTAACAATATAAGTATCGGTAGTCGCTATTTTTGCAGGAGTTTTATCATGATTAAAAATGGTATTTATTCATTAAATGATGAGTTATGCTCATCACATAATCAGGAAGCGGGTCGTAGTTATGATTGATGTGAGATATCTGGAAATTCTAAAGGAAGTAAAGTCTCAGGGCAGTGTTACCGCTGCTGCAGAAAAGCTGCATGTGAGCCAGTCTGCCCTTTCGCATATGATCAGAAAACTTGAAGAGCGCTACAACACAAAAATCTGGATTAAACAGGGTAGAAACTTACATTTTACCAAAGCCGGTGAATACTTAATTCAAGTTGCTGAGCGAATTTTGCCGCAGTTAGAAAATGCCGAGGTTATGCTTCGCGAATATGCTTCAGGCATGAGAGGACACGTAAAAGTCGGTATGGAATGCCATCCTTGCCAGAAGTGGCTGATGGCTATTGCTGATCCTTATCTAGAGAAATGGACCGATGTGCGTTTCGAAGTCTCATCGTCTTTTAATTTTAGCGGTATAAATGCTCTCAATGAACATGAAATAGATATATTAATTACGCCTGATCCCATAGATCACCCGCTTCTTACTTTTCAACCGGTGTTTGACTATGAGTTGGTCTTAGTTGTACACAAAGCTCACCCACTCGCTAAAAAAGCCTACATTGAGCCACACGACTTGGTTAATGAAGAACTGATTACCGTGCCAGTTTCCGCGGACAGACTAGATATTTTCACCCAATTCTTAATCCCGTCCAATTGCAGACCTAAAAACCACGTAAAGATAGAAACATCCGATTTGATCCTACAATTGGTTTCTCATAATCGGGGTGTAGCGGTACTCCCAGACTGGCTTGTAAGCGCGACAACAAAAAGTGAACATCTTGAATGTATTAAAATTGGCTCAAAGGGGATCCAGAAGTGCATACATGTGGGAATGCGAAAAGGTGAGCAAGAGATTGATTATTTGAAGGGTTTTGTCGAAATAGCAAAAAACATAGTCCCAATTTTGACTTGAATCTATACCTTCTAATAGTTGCTTTTCAAGAGACTGAGTTATCCCATATGGAACTACCATTACATTACGATAATTTTATGAAAAGCTAGTGATGTCATCTATCGGCTTCAATTATCTAGCAAGGTTTGGAGCAGATTCGTGTCAGTCAAGAGCTCACTGACACGTTGATGTTTTATTAGATTTAGCTCTCACTTCTTGAGTAAGCTGCTGCTTGTTCAAAAAGTTCCTGGCTCGGTTTCATTCCGGTG
>NZ_JBLWTD010000042.1:0-11207 GCF_048270265.1 Maricaulis sp. | reverse complement strand
TCCGCGACAAGCGGGGACAGGTTGTCCTGTCCGCTCAGGATACGAAGATCATCAAGAAATATCTCCCGTACGGCCTTTAAGCCCCCGGCATTGAGTAGGAGCATACCATGTCACGAGTGACATCCGGCCCGGCTACGGCCATCCGCCACAAAAAAGTTATCAAGAAAGCGAAAGGCTATTACGGCCGTCGCAAGAACACCTTCCGCGCTGCCGTCCAGGCTGTGGAGAAGGCCGGTCAGTACGCTTATCGCGACCGCCGTGCCAAGAAGCGCACCTTCCGCGCCCTCTGGATCCAGCGTATCAATGCCGGCGCACGCCTGCACGGCATGACCTATTCGACCATGATGCACGGCCTGATCAAGGCCGGTATCGAGGTTGACCGCAAGGTCCTGTCCGACATCGCCATCCATGAGCCGGACGCCTTCAAGGCCCTGGTTGACCAGGCGCAAGCCGCGCTGGCCTAGGCCTGTCATACGACTTCAGGAAAAGGCTCGCCGGCGCATCGCCCGCGGGCCTTTTTCGTTTTTGGGCCTGACGCAGCGGATTTGTGCTGTCGACACCTGAAAATTCAAACGCTAAACCCCAACCTGACTGGCAAGGGCGAAGACATGACCGATACCGCTGCACTGGAAACCCTCGAGCAGGACGTGCTCGCGCAAATCTCGGGCGCCACAGACGAGGCGGCGCTTGATGCCGTGCGCGTCGGGGCGCTGGGCAAGAAGGGGTCTGTCTCGCTGATGATGCGCTCGCTGGGCTCCATGAGCCCGGAGGAGCGCCAGGTGATGGGGCCGGCGCTGAATGGTCTCAAGGACCGGCTCGGCGCGGCGATCGATGCGCGCAAGGCGATGCTGGAAGCGGCCGCGCTCGATGCGGCGCTGGCCTCCGAGACCATCGATGTCACCCTGCCGGTGCGGCCCGAGCCGCAGGGGTCGATCCATCCGATCACCCAGGTGATGGAAGAGCTCGCCGTGATCTTCGCCGATATGGGATTTGCCGTCGCGGAAGGCTCGGACGTGGAAGATGACTTCCACAATTTCACGGCGCTGAATTTCCCCGAGGGCCATCCGGCGCGCGATACCCAGGACACTTTCTTCATGAAGCCGGACTCGGATGGCCTGCGCAAGGTGTTGCGCACCCATACCTCTCCGGTCCAGATCCGCACCATGATGAGCCAGACGCCGCCGATCCGCATCATTGCGCCGGGCCGGGTCTATCGCTGTGACTGGGACCAGACCCACACGCCGATGTTCCACCAGGTCGAAGGCCTGGTGATCGACAAGGAAACCCATATGGGTCACCTCAAGGGCGTGTTGCAGGACTTCCTCGCCGCCTTCTTCGAGACCGATGAAGTCGTCACCCGTTTCCGCCCGCACCACTTCCCCTTCACCGAGCCATCGGCGGAGATGGATGTGCGCTATGAGCGCGTCGGCCAGGCCGTGAAGGTCGGCTCGGGCGAGCAATGGATGGAAATCCTCGGCTGCGGCATGGTGCATCCGAATGTGATCCGCAATTGCGGCCTCGATCCGGACGAATACCAGGGCTTCGCCTTCGGCATGGGCGTTGATCGCCTCGCCATGCTCAAATATGGCGCCCCGGACCTGCGCGATTTCTTCAATTCCGACCAGCGCTGGCTCGGCCATTACGGCTTCTCGCCCCTGCTGCAGGCGAATATGGCGACAGGCCTGAGCTAATGTGGCGCTGGTTCACCCATAACCACCAGACCCTGACCGGGATCGGCGCGATGCTCGTGGGTATCGCGGCCCTGTTTGTGGCCTGGGACCAGGGGCGGGTGATGCGGGCGCAGCAGCATGGTGCGGTCTATCCCGTGTTGCAGGTCGATGGCTTTGTCTCGACCATGCCGACCGAAGCCAGTCTGGGAATTACCGTCGCGAATAATGGCGTCGGACCGGCGCTGATCCGCCGCGTTTCGCTCTATCGCGATGGCGAGTTGCAGTCCGGGCTTGAGGCCTATCGCGCCCAGCTGCCCGATGGCTATAACCTCTCCTGGGCCGGGCTGACCGGCCGGGCCCTGGCACCCAATGAAAGTGTGACCCCGATCAATATCCGGTGGTCACGCGAGGATATCACCCAGTCCGAGCTCAACGCTGCCGCGTCGAGCTGGAACGCCTGGGAAGTGCGCGTCTGCTATTGCTCTGTGTTCGACCGCTGCTGGGAGACGGTGCCCGCCGGCGGTGCGCTCGCCCGGCGCGTGAACCAGTGCGAAGTCGGCGCCGACGACGCGTTTGAACAATTGGGCGCTGCCCACCCGGCCCCCACATCACCTGAAACGGCCCTATCGCGGCCGGAGGACGAGCAATGAAATTCCCGCTTTCCTGGCTGAAATACCACCTCGAGACCACGGCCTCGCTCGACGAGATCGCCGAGGCGATGACCATGGCCGGTCTCGAGATCGAGGAAATCGACAATCCGGCCGAGAAATTCGGTGCCTTCACGGTCGCCTACGTCAAAGAGGCCGTCGCGCACCCCGATGCCGACAAGCTGCGCGTCTGCACTGTCGAGACCGTTGACGGTATCAAGCAGATCGTCTGCGGCGCTCCCAATGCGCGCACCGGCATGCGCGCCGTCTATGCCCCGCTCGGCGCCTATATCCCGGGCCTCGATTTCTCCCTCGACAAGAAGCCGCGCAAGATCCGCGGCGTCGAGAGCTCGGGCATGATGTGTTCGGCCAAGGAACTGGAACTCGGCGAGGATCATGACGGGATCATTGATCTCGAGGGCGACTGGCCCGTCGGCACGCCGGCTGTTGTCGCGCTGGGCCAGGACGATATCGTCATAGATTTCGAAGTCACACCCAATCGCCCCGACTGGCTCGGCGTGCGCGGCATCGCCCGCGACCTGGCCGCAACCGGTATCGGTACGCTCAAGGATGTCCCGATCGAGCCCGTCCCGGGCACATTTCCCTGCCCGATCAAGGTCGAGCTGGACTGGCCGGAAGCCTGTCCGGTCTTCGCCGGCCGCCTGATCCGCGGCGTCAGGAATGTGGCGTCTCCGGAATGGCTGCAAAAGGCACTCCGGTCGATCGGTCTGCGCCCGATCAATGCGCTCGCCGACATCACAAACCTGATCTCCTATGATCGCTGCCGGCCGCTGCACGTCTATGACGCGGCCAAGCTGAGCGGCCATCTGCATGCGCGCCGCGGTGCCGGCGACAGCGATGCCTTCGAGGCCCTCGACAAGAAGACCTACACGCCGACGGAAGACATGTGCGTCATCGCCGATGAAGCCCGTTGCCTGGGCTTTGGCGGTATCATGGGCGGGACCTATTCCGGCTGCAGTGACGCGACCACCGATGTCTTCATCGAGGCGGCCTGGTTCGACCCGCTGGTCACCCGCGCCACCGCCAAGGCGACCGGTATCGACAGCGACGCCAAATACCGTTTCGAGCGCGGCGTTGACCCGCAATCCATCATCGATGGCATTGAATACGCCACGCGGCTGATCCTGAAAATCTGCGGCGGCGAAGCCTCCGAGACCGCCGTCTTCGGCGAGATCCCGGCAGCGCCCGCCGATATTGAATTCCCGATCAGTGAGGTCAAACGCCTGACCGGGCTCGACCTGCCGCGGGCCGAAATCCTGCGCATCCTCACCACGCTCGGCTTCAAGCCGACCGGGGCCGGCGATGTGCTGACCGTCGGCGTGCCGAGCTGGCGGATGGATTGCAGCCTGAAGGCCGATCTGGTCGAGGAAATCGCCCGCATTCACGGTTTCGACAAGCTCACCGCCACCTCGCTCGAACGCCCGCCCGTACGGCGCCAGGCACCGGCGACCGTGATGCAATTGCGCGCCCGCAATGCCCGCCGCGCGCTGGCGGTTCGTGGCTATCAGGAAGCGGTGACCTGGTCCTTCTGCGAGACCTCGCAGGCGGCCCTGTTCGGCGGCCATGGCACCGGCCTGGCGCTGGAAAACCCGATCTCCTCCGAGCTCGACGTGATGCGCCCGACGGCGCTGATCCATCTGCTCACCGCACTGCAGGCCAATGCCGATCGCGGCTTGTCCGATGCACGCCTGTTCGAGGTCGGCCCGGTCTATCTCACCGATCAGCCCGACGGCCAGTTGCTGGTCGCCACCGGTGTGCGCCGCATCACCTCCGCGCGTCACTGGACCGGCAGCCGTGCGCCCGACGTGTTCGACGTCAAGGCCGACGCCATGGCGGCCCTGGAAGCCGCCGGGGCGCCGTCCGCCTCGCTGCAGGTGGCGCCGGAAGCGCGTGACTGGTGGCATCCGGGCCGTTCCGGCGTGCTGCGCCAGGGGCCGAAGAATGTGATGGCCGAGTTTGGCGAGATTCATCCGCGCGTGCTCAAGGCGCTCGGCATTGATGGCCGCGTGCTGGCGTTTGAAATCGTGCTCGACGCTATTCCCAAGCCGCGCAAGGCCAATGGCCTCAAGGCCCGCACCCAGCTCGACCGCGCCGACCTGACGCCGGTGAAGCGCGATTTCGCCTTCCTCGTCGACAAGACGGTCGCCGCCGACGCCCTGATCCGCGCCGCCAAGGGCGCCGACAAGGCCTTGATCACCGATGTCACTGTATTCGATGTCTATGAGGGCAAGGGTGTGCCCGAGGGACAGACCTCGCTGGCGATCGAGGTCGTGTTGCAGCCGCGCGACAAGACGCTGACCGACGAGGATATCGACGCCGTTGCCGCCAAGGTGATCGCCAAGGTGACCGGTGCCACCGGCGGCACGCTGCGGGGCTGAGCCAAATGGATCCCCGCCGCCTCGCCCATGCCCCGGCTGACGCACAGCGGGCCTTCCTGATCGAGGCGGTGCGGGCCAATCCTCTGGCAATGACGGTGCTGGAACGCGCCGCCGCGATGGACCTGCCCGATCACGGCCTGATGGCCGGGGCGGTCTACCAGGCGGTGTGGAATGCCCTGACCGGGCGCGATCCGGCCTATGGCGTCAATGATTATGATCTCGGCTATTACGACGCCTCGGATCTGGGCGAGGCGGCCGAGGATGTCGTCATCAAGGCCGGCGATGCCGTGTTCGGTGATCTCGACGCCATCGTCGAAATCCGTAACCAGGCCCGGGTCCATCTCTGGTTCGGTGCCAAGCATGGCGTCACCCGCGCGCCGCTGACCAGCACCACCGATGCCGTCGCGCATTTCGCCTCCCACACCCATGCCGTTGCCGTCCGGCTCGATGCCGCCGGTGAGATGGAGGTGCTGGCACCCTATGGGCTGGACGAGCTGTTCTCGCTGCATGTCCGCCCGGTTGCAGCCCTGGCGGACCCGGTCGGCTGGAACGCCAAATGCGAGCGCCAGCACCGGCAATGGCCGGAAGTCCGGTTTGAACGCGCCGGGCTCGCCTGAAAGGGGTTTTGCCGACCCGATATTCAACTCATTGGAGAAAAAGCGACATTCCCCGGTGGCTTGCGAAATTATTTCGACAAACTCGCCTCAGGCGTATGGCGCTCGACAGCACCCACAGCTAGTATGGTTAATACGGGTTAACCAATGGCAGCGCCGTTGATGACGGCGACAGGGGGGTGTCTGGATGATGGATCGGGTTACAGCCCTGCTGACACAAGTCGCAGCGACCATTCTGGTCGTCATCGGGCTTGTCGCCATCCTCGGCTATACCCATTCACGCGCCTATCGTGCCGGATACTGTGCCGGCGAATACTGTCCTGCGGAAACCACCCAGCCCTGGTGGCGTTTCGGCCGGTCGGGCACACCGGCACCGGTCGATCCGCCCGCGCGCACGGATAATTACGCGCCGCGCTACGATCCCGATTTCGATTACTACCGGTCGGACAATTACGACAGCCCGTCGACGGGCCCGAGCGGCAGCACCTATTCCGGATCGGACCTGTATGGCAGCGCGGCCGACAACCGGCCGGCCGACCGGCCCGTCAGCAGCAGCGGCCTGTCCTTCAACACCGGCCCTGTGCGGGAGCGCGATTCACGCGGCTTCTCGCTGTTTCCCAACACCCGTGCACGCTATTTCGAGACCCCGGGACAACGCATCTGCGCCGACGGGCAGAATGGCCCCGGCGCGCCGCGCCTGGCCCGCTGCTGGCTCAATGTCGGCGATGCCTATCAGGCTGTCGGCCGGACCGACGAGGCGCGTGACGCCTGGGACCAGGCCCTCATCGCCGGATCCTATGGCGGCGGCGCCCAGGCGGCCCTGATCGCCCAGCAACGCCTGCAGACCGCCGTACTGCAGCTTTCCTGCCCGACCTCGCCGCAAAGCCTCAACCGCATCGCCTATGGCGCCAGCGAAAGTGAGGATTCCGGCGATATCATCCAGCTGATCTCGCGCCAGCGGGCCATGGCGGCACTGGGCTTCTATTCCGGCCCGGTCGATGGTTCCTACGGCCCGATGACGCGCCGCTCGGTCCGGGACTTCCAGCGCGAAATGGGCTTCGACCAGACCGGCGCCCTCAATTCGCAGGAGACGGTAACACTCATCTGTCATGCGGCCCTGAATGCCCGCGACGCCGACTCCCAGAACCTGCTCGGCATCATGTTCGCGACCGGTCTCGGGGTGGAACAGAATATCGATTCCGCCCTGGAATGGCTCGACACTGCCGCCGACCGGGGCAATGGCAGCGCCAATTTCAATCTCGCCCTGATCTATGGCACCGGCACGATCCAGGGCAGCTATCGCCTGTGCGGCCTGATCGAAAGCCCGGAGCGCGCCGACAGCTATCTGCGCCGCGCCGCCGACCTCGGACATGAGCGCGCCCGCCGCCTGCGCCAGGAATTCACCGGCGGTGACAGCTCTGCCGAGCGCTGGGCCGGCATATCGCGGGCGCTGCTGGCGGAAGCCGAGCGCACGGGCGATCGTTTTTATCTGGCCTGGCAGCAGCGCGTCGACGAGGCGCGCCGCGAAAACGGGCAAGAACTCAACCTGCCCGGCTGCTACCAGGCAGCCTTGGATGGGGGTCATTCCGTTCCGGCCGAAGACGGCCAGGCGGATTGACGGGGATACTGGAAGGATTTGCTACCGATGAAAAAACTGACGCTATTCCTGCTCGCGGCGACCATGATGTCAGCCTGCGCCACCAGCACGCCCCCGCGCGGCCATGCGGTCCCGCCACATTCGCACCCGGCACCGCCGCAGGCGCGCCCGGCCGATACCGTCGGACCCGCCACCGCGATGTGCCAGGTCGCCGGACTGGCCGAGCAACGCCTCTCCATGCTGGAGGAGATTCACCGCTATCGTGAAGCCATCCGGGTCGATTCCGGGCGTTCGGTCAGTGTCGCCAACACCCAGACCCAGGAATTGATCACCGCCTTCGAGACCGATCTGGACGGGTCCTATCGCTTCGCCACGGCCTCCTGCCGCACTTATAACCGCTGCCTCGAGGAAAACCGTTTCGACGAGGCGCGCTGCCAGGATACTGCCCGGCTCTGGCATGAAGGCCAGGATCGTTTCCACGATCTGTCCCTTCAGCTGGCTGCCGTCCGCGAGCGCATCGCCTCGGGCTGCACCAGTTGTTCTCCGCGCGACGTCCCCGCGAGTGACCGGCCCTACCGGCACCGTCACAATACGCCGCCGGCGGATGACCTGCTCGGCTCCGTCTTCTCCACCGGCGAGCACCACTAGCGCCCGGCGCTGACGGCTCAGGCCGGGTTTTGGGCGAGTTCGCGCCGGGCCTTGCCCAGGATCTGTACCGCGGAGCTGAGGAAAAGGCCGGCCATGCCGACGGCGACGATGATGTCGGGCCAGTGACTATGGGTCAGCCAGACCACACCGGCCGAGACGAAGACCGCGATATTGCCGATCGCATCATTGCGTGAGCACAGCCAGACCGAGCGCACATTGGCGTCGCCATCGCGCCAGCGCATCAGGATCAGCACGCTGATCACATTGGCCGCCAGCGCCAGCAGCGCGATGCCGCCCATCAGCTCGGCCACCGGCTGGGCGACGAAGATGGCCCGGTAGAGGGCGAGCGCGAGAATCGACACGCCCATCACGAACAGGCTTGCCGCCTTGATCAGGGCTGCATTGGCGCGCCAGCGTTGCGGCTTGCCGATCACCCAGAGCGAGAGCCCGTAGGTGGCGGCATCGGCAATGAAATCGAGGGCGTCGGCCTTGAGTGCCTGGGACTGGGCTGCGGCACCGGCGAACATTTCAACGAAGAACATGCCGGCATTGATCACGATGACCGCGATCAGGGCGCGCCGGAATCCGTCGCTCATCCCGTCGAATTCCTCATGCTCGCAGCAGCTTCCCGACATCACATGCACTCCTTGCCAATCGCTTCAAGAACACCCTAATCTCTCTAGCCACTAGAGGTTCAAGAGCCAATGTCAGACTTGTCGATCGGAAAGCTGTCTCGCGCGAGCGGGGTCAAGGTTCCCACCATCCGCTACTACGAGACGATCGGCCTGCTGGCCGCGCCGCCGCGCTCGGAAGGCGGACAGCGGCGCTATGACAAGGCCGATGTCGAACGGCTGCGCTTCATCCGTCACGGACGGGCGCTCGGCTTCGGGCTGGATGACTTGCGGGCGCTGCAGGAACTCTCCGACCGGCCCAACCAGTCCTGCGAACGCGCCGATGCCATCGCCAGCCGGCAGCTGGCGGAAGTGGAGCGCCGGATAGCCGGGCTGGAGGCCGTGCGCGCCGAGCTGTCACGCATGCTCAGGCATTGCGCCCATGGCGAGGTCGATCAGTGCCGCGTGATCGAGACACTCTCGGATCACGCCCTGTGCGAGGGCGACCATCTCAGGATCAGCTAGACCGTCCGGTCAGAAACTGCCGCCGATGCGGTTTTTCCAATAGCCGACATCCTCGGCATATTTGCCGACGATCTCGCCGAGCACATTCTCCAGCAACAGGCTGTCGAAACCGATCCATTCGTCCTGGTTGATCTCGTCAATGCTGGCCATGGAACGGCGCAGGAAGATGGCATAGATGCTCACCAGCACCACGAACAGGATCAGGAAGATCACGCCGAGATCCGCCAGGCGGGCGCCGGCATCGAAGCCTGTCCATTCGCTCAGGGCGAGATTGAGACCGGCGAGAACGACGGTGAAGAGCAGCGGTACGAAGACCAGGTAATAGCCGGAGTTTCGCAGCATCTGGAACATGATATTGCGCACGAAGGTCTCGATGAAAAAGATCCGCTGCGCGATCCACAGCACATTGGTGTGCCACATCCGCGCCGAGTGCGAGAATTTCGCCGCATCCTTTTCCTGCCCCACCGTCACCGATTTGGCCTGGCCTTCGGCGGTGCGGAAATGGTCATTGAGCCGGGCGAGATAACGGGTCACGAAATTGGACAATTCCCGGAAATTATTCCGCTGATACGGCACATATTCCATGAAATAGATGATCCACATCGCGAAGGCGCCGCCGATCGTGGACAGCGCCGCGAACATCGCCTGGCTGAGATCGGTCGCGCTCATCGTGACCGGGCCGAAGGACATCGGGCCGGCCAGCTCGATCAGGCTGCCGTCATTGTACAGCAGGTTGATGATCAGCACGGTGGCGATAATGGTCGAGAAGACCACGGTCAGTTTGCGGACATTGGAATTGATCGTCTTGCGCATCTCGTTGAGCAGATAGAGACAGCCGCAATCGACAGGGAAATACTCCGCGATCACCGCGCCCTCCTCGTCCTCATAGAGGTTTTGCGGATTGGCCGAGATCTTGACGCGCCCGTTGAGGAAGGCCGCGCCCTGCCGGTAATAATCCTCGGCCACCTCCAGCGTCAGCTCGCCGGGCGTGCGGATATAGCCGACGGTGACACCGGTCCAGTGGAACAGGAATCCATGCCGTTTCAGGTGGGCATCCTCGTGCGCGAAATCGGCGCCGAGGGCTTTCTCGGTCTCCGTCCGGGCACGGGCAGCGCGCGACAAGGCGGCCCAGGCGCTGGGCCCCATATGGGCGGGACGCACCGAGCCGGGCCCGGCGCGGGTGATCGCCTTGAGGCCGAACAGCTTGCCGATCGGGCGGAAGAGCGGGCCGGTGATACGGCCCAGGATCTGGAAGGGGATCTGCCGTGCCAGCATCAGCACGAAGAGCACCCCGATCCCGACCAGCAGGACCAGACCGCTGATTGTACTGCCTTCACTCATGACGCTCTCCCCTCGGCTGTTTTCAGCCCCTCTACCCGCTACACTATCGCGCAATATTCCGCGGCGGTAGTGCGGGATAGCCTCACATCCAATCCCGCTTGCAGGGCACCGGGCATCGGTCCCTTGTGTCGCCATTGTCTGGATTGACGGGGATTTACGATGTCAGGACTGAGAGCAGGGCTTTGTCTGATGATGCTGGCGGCAACGCCGGCCTGGGGCCAGGAGGCCAGCGCTCCCGATCTGGACGCCCGCTTCGCCGAGCTCGACCGGCAGGTGTTCGAGCTGGGCTATAATGGCTGCAACCTCGAGCTCATGGCCGAGCTGACGAGCGAAGATTTCGAATTCTATCACGATATTGGGGGCATCACCCTGGGTCGCCCCGCCTTCATCGACAGCATTGACCGCAATATTTGCGGCCCGGATTATCATGTGACGCGGACCTTGGTCGACGGTTCGCTGGTCCTGCACCCGCTCTATGACAATGGCGTGCTCTATGGCGCCATACAGAGCGGTGAGCACATGTTCAGCATCGTGCGCCCCGACGCCGAACCCGAGCTGACCGGACGCGCCGGCTTCACCACGTTGTGGCGGCTGGAAGGCGATGCCTGGCGGATGTCACGCGTGCTCAGCTTTGATCACCAGGCGATCCACGCCGCTGACGGCGAGTAGGCTCAAACGCCATCAAAGGCAGGATGATATTCGATCCGGGTGCCGCGCGGCAGATGCGCGGTGCCATTGAGCGCCTTCACCTGGAAGGCATTGCCGGTCTTGTCTTCCGGGTCGTCGGCCCAGTGCAGGTCGAGGGCGGGCGCCGGCTCGAAGCCGAAACGGCTGTAATAGTCCGGATCGCCCAGCACGATGCAATAGCTCGGCCCCAGCGTGCGGACATAATCGAGGCCGGCCTCGATCAGGGCCGCGCCAATGCCGCGATTTTGGTAGTCGGGCAGAACGGCGACCGGCCCGAGGCCGAGACCGGGGACTTCGCGGCCATCAGCCAGCTTCGCCATCGCCGGGGAGAACATCGCCACGCCCGCAATCCGGCCATCGAGCTCGGCGACGAGTTCCAGCGTGTCGGCATCGGCCGCGCGCAGGGCGACCACCAGCCGCGCCTCACCCGGTTCGGGGAAAGCACTTCGAAGCAGGGTATCGACACCG
>NZ_JBLWTD010000041.1:0-12804 GCF_048270265.1 Maricaulis sp. | reverse complement strand
GCCCCGATGGTCAGCGTGTCATAGCCGCCGGCGCTGTAATTGACCGAGAAGTCAGGCGCATCGGCGATCCAGCCGCGGCAGGAACTGCTCAATCCCGAGGCGGCGCGGCTCCCGCCGGAAACGACATTGACCGTATAGGGATCGGGCGTGAAGCCGGAGGTCAGATTGACGCTGCCGAAGGTGGCGGGCGCATTGGTATTTGGCGCGCCGGATCCGCCCTGGGTCAGGCCGAGTTCGGAGACCGAGAGAACCGTGGCGGCGTAATCGCCCTGGGAATAGGAGCCGATCCAGACGTCATAGCGGCCGGAACGTGGATTGTTGAGGTGGACGAGCGGGTTGAGGCCATCGCCGCCATCATCGTCGCAATACCATTCGCCGTTCGGGCCATTGACCAGAAGCGTGGTGTCGGAATTGGAGGTGGCACCAATGGTGAGGTCGAAACTGCCAGCGGCATAATTGACCGAATAATCAGGTGCATTGGCAACCCAGCCGCGGCATTCGCCGGAGACATTGCTCGCCGGGATCGATCCGCCGGAGGTAATGTTGACGGTGTAGGGATCAGGCGTGAAGCCGGCATTAAGATTGACGCTGCCATAGGTTGGCGGTGCCGAATAATCCTGGGCGAGCGCGCCGCCCGCCATCAGTGCGACGGATGCCGTCGCGAGCAAAAACGTTTTCATGTTGAGTTCCCCTTCAAGATCGCCGGCAGCTTGGCCCACCCCATGCAAACCGCCCCGGCAAATACCAGACCGGCATACTAAGAGGTTTCTTCGGTGAACCCTAGCTGAATAAAGGTCTTTCCCGATCGATTTTCAGAAAACTTTTTCGCCTCAGGCCTTGCCGACCGCGTCGAGGGCCGAGAGCGAGGCGGTCAGGACCGGCGAAAGCTCGGCCACATCCCCGGTCTCCCCGCGCTCGATGGCGCCGGCGAGATGGCCGAGCCGCTGCAGGCCGATATTGAGCGCCGCACCGCGCAAGGCATGCGCCTTTTCACGCGCCAGGGCCGCATTGTCCGCACGCACTGCGTCAAGCAAGGCGGTGGAGAGCGAATTCAGATCAGCGGCGAACTGGACCTTCAGCTGGTTGAAGACGTCGGGGCCGACAGCCGCCACCAGCCCGTCGATCGCCGAGCTGTCGATTTCGGTCAGGCTGCGCCAATCCGGTGTCTGCGTTGTCATTTTCCCGCCCCCATGCCGTCAATACTCTGCCGGTCTGATCGCCACTCATACCGCTTGTCGCTTTTCGAAACCAGACCATAGCGACAGCCCGGCTCCCTGGCGCCGGCTACAGGCCGGTGAAGACCTGGAACAGCCGCAGGAGCGGATCCTGGAAGCGCAGCTTGCCCTCGGTCAGTGCCAGGCAGATGCACTCGCCCTCATCGCCAATACGGATATCGTGCTCGACGCCCGGATCGGCCTCCTCGACATCACCGCGCTGATAGCGCTGGTCACCGTCATAGAAACTGCCCTTGAGGACCAGGGTGAGTTCGGAGCCGCGGTGGCCGTGATGCGGGATCGCGACACCGGGGCGCGCCCGCAACAGCCAGAGACGTTCATCATCCCCGCCCCGCCACAGCATGGCCTTTTCCAGGCCGGGCCCGAGAAACTCCCAACGCAGACGAACATGGCTTTCGGCCATGAAGGTGCGAACGGCATCGGGCAGATAGTCGGGCAGGGCCTTGCTGTCCGCCTCCGCGGCGGTGACATCCGGGGCAGGCGTCTCGCCGGCATCGCGCGCAAAGATGTCGTCGATATCGAAGGCCAGCGAGGCCTCGTCAGCGTCATCAATGCTCTCGAGCATGGCGCCGCCAATGCGTGTGATCGCTCCCGCCTGCTCACGGGCCGCGGGCGAAATTTCCAGATGGGCCTGCAACAACACATCCTGGCCGGGCGTCATCGCCGCACCGGCCGCATGGTCAAGATACCATCCATCATCCAGGGCATAGCCGCGCTGGCTCATTGAAACTCTCCGAGACTGGTCTTCAGCTTGTCCATGGCAAGCCGGATACGTGATTTGACGGTGCCGAGCGGCAGGCCGAGACGGTCCGCGACCTCGCGATGCGAAAGCCCCTCCATGAAGGCCAGCTCGAGCACGCGGCGCTGATCTTCCGGCAAGCCGGTCAGCGCCTCCTGGACCGCGGCAACATCCTGCGTCCGCCCATAGAGCGTGTCCGCGGCATGGGTTTCGCCGGGCTGCAAGGACGGATCCGTCAGATCGGCCCGCGCGGCCCGTGCCTGTTTGCGATAGTGATCAATGTGCAGGTTTCGCGCGATCGTATAGACCCAGGTCGACACGGCGGACTTCGAGGAATCATAGCTCTCCGCCCGGCGCCAGATCGTCAGCAGGGCTTCCTGGGCCAGATCATCACACAGCGCCGGCGGCAGGCTTCGCCGCACCAGAAAGCCCCGCAGGCGCGGTGCGAAATGGTCGAACAGAATCTTGAAAGCTGCGCGGTCACGATCCGCCGCAACCCGGGCGACGAGTGACGCCAGCGCGGCGCCGTCCAGCGTCCCTGCCTGCGTCGCCGCGGCCATCCCGATTCGCCTCTTTTCCGGGCTGTCCGGGCCGGACAGCCAATCACAGGTCTGTAGATGAGCAATAGCGTACATGCTTTGCCTACGATGTCAGCCCGTATCCGGATCACTGACACTGCAGGTGATCCGCAGCGCCCGCGCCGCCGTAGACCCTGCATGGAAACGCACGATCAGGCGCGCAGCGCCAAAACCAGTCGCAAGGGCCGGCGGATTGCCGTCATCGGTTCGGGAATCGCCGGTCTCACAGCCGCCTGGCGGCTGGGACTCTCTCACGACGTCACCCTCTTCGAAGCCGCCCCGCGCCCCGGCGGGCACGCCCATACGGTTGATGTCGTCGTCGACGGCCGCTCGATTGCTGTCGACACCGGCTTCATCGTCTTCAATCCGGCCAACTACCCCAATTTCACGGCCATGCTTGACCTTCTCGGCGTCGAGACCGCCCCCAGCGACATGTCCTTCGCCGCCTCTATGGACGGGCACGGATTCGAGTATTCCTCCCGGCCCGGCGGCCTGTTCGCCCAGAAGCGCAATCTGCTGCGGCCGCGCATGTGGCAAATGCTCGGCGACCTGCTGCGCCTGCATGCGCAATCGCGGGTGTTCGATGCGTCATCGGAGCAGCGCAGCCTCGACCAGTTCCTGCGTGACGAGGGCTATTCGCGCGCCTTCCGCGACGATCACATCCTGCCCATGTGTGCCGCGATCTGGTCGTCCCCGGTTTCGCAGATGCGGGACTATCCGGCGCGTGCCTTTTTCGAGTTCTTCCGCAATCACGGCCTGCTGCAGGTCATCGACCAGCCGGCCTGGCGCACCGTGACCGGCGGCAGCCGCCATCATGTCGAGGCGATCGCCGACCTTTTCATCGGCAATCTGCGCCTGTCGACCCCGGTCCGCTCCGTCCGCCGCACCCGCGAAGCGGCCGTGCTGAAACTGGAATCCGGCGAGACCGCCCGGTTCGACGACGTGATTTTCGCCTGCCATAGCGACCAGGCGCTGAAACTGCTGGCCGATGCCTCACCGCAGGAAGCCAGCCTGCTCGGCGCGATCGAATATCGTGACAATCTCGCCGTGCTGCACACGGACACGCGGTTGATGCCGCGCCGCAAATCAGCCTGGGCGAGCTGGAACTATCTCGACTCCTCGGTGGTTGGTGGCGATGACTGCATCAGCCTGACCTACTGGATGAACCGGCTGCAGCCCTTGCGCACGCAAAAGCCCGTACTCGTCACGCTCAACCCGGCCATCGAACCGGCGCCCGAACTGGTCCTGCACACCGACCATTATGCGCACCCGGTCTTCGATGCGCAGGCAATCGCGGCCCAGCGCCGCATCCATGAGATCCAGGGCACCAATCGCAGCTGGTTTTGCGGCGCCTGGATGGGCTCGGGCTTTCACGAGGACGGGCTGCAATCCGGGCTCGCCGTCGCCGAGGCGCTCGGCGCGCCGCTGCGCCCCTGGGGCCTGGAGGGCATGACAGGACGGATTCACTGGCCGGACCATCACGGCGCCCGGCTTGCCGCTACGGAATGACACCGCTCCCCGCCTCCCTTCTGGCCGGCGAGGTCGGGCATACCCGGCTGACACCGAAGCGGCACGCGCTGCGCTATGGCATGCAATCGATCCTGCTCGACATTGATGGTCCGGAACTGACGGCGATCCGGTCACCATTGTTTTCGGTGGACCGTTTCAACCTCGTCAGTTTCCACCCCCGCGACCATGGCCGCGGCGAAGCGGCATTGCGGCCCTGGGTCGAGGCGCAACTGGCGGCCGAAGACGCGGATTTCGATATCGGCCAGGTGCAGATCCTGGCCGCACCGCGCGTCCTCGGCCTGGTATTCAATCCGGTGACCATCCTGTTCTGCCATGACCGGACCGGGAAGCTGCGCGCCGTGATCTTCCAGGTCAGCAATTTCCATGGCGGGCGCTGCGCTTACACCTTCCTCTTGCCGCGGAACGAGGCCGGAGAGAGCTTGCGCTTTTCCTGCCGCAAGCGCTTCTTCGTCTCCCCTTTCAACAATACCGACGGCGAATACCGTTTCCGCCTCGATCGCGATGCCGCCAGCCTGCGCCTGGGCATCCAGCTGTGGCGCGACGGGGCCTGCGTGCTCAGTGCCGTCCAGAAATGCGAAATCCGGCCACTCGACACCGCCGGCCTGCTCGCCGCGCCACTGTCGCTGGCGTTCAACACCACGAAAATCGTCGGCGCCATCCTGTTCGAGGCCCTGCGTCTTCGCCTCAAGGGGCTGAAGATGTATACTCCCCGGCACGGCTCCATAGACACCAGACCTTGGAGGCAATGATGGATATCTATTCCGACCACGCTGATCGCTCCGGCTCGCCGCAGCCGCCCGGCCTGCTCGACCGCTTCGTTGCCAACCGCCTGCGCCATGCCCTCGCCGGCCTGGAAGGTGCCCATCTCCTTGTCCAATTACCCTCCGGCTACCGGGTCAGCTGCGGCGATCCGGCCGCAAGCCTGGTGGCCGAATGGCGGGTGGAGAGCTGGAATGCGCTGATGCGAATCGGTGCCAGCGGCGCGCTCGGCTTTGCCGAGGGCTTCGTGAACGCGGAATGGGACACGCCGGACCTGCGCGCCCTGCTCGATGTCCTGGCGCGCGCCTTCGACCAGATTGACCTGGCCCATGCCCGCAGCGGCCCCAGCCGGATCATCGGGCAGGTCCAGCACTGGCTCAACGCCAATACCCGCAGCGGCAGCCGCCGCAATATCGCCTTCCACTATGATCTGGGGAATGCCTTCTACGGGCTGTGGCTCGATGACAGCATGACCTATTCCTCCGCCTGTTTCGCCACGCCGGACCAGAGCCTGGAAGCGGCCCAGGCCGGGAAATACCGCCGCATCTGCGCTGCGGCCCGGCTCAAGCCGGGCGATCATGTGCTCGAGATCGGCTGCGGCTGGGGCGGGTTCGCCGAGGTCGCCGCGCGCGATTTCGGCTGCCGCGTCACCGGCGTGACGCTGTCGACGGAACAGCTGGCCTATGCCCAAAGACGCATGGCCAGCGCCGGATTGTCGGACCAGGTCGAGCTGCAATTGCGCGATTATCGCGATGTCGACGAACAATTCGACGCCATCGTCTCGATCGAAATGTTCGAGGCGGTCGGGGAAGCGCACTGGCCGGTCTATTTCGACCGGCTGGCCCATTGTCTCAAACCGGGTGGCCACGCCGCGCTACAGATCATCACCCTGCGCGAGGATGATTTCGACGATTACCGCAACACAGTGGATTTCATCCAGAAATACGTCTTCCCCGGCGGCATGCTGCCACCGCCCCCGGCGCTGGCCCGCGAGGCAAAGCGGGCGGGACTGGAGGATCTCGGCGCCGGCATGTTCGGCGAGGACTATGCCGAGACCCTGCATCGCTGGCATGTGCGCTTCAACGCCGCCTGGCCACAGATCCGCGAGCTGGGCTTCGACGACCGCTTCGCGCGGATCTGGCGCTATTACCTCGCCTATTGCGAAGCCGGTTTCCGCTCGGGCCGCTGCGATGTCGGGCAATTCGTCTACCGCAAGCCGCCGGCCGCCTGACTCGCGGCTCTGGACCGCGCGGCCGATCCGCCGTCAAATGCCGGCAGACGCAGTGGGCAGTCAGCGGGAGTTGCCAGTCTTGGCTTGCAGGACAGGAATGCGCATGCGGACGATCCTGCAGGCGGGACTGCTGGCGCTTGCCTGCCTTGTGCCGGCAGCGCCTGCCCGGGCCGAACAGGCACTTGTCGCTGTCGCCGCCAATTTCACCGATACGGCGCGGGCACTCCAGACCCGTTTCGAGCAGTCGGGCGAGCACAGCCTCATCCTCACCTCCGGCTCGACGGGCCGGCTCTACGCCCAGATTCGCCATGGCGCGCCCTTCGACGTCATTCTCTCAGCCGATGCCGAAACCCCGGCGCGGCTGGAGGCCGAGGGCGGCGCGGTCGCGGGGACACGGATCACCTATGCCATCGGCCGCCTCGCGCTGTGGTCGGCAGGCCGCCCGGATCCGGCAGAGACACTCGAGACCCGTTTGCGCCAGGGCCATTACCGCAATATCGCCATCGCCAACCCGGCGCTGGCCCCCTATGGCGCCGCCGGCCGTGCCACGCTCGAGGCAACGGGATTGCGGGAAGCGGCGCAAGGCCGGCTCGTCACCGGTGAAAGCATCGCCGCCGTGCAGGCGATGCTCGCGACCGGCAATGCCGATCTCGGCTTTGTCCCGGTGTCGCAATTTGCCGGATCGGACCTGCCCGACGCGGTGCAATACTGGGAAGTCCCGCCGAACCTCTATCCGCCGATCCGCCAGGATGCGGTGTTGACGGTCCATGGCGAAAACAATGCCGCGGCGCGGGCCTGGCTGGACTTCCTGGCCAGCGAAGCGGCGCGTGAGATCATCCGCGCCCATGGCTATGAGGTTGCGCCCTGATGCCTGATCTCGGCCCTCTCTGGCTCAGCCTGGCGCTGGCGGCGATCACGACGCTGATTCTGCTGGCACTCGGCACGCCGCTGGCCTGGTGGCTGGCGCGCACGCGCTCGCCGCTGAAACCGGCGCTGGAAGCGCTGACCGCCCTGCCCCTGATCCTGCCGCCCACCGTGATCGGCTTCTACCTGCTGATCCTGCTCAACCCGGCCTCGCCGGTCGGCAGTTTCTGGCTCTCCCTGACTGGCTCCACCCTGACCTTCTCCTTCACGGGACTGGTGGTCGCCTCGGTGATCTATTCCCTGCCCTTCATGGTGCAGCCGCTGCAGAGCGCCTTCGAGAGCGTCGGGCGCGGCCCGATGGAGGCGGCGGCCAGTCTCGGCGCATCGCCGCTGGACGCTTTCTTCAGCGTCGCCGCACCGCTCTCGATCCGCGGCTTTCTCACCGCCTCGATCCTGAGCTTTGCCCATACGATCGGCGAATTCGGTGTCGTGCTGATGGTCGGCGGCAGTATTCCCGGCCAGACGCGGGTGATCTCGATCGCGATTTTCGAACAGGTCGAGAGCCTGCAATACCACGACGCCCACATCCTCTCGGGCGGGCTGATCGCCTTCTCCTTTGTCACCCTGCTGCTCGTCTACAGCCTCAATCGCCGGTTCCGCCTCCATGTCGGATGAGACCCTCTGCCTGCAGCTGCGCTCACAGCGCGGCGAATTCCGGCTCGAGATCGAGGCGGCGATTCCGCTCGCGGGGATTACGGCCGTGTTTGGCCCCAGCGGCAGCGGCAAGACCAGCCTGCTGCGCCTCATCGCCGGTCTCGACCGGCCCGATGCCGGCCGGATCGCGCTGGGTGCTGATGTCTGGAGTGATCGCGGCGTCTTCATCCCGGCCCACAGGCGCCCGGCGGGGCTGGTTTTCCAGGATGCGCGCCTGTTCGGCCATCTCACAGTTGCCGGCAATCTCGCCTATGCCACGCGCCGTGCGGGCCCGGGCGAGACCCGTTTCGATGCCGAAACAATCATCGAGACGCTTGATCTGGTACCATTGCTGCCGCGCCGCCCGGCCTCGCTTTCGGGCGGGGAGGCCCAGCGTGTGGCGCTGGCGCGGGCGCTTCTGAGCCAGCCGCGCCTGCTTCTGCTCGACGAGCCGATGGCCGGGCTCGACCACGCCCGCAAGGCCGAGCTCTTGCCCTATCTCGACACCGCCTTGCGGCAGCTGGAAATCCCGGCGCTCTATGTCAGCCATTCCGTCGAGGAAGTGGTTCGCCTCGCCGACCGTGTCCTCGCCCTGTCGCAGGGCCGCGTCGTGGCGATGGGACCGGCGGAGGAGGTGCTCGGCGATCTCGATATCGCACCGCTGGACCGGGAATTCGAGACCGGCGCGATCCTGGCCGGCCGGCTGGTCGATCATGATCACCGCCTGCAATTGAGCCGTGTCGATCTGGGCGGCCAGGTGCTGGAATTGCCGATGCCGGCGGCGCTGCAGCCGGGCGACACCGTCCGCCTGCGCATTCGCGCCCGCGATGTCGCCATTGCCACCTTGCGGCCGCAGGGGATCAGTATCCGCAATGTGCTCGATGCCCGCATCACCGGCATCAACGCCGCCGACAACTCGCCCTATGCCGATCTCCTGCTCTCGGTCGGGAGCGGCCAGCTCAAGGCACGGCTGACGCGCGCGTCAGTGGAGGCGCTGCAGCTGACACCGGGCCAGGCCGTCTATGCCCTGGTCAAGAGCGCCAGCTTCGACCGCAGCCCGGGCTAATCGCCGCATCTCCACCGGCGCCGCTTTGCCGCGCTGCAAGGACAGCGTATGAGCAGGGCAGAACCCGCCATCGCCCCTGTCGACCGAGGAATCCCCATGACCCAGGCCATAACCGACAAACCGCTCGCCGGTCTTAAAGTGCTGGAGCTGGCGCGCGTGCTCGCCGGGCCCTGGATCGGCCAGACCCTGGCCGATCTCGGCGCCGATGTGATCAAGGTCGAAGCTCCGCGCGGCGATGATACCCGCCATTGGGGCCCTCCCTGGGTCGAACATGAGAGCGGACGGGCGGCGGCCTACTACCATTCCTGCAATCGCGGCAAACGCTCGATCGCGCTGGACTTCACCAAGCCGGAAGATCGCGAGACCGTGCTCAGGCTGGTCGATGGCGCCGATGTGCTGGTGGAGAATTTCAAGGTCGACGGGCTGGCCAAATACGGGCTCGACTATGACAGCCTCAAACAGCGCAATCCGCGCCTGGTCTATTGCTCGGTGACGGGTTTTGGCCAGACGGGACCCTATGCCCACCGCGCCGGTTATGACCTGATGATCCAGGCGATGAGCGGCATCATGGATCTGACCGGCGAGCCCGACGGTCCGCCCGAACGGCTCGGCGTCGCCTTTGCCGATATCTTCACCGGCGTCTATGGCGTGATCGGCATCCAGGCCGCCCTGGCCCAGCGCGAGAAGACCGGACTTGGCCAGCATGTCGACATGGCCCTGTTCGACACCATGGTCGGGGTGTTGGGCAATCAGGCGATGAATTATCTCGTCACCGGCGTGGCGCCGCACCGGATCGGCAATTCCCATCCCAATATCGTGCCCTACCAGGAATTCGCCGCCAGCGACGGCCATATCATCCTGGCCTGCGGCAATGACGGCCAGTTCGAGCGGCTCTGCGCCCTGCTGGATTTCGCACCGGACGTTCTCGCCGCCAATCGCACCAATGCCGAACGCGCCGCCAATCGCGCCGGGCTGGTGGCGCAGATCGCCGAGGCCATGGCGCGCTTCACGCGCGATGATCTGCTCGCCGCGCTCGAGAAGGAAGGTATTCCCGCCGGACCGATCAATACGGTCGAACAGGCCTTTCACGACGTCCAGGCCAGGCATCGCGGCCTGGCGACCGAGGCCGAGGGCATTCCCGGCATCCGCAATCCGATTCGCATGTCCGGCACCGAAGTCGGCTCGGGCAAGCGCTCACCCGGTCTCGACGAACATGGCGCCGAAATCCGGGAGCGTTTGTGGGACTAGAGGCGTCTCAGCGAATTCAGGGTCCGTGAGCGTGCCCGGACCACCGGTCAGGCGGCGCGGATACTGGTGAGGAACTGGTCGAACTCATCCTTCCAGGCGCCCTGATTGCGGGCCATATCGGTGCAGGACGACAGCACCTCGTTGGAAACCTTGTCGGATTCAAGCGTGAATTCGGCGACCTGCCCGACATCGGTGGCCGCCTTGCTCGCACCCTCCTGGGCGCGCTGCGCGGATTCGGCGATTTCCGTCGTGGCGACACGCTGTTGCTCGATCGCCGCTGCCGAAGCCGTGGCCAGCTCGCCCAGTTGCGACACGGCTGCGAGCGCCGCCGCCGTCGACTTGGCACAAGCCTCCGTCGAGGACTGGATCGCCGAGATGCGCTGGGTGATCTGTTGCGTCGCACCGGAGGTCTGTTCGGCCAGGGCCTTCACTTCCGAGGCGACGACGGCAAAGCCCTTGCCGGCCTCACCGGCCCGGGCGGCCTCGATGGTGGCGTTGAGGGCGAGCAGATTGGTCTGGGATGCGATGGTGTCGATCAGATCGATAATGGCACCGATGGCCTGGGCGGACTCCGCCAGCTGTTCCACAACCTCGGAACTGACACGGGTTTCCTGGTCGGCGACCTGCGACAACTCACTGGTCCGGGCGACCTGGCTGGAGACTTCGGCGATGGATGCGGCGAGTTCCTCGGCCGCAGCGGCGACGGACTGCACGCTGCTGGCGGTCAGATCGGCGGCCTGACGCGCCGAGTTGGACTGGCCGGCGGCCTCACTGGACCGCGACTGCATCTGGCCGGCGGCCTGCTCAAGGCCTTCCGACGAGCGCATCACGCTCTGCATCAGATTGGAGGAGGCCTCCTCGAAGCGTTCCACGGCCTGCCGCGTGGCTTCCTGCTGACGCATCTTGGTTTCGGCTTCCGCATCATCACGGGCACGCACTTCATCAGCGGCGGTCAGTGCGGCGTCGAGTTGCGACAGAGCGCGGCTCAGCTCGCCGAACACATCCGTGCGCTCCTGACCGGCAATCTCGACATGCCGGTCACCGCGGGCCAGGGCCGTGAGGACCTGTTGCACGCTGGCCACCGAGCGGCGGATCGAGGCGCCGATCATGATGGTGAGCCCGTAGAGCACGCCGCCAGCGACCAGCAGGGCGATCATGCCGACCCAGAAGCTGAGGGTGTGCAATGCATCGAGTTCGGCCCAGCCGGCACGCAGATCGGCAGCCGTGCCATCGCGGACGCTCTCGATCATCGTGTCCATACTGTCGTCGAACGCGGCCAGGCGCTCGGTATAGGCCATGGTGTCAGCGGTGGTGAGGTTCTGGGCCTGGGCCTCGAGCTCGGTAAACAGTGCCGTCAGGGCGGCGTATTCCGTCAGGATCTCGTTGAAGGTCGCCTGATAGCGGACGTCGAGCCCGGTCGCCTGTGTCTCCTCGATCGAGACGCCCAGATCGGTAAGATTGCCCCGCGCGTCGGCGATGAAATCATCGGTCGGCAGCGCCAGCATGCGATAGGTGTCGCGCAGGAAGGAGGTCATGTCCTTTTCCAGCGCGTTGGCCGCGACATTGGAGATGGTGACATGCCGGGACTCGGTCACTGCCCGGCCCACCGCACTGGCGACCAGGCCGTTGACGAGGACATAGAGCAGCATCGCGCCAATCGACGCGAAGGCGAGCAGGGACAGGCGCGCACGCAAGGACATGGCTTGCAGGTTCATCTTGGGCATCAAGGCTCTCCATACCCGTAGCGGGCGTCAGGACGGGTCATTCGTCCGGCGCGGCAAGGATGCGCGCAGACGAGCTTCCCGCTTCGCGGCCGCCGAAAAACCGGGGCCGCCAAACGAGCGATCACACTTGATGAACAGGGTTAACGGGATGCTAGGCCGTGCCGGGCGGCCCGGTCATATTTTATCCGGGATCCAGGGCCTGCGGGTGCCGGAGCGCGCAAGGCTCCGGCACGCTGCCTCAGGAGGCGACCAGCGTGACCTGCTCCGTGGGAACATCCCAGGGCAGGTGGTGGTTCTGGAGCATGACCAGGTTTTCCGGGCTGATCACGCGCGTGCCACCCTGATAGCCCAGCAATTCCGAGATCGGCTGGTCGAGATGACGCGCCAGCAACAGGGTTTCATTGGAGGAGAAATTGGTCAGGCCGCGGGCGCATTCCTCGTCGGCTTCATTGTAGATGTGAAGCACATCACCCTTCTGGAAATCGCCGTGGATCGAGACGATGTCCGCCCGGTCGACGCCGAGATCACCGGCCAGCATGGCGTCAATGCGCTCCTGCTTGAGCACCAGGCTACCCGCCATCTGCAGGCGGTTGGTCAGCCAGACCGCCCAGGAGGAGGCCGGCGTGCCCTTGGCAACGCAACGCGTATGACGGCGTTCCTTGGCAAGGATGGAGGAGATCGGCCGCTCGATGATACCGCGCGCGATCAAGGTCTCGCACCCGGCATCCTGGGCCATGTTGGCCGCGTGCATCTTGGTCAGCATGCCGCCGCTTCCCAGCGCACTCGTACTGTCGGTCACCGCCAGATAGGTGCTGACATCATCAATGGTTTCAATGAATTGCGCACCCGGCTCTGAAGGGTCACGGTCATAGAGGCCGTCGACACTCGTCAGGATGATGAGATGATCGGCCTGGATCATGTGCGCCACCTTGGCGGCGAGACGGTCATTATCGCCAACCCGGATTTCCTGGGTCGTGACGGTGTCATTCTCGTTCACGACCGGCATCACGCCATGTTCGAACAGGCGCTGGATCGTGTTGCGGATATTGAGGAAGCTGCGGCGCTCCTCGATATCACCCAGGGTCACAAGAACCTGGCCGATAATGAATCCGTGTTCGGCGGCAACCTGCCCATAGG
>NZ_JBLWTD010000040.1:0-17226 GCF_048270265.1 Maricaulis sp. | reverse complement strand
CTTGGGCGCACGGCCCTGTCTTGCAGTCCCGTCGGCGTGATTAGCCGCCGAAACGACGGACATAGCTGACGCCAAACACGTCGGCATCGCCGCCATCATAGTCGAACTTGGTGTAGTCGAAGCGGACGCCATTGCGACCGTCGAACAGGTACTCGCCACCAACGCCGTAAGCCCAGGCGTCGGAGTCAGCGCTGGCGGAGAAGCCAGGGACGCTCGCATCGACCTGGGAGTCGGTGTAGCCGACGCGCACGAAAACATTGCCGTTTTCATTGCTGAAGGCACGCAGGACGCCGAAAGCGCCAACGGCATAGTCGAGGCTGACGTCGACGGGGGTGCCGAGCACGGTCACGCTGTCATCGCCGATACCGATATTGGCCTGGCCTTCGAGACCGAAATACTGGTTGAAGTCATAGCGGCCACGGAAGACCACCGAATCGAGATCAACGCCGTCACCGCTGAAGCGCTCATAGCCGGCGCCGAGGGTGTAGCTTGCGTCCTGGGCCTGCGCGACCGAACCGAGCGCGAGAGCCGTGAGAGAAGCAGCGATAATGGAACGCATCATGATAAATTAACCTCAGGTTACATGTTCGTAATGCACGCGATATGCGTGCCAGTGAGGCTGGTGATTTCGTCCCGCAATCAGGCGCTTTCAAGGCATCAAATGTGGCGCTACCGTGGCAAATACAGCGCGCCGGACCGCTGCCCGGAAAAGCCGGTATCCACCGATTGAAGAGGTGGGCAGCAATGGTGCCGGACGCAAGGGACGCCCCGATATCGGCGACAGCATCGCGGCAGCGGCCCCTTGCGTCGCCATACCGCATGCACAAGAACGCGCTAGCCTGTTGCCTGTAGGCGCCGCGCATGCCAAACACGGCTCCAACTTTCGGCTAAATCGTAACGGGGGCGTCGATGGGCGATCTCTTCTTCAACAAGATTGCTGGCGTCGTTATCGGCGGCATTCTGATCATTCTTGTCATCACTGAACTCGGCCACATGCTCGTGAAATCGCATGCGCCGGAAGAGCTGACTGCCGAGAACACCATCTATCCGGTGGACTGGGCCGCGCTCGAAGGCGGTGCGGCCTCATCCGCGGAAGCCGTCGTCGAAGGCCCGACCGATTACGGCCTGTTGCTGGCTGCCGCCGATGCCGGCGCCGGTGAGCGCATCGCCCGCCGCTGCCAGTCCTGCCATACGTTCGAAAATGGTGGCGCCGATGGTACCGGCCCGCATCTATGGGGCGTTGTCGGCCGCATGGTCGCAAGCGCATCGGGCTTTGCCTATTCCGGCGCCCTGAACGAATTGGGTGGCACCTGGGGCTATGAAGAGCTCGACGCCTTCCTGGAACGTCCGGCCGCCTACGCACCGGGCACCAACATGACCTTTGCCGGCCTTCGCGATGAAGGTCAGCGCATGGATCTCATCGCCTATCTGCGCAGCCTGTCCGACTCGCCGATGGCGCTGCCGGATCCACTGCCTGCCGCTGACGAGGCGATGGACGCCGAGACGATCGAAACCGCGATGGATGATGCCGTCACGGATGCTGCCGACGCTGTCGCGCCTGCTGAAATGCCGGTGGACGACATGGCCGCTCCCGAAGAGCAGCCTGCGGAAGAGCAGGGCCACTAGCCCCAGCCGTCTCCATTCAGACAAAAGGCCTCCGGAACATCGTTTCCGGAGGCCTTTTTCTTTGACTGCAGCGCCTCGGCCTCAAGCGGGCCGGAATATGTGGCGCACCGGCGCATGCCCCTCACGGATGCGCGCCTCGGCGCGCTCGAAGGGCTCCAGCGTCACATCCATCCAGTGACCATTCGCGTGCACCAGATGCTCGCTATCGGTCATGATCCCGACATGCCCGGGCCAGAACACGACATCGCCCCGCCGCCGCTCGGGACGGACTGTGACGTCCGTCCAGATCTCGCCGAGACGGGCTTCCTGCTGGTCACTGTCGCGCGGCACCGCAAGGCCGCTTGCCAGCAGGGCCATCTGCACCAGGCCGGAGCAATCAAGCCCGAGACTTTCCTTGCCGCCCCAGAGATAGGGCGCACCGAGAAAGGACTCGGCCACCGCCACGAAATCACTCGCCCGTTCGTCAAGCGGGCCGCAATGGCCGGTATAGACCCACCCGAGCCCGACGGCCTCGACATAACGGCTCTCGCGGCGTCCGGCGCGGAAGCTGCAATTCAGACTCAGCAGGAGATTGGGTTCGGATTTGAGATCGGGTTCCGAAAAGGCATAGGTGCGCAGCGCCGTGACACGGTGATCGACCGCTTCGACCTCCTCGCTCAAGGCGATCAGCTCGACCCAGCCGACAAAGCCGTCAGCGCGCGAATAGCCCCAGCCCCAGCCATCCTTCTCCTCGAGCAGGGCAAAGACGTCACCGGCCAGCAGCTGGTCGTCCACGGCACCCTGCGGGTCCGGAGTACGGCGGATGGGAACCGAGGCGGCAATCGCCTGGCGATCAACCGGTTCGACAAAGCGCGCGGCCTCGACCTGCCCCTTCAGATGGGCTGCGGCGAGATCGGGGCGGGCCGGTGTAAGGCGGGGATCCAGGGTGGACACGTAGAGGTCTCCTCGGCGCGGTGAGCGACGGTTTCGCCGTAATCGTACAGAAAGACGGCGCCTTTGACAGTGCGATGAATCGAGACGTCGCGCCGGTCGGCCTGGTCGCGCTTGCGCCGGATGAAACCGAGGCGCTCCAGCACATCCAGCCCGCGCGTCACCGCCGGCTTGGGCAGGTCGAGCGCGCGCGCCAGCTCACGCACGGCATGCGGTCCGGGGCGCATGAAGACGGCGAGCAGCAGAGCGAATTGCCGCGCGGTCAGATCCGCGGCAGCGCCACGCACGGCGTCGGCAGACACCCGTCTCATCATTTCAAGCGAAGACATCGCCTGTGACGCCATGCTGCAACCCCGACACCGAAATTCCGTCCGGCTGTCAGTCTAGGAAGCGCTGTTTGAGCATTTGGTAAACAGCACGTGCGCCCTGCATCTCGCCGCCCTTCGGTCGGCCCGGCCGATCCTTCAGATTCCAGCCGAAGATATCGAAATGCACCCACGGCGTGGTGCCGACGAAGCGGCGCAGGAACAGCGCGGCCGTGATCGATCCGGCCAGCGGCATGGAAGCACTGTTGACGATGTCGGAGATCTCGCCCTCGATCTCGCGTTCATAGCCATCCCAGAGCGGCATGCGCCAGACCGGGTCGCCCACGGCATTGCCGGCAGCGAAGATCTCGGCCGCCATCGCATCATCGCCGGTATAGAACGGCATGACTTCCGGCCCCAGGGCGACGCGTGCGGCGCCGGTGAGGGTCGCGAAATCGAGCAGGAGTGCGGGCTTGTCCTCGACGGCACGCGCCAGGGCATCGGCGAGCACCAGCCGGCCCTCGGCATCGGTATTGTCGATCTCGACACTGATCCCCTGGCGCGAAACCAGGATATCGCCGGGGCGGAAGGCACCGGCACCAACCGCATTCTCGACGGCGGGAACCAGCAGATGCAGCCGCACCGGCAGTTTCGCCGCCATAACCAGTTGCGCCAGCGCCATCGCATTGGCGCCGCCCCCCATATCCTTCTTCATGAAGCGCATGCCGGCCGCAGGCTTGAGATCGAGACCGCCGCTGTCGAAACACACGCCCTTGCCAACCAGGGCCAGGCGCGGATGCGCCGGATCGCCCCATTCCAGTTCCAGCAGGCGCGGCGCTTCACCGGCGGCGCGGCCCACGGCGTGGATCATCGGATAGTTCTGCTTCAGGAGCGCGTCGCCCTTGGTGACATTCACCTTGGCGCCATGGACCTTGGCCAGCTTGCGGAAGGCCGCCTCCAGCCCTTCCGGCCCCATGATATCCGCCGGGGAGTTGATCAGGTCCCGCGCCAGCATCACCGCCGAGGCGATCGAGTTGATTTCGGTAGTGTCGGTGCCGGCCGGCGGCACCAGACGGGCCGGCTCGCGGTCGGCAGGCTTGAACAGGCTGAAGCGATAGCTGCCCAGCACCCAGGCGAGCGAGACCAGGCCCGGATCGAGTCCCTCGGGCATGTCCTCGATCTGCCAGTCCCCGGCCGGCAGGCCGAGCGCGGCAGCACCGAGGGCAAATGCATCTTCGCCCGTGCCGACCCCGAACAGGGCGCCGCAGATACTGTCCGACGGCAGCAGCACGATCTGGCCCGGCTTGGCCGCGAATCCGGCCGCAAGCGGGCGTTCGGCGGCAGGCAATTGGGCGATTACCTCGTCACACCGGGACTGGGTGACCAGGCGAACGGTCCGTGCGGTGGTGGACGACGAGAACAAGGCGTTCATGCGATAGACCTTCCCTGTGGGATCATGGCGCGACCAGACCGGCGCAGCCCGTTTGTATTAACGCATTCTTGACCGGGCAGGCGCAGATTCAAGTCAGCCTCACAGTGAATGGTCCGATCATGCGCATTTCAAGCCTGCTTCTTCCCCTCGCCGCCCTCGCCCTGACCGGCTGCGCCACGACTGCGCGCACCGCCGATGAACAGGCGCTCGCCGTCGAACTGGATTCGCGCAGCATCGTGCCATCGACCAGCCAGGAACGCACCGCGATCCGCAGCCAGGACATGCTGACCCAGGCGACCTTCTGGGCCGAAGCGCACGAGCTCAACCCGTCCGATCTCGAAGCCGCCTACGAACTGGCCAACGCCCTGCGCCAGCTCGGCAATACGCAGCGCGCGATCGAGATCGCGCAACAATCGCTGGCCCTGCACCCGAACAGCCCGGAATTGCTGCTCGCCTATGGCACAGCCCTCACCTCGACGGGCCGCGGAACGCGCGCAACCGAACCCCTGCAGCGCGCCGCCCAGGCCGACCCGACCAATTGGCGGATTCTCAACACGCTTGGCGTCGCCTATGAGCAGGGCGGACAATCGGAGCGGGCGCGGCAGTATTTTCGTCAGGCCCTGACCCTGTCTCCCAGTGAGCCGGCGGTGATGTCCAATCTGGCGCTTTCCTACGCCCTGTCCGGGGAAGCCGAGACGGCCGAGCGGATGTTGCGCGAAGCCATGATCCGGCCTGGAGCCGAAGCCGCAATACGCCAGAACCTGGCGCTGGTGATCGCGCTGCAGGGCCGGTTCGATGAGGCTGAGGAAGTGGCACGCTATGATGTCACGCCGGCCATGGCACAGGCCAATATGGCCTATGTCCGCGCCATGCTCACATCGCGCCGCAGCTATGATTCCCTGCGCGGCGACTGACGCCAGACAACAGGATCAGACATGACAGGCGGGATCAGTCTTCCGCGACCGGAACCGGTGGCGGTGGCGGTGGCGGCGCGATCTCGGCGTCATCCATCTTCCTGAGCGGAAAGTCCTTGCGCAATATCGGCGTCACCATGGTGTGATCGAAGCGGAAATCCTCGACCAGCACGCGCATCTCCGCCGGAGCCTTGCCGCCCTTCGACGCCTCACTGGCGCGGTAGAGCGCATAGAGGCGCAGATAATTCTTGTCATCGCGTCCCATCGACGTGTCATCGAGCCGGGCGCAGACATTGATCAGCTTCTGGATTCCCTGTCTGTGACGTCCCGATTTGAGCTCGATCATCGCCATGGCGAGACCCACCTTCCATCCCATATCGGCGAAATGGGTTTTCGGTGCCGCGGACAACTCCTTGCGGGCACGCGCAACATCATCGTCAGCAATCGCCGCCATGGCCGCAGCCACAGCCTGATCCGCTGCCTCGATCTGTTCACGGAGCTTGTCCGCCGATTTGCGCCCCGAAAACATGGGCTGTGTCCACCTGTCCAACATGGGCCTCGCTATTCAAATAGCGCGCCAAACCGTTTCCGTCACATGCTATTGAAGCGAATGATGGCTGGTCCGAGGATAACCACGAACAACACGGGCAGGAAGAAGACAATCATCGGCACTGTCAATTTGGCAGGAAGCGCAGCCGCCTTCTTCTCGGCATTGGCCAGACGCATATCGCGATTTTCCTTCGCCATCACGCGCAAGGCCTGCCCCAGCGGCGTTCCGTAACGCTCGGCCTGGATGAGCGAGGTACACACAGCCTTCACACCGGGATGGTTGGTGCGTTTGGCGAGGTTCTCATAGGCGATGCGGCGATCGGGCAGATAGGCCAGCTCCGCCGTCGTCAGCGACAATTCCTCGGCCAGCTCAAGCGACTGGCTGCCGATTTCCGATGCGACCTTGTGGAAGGCCGCCTCGATCGACATGCCGGCCTCGACGCAGATCAGCAACAGGTCGAGCCCGTCGGGGAAGGATCCCATGATCGATTGCTGCCGGTTGGCGGCAGCATTGGAGAGATAGACGTTGGGCGCGTAATAGCCCAGCAGGCCGAAGCCGAGCGAGAAACAGACGCGGGTGATCGTCGGCAGGCCGAAATCATTGATCATGAAGACGTAAAAGAGCGCCCCGGCCAGGAGGATGAAGGGCATGGTCAGGCGGAAGAAGTAGAAGGTGACGGCCGGCCGGTTGCCGCGAAAACCCGCCTGCTGCAGCTTCATCTGCAGCGCCGGATCCTCGAAAGCCTTCTGCAGATTGAGCGAGTCGACGACCTTGCGCATGATGCCCTTGGCCTCAACGCTGCGGATCGAACTGCCGCCCTTGCCGCGGGCATTGACTTCAAGCTGCTCGCGATTGCGCCGGCGCAACTCCTCGCGGCGATTGCGTACCGACTTGACGCGCTTGTCGAGATTGTCGCCGCCCATCATCGGCCCGGCCAGGGTGACGATGGTGGCAAAGACGAGAATCGCGGAGACCGCCATGACGAGCATTTCGGGGTCGGTCAGAAAATCGCGGATGTCGTTGAAGCTGATGCCGAACATGTCCATCGCCTCACATCTTGAAATTGATCATGCCGCGCATGACAAAAATCCCGATCGCCATCCAGGTGGCGCCGCCCAGCAGCATCAGCTGCCCGGTCGGGTGCACGAACATCTGGCTCATATAGTCAGGCGTCGTCGCGTAGACGATCCCCAGCACACCCGGTGGCAGTGAGCCGATGATGAAGGCCGAGGCCTTGGCTTCGCCGGACAGGGCGTCGATCTTCTCACGCATCATCCGGCGGGCACGCAGCACACCGGACAGATTGCCCAGGGTCTCGGCGAGATTGCCGCCGGTCTTCTGCTGGATGATCAGGACGGTGCGGAAGAAGTTCAGCTCGGGCAGCGGCATGCGCTCGCACATCTTCTCCAGCGCGTCCTCCAGCGACTGACCGACCCGCAGGCCCTCGGTCAGCAACTGGAACTCCGAACAGATCGGCTCGGGCGATTCACGGGCGATGATGTTGAGGCACTCGTTCAGCGGCAGGCCGGATTTGACGCCGCGCACGATGATGTCGATCGAATTGGCGAACTCGCCGGTAAACTTTCCCTGCCGGCGTCCACGCAGCAGACCCAGGGTCCAGCGCGGCAGTCCCAGCCCGGACACCATGGCGATCCCGGCCGAGACAAGCAGGCTCTGACCGGTCACCAGCGCAATCAGCAGGCCGAGAACACCCATACAGGCCGAGGCGATCCAGAAGACGGTCGGGGTGAAATTCATCCCGGCCTGCTGGATGCGTGCCTTCAGCGTAATCGCCTTCTTGCGGATATCCTTCTGGCGCTGCTCCATGTCCTTGAGCGAATCCTGGACCTGGCGCTTGCGCTGTGCGGCGCTGTCGAGGGTTGCGTTCTGGCGCTTGCCGCGCGTCGTGCGGCCACCGACAGCACGGTCGAGACGCTTCTTCGACTGGGCATCGCCCATCGCGCCCAGCGTCACCCAGCCGACGCCGCCGACTGCGAAGAAAGCCGCCGCTGCGGCGAGGATGAAGGCAATGTCGGGGCTCATGGTCAGGCCTCCGACGCGTCGAGGGCTTCGGCCAGTTCACGGTCGAGACCGAAATAGCGGGCCCGGTCCCAGAATTTCGGACGCGCGATACCGGTCGAGACATGGCGGCCGGAAATGCGGCCATCATCATCCTCGCCCTGGATCTCGTAGAGGAAGAGGTCCTGGGTGACGATGACATCGCCTTCCATGCCGACCACTTCGGTAATGTGGGTGATCTTGCGCGAGCCGTCGCGCAGGCGCGCGGCCTGGACGATGACATCGATCGAGCCGACGATCATTTCGCGGATGGTGCGGGTCGGCAGGTTGTAGCCGCCCATGGTGATCATGGATTCAATCCGTGCCATGGCCTCGCGCGGCGAGTTGGCGTGCAGCGTGCCCATCGAGCCGTCATGGCCGGTATTCATCGCCTGCAGCAGATCGAAGCTCTCAGGGCCGCGGACCTCGCCGACGATGATGCGTTCAGGGCGCATGCGCAGACAGTTCTTGACCAGGTCACGCATGGTAACCTCGCCGCTGCCTTCCAGATTGGGCGGACGGGTCTCCAGGCGCACGACGTGGGGCTGCTGAAGCTGCAGCTCGGCGGCGTCTTCGCAGGTCACGACGCGCTCATCGAGCTCGATGAAACCGGTCATACAATTGAGCAGGGTCGTTTTGCCGGAACCGGTACCGCCGGAGATCAGCACGTTACAGCGGCTGGCACCGATGACAGCGAGAACCTTGGCGCCTTCCGGCGTGATCGAGCCGTAATTGACCAGATCGGGCATGGTCAGCTTGTCTTTTTTGAACTTCCGGATGGTGAGCGTCGGGCCATCGAGCGCCAGCGGCGGCGCAATGACGTTGACGCGGGAACCATCGGCGAGACGCGCATCACAGATCGGCGAGCTTTCATCGACGCGGCGGCCGACCTGGCTGACGATGCGCTGACAGATATTCATCAGCTGGGCATTGTCGCGGAAGCGGATATTGGTCTTCTCGACCTTGCCGTTGACTTCGATGAAGACGGCATCGGCGCCATTGACCATGATGTCCGAGATGTCATCACGCGCCAGGAGCGGCTCGAGCGGGCCATAGCCGAGCACGTCATTGCAGATGTCCTGGAGCAGTTGTTCCTGCTCGGCGATCGACATCGCAACATTCTTGATCGAGATGATTTCGGTGACGATGTCGCGGATTTCCTCCGCGGCCGTCTCCTGGTCGAGACGCGACAACTGCCCCAGATCGATGGTGTCGATCAGGGCGTTGAAGATCGTTGTCTTGATGGCGTAATATTCTTCGGAGCGTCCGCCGGCGATTTCGACCGGTGCCCGGGCCGCGCGGGCTGCGGGCTTGGCGGCCGCTTTCGGGGCCGGAGCGGCCTCCTTGCGCGTGGCAGAGCTGGCGACCGGCGCAGCGCGGTGTTCGGCCCGTTTCGGGGCCGGTGCCGCTGGTGTCTGCGCAGGTTTGGGGCCGCCGGCCCGTTTGCCGAACATGACGCGCTAGCCTCCGAACAGTTTCGAGACGATGGATCGCTTGCGCATCGGCGCGGCCGCGCGACCGGTCACAAGGCCGGCCAGATGCGCAAAACCGTCTGCGGCCTTTGATTTCGGGTCGAGCTCATGGATCATCTGGCCGTTATTGGCGGCCTTGCCGAACAATTGCGGCTCGAAGGGCAGCACCAGTGCAGGCTGGGTCCCGAGAGCGTCGGCGAAATCCTTGACGGGAATTTCGGGGCGTTTCGGCATGCCGGCCATATTGACCACGACTTTCGGCAATTCGTCATTGGGACGCGCGCCGGCGATCAGGTCGAACAGGTTCTTGGCATTGCGCAGCGAAGCCAGGTCCGGCGTCACGGTCACGACGACCTGATCGGCGGACAGCAGGGTTTCACGCACCCAGGGCATCCACAAATGCGGCAGGTCGAGCGCCACGAAAGGCGCCTGGCGGCGGACTTTCTCCAGCACCATTTCATATTCACTCGGGGTGAATTCCCAATCCCGGTCAAGCGTCGCCGGAGCCGAGAACAGGCTCAGACGCTCGGTACAGCGCACCAGCAGGCGGTCGAGCAGCGCGTCATCAAGCCGGTCCGGCTCATTGAGCGCGTCGCCGAGGGTCTGGGCCGGGTCCTGGTTGAAATCGAGACCGGCGGTACCGAAGGAAAGGTCGAGATCGACCAGAACCGCGTCGGTCTGCAGCCCTTCCGACAGCGACCAGGCGCAGTTATGGGCCACCGTCGAGGAGCCGACGCCGCCCTTGGCGCCGATGAAGGCAATGGTCTTGCCGGCAAAGGGCTGGTCGGGATCGAGGAACAGATCGGAGATCGAGCGGATCAGATGCAGCGGTGTCATCGGTGGCACGAGATACTCGCTCACCCCGCGCTTCATCAGCTCGCGATAGAGGGCAATATCATTGGCGGCGCCGATGATGATGACCTTTGTTTCCGGATCACAGACGCTCGCCAGCTCTTCGAGCTGTTCGAACAGGCCCTGGCCGCGCATGCCCGATTCCACAATCAGCAGATTGGGGGTGGTGGCGTCATGATAGCGTTCGATCGCGGCGGGCAGACCGCCGAGCTCGACGCCGATATGCGCCTTGGCCAAGCGGCGGTCACCGGCCGCATTATGGACAAGTGCTCCGGTTTCGGGACGTTCACAGAAGGCAGCGATCGTGATCCGCGGCACCGGCTGGTCAGCCACGTCCCGGTCGATCTCGCCGATCAGGGCTTCACCGGCCGGAATCGCGGCCTGGGATGCCATGAACTCGTCCTGCAGGTCAGCGAATTCAGCCTCGAGGGCATGCTGGGTCTGCGGCACCGCAGCCGGCTCGTGCGCATGATAGCTGTCGGTGAACTCGTCCTGGAGCGGCTGCGAGCCTGCGCCAAAGCGCCGGCTGCCGCGTTCGGCTTCCGGTGAGGCCTCGCGCGGGGCCGGCGCAAGCGGAGCCGCAGGCGCAGCTTCGCCCAGCATCAGCCGTTCGATATCCGAGGCATCGAGAAAGGGATCGTCCCCGTCCAGCATTGGATCCCTGTTCAGGGCATGTTTTGCGTCAGCCATGATCGCTCCTTCCGCCCCTCAACTAATTGCCGACCGTGCTGACAGCGCCACTTTCATGGTCGCTGCGCTCGCTGGTGGTCGATTCTCCCGCCCGATAGTGATCGAGGACGGTCTGGCGGCGCCCGGCATCGGATGGACCCATGTTCCGCGGCGCAATCAGATCGCGCGGATCACTGATCATCGCGGCCAGATTGGTCGCCAGCGAACATCCGAAACGGGCCGAATGATGATTGTCGAAATCGAAGCGCTGGTCTTCCCAGCCCTGCGGACAGTCCGGCGCCACGGCGCGGTAACGCGTGAAGCTGAAGATCACGGCCGCATTGCCCTGCGAGCGCGCGTCATAGGCACCCCCGGTGATCTGGCGCCAGTCGAGGCCCTGCTCGTAGAGATAGGTCCGGGCCGCGGCGATCGCACCGATCGCGGCATCTTCATTGTCGCCGCCCTGGGGGTAGCTGATCACCAGCGGGCCGTGGCCGCGCACCTTGTACTCGGTCGCGATGGCCATGAGCATGTCCTGCTGGGCCCAGGTCAGGCCATTATCGCGCGGATCGACAGGCATGTCGGCGCGGAAGGTCTCGGCCACCGCGGTTGCCTGCGGCAGATCAAGCCCGACCGGCGTCGTCGAGCAGGCAGCCAGCGTCATCGAGCCCAGAAGGGCGGCCAGAAGGCATTTAGCGCTGAGTTTCGACACGATCGGATACTCCACTAATCGAACAGGAAGCCAACGGGACCATTCCAGCGCCGCTCGCCGGTATCGGCGCCGGGAACGGAATAGATCCGGTTGATGCGGCCAAAGAGCATGGCATCCAGCTCATTGGCGTTCTGATACCCGTCCGCCGGCGTCGCCAGCGCGGCCGGGTTGGTCGGATCGACCAGGTAAGGCGTCACCAGGATGACCAGCTCGGTTTCCTGGTTGAGGAAGTCACGCGAACGGAACAGCGAACCGAGGATCGGCACATTGCCGATACCCGGGACCTGATCGAGATTCTGCCGCGTCTCTTCACGGATCAGCCCCGCCAGGACCAGGCTGCCGCCCGAGGGCAGCTCCACCGTGGTTTCGGTACGATTGACCGTCAGGCCCGGGATCGTCATGCCGTCGATCACCACCTGGTTGCCGGCGGCATCGGTGGTGACGGTCTGGCTCAATACCAGAGACCCGTCGGAGGAAAGCTCGGACACCTCGGTCGAGATGCGCATGCTGATACGGCCTTCCGACAGCACAACCGGCGTAAAGCCGAGTCCGACACCGAAAGGCTTGTATTCAATGATGACATTGCCGTCCCGGTCACGGCCGGTCGGCACGGGGAATTCGCCCCCTGCAAGGAAGTTCGCCGATTCGCCGGTGATCGCCGTCAGATTGGGCTCGGCCAGGGTGCGCACCAGTCCGACGCGCTCGAGCGCGTTCAGGGTCGCCCCGATCGAGCTCTGCAACACGCCGTCGACCAGATTGTTGAGGGTGCCGCCCAGGATCAGACCGCCCAGCGCACCACCGGCCACGCCATAACCATTATCGGTACCGACCGAAGTCGAGCTGGAATAGGCGCCGTCGGTGATCGTATCGAAGACATTATTGCCATTGGAATCGACAACCGGAACGTCGAGGCCATTGATATTCTGATAGCGCTGGATACTGACCGGCGGCGAGAATTCGCCGAAATTCGTGGTGCCGTTCAGATTGACGCCCAGCTGGCGCACGATGGAGCGCTGCATCTCGACAATGCGCACTTTCAGCATCACCTGGTCGCGGCCCTCGATGGAGACCATCGAGAGAATCTGTTCCGGAGTTTCCACCCAGCGCTGGGCAATGCTCAGGGCCGTGTCGGCATCGACTGCGTTCGGCACCGAGCCGGACAGGACGATATGATCATTCATCGCTTCGGCGGTGACGCGGGCATTGGGCAGGAAGCGGTTGAGTGATTCCTGCAGCGGGCCGAGGTCGCGCTCGACGCGCAGATCCAGATCGAGAATCAACTGGCCGTCGGCATCAAAGAAGAAGGCATTCGTCTGGCCCACCGCCATGCCGAGCAGATAGGCCCGGCGCGGCGTACGGATCACCGCCTGCACGACCTCGGGATTGGTGACCAGGATATCGACAGCGTCGACGGGAAGATTGATCACCGCCGCCTTGCTCAACGGCAGGAGCAGGCTCTCGGAAACCGGGCCATTGCCGGGTTCGCGGATATAGACCTGCATGGTGTTGCCACGCTCGCTGCCGGGCGCCTGCGCCAGGCCGGGCGCAGTCATCGCCAGTGCGGCGAACAGGAACAGGAAGCGGATCATCACCTCAGACCTCAATTGTCATCAGCCAGGGCAAGGCTCTGCGACTGACCGTAGCGGATCAGGGTCACATTGCGGTGCCGGGTGTTGTCGGAACTGGAATCGCCCATCACCAGCGGGCTTTCGCCGCTATTGATCAGGACAGGTCCACCATCATTATCGAGCAGGCTGCGCAGGACGAGTGTGATCTCGCCGCGCGCGACGGCGAGCGATATCGCGCGCGCCTGGTCGGGTGTCAGTTCAAGCGTTGCCGTCTCTCCGATGACATTCTCTTCGCCCTCGCCATAGGTCTGGTCGATCGCCAGCACCCGGACATTCTCGACGATGGTGCGGGCTACATAGGCGCGCGTCATGCCGCGCTGGCCCTGCGTGTCTTCTTCATAGGAGACGATCACATCGACGCGGTCATTGGGCAGGATAAAGCCGCCGGCACCGCGTTCGGGAGAAATCGGAACGGCGGCAGCGCGCATGCCCGGTGACAGGACCGCGGCCATGAAGCCGGCATCCCCGGGCTGGACCAGACGGCGACCGGTGATCGGTTCACCCTGTCCGATCGGCGCGCGCACGACCGAACCGGCAAAATCTTCGATACCCTTGCCGCGATTTTCGAGGATATAGCCCGGACTCATCGCTTCATCGGGCCAGGTTTGCCAATAAAAATCGGCTGCACCGACTCGTTCGCCGATATCAAGGTCGCGCCGGGCGGCCAGGATTCGCACCACGGGGCGCTCCTCAACCACGACCGCTTGCGGCGCTTCAGGGGTCGACATCGCTTGCCTGACAAAGAATGCCACGGCAATCGCAGCGATCGCTGCGGCGACGAGAATGGCGATACGGACCGCGTTCATTGGACGCCTCAAACCTCTCAGGCACACGAATTCAACCCTGATGAGACGTCCAATTCCTCAAAGCCGCGTTAATTCTCTGCTTACATTGCGGTCATTCCTGCGAATTTCCTGAAAGTTCAAAACTGAATTGCGAACACCGTGGCCGGCAAACTCCAGTACGCCCCGCCCGCAATCGCGATGCCATAAGGCACCGGAGCAGCCGGTGCGAGGGCGGTCCCTTCCAGCCGTGAGGGTGAAATTCCCGCCAGCGGCAAGACCTTTCGCAGGATGAGCAGCGCGATGACCAGCACGCCGCCCACCAGGACCGTGTGAATCAGGAAAACGGCCACGCCCGGCCAGCCAAACCAGAATGCGGTGGCCGCAAACAATTTGGCATCGCCGCCGCCAACCCAGCCCGGAGCGAACAGGGCCATGCCGAAAACCAGGGCCAGAAGACCGGCGAGCAGATGATTGCCGGCCTCGGCCCAGCCAAATCCGGCCAGCAGTGCCGCGACAGGGAAGAGAACGACAATGACGAGGCTGAGCCAGTTGGGAATGGTAAATCGGATCGCGTCGCTGAAAGCCGCATAGGCCAGCAATGCAATCAGGGCCAAGCTGGCGATTTGAAGAAACATATGCGTACCCCCGGTCTGCCGAAGCGCGCACACTAGCGCGAGAGCATTAATGGCAGGTTGGCACCAGGGTTGTTCTGTTCAGTATAGTGCACAGCGCGCAAAACAAAGGCCGCTCCTTTCGGAGCGGCCCTGCTTTACCCGATAATCTGGGTTCCGGTTTAGATCGCCGCGGTGATCGCGTCGAAATTGCCGGAGAGTTCGGTGCCGAGCGCAGTAACAGCGCCGATAATGACGACAGCGATCAGAGCGGCGATGAGGCCGTACTCGATTGCAGTTGCACCAGATTCGTCTTTGAAAAAGCGAGAAATCATTTTCATGTTTTTTACTCCCGTTGAAGTTCCACACCACCAGGAGACGATCCGTCCCGACCCCTCCTGAACGCTGACCAATAAACACGAGAAGAATTTCCAGCCAGTAAATATTCGTGCTTAACAAAAACTATATATCAGCGAACGTTCGCTATAGTAAACAAATTGACAATAATTCGCTCTGTTCTGTCCATCGAACAATTGCATCCGCGTTTAGAAAAGATTCAGACGCGCGCGAGATGATGCTCATACACGAACACCCGTGTGGACGGAGCGCCCCCATGATCTGCCGTATTGCATCCATCATGACTTTCGCCCTCGTATGCAGCGCACCGGCGCTCGCCGAGGATATGGCGCTCGCTGTCGAGCACGCCCAGGTCGTTCGCCTGCCCGGTGACGCCTCCACCGTGATCGTTGGAAATCCATCCATCGCCGATGCGCTCGTGCATGATGGCCGCACCCTGGTTCTGACGGGCCGGCTGCAGGGCCGCACCAATATTATCGCCCTGGATCGTATCGGCCGGGTGATTTATTCGAGCGATATCGTGGTCACCAATCCGGTTGCCGGCCAGGTGGCGCTGTATCGCGGGCCAAACCGCACGACCATGTCCTGCGCCGACACCTGCGATGAAGTGCCCCGCGTCGGCGATGACTTTGAACGGGTGCCCCTGCTCAGCCAGCAGCAGGGCGCGCGCCTTGCGACCGCCCAGTCGGCGATCACTGACCCGTCCTGACCGCAGGCTGCCCAAGCGATCACCCTGTGGAGTTCCGGTCATGAACCGCCTGCGCCCTTCGAAAACCGCCCCTTCCGTGATCGGATCCGTGCGCCGCTTGCTGGGCCGCACCAGCCGTGACCGTTCCGGCGCGACGGCCGTGGAATTTGCCCTGGTGGCAGCGCCCTTCTTCTTTCTGCTGTTCGCAATGATCGAGATCGCCAGTGTTTTCTTCACCAGTACGGTGCTGGAAAATGCCGTGCTCGAGACCGCGCGGGAGATCCGCACCGGCCAGGCCCAGGCGGCCGGCATGACCCGCAACCAGTTCCGCGACGAGATCTGCACCCGCATCGAGGTGGTCGGCAATTGCGACCGGCTGGAATTCGATGTCCGGGTGTTCGAGGGCTTCAACACCGTTGACCAGAGCAGCCCCGTGGACGCCAACGGCGATCTGGACAATGGCAATTTCGGCTGGGATCCGGGCGAGGCCGGCGACATTGTGCTGGTGCGTGTCTTTTATCGCTGGTCGTTGCTGACTCCGAATTTCGGTGGCGCCCTGTCCAACATGTCGGGCAATCAGCGGCTGCTGTCGGCCGCCAGCGTATTCCGGAACGAGCCCTTCGATGATTAACGCCCTCAAACACGGCCTGAAACGGCTTGCCGGTGATCGCCACGGCGCATCCGCGGTCGAGTTCGCCCTCATCGCCCCTTTCATGATCCTGCTCTATCTCGGCGCGGTCGAAATCAGCCTTGCCCTGTCGATTGACCGCAAGATCACCAGCGCCGCCAGCGCCCTCGCCGACCTGGTCGCCCAGGACGATGTCATCACCGATGGCGAGATGGCCGATATCATGACCGCCGGGGGCGTCATCATCTCGCCCTTCGACACCGACCCGCTGCAAGTGCGCATTACCAGCGTGCTGATGAACGGGTCTGACGAAGTGAAGGTGCAGTGGAGCGATGCCATCGGCATGGCCCCCTATGGTGAGGGTGGCAGTGCACCGGTGCCCGCCGGCGTGCTGCAACGCAATCGCTCGGTGATCATGGTCGAGGTCAATTACCAGTACCACACCATGTTCAGCGAACTCGGCGTCAGCCAGTTCGATATCAGTGAAGTCTTCTACCTGCGCCCGCGTCAGTCGATCGTCGTCTCGCGCGGCTAGTCCAGCAGGGCCGACACGCCCTCGGGAACCGGCTGGGCCCGCCCGGCCGGCTTGCCGTCGATGCCGGTGACGGCGACAGCCCCCATCAGCGCATTGGTGACAAAGACACAATCCGCCTGCGCCAGCTCATCCGGTGTGAACCGGCCCTGCTCGACCGCGGCCTCCGCCATGATCGCCCCCCGCACCGTGCCGGGCAGGACTGCACACTCCAGCGCCGGAGTGAACAGCCGGCCGTCGCGCATCCAGAACAGATTGGCGCAATCCGTGCCGGACAGATGTCCGTCGGTATCCAGCAGGAGCGCCATGCCGGCACCGGCACGCACCGCCTCGCGCCGCGCCATCGCATTGTCGATATAGCTGAGTGTCTTGTGCCGGGCCGCGATACTGCTGGGCGAACGCCGTTGCGAGACGGTTGCCAGGCTGAGCGAGGCCGGGGCCTCGGGCAGCGGTGCCGCGGTGATCAGGCAGGACGGC
>NZ_JBLWTD010000039.1:0-17543 GCF_048270265.1 Maricaulis sp. | reverse complement strand
CCCCAGCCGCACAGGATCCCGCCATGCCCCAGCTTCGCCCCCTCGGTTCCAGCGGCCTTTCCACGCCAGCCCTTGTCTTCGGCGGCAATGTGTTTGGCTGGACGCTGCAAACCCCGCAGGCTTTCGACGTGCTCGATCGTTTCATCGAGGCCGGCGGCACGATGATCGATACCGCCGATGTCTATTCGGCCTGGGTGCCGGGTCATGTCGGCGGCGAGTCGGAGACGGTGATCGGGGACTGGCTGAAGCGGCGCGGGCGGCGCGATGATGTGTTGATCGCGACCAAGGTCGGCATGTTGCCGATCGACGGGCCCAAACCACTCGATCCGGAACTGATTGCGCGCCATGTCGAGGCTTCGCTGAACCGGCTGCAAACCGACTATATCGATCTCTATTACGCGCATCAGGACGATCCCGACACGCCGATGGACGAGGTATTGCACGCCTTTTCCGAACTGGTTGATGCCGGCAAGGTCAGGGCGCTCGGGGCGTCCAACTTCTCGGCCGAACGGCTGGGGCAATCGCTGGAGATGAGTGCCGCGCGCGGCTGGGCGGCATACTCAGTGCTGCAGCCGGAATTCAACCTGATCCGCCGCCATCGTTTTGCCGGCGCGCTACGCGATCTGTGCATCGAGAATAATATCGGCGTTCTGAGCTATTTCGGCCTCGCTTCGGGTTTTTTGACCGGCAAATACCGCTCCAGGGCAGACATCAGCAAAAGCGCGCGCGGCGATCGGATGACCACCTATTTCACCGAGCCGCACATGGCCCTGCTCGGCGTGATGGACGATATCGCGGCTGAGACCGGCGCCAGCCTGTCGCAAATCTCCCTCGCCTGGATCGCCGCCCAGCCCGGCATCACCGCCCCGATCGCCAGCGCCACCAGCATCAAACAGCTCGACGAGCTGCTCGGATCGCTGACGCTGGAGCTGAGCGCGGAGCAATTGGCGCGGCTGGATGCGGCGCAGGTCCCGGCCGGGGCGTGAACGCGTCCGAAATCATCTTCCCCGCAGCGCCTGTCCCGGTTACATCTGTCTGACGAACCACGCCGAATCCCGGCCCAATGAAAGAGATCCACCATGGCAGCCTATCCCCTCACCATGCTCGGCACACTCGCCGTTGTTCTGATCACCCTGATTTTCGCCGCCCGCACCGGCCAGGCCCGCGGCAAGACCGGCGTCAAGGCGCCGGCCATGTCCGGCTCGGAAGAATTCGAGCGCGCCAATCGCGTTCACCTCAACACGGTCGAGCAATTGGTGATGTTCCTGCCCGTGATGTGGATTTTCGCCTCCCAGATGGGCGATCTCGCCGCCGGCATCGCGGCCCTGGTCTGGGTCATCGGACGCGTCCTCTACAGCGCGGCCTATATGGCTGACCCTGCCAAGCGCACCGTCGGTTTCCTGATCGGCTTCGCCGCCCTGGTGATCCCCTTCCTGATCTCAACCGGCCTGATCCTGTGGGGCCTGTTCACCGGCTGATACCAGCGGCGCCGGCGCCTTAAATCTTGGCAAGCTTGCGGTGGCGCCCTCTGGACGCCGCCGCAAGAGCCTCTATCCTTGTGACCATGATGATCCTGCTCGCCTCCGCCCTGCTGACCTTCGCCGCCGCGCAGGACGTCCCGCCGCTCACCGAGACGGTGGAGATCGCGCCGCAGGTCGAGTTCCAGACACCGCAGGAACGGCTGACGGCAAGGCTCGACGCACTGGCGACCGCCGATGAGGCCGCGGCCCGGCCGCTGGTCGATGAAATCTTTGCCCTCTGGGCCCATTCCGGCAGCGACACCATCTCGCTGCTGATGGATCGCGGCCATGCCGCCGAGGCCGCCGGTGATCTCGATATCGCGGCGCGCATGTATGACCATGTCACCGCCCTGGCGCCTGAATTTGCCGAGGGCTGGCTGGCCGCCGGACGTATCGCGACCCAGCTCGAAGACTGGACCTACGCCTTCGAAACCCTCAACACCGCACTGACCCTCGAGCCACGCCGTTTCGACGCCTATGTCACGCTCGGACGGGTGCTGGAGAACGCGCAGGCGATCGGGGCGGCGCTCGACGCCTATGAAGAGGCGCTGGCGATCCACCCCACCTATGCGCCCGCGGTCCAGGCCAAGGCGCGCATCGATGCGGCGCAGGCCGGCCGCGCGCTCTAGCCGATGACGGCTGCCGCACTTGCCGCGATCATCGCGCTGGCCGGGTTGCTGCTCGGAGCGCTGGGCGGCTGGCTGGTCTCGCAGCGGATTGCGAAGGCACATCCGCCGGAAGGCGAGTTCCTCGAGATTGATGGCACAAGGCTGCACTATCGCCGCAGCGGCGACCCGGCCCGGCCCGCCATCCTCGTCCTGCACGGCGCCGCCTCCAATCTGGAAGAGCCCCGCCTGGCACTGGGCGAAGCCCTGGCGCAGGAGAATGTCATCTGGCTCGACCGTCCCGGCCTTGGCTGGAGCGAGCGGCCAAAAGCCGCGCGCTGGTCGCCGGCCGGGGAAGCGGCGCTGATCGCCAGGTTTCTCGACAAGCTCGATATCCCGGAAGCCGTCGTGATCGGCCACTCCTGGGGCGGCGCAATCGCGATGCGGCTGGCGATGGACCATCCCGAACGGGTCACCGGCCTGGTGCTGATCGCGCCGGCGCTCTCGGCCTGGATCGGCGAGGCGGCCTGGTTCAATGCCGCCAGCGGCTGGCCGCTGATCGGCCCCGTCCTGACACGGGTGATCATTCCGCTGGTCGGCCCCGGCCAGCTCGAATCGGGCGCCCGCAAGGCCTTCCATCCCGAACCTGTTCCCGAAGGCTATGTCGCCGCCTCGCGCCTGCCGCTGATCCTGCGTCCGGGCAACTGGATCGCCAATGCGCGCGACATGATGATGGTCAACACGCATCTGGAGCTGCAGGAAGAGCGTTATCAAAATGTGGGAGCGCACACCGTTTTCCTGGCCGGCAAGGCCGACACCGTGCTGTGGACCCATCGCCATTCCGGCCAGGTCGCGGCGCGCATGCCCCGCGCCGAGCTGCGGCTGATTTCCGGCGCCGGGCACAATCTCCACCACCATCACCCGCAAGCCGTGCTCGAAGCGGTGATGACCGTGCGCGAACGGGCGGAATGACTGAGAATTCCGGTGGAAATCACTGGCCGTCCGGCTTGAGGCGAACGCCTTGCCAGCCTAGTGTCGCGCTCCGCCGCAGCAAAGGTTACCGACATGGCTTTCACCGACAACGCCCCGACAGGCCCGATTGACGATTCCGACGCCATGGGAGGGGTCGCGCGTGACCATCTGAAGTCATTTGTCGCGCGGATCGAACGGCTTGAAGAAGACAAGGCCAATGTGATGGCCGACATCAAGGAAGTCTATGCCGAGGTCAAATCCATGGGCTTCGATCCCAAGGTGATGCGCAAGGTGATCTCCCTGCGCAAGATCGACCGCAATGAGCGCCAGGAAATGGAAGCACTTCTTGAATTGTATCTCGGCGCCGTCGAGAGCTAGACTGGGCGCCTCCCCTTACGGAGGACTGCGTGCCCCGCAAGATTGACGAGAAAAAGACCCGCAAGGCCCTGCGCCGGCTGGAGCGTGCCAAACGCGCCGCCGAGCAGGCCGGCACGCCCGATGCCTCGCTGTCGGAGTGGGAGGGCGAGTTTCTCGGCTCGCTGGAAGAAAGGCTGGAGACCTATGGCTCCGCCTTCAATGATCCCGGCAAGGGCGATACCGAGGAAGCACTCTCGGCGCGGCAGGCCTTGAAGCTGCGCGAGATCGAGAAAAAGGCGGCCGGCAAGGCGCGCAAGCCGATGTCGCAAGGCAAGGGTTTCAAGCGCAAGACACCCGGCCCGGCCCCGCGCTCGCGCGATATCAACGAAGATTTTGATCGCGCCCCGCCACCCGCGCCCAAGCTGGTGGACAAGCCCGCCGACGCGCCGGCGCAGCCAGCCCCGCGCCCTGCAGGCGGCTTTACGCCCCGCGTGATCGAAGGCGGCAAGCCTCGCCTTTGATGCGCGGCATTAGGTCCACGTTAAATCTGTTTCCAATCTCAGCGCGCCCGGCGGCCGCAAATGCGTATCATCGTTGTTCGATCCGAGGAGATCACTGCGATGCCCGATACCATGTTCGAGACGAGTTTCGACCCGATGGTCCAGCTTGAAGTCTTGCAGGACGACGTGCTGCACTATCTTCGAAGCGCCCTAGAGAACGGGCTCAACACCGTGCGCGGCGCGGCAGCCTTCCACCAGGCCATGACCTGGCTTGACCGGCTGAGCGAGATCAAGGCCGACCAGATTTATGCGCCGCTATCGGCCGATCCGCTGGCACGCGATTATGTCTCGCATCTAGACGAGCAATTGCTCGATCTGATGTCGCGGATCTCCGTGCTGCGAACCCATGTCGAACTGGGCCTCGAAACCGGGAGCGACAATGACACCGGCCTTCGCGACTCGCTGCAGGCGCTGTTGCGGCAATTGAAGATATCCTTCAACCGCGAGGCCGCCCTGATGCCGGTCTATGCCGCCTGGCAGGAGCGCGAGGGCATGCGCTCGCCGCGCCCCTTGCACAGCGCCTGGTCAATGCCCACATCTGGTTCAAGACGAATGACCGGGTCCCGCGCTTCTCCCCCCTTGGCGCCGTGACACGGAAAACGGGTCGGATCCCCCAGGATCCGGCCCGTTTTGTTTGTGCACCAGCCTGATCATACCCGAATAGAAACGGGCCGCTCCCCGAAGGAAACGGCCCGCTTCACAGCCTGCCGCACAACACGCGGCAGACATCCCGTGGTTGGGAAGCTTGTTGTGACGATCAGCCTGTGGCGCGGACGCCGTCGACATCGAGATCGTATTCGCGGACCTTGCGGTACAGGGTCGAGCGTCCGACACCGAGGCGGCGGGCGACTTCGCTCATCCGGCCGGCATAGGTCTCGATCGCGAATTCGATCAGGTCGCGCTCGATATCCTCGAGGGAGCGCAGATTGCCGCCCGCATCCATGATCTCGACCGGGGCGGGTTCACCACTCCCTGCCATCAGCTCGACGGCGGCAGGAGAAATCTCCCCGGCATGGACCGTCCGGCTCTGGATGTCAGGCACCAGGCCGGAGATTTGCGGGAAATCGGCCGGCGTCAGATAGTCGCCATCGGCGAGAATGACGGCACGGAAGACCGCATTTTCCAGCTGACGCACATTGCCCGGCCAGTCGAAAGCACTGAGCATGGCATGCGTTTCCGGTGAGGCATCGACGATCGCCTTGCCTTCCTGGGCATTGAAGCGGCCGATGAAGTGACGCACCAGGGCGGGCACATCATCGCGGCGCGAACGCAGGGAGGGCACTTCGATCGGGAAAACATTCAGACGATAGAACAGGTCCTCGCGAAAGGCACCGGCAGCCACGCGTTCGGTGAGATCGCGATTGGTCGCCGAAATGATGCGGGCATTGACCTTGACCGGGCGTTTGGAGCCGACAGGATCGACCTCGCCCTCTTGCAGGGCGCGCAGCAGCTTGACCTGCATGTCGAGCGGCAGCTCACCGACTTCATCCAGGAAAAGAGTGCCACCATCGGCCTCCTGGAATTTGCCCATATGCTTGCCTGTCGCGCCGGTGAAGCTACCCTTTTCGTGTCCGAACAGGGTTGATTCCACCAGGTTTTCCGGGATCGCGCCGCAATTGACCGCAACAAAGGGACCGCCGGCGCGCTTGGAAGCGGCCATGATCGACTGGGCGACCAGTTCCTTGCCGACGCCGGATTCGCCGGTGACCAGGATCGGAATGTCCGATTGCGCGGCGCGTTCGCCGAGCCGGACAACCTGCTGCATCGCTGCGGCATCGGCGATCATGTCGGCAAAGCCCGACATATTGGCCGCCTTGCGCGTCAGACGCTGCACTTCACCGCTGAGATTCTGGACCTTCAGCGCATTGCGGATCGACACCGCGATGCGTTCCGGGCTGGCCGGCTTGACGAAGAAGTCCAGTGCACCGGCCCGCATGGCGGCAACGACGGTTTCGATCCCGCCACTGGCCGTCAACACGATCACCGGAAGGTCGGGCAATCGCTTCTTGACCGCCTCCAGCGTTTCCATGCCGTCCATCCCCGGCATGATCAGATCGAGCAGCATTACATCGACAGGCGATGCAGCCACACGATCCAGGGCCGCATCGCCGCTTTCTGCGGTCTCTACGCGGTAGCCCTGCTTCTCGATCACCGCCTGAAGAAGGCGGCGTTGCGTCGGATCGTCATCAACGATCAGCACTGATTTCACCATCACACCCACGCCTTTTCGGTCGCATTGTTTTCGCCGGGTCTTTTGACCTCGCTGCCGTTTCCGACAGGGCGTCTATGCGGACCGTTATGGGACAGTCTTCTAAATTTCACGTTTAAGAGGCGGCAAGGTCCGGTTAAGCATAAGGTTCCGGAGATGGCGTGACCTGGCCAGCGAGAGACGAAATGACCGACACTGCGAACCAATTGACGGAGAGAACCGTCCGCTGGCCCTTCCCGCCGGATGACGGTTATTCCGGCCTGCAGGAACATCAGCGCCTGCTCTTCATCCATTCCCTGCCCGGAATGCTGGTCTGGCCGGGCCTCCTGTTCGGCCTCGCCATCCTGTTCCAGCTGCTCTCCCAGGGAGCCTGGCACCTGTTCGACGGCAAGAGCACCAGTCTGAGCGTGGAAACCGTCCAGTTCGCCGGCTCGGCGATTGCCTATGCCGTGCTGGCCCTGCTGATGTGGCATCACTTCGGCATCTACGCCGCCCATCGCGCTGCCTTTTCGGTGATCCCGACCCATCTGCGCGACTTTCTCGCCGGGCTTCTGGTCCTGATCTTCATGCTGACGACCGCGAGTCCCTTGACGGTCTGGCTGCACCAACTGGCCATGCTCGACCCGAGCCTTACGCTCGCCGGCGGAGCGCCGCTGGAAGACGTCTCCAATGTCGATGACTTCGTGAACGGTGGCGCTGCCCTGTGGGCGATCATTCTGTTGACCCTCATCGCGGCCCCCGTCGTCGAGGAGATCCTGTTTCGCGGCTGGATGCTGCCCATGCTGGTCGCACGCGGCGTTCCCGCCCTGTTTGCGGTGCTGATTTCGGCAGCGGCCTTCGGGCTGATGCATATCGGCCAGGGGCTGATGGTGATGATTTCGACGGCCCTTCTGGGTGTGGCGCTTGGGCTGGTGCGGCTCTGGACCGGCCGGGTGGCGGCATCCGTACTCGGACACATCGCCAATAATGCCTGGGCGGTGCTGGCCATCCCCCTGTTGACCGGAATGCAGGCGGGTTGAGATTGACGCAGCGCAACATCGGCGCTAGCGCTGGGTCATGACAAAGACCTCCCCGCGGCCCGAACGCCCACCCGCCCCGCTCGTCCAGTTCAAAGGCACCAAGCCACCCGCACCGGCCTGGTTCGAGCGCGCGCTCGCCGTGCCGGCGGATACCGGCACCGTGATGGTCGAAGGCGCCATGATTCACTGGAAGGCCTGGGGCGAGACCGGAAAGCCCGGCCTGGTGCTGGTGCATGGTGGCGTCGCGCACAAGGACTGGTGGGATTCCATCGGCCCCTTCCTGGCCGAGACCCGCCGCGTCGTGGCGCTGGATCTGTCAGGCATGGGCGATAGCGATCATCGCGACGTCTACAGCATGGACACCTATGCGCTGGAGGTCATCGCGGCCGGCCGGGCCGGTGGTGCCTTTGCCGCCGGGGCGCCCTTTGTCGTCGGACATTCCTTTGGTGGCTTTGTCTCGCTTGCGACCGCAACGGAATTCGGGGCCGAGCTGGCCGGCATCGCCGTGCTCGACAGCCCCGTCCGCCCCCCCAATGAGCAGCGCAACACCCCGCCACCCAGACGCGGCGGCGGCATCTATGCCAGTTTCGATGCTGCATTGCAGCGCTTCCGCCTGCTTCCGGAACAGGAATGCGCCAATGCCTTCCTGATGGACCATATCGCCCGCCAATCGCTGAAGCCCATGGCGCGGCCGGACGGCAGTGAGGGCTGGACCTGGAAGTTCGACCCGCATCTGTGGAGCAAGATGACCTATGACCGGCAGTCGCCGGCCGAGATCGCTGCCGGCCTGAAATGCCGCATCGCGCTGTTCCGCGGTGCCAATTCAGCGCTGGTGACCGATGAGGTCTGGGACTTCATGCGCGAGACCTTCGGTGCCGATACGACCATGGTCTCGATTCCCGACGCCCAGCACCATCTGATCCTCGACCAGCCGATCGCCGTTGCGGCGGCGCTGGAAGTGCTGACGGGACCGGGCTGGGGCTAGTCCTCGTGCCGCCGGAGTTCCTGGGCGACATCCTCGGGCAGGGCCGCAGGCCGCACCGTCATCGAACGCCGCAGGGCGCTGAAGATTCCGGCCAGAACCACAAGGCCCAGCCAGATTGCGCCAATCAGCCGCACGGTCGGCCACATCGGGTCGAACGCGCCGAAATTGAGATATTCCACGCCAGCAAGGCCCGCATAGATCAGCAGGGCAAGCAGGCCGGACCAGACAGCAAAGGGTATGCGCATCGGATATCTCCCCATTCCGGCGCAACGCATACTGAAACCGGATCAGCGCCACAACCGTCTACCCGGGAAAAACGGGTAGCGTGGCGTCGCCGCAACAATCATGCCGCGCCGGGCCTGCCCGGCGCCTGCACTGCGGCAGTCGCGCATCTTGGCCTGCGCCCCGCCGCGTGTTATCGGCAGATCACTATCAGTGACTCGAACAGGGGCAGTCCTCATGGCAGCTGACTACACGCGCGGCGAGATGAACATCGCGAGCCAGAAAAGCACGTTTGACGGTTTTATCGTGGGAACGGTCTGGATCTCGCTGCTGATGATCGTCACCCTGCTCTATCTCACCCTTGTCTTCGCCGTCGGCATGGACTGGATGGGTTCGCTGATCGGCGTTGCCATCGTCGGCGTCGTCCTCGGCCTGGTCACCTCGATGAAGACCAGCTGGTATGTCACGGTCGGTGGCCTGTTCGTCTTCGGCCTGCTCTGCGGTCTCCTGTCCCAGCTGTTCAGCGTTTTCCTCGCCGGCTGACACCTGCAGACGGTCATCGACCGGCCTGCAAACCTGTATGACAGGAATTTCTAACGCAGGTCTTCCCCTGAACGGCGAATTCGCGCATCGTATCCCCCTGCAACACCGAGCGGTGGGACGATATGCGAATAGCTATTCTGAAAGAACGACATGCGGGCGAGACACGCGTCGCCGCGACACCTGATACCGTCAAGAAATTTGTCGCCGCCGGCCACACGGTCGCGATTGAGAAAGGCGCCGGCCTCACCGCCTCGGTGACCGATGACGCCTATGCGGGCGCCGGTGCCGAAATGGGCACACTGGCCGCGACCTTGAAGGGCGCTGACGCCCTCTTCTCCGTCCAGATGCCCGACGATGCGACCGTCGCAAAATTGCCCAAGGGCACATTGCTGGTGGCCCATCTCGACCCCTATAGCGCCGGCGACCGGGCCAAGGCTTTGGCCAAGGCTGGAATTGACGCACTGGCGATGGAATTCGTGCCGCGCATCAGCCGTGCCCAGGCGATGGATGCGCTCTCCAGCCAGTCCAATCTCGCCGGCTATCGCTCGATTATCGAAGCGGCCCATATTTATGGCCGCGCCTTCCCGATGATGATGACCGCCGCAGGCACCGTCGCCCCGGCCAAGGCCTTCATCATGGGTGCCGGCGTTGCCGGGCTGCAGGCGATCGCCACAGCGCGCCGCCTTGGCGCTGTCGTATCCGCCACCGATGTCCGCCCGGCCTCGAAGGAACAGGTCGCCTCACTCGGCGCCAAATTCGTCGCCGTCGAGGATGAGGAATTCAAACAGGCTGAAACTGCGGGCGGTTATGCCAAGCAGATGTCGCCGGAATACCAGGCCAAGCAGGCCGAACTGGTCGCCGGCCATATTGCCAAGCAGGACATCGTCGTCACCACAGCACTGATCCCGGGCCGTCCGGCACCGAAACTGATCACCAAGGCGATGGTCGAGAGCATGAAACCCGGCTCGGTGATCATCGATCTGGCCGCGCCCAATGGCGGCAATTGCGAGCTGACCAAGGCCGACGAGATTGTCACCCATCAGGGCGTGATGATTGCCGGCTTCTCCAACCTGCCCGGCCGTCTCGCCGCCGACAGTTCGGCGCTCTACGCCAAGAACCTCGCCAATCTCCTGCCGCTTCTGGTCGGCGAGGACGGCAAGCGCGCCCCACACTGGGACGATGAAATCATCCAGGGCATGGCCCTGACGCGAGATGGTGCCGTGGTGCATCCGACCCTCGTGAAACAGGACGCATAATGATGACGCACCGGGTTCTGCCTGTCATAGCCGCCTTGATCGCCACGCTCGCGTTCAGCGCAATGGCGAGCGCGCAACGTGTGCCCCGGGCCGAGAATGGCCGCGTCGAACTCCTCGCCTATCCGCCGCAAGGTCTCGAATCTCCGCGTGTCGTCAATCGCGGCGAGACCGTCTGGGTTGAACCCATTCGCCCCCGCTATGCGGTGCGTTTGCTCGAAGACGGCCAACCCCGTGTCCGGCCCCAGCGTGGCGCGCTGGTACCCGCGGGAAGCCTGTTGTTTGGATTGAGGGTGACCGGTGGGTATGCCTATTGCCCACGGATTGATTACAACGCGCCGGTCACACGGGTGCAATGCTTTCGCGACTTCAATGATGACGGCGTGTTCGACGGCGGCTATCTGACGCGCCACAGCCGCACAAACACGCAATTTCTCGCCAACATCGTGCACGCGCTTGATCGCGTTGTACCCATTCCATACGAAGCCGTTGAACCGTCTCAAGCGCTTGAAGCCACGTCACAGATCGTCTTCGACAGAATGCGCAATGGCGAGCCCAGCTTCACGAAATACCTCGATGACGAACGGATGGACACGCGTTTCACCTGCGAACCCTTGAGCGACCAGCCCGAGCTCTGCAACCTGCTGGGCGTGACGCTCCGCATCGAGCCCGTTGGCGATGCCATTCGCATCACGCTGATCGACTCGCCCGAAATCCGCCAACTCAATGTCGTCATGACCAACACCGCCCTGCCAACGCGAAACTAGAACCCTGAACCGGGGAGGAATAATTTTATGGAAGCCGTAGATCCTGTTATCTTTCGCCTCGCGATCTTCATTCTCGCGATCTTCATTGGCTATTATGTCGTCTGGTCGGTCACGCCCGCCCTGCACACGCCGTTGATGGCCGTCACCAATGCGATCTCCTCGGTGATCATTGTCGGTGCCCTGCTGGCCGCAACCGCCACAGGCGGTGCCGATGATGGCAGCGGCGGGGCCGGCTTCTCGCGCGGCCTCGGCACGCTCGCCATCGTGCTCGCCAGCGTCAATATTTTCGGTGGCTTCCTTGTCACCCGGCGCATGCTGGCGATGTACAAGAAGAAGGAGCGCAAGGCATGATGAGAGCCCTGTTAGCCCTGTCCTTGCTTGCGCTCGGCGTTTCGGGCGCTGAGGCCCAGGACAGGCCACAAGCCCAGACCCAGACCACTTTGCCGACCCTGCGCAATCCAGCCATCCTCCAGCGGCTGGGCGCGGAGCAGGATGCCCAGGACGAGGACGAGGCATCGGACGCCCCTGTCGTGACTCGGCGCACCCTCGAACTCTATCGGGAAGCCCAGGACGAGGACAACGCATCGGACGCTCCTGTCGTGACTCAGCGCACCCTCGAACTGTATCGGGAAGCCCAGGAAGAAGAGCGGCGCCGCGCCGCCGGTCCCCGGCCCCGGCATTATGAGGTCGAGTGCCATGCAGTGACCGAATTGCGCTTCGACGTCACGGATTTGAAGATCACCTGCGACAGGAATGACCCTTACGGGCAAAATTATTATTTTCTCTGGCTCGACATGGATCCCTTCCCGCCCCAGGACGCCGCCGGCACCAATGAGGATCGCCAAGTGCGCGCCGACCGCCTCGTCGAGGCGGTCAACATGACCCGCAATGACCCGGGTGCGAACCTGGTCTTGTTGATCGGGCCGCTGGAGCTGAACGGCGGCATCGTCGTCCGCGACATCAACGGTTACACGATCCGCTACACCGAATAATTGCCACAACCCGCAAGAGAGCGCCATGTCTGCAAATCTCGCCGCACTGCTTTACCTCCTTTCGGGGATCCTGTTCATCCTCGCCCTGCGCGGCCTGTCGAGCCCGGAAACCGCCCGCCGGGGCAATGTCTTCGGCATGGCCGGCATGGCGATTGCCATTGTCACCTCCCTGCTCGCAGCCCAGCTCGACGGCGCTTCGATCGCCCTGATCGTTGGCGGCGTGATAGTTGGCGGCGGGATTGGTTTCGTGATTGCGCAACGCATCTCGATGACCTCGATGCCGCAGCTCGTCGCCGCCTTCCACTCGCTGGTCGGCATGGCCGCCGTGCTGGTGGCAGCCGCGGCCCTGTTTGCACCGGAAGCCTTCCACATCGCAGACCCGGTGACCGGACATCTGCACAAGCTTTCCCTGTTCGAACTCTCGGTTGGCACCGCGATCGGCGCCATCACCTTCTCCGGCTCCGTGATCGCCTTTGCCAAGCTCAACGGCAATATGTCCGGTGCGCCAATCCTTCTGCCCCTGCGCCACCTGATCAATATCGCGCTGGCGGCCTTCATCGCCCTGATGGTCGCCTTCCTGATGGCCTCCGGCGGCGAAGCCAAGGTCGCGTTCTGGATGATCGCCCTCGCGGCTTTCATCCTCGGTGTCACCCTGATCATCCCGATCGGCGGCGCCGACATGCCGGTCGTCGTCTCCATGCTCAATTCCTATTCCGGCTGGGCTGCGGCCGCGCTCGGCTTCACGCTGGAAAACACCGCACTCCTGGTCACCGGCGCCCTGGTGGGCTCCTCCGGTGCGATCCTGTCCTACATCATGTGCAAGGGCATGAACCGCTCCTTCATCTCGGTCATCCTCGGCGGCTTCGGCGATGATGGCAGTGCTGCTGCCGTCGCCGGTCCGCAGGGCAATGCCAAACAGGGCTCGGCGGAAGACGCCGCCTTCGTGCTCAAGAATGCCGGCAAGGTCATCATCGTGCCCGGCTATGGCATGGCCGTCGCCCAGGCCCAGCACGCGCTGAAGGAAATGGCCGACCTCCTCAAGGCCGAGGGCGTCGAGGTCTCCTACGCCATCCACCCGGTCGCCGGGCGCATGCCGGGACACATGAATGTCCTGCTGGCCGAGGCCAATGTGCCCTATGACGAGGTGTTCGAGCTGGAGGACATCAATTCGGCCTTCGCCAATGCCGATGTCGCCTTCGTGATCGGCGCCAATGACGTTACCAATCCGGCCGCCGAGGATGATCCGTCCTCGCCGATCTATGGCATGCCGGTATTGCAGGTGTGGAAGGCCAAGACCGTCTTCTTCGTCAAGCGCTCGCTCGCGTCCGGCTATGCCGGCGTCGAGAACCCGCTCTTCTTCCGGGACAATACGATGATGCTTCTGGGCGACGCCAAGAAGATGGCGGAAGAGATCAACAAGGCGATGGGCTAGAGTGACCGTGGGCACAGCTCCGGGCACTGGAACGCCAACATGATGGCCACTCTGGGATGGTCGGTGTTTTCGGTCATGAGCGTGATTGCTGTCCTGCACGCCTATTGGGCCTTTGGCGGCCTGTGGCCCGCGGCAACGGAAGCGGATCTGGTCAAGACCGTGATCGGCATCACCCGGTCACAGACCATGCCGCCGGCCCTGCACTCGCTGGCCGTGGCAGCACTTGTATTCGCTGCGGCCGGCTTCGCCCTGGCGCGCGGGGTTTTCGGTTTTGATTCCATGATCTTCGTTCGCATCCCGCTCGGCGTCGTCGCCGTCGTCATGCTGGGACGCGGCATCTATGCCTATCTGCCTGGCCTGTTCAGCCGTGCGAGCGAACCCTTTGCGACCCTGAATGCCACCTACTTCTCACCCGGCATTCTTCTGTTGGGGATCGCCTTCGCCGTCCTCGCGCTCGGTCCGGCTGCCCGCTAATGGCTCATCTTCCGTTCAGCTTGAATGGGACAAGCTCACGCCATGTTCGCTGAACTCATCCTTGCCCAGATCGGCTCTGTCGCCGAGGACTGCACCTGGAACGGCATCCCGCTCTATGGCGAGGTGCAGATCGTCGAGAGCTTTCCCGATGTCCGCGTCCAGATCGTCAGCAGTTTCCCCGACCTCAAGGTCAAACAGGTCACCAGTTTCCCCGACCATTGCGGTGAATGGGAATACGTCAGCAGCTTTGCCGATTTCACGATCCAGTTCGTCGACAGCTTCCCGGACGTGCGGATCAAATACGTGGAGAGTTTCCCCGGTCTGCCCTAGGCTCCCCGTCATGAGCTTTTACCACGAACATATCCTGCCCCACGTCATCGGCTTCGCCTGCGGTCAGCCGCAGATCATGAAGAAGCGCTCCCAGATCGTGCCCCTGGCGACAGGCCGCGTGCTGGAAGTCGGCTTCGGGGCCGGACCCAATCTCTCCTTTTATGATCCGGCCAAGGTTTCCCACCTCTATGCGCTTGAGCCCTCCGAGGGCATGCGGCGCAAGGCGGCCGACGCGATCGCCGCCTGTCCGGTGACGGTGGAGCTGATCGATCTGCCCGGCGAGGAAATCCCGCTCGAAGACGCCTCGGTCGATACCGTGGTGCTGACCTATACGCTGTGCACCATTCCCGATGCCGAGGCGGCTCTGGCGCAAATGCGCCGCGTGCTCAAGCCGGGCGGCAAGCTCTTGTTCTCCGAGCATGGCGGTGCACCCGATGCCGATGTCGCGAAATGGCAGCGGCGCATTGAGCCGGTCTGGAAACCGCTAGCCGGCGGCTGTCACCTTACGCGCCATCCCGACACGATGATGCAGGCGGCCGGGTTCGGGATCGAACAGCTCGAAGCAATGTATCTGCCCAAGAGCCCGAAATTCGCCTCGTTCAATTATGCCGGGATCGCCGTAAAGGCCTGATCCCGGCGGCAGGCCTACATGTCGATGCCCGGATCCTCGCCCGAGCGCAGCCAGCCGGTGATAGCCAGGCGCGGCGTGGTGACATAATTCGCCACCATCGAGACCGCATGCGGCTGCGGCACCTTGAACAGCGACAGCGTATTCATGCGCGGCACATAGGCGGCCTCGACATTGCCGTCCGGATCATAGAATTGCAGCTGCCCGCCCCAGTCACCCTGCCAGCCGGCGGTGAGACCGAGCACGAAGGCTGCGACACGGTTCTTGCCGGCCACGCCATCATCATGACGGGTGAGGAAATGGCCGCCGCGATAACAGGTCAGCTGCCCGTCGGCGAAACTGATTTCCGGCGCATCGAGCACATCGCGCATCGCCCCGAGGAAGGCTTCGCTATTGATCAGGGCGAACAGTTTCGCCAGCACGGGCGACTCGGATTCGAGCGTGCCGGCATGGGCCTTGTCGTAAAGCGGATAGGTCTCGTAGAGATATTGGAACCCGGCCCGCGCTGCCGAGGCCACGCGCGCATCGAATTCGGCACGCTGAGGTGCCGGCAGTTCGCGCATGGCGCGGGCATCGAGATTGAGATGCTTTTCCGCCAGCCGCGTCACCAGCAGCCATTTATCGACCTCGCCGATGGCACCGGTCAGCTGGCGCAGGGCTGCAGGCGCGAGCAGGCCGGAGATCCGCGCACGGCCGTCACTGCGCAGGCCCGCTCGGGCCGGCTCGAGGTCAAGCTTTTCGGACAATCGCATGGGCAGGCTTCATCGGTTCAGCGCCGGCCCTTATCGCCCGGCACCGCAAGGTTTCGCACAGCCCCGCCAATGCTGGCAACCGGATCAGGCGCAGTCGGCACACCGCGCCGCAGCCGGATCGATCTCGAGGCGCTTGGGGTCGATGGCCTCGCCGCACTCGACGCACCAGCCATACTCGCCTTCGTCTACGCGTTGCAACGCCGCCTCGATACGGCGAATTTCCTGGGTACGGCGGACATCGGAAGCCCGGGCCATGGCCTGGACCTGCATTGAGTCCAGCCGCGACAGGCGGCCGATGGATTGCTGATCCAGCTCGACCGGGTCCCGATCTTCGGTCGTGGCCTCCGACAAGGCGACCAGTTCGGCTTTCAGGGACAGAAGGCATGCGCGCGGGTCTTGCGCCATTGGGTCTCACTTTTCGTCATCATCGCCAGGCGGGCGATAGCGCAGCAGCCTCTTCATAGCGCGTTGTGGAGGTTCGGGCGCGATTTAGCGGCAGTCCGGTGTCAAACGGGGGATCGTCTCCTGCTCAATACCGGTAGCTTGGTGCGACCTGTCTGCCTAAGTTCATCTCTCACTCTTGGGGGTCCCATGTCCGAAATCATCCTGGCGCTCGACGGCGTTTCCAAAACATTCAGCGGCAAACCCGCCGTCCGCGATCTGAGCTTCACCGTCAAGCGCGGTGAAATCACCGGATTTCTCGGCCCCAATGGCGCGGGCAAGTCGACCAGCCTGCGCATGGCACTGGGCATTCTCACGCCCGATTCCGGAGAGGTGAGCCTGTTCGGCGGGCGGCCACGCGCCAAGGCACTGGAGCGGGTCGGTTTTCTTCCGGAGGAACGCGGCATCTACCGCAAGATGAAGGTGATCGATGTCATCATCTTCTTCGCCCGGCTGAAGGGCGTCGCCCCGGACGAGGCCCGCCGGCGCGGCCTCGCCATGCTGGAGGAATTCGGCCTCGCCGATGTCGCCGACAGCAAGGTGAAAACCCTCTCCAAGGGCATGGCCCAGAAGATCCAGATCATTTCCACCCTGATCCATGATCCCGAATTCATCATTCTCGACGAACCCTTCTCCGGTCTCGACCCGGTCAATCAGAAAGCGCTGGAGCAAATAGTCCGCGCCCGTGCCGAAGCCGGCGCGACCATCCTCTTCTCCACCCATGTGATGGAACATGCCGAGCGCCTGTGCGACCAGATCGTACTGGTCGCCAAGGGCCGCAAGGTGTTTGACGGCACCGTCGAGGGTGCCCTGGCCATGATCCCGCGCCGCGTCATCCTGGAGACGGTCTCCGACCATGATCTGGCGCAGACCTTCGCGCCGCTCGGCGAGGTCGTGCAGGAAGCCGGTGCTGCCGACGGCGCCCGGCGCTGGCTGATCGATCTCGGCCCCGGCATTGACGCCCAGGACGTGCTCAAGGCCTGTGTCGACGGCAATATCCGCCTGCTGCGCTTCGAGCCGGCCCGCGCCCATCTGCATGACGCCTTCGTCCATCTGGTTGAAACCAGTGGCCAGTTCTCAAATGAAACGCTTGCCGGGGAGGCCGTCTGATGCGCGCTATCTATCTCATCGCCCGCCGCGAATACCTCTCCTATGTCGCCACCTGGGGCTTCTGGCTCTCGCTCGCCTCCATGCCCTTGTTCATGGCGCTGGGCTTTGGCTTGCCGATCCTGATCGAGAGTTCCCAGCCGACCCGCTATTACGCCCTGATCGACGAATCGGGCGGGGCGCTTGAAGCCGCCATCGAAAGCCAGCGCTCGGCATCGAGGGCAGCCCGGGCTGAAGCGACACGCGAAGTGACGGCCGAGCTTCTCGGCGACAACCCGGCCGTTGCAGCGGCCATTGCCGATGCACCGGAGCCGGGAGAGAAATATATCCGCGTCTATCCGGAAGCGACCGATATCGAGACCCTGCGGCCCTACC
>NZ_JBLWTD010000038.1:0-19627 GCF_048270265.1 Maricaulis sp. | reverse complement strand
AAGGGACCGAGATGGTCATGCCTGGCGATAATGTCGAGCTGAACGTCGAACTGATCGTTCCGATCGCGATGGAAGAGAAGCTCCGCTTCGCCATCCGCGAAGGCGGCCGCACCGTTGGTGCCGGCGTCGTTTCGAAAATCGTCGAATAGCCTGACAGACAGTGTCTGAGTGAGAAGGGCGATCCGCGATGCGGGTCGCCCTTTTTGCTGGCGCGCCGGGCGGTCTGCAGGCGGGCATTCACCCCTGTGGCTGAACGCGGTAAGTGTGACGGCTGACACCAGCCGGAAGCGGGGGCCTGACGGGCATGGCAAACACAGCGGATACCGGGCAGGGCGGCGCGATCGCGCGGCTTCTGGAACAGGCCAACCGGCAGCGGCTGAGCGACCAGTTCGATGCGGCGCGGCTGAGCTGTCATGATGTCTTCGCCCTCGATCCGGCCAATGCGGCCGCGATGTGCCTGCTCGGGGTCTGTGACCTGGAGAGCGGCGAGATCGAGGCGGGCCGGGCCTGGCTCGACAAGGCCGAGACCGCCAATCCGGCGCTGCCGCAATTGCATCTCTATCGTTCCGTCCAGTGGGAAATGCTCGGCGATTCCGAGCGGGCGCTGGCATCGGCCACCGAAGCGACCCGGCTGGGCCCGGACATGTTCGACGCCTGGGGCCGGCTCGGAGACCTTGCGGGCCGCACCGGCGATTTCGCCGTCGCGGCGCGGGCACTGCAACGGGCGCTGGAGACGGGACCGGACCATCCGGCCCGGCCACAGATTGCCCTGCGCCTGGCCGGGGCCTGTATCGAATTGTCCGATATTGCCGCCACCGCGCGCGCGCTCGATATCGCTGAACAGACCGGATTGAAGGGGCATCCTGAGGTCTTGCGGCTGCGCACGGCGCTGGCGCGCCAGTCTGGTGACTGGGCGGCAATGGAGCAGCTGGCGAAAAGCTGGGTCGCGGCTGCGCCGGGCGAGCATGAGGCGTTGAGTGCGCAGGCACTGGCGCTGGGGCAGCTGGGTTTCTATGCCCGCGCGGCGCGGATCTATCAGCCTGTTGCCGAGGCCGATCCCGATGTCGCCGACAATTGGGCCGCGCTGGGCCGGCTGGTCCTGGGCGCGCGCGATATTCCTGCCGCCCAGGCCCTGTTCGAGAAGGCGCTGGCGCTTGACCCGCGCAGCGCCGAAGCCGCCTTCGGGCTGGCCCGCGTCCATACCTTCCTCGGCCGTTTCGAGGAGGCCGAGGCGCAATGCCGCCGGGCGCTGGAAATCGATCCGGGCCATCTGGAGGCCTATGGGCAATTGTGTGAGGTCGCTTCCGGGCGCCTCACGGATGAGGAGCTGGAGGCGCTGCAGCTCGGTGTCGAGCAACCCGGCCTGGCCGCCGACCGGCAGGCGATCGGCCTGTTTGCCCTTGGCGATGCCCTGCACCGGCGCAAACAGCCACAGGCCGCTTTCCAGGCCTGGTCGCGCGCCAATGCGACCAAGAAGGTCCAGCATGGCCATGCCGTATCCGGCGGCTATGACCGCGATGCGCAGGCGGCGCGGACGGATGCCTTGATGGCGATGTTCCCGGCCGAAGCTGAATGCGCCGCCCTGCCGGCGATCACCCAGGCGCGGCCGATCTTCATTGTCGGCATGCCACGCTCGGGCACGACCCTGATCGAGGCCGCCATCGCCGCCCATGACGAGGTGACGGCCGGTGGTGAGTTGAGTGCCATGCCCTTTATCCTGGAGGAATTCCTGGCCTGGTCCCGGCGCACCGGCTGGTCCGGTGGCGAAATCCCGGTGATGCAGCGCATGGCCTGGCGCACGCGCTATTTCTCCCAGCATGCCGAAATGGGGCTCGACCAGGCGCAATGGGTCACCGACAAACAGCCCTCCAACTTCCTCGCCGTCGGGCTGATCCGCCAGCTCTTCCCGGAGGCGCCGGTCATTCATATCCGGCGGCGCCCGGTGGAGACGGCCTTCTCGATCTATCGGCGCAATTTCTCGCGGCAATGGCCCTTCGCCCATGATCTTGATGATATTGCCCACTATTATGCCGAGCACGCGCGGCTGTGCGCGCATTGGGAGGCGCATCTGCCGCGGCGCTATACGACGCTGCAATATGAGGCGCTGGTCGCCGATTTCGAGGCGCGGCTTCGTTACGTCATCGCCCGCACCGGGCTGGGCTGGAGCCGGAAATGTCTCGACTTCCACCTGCAGGAACGCTCGGTGATGACGTTCAGCTCGGTCCAGGTGCGCAAGCCCGCCTCGACGGACCATCTCAACTCCACCGCCGCCTATGCCGGGTTCCTGGACGGGTTTGATGACCGCATTGCCGCGCTGGGCGTGGATCCGGTCACCGGCGAATGGACCGGCGATGAAGCGCAGGGCGATGCGGCAGGCGGGACAAAAGCCGGCGCACGGGACGGCAAGCGCGGGCTGGGCGCCATCCTTGGCGGTCTGTTTGGCGGCGGGACGCGAGGCGAGTAGATGGCGGCGAGCCTGCAGGAAATCGTGCAATGGCTGCAACGCGGTGAGGCGGCGCGGGCCGAGGCCGAGCTGAGCGCGATCCTGCAACTCAATCCTGGCGATGTCGAAGCCCTGCACCTGCGGGGCCTGGCGCGCGGCAAGACGGGCGCCTTCGAGGCCGGAATTGCTGATCTGGAAGCGGCGGCGAAGCGCCATCCCCAACCCCATGCCGTGTTGAATAATCTCGGCAATCTTCACCGAAGGTCAGGACGGTCGGATCTGGCCGCATCCTGCTACAGGCGCGCCACCGAGCGCGCACCGGATTTTGCCGATGCCTGGTATAATCTCGGCGTTGCCCTGGGTGAATCCGGCGAGCTCGATGCCGCGGCGGACGCCTACCGGACCGGGCTGCAGCTGCGGCCGGGGCATGCGCCCAGTCTCAATGGCCTGGGCAATCTTGCCGTGAAGCAGGAGCGGTTCGAGGCGGCGCTGGACTGGTTCGACCAGGCCGTGGCGGCGCAGCCGCAGGCGGCCTATGTCCGGGTCAACCGGGGATGCCTCTACCGCACGCTCGGGCGTCTGGATGAGGCCTTGCTCGATCTCGAACTTGCCATCCGGCTGGCGCCGGAATTTGCCGACGCTCACTACCAGCGCGCCAACACGCTGCGCAATCGCGGCCGTCTCGTCGTTGCGCGGCAGGGCTATCTGACGGCGCTGCGATATGCGCCGCTGCGGGCCGATATCCATCGTGACCAGGCGAGCCTGGCCTGGGAAATGGGCGAGGGCGCTGCCGCCACGGCCCTGCTCGACCAGGTGCTGCAGCAGCGCTCCGATGCCGGCCTGCATCTGGTGCGGGCAGAGATCCTGATGCGCTCCGGTCAGCCGGAGGAAGCCGAGCGCGCCGCCGGGCAGGCGCTGGCGCTGGAGCCGGCCAATCTGCAGGCGCTCTCCTTGCGCGGTGAATTGCGCAGCCGGCTGGGCCAGCGCGATGCCGGGCTGGACGATCTGCGCGCGGCCTACCGCGCCGCGGTGGCGGCCAGCAGCGAGAAGGCGGCTGACTTCGCGATTCGTCATCAGCTGGTCGAGGCGCTGTTGCCGGCGGGGGAGGTCGATGATGCGCTCGCCCTGCTCGAGGCCGAACCTCCCGCGGAGCACTTGCAGAAACATGTCGCCTTGCAATCGCTGGCCTGGCGGCTGCAGGGCGATGATCGCTACCGGCGCTTCTATGATTACGACCGCTTTACAGCCAAGCGGATGATCGAGACGCCACCGGGTTATGCCTCGCTGGCAGAGTTCAACGCGGCGCTGGCGGCCGAGATCGAGCGCCTGCACAGCAGCGGGGCGCAGCCGCTTGATCAGACCCTGTTTGGCGGTACCCAGTCGTCCGGGCGGCTCTGGGACCAGGACAGTCCGGTGATCCAGGCGCTTGCCGATGCATTGCAGGCGGCGGCCAGTGCCTTCGTCGCCGGGCTGCCGGACGATCCCGACCACCCCTTCCTGCGGCGCAAGACCGAGGCGCTCAAGCTGACCGGGGCCTGGTCGGTCCGGCTGCGGTCCGGCGGCGGTCATGTTGACCATATCCATCCGGCCGGCTGGATCAGCGCGTCCTACTATGTGGCCGTGCCGGAGAGCGTGATGGATGGCGAGCGTGCCGGCTGGCTTCGTCTCGGCGCATCCGGTGTTGCCGGGCTCGACCTGCCGGCCGAGCGCTATATCCAGCCGGAGCCCGGAGCGGCGATTTTCTTCCCGTCCTATCTCTGGCACGGGGTCGAACCCTTTGTTTCGGACGAGGTTCGCGTGACCGCACCGTTCGACCTGATCCCGGCCTGAGGCATCTGCGCAACGCATGGCAAGGGCTGGAGATTCCCCTGCAGCGTGTGGACGCGCCACAAAAATGCCCCAAATCCGCACCGAATGAGGCAATTGCGCCACACTGCCCCTGAAATGCCCAGCGCACGGCTTCGTGACAGAGGTGTGTCATTGACCCTTTGCGAGCGCCGCGCCTATTTTGGCAGCAAGGCGGGGAATCGTGTGCCCCGTTGAGAGGGGGGAGTCCTGCCTGATGAACATAATTCAGGGTGTGCTTCCCAATTCAGAATCCTTACTCGGAGGGATATAGAGTGAGACGCACTTCTTTGAAGGCTTGCCTGATGGCAAGCACGCTTATTTCCGGCCTGGCTGTAGCGGCCCCGGCAATGGCACAAGACCAGGACGTGGTGACGGTCACCGGTTCGCGCATTCAGCGCACCGATACGATCGCGCCAAGCCCGGTGACGAATGTTTCCGCTGAACAGCTTGCTGTCGTGAACACCGTCAATACCGAAGACTTCATCAACACCCTGCCACAGGTTGTCCCAGCGTTTGACTCCACGTCGAACAACCCGGGCGACGGCACGGCGACGGTCAGCCTTCGTGGCCTCGGCACCACCCGGACCCTGGTCCTGGTTGATGGCCAGCGCTTCGTCGGTTCCAGCGTCAACAACGTTGTTGACCTGAACAACATCCCGGCCGCCATGGTTGCCAGCATCGATATCGTGACCGGTGGTGCTTCCGCTGTGTACGGTTCCGACGCTGTTGCCGGTGTTGTGAACTTCATCATGAAGGACGATTTCGAAGGCGTTGAAATCAACGCTTCGACGGAAACGTCCCTCGGCGATCTCGACGGTACGATCACCAACGTGTCGGTCACCATGGGTGGCAATTTCGACAATGGCCGCGGTAACGCTGTCATCTCGCTGGGCTACACCAACCGTGAAGCGCTCTTCAGCGCCGACCGCGACTTCTCGTCGGTCGTGCTGTGGGATCCAGGTGCAGGCAATGAAGCCGATGGCTGGATCTATGGTGGTTCGTCCAACATTCCGGGTACCCGTATCCGTGGTGGCACGACCAACAGCTTCGGTCTCGACCAGGCTGCCCTGACCGCGTTTGACCCGAATTGCCTGGGCAACTGCTCCGGCTTCCGTGTTGATTCCGGTGGCAATGTCCGTGGTTATCGCTCCGGCGGCAGCCCGAACGACACCTACAACTACGGTCCGACCAACTACCTGCAACTGCCGCAGGAACGCTACAACATCTCGGCGTTCGCAACCTATGAAGTCAATGAGCACCTTGAGTTCTACGGCCGTGGCGTGTTTGCCAACAACGTTGTCGACTCTCAGCTGGCCCCAACGCCTGCTGGCGTGACCCTGACGGTCAACCTCGACAACCCGAACCTGCCAGCCGCTCTGCTGGGCCTGATCGTTGCCGATCCGGGTTCGAACAATGGCGATGGCACCGGTACTGTCCGGATCAGCCGCCGTTTCGAAGAGTTCGGCACGCGTAATTCCCTGCGTGACACGAGCTCCTTCCAGGCTGTGTTCGGTGCCCGTGGCAACCTGAACGCTGACTGGAGCTACGACGCGTTCATGAACTACTCGCGTTCGTCCGTCTCGCAAATCCAGACCGGCAACCTGTCCGTCTCGGCTCTGCAAGCCGGCGTGCTCTGCGATGGCGGCCCGACCGCACTCGCAAGCGGTTGTACTGCAGCTTACGCCGACGTCTTCGGTGGCCCTGGTGCCATGTCGGCCGCTTCGGTTGCTCAGATTGCAAAGACCGGTGCCCAGATCGACACCATGGAGGCCTTCCAGACGATGGCTACCTTGTCCGGTTCGGTTCCGTTCCTGCAGTCGCCAGCAGCTCATGACCCGCTCGCCCTCGTTATGGGTGTCGAGTATCGTGAATCCAGCGCGGACTCCCGTCCTGACTCGGTTCTCGGCCCTGACGTTCGCGGCTTCAACCAGGCGCTCCCAGTTGGCGGTTCTTTCGACGTCTACGAATTCTTCGCAGAAGTCGAAATGCCACTGATCGAAGATCGTCCGATGATCCAGTCTCTGGCCCTGAATGCTGCTTTCCGTTCGTCGGATTACAGCACGGTTGGTCAAACTGAGACGTTCGCAGTCGGCCTCGGCTGGGAACTGAATGATCAGATCCGTCTTCGTGGTAACTTCAACCGCGCTGTTCGTGCACCAAACGTTGGTGACCTGTTCCAGCCACTGGTCAATGGTTTCCCGGGTGCCCAGGATCCATGTGCCGGCGGTGCAAACGGTTCCTACGGCGCAGGAACGATCGATGCCACTTGTACCGCTGCCGGCGTTCCTGCCGCGCAAATCGGTGCAGACTTCCAGGGCAATGCCCAGATGGAAGCCCTGTTCGGTGGCAACCCAGGTCTGGGTTCGGAAACGGCTGATACCTACACCGTCGGTGTGGTTCTGACGCCTGCTGCGATCGAAGGTCTGACTGTCACGCTCGATTACTACAACATCTCGATCGAAGACGTGATCACGACCCTGCCACTCCAGACCCTGCTCGACGAATGCCACCTTTCCGGCATTGCATCGTCCTGTGCGGCTCTGGCCGGAAGCCGTAACCCGGCAACTGGTGAAATGGGTGCCAATGGCTTCCTGCCAGCACTCACCAACATCAACGCCGCCGTCCTCGACTCCGAAGGCGTCGATCTCCGGATCGATTACGGCTTTGATGCAGGTGTGATGGGTCTCCCAGGTGATATGGCTGTCACCTATTATGGCGGCTACACCATCACCTCTGACTTCACCAACTCGGCTACGTCGCCGGTTACCGTTTGCGCCGGCTTCTACGGCCTGAGCTGCGGTGAGCCGACACCTGAGTACAAGCACACGGTGCAAACCTCGTGGTATACGGGTCCGTTCACGACCTCGCTGCGCTGGCGCTACATCGGTGCTGTGGAAGCTGATGCCTCCACTGCTCCATACGTCAGCACGTTCTCCGATCATATCGATGGAACGAGCTACTTTGACGTGACCTTCCAGTACGACATCAACGACACGTTCACCGTGAACCTTGGTGTTACCAACTTCACCGATACCGACGTTCCAGCCATTGGCTCGACGGCTTCGGAACAGGCCAACACCTGGCCTGCAACGTACGAAACACTGGGGCGTCGCCTCTTTGTTGGCGGTACGATGCGCTTCTAATCAACGCGTCAGCGTTTGATGGGGAAAGGGCGGTCCTTCGGGGCCGCCCTTTTTCTTTGTGCGGTCCGCGGGGGCGGGCAGGGGCGGCGCCAGGCGCGTGGCCAGTCCCTCGGGGCAGGGGTGCCGCCCGCAATGCCAGGCGCGGCTGTCTGGCCGTCCACCGGGGCGCCCGGCCGGGCCCGCGGGCAGGGCAGTTGCCGGCCGCGAACACTCATTTGCGGCATTGGCCTGAATCGCGTTCGCACGGCTTGACATCGGGCGCGGGCAGGCCGATACCGCCGCTCTTCTCAGCATGGCATGGGAAGAATGCGCTCGCTTCTGCGTTTTAGCTGTTTTCATATGGCGCCGCAGGATGTAGAGAGCTGCGCTTCGGGTGTGGTGGCGGCGACGTCTCCATGCTAGTTCGCGTGCGCGATATAGGGGTGTAGCTCAGTTGGTAGAGCATCGGTCTCCAAAACCGAGGGTCGTGGGTTCGAGTCCCTCCGCCCCTGCCATGCCGCGCTGACGGAAAATAGTCCTTACCGGGCGATTGAAATGACGGTCCTGACGGGCCAGATGGAAGTTTATGACGCGGAACAGGAACGATAAGGTGCCAGCCAAGCCCAAAAAGGACGGTGCAACCGCCAAGAAGCGCGGTGTCAATCCGTTCCAGTATCTCGCCCAGGTACGTCAGGAAGCCCGCAAGGTGACCTGGACGAGCCGTCAGGAGACGATCGTCTCCACTGTGCTGGTGCTGATATTGAGCACGATCGCAATTCTGTTTTTCTGGATGGTCGACCTCGGCATCCAGTTCACGGTCCAGAGCCTGCTGGCTCTTGGCTCCGGCGCTTAGGAGGAGGCTGTATGTCTGCCAAATGGTATATCGTGCACGCCTATTCGAACTTCGAGAAGAAGGTCGCCGAGGCAATCAGCACAGAAGCCAAAATCCAGGGGCTTGAGGATCGTTTCGAAGAGATTCTCGTCCCGACCGAAGAAGTTGTGGAAGTTCGCAAGGGTCGCAAGATCAATGCCGAGCGCAAGTATTTCCCCGGCTATGTCCTCGTCAAGATGGTCATGTCCGATGATGCCTACCACCTCGTGAAGAATACGCCGAAGGTCACCGGTTTCCTGGGGTCGGGCAACAAGCCGATGCCGGTCACCGAGACCGAAGTGAAGCGCATTCTGGGGCAAATGGTCGAAGACGCCGAGCGTCCGCACCCGACCGTGTCCTACCAGATCGGCGAAACCGTCAATGTCATCGACGGTCACTTTGCCAGCTTCAACGGTGTCGTCGAGGAAGACGACCACGAGAATGGCCGCCTGAAAGTGGCCATCAATATTTTCGGCCGCGCAACGCCGGTCGAGCTCGAATACGGACAAGTCGCCAAAATCGGCTGATCCGTAACATTGCGGGAGGTGCCGGCAGCAAGTCCATGCCGGGCCGTACCGCGAAACCACGGGGCGCCAAGGGCGTCTTTTAAAGGAGTGGGAACATGGCCAAGAAGATTACCGGCTATATCAAGCTGCAAGTGCCTGCCGGGGCAGCCAACCCGTCGCCGCCGATCGGGCCGGCGCTGGGTCAGCGCGGCGTCAACATCATGGAATTCTGTAAGGCCTTCAATGCGAAGACCCAGGAGATGGAAAAAGGGATGCCAATCCCGACGATCATCACCGTGTTTTCCGACAAGTCCTTTACTTTCGTCACCAAATCGCCACCGGCCAGCTTCTTCCTGAAGAAGGCTGCCAAGCTGACCAAGGGCGGCACCACGCCCGGCCTGGCAATTGCCGGTTCCGTTTCAATGTCCCAGTGCCGTGACATTGCCGAACAGAAAATGAAAGACCTCAACGCGAACGACCTCGACCAGGCGACCAAGATCATCGCCGGTTCTGCCCGTTCCATGGGTCTGCAGGTTACGGAGTAGAACGATGGCGAAACTGGGAAAACGTCTGGCTGCTGCCCGCGAAGGTATTTCGCGCGAAGAAGCCTATTCGGTCGACGCCGCTGTGAAGCACGTCAAGGCCAATGCGACCGCCAAGTTCGATGAGACCATCGAAGTGGCGATCAATCTGGGTGTCGATCCGCGCCATGCTGACCAGATGGTCCGCGGCGTCTGCAATCTGCCGCATGGCACCGGACGTACAGTCCGCGTCGCCGTGTTCGCACGTGGCCCGAAGGCTGACGAAGCGACCAAGGCCGGTGCCGATGTCGTTGGTGCCGAGGACCTGATGGAACAGATCCTCGCCGGCAACATCAATTTCGACAAGGTCATCGCGACCCCGGACATGATGCCGATCGTCGGCCGTCTCGGTAAGGTGCTCGGCCCTCGCGGCATGATGCCGAACCCGAAGGTCGGAACCGTCACCATGGACGTGACCAAGGCGATCGAAGCCTCCAAGGGCGGGGCTGTCGAGTTCCGCGCTGAAAAGGCCGGGATCGTGCACGCCGGCGTCGGCAAGGCCAGCTTCACCGAAGCTGCGCTGTCGGAAAATGTCCGCGCTCTCGTGGATGCGGTCATGAAAGCCAAGCCTGTCGGTGCCAAGGGGACTTACCTGCGCCGCATCGGCATCAGCTCGACCATGGGCCCTGGCGTCCGCATCGACTCGAGTGACGCTGTTTCAGCGTAACGGTATTGAAATTCGGTCCGACTGGCTGTAGCCGGTCGGACCATTCGGGTCTCCTCCATGCGTGTTGTGCATGGGTTGGCCCACCTGTCCGAGATCGCAAGGGGTGTGGCGTTCGCGTCCTGCCTTAATCCAGTCCAGGCCTTGTGTGAGACAGAGCGAGATACCTTCGGCCTTGTTCAAGGCCGTCGGTTCGAGCCCTGGGACAGGAAAACGCCGCGGCGTGGCCGCTCCCGTGACGGGAGTTGCCGCATCGGGGCGTCTTCAACGGGTCTCCCATGGTGGGGGACTCAGACTAGGGAGTCCGCATATGGATCGCACGCAAAAAGAAGCATCCGTTGAAGAGCTGAAGAGCATCTTCGCCGGTAGCGGATCCGTGGTCATGGCCCATTATACGGGTATGACTGTTGCGGAAATGACGAACTTGCGCATCAAACTTCGTGAAGTTGGTGGCACGTTCAAGGTGGTGCGTAACCGCCTCGCCAAAATCGCTCTGCAAGGCCAGCCGGGTGAGGGCGCTGCCGATCTGTTTACAGGTCCGGTCGCCGTCGCTTACTCGGAAGACTTTGTTTCGGCGCCGAAGGTCGTGGTCGATTTCGCCAAGTCCAATGAGAAATTCGTCATTCTCGGCGGGTTCATGGAAGAGAATGTGTTCGATGCCGCCGGTATCGCCGCACTCTCCAAAATGCCGTCGCGCGAAGAACTCATCGGTACCATTGCCGCCCGTCTCACGGGTCAAGCCTCTCAGGTGGTCCAGCGTCTCATGGCGCCGGGGCAAGGTCTTGCGGGAGCCGTCGAGGCAATCCGCGAACAAGCCGCCGCATAACGTCATTCTCCGCATTCGAACCGACAAACCAACGTTTTACAAGGAATTGAACAAATGGCTGATGTAGCTAAACTCTGTGACGAACTTTTGGCCCTGACCATTCTGGAAGCCAAAGAACTCAATGATCTTCTCGAAGAAAAAGGCATCAAGGCTGCGGCCGTTGCTGTCTCTGCCGGCCCTGCCGCTGGCGGCGCTGCCGAGGCTGCTGAAGAGCAGACCGAATTCGACGTCATGCTGGTTTCTGCCGGCGACAAGAAGATCAACGTCATCAAGGAAGTCCGCGGTATCACGGGTCTCGGCCTGAAAGAAGCCAAGGACCTCGTTGAGGCCGCACCGAAGGCCGTCAAAGAAGGCGCAAGCAAGGCTGAAGCAGACGATATCAAAGCCAAGCTTGAAGCTGCCGGCGCGACCGTCGAGCTTAAATAATCACGCTCACGCGTGACAGGTACGGTGCTCTCGGGCGCGTGGGGTAATCCTGCGCGTCCGTTAGCCCGTCTTTGAGAATTGGCGTTCCCTCGCTGTCGCTCCAGGGGGAAACGCATAACCGGTCCCGGTGTCTATCGGGATCATGGAGCGGCACGGCGCGGGGATTTCCCCGCATCAGATGCGCAGTGCTGTCTGCGAAGGGAGCCGACATGGGTCTATCGTTCACCGGCAAGAAGCGGATTCGCAAGTCATTCGGTCGTATTCCGGAAACTGTTGCGATGCCGAATCTGATCGAAGTTCAGAAGAGCTCGTATGAGCAGTTTCTGATGAAGGATGTGCGCGCAAGCGAGCGCCCGGACACCGGATTGCAGACCGTTTTCAAATCGGTCTTCCCGGTCAAGGACTTTGCTGATCGCGCCGTGCTCGACTTCGTGTCCTACGAATTCGAAACGCCGAAGTTCGATACTGAAGAATGCCAGCAGCGCGACATGACCTATGCCGCGCCGCTGAAGGTGAAGATGCGTCTCATCGTGTTTGATGTGGACGAGGAAACGGGCGCACGCTCGGTCAAGGACATCAAGGAACAGGATGTCTATATGGGCGATATCCCGCTCATGACCGACAAGGGCACCTTTATCGTTAACGGCACCGAACGCGTGATCGTCTCCCAGATGCACCGCTCGCCGGGCGTCTTCTTCGACCATGACCGTGGCAAGACCCACACCTCCGGCAAATTCCTGTTTGCCGCCCGTATCATTCCTTACCGCGGCTCCTGGCTCGACTTTGAGTTCGACGCCAAGGATGTCGTGCACATGCGTCTCGACCGCCGCCGCAAACTGCCGGCGACGACGCTGCTCTATGCGCTGGGCCTGGACAAGGAAGAGATCCTCGCGACCTTCTACCAGACCATTGCCTACAAGAGCACCAAGAAGGGCTGGACCGTTCCTTACGTGAAGGAAAAATGGCGCGGCGCCAAACCGGCGCGCGATCTGGTTGATGCCAAGACCGGTGATGTCGTTGCCGAAGCCGGCAAGAAAATCTCTGCCCGCGCAGCCAACAAGCTGGCCGAAGAGGGCCTCGAGCTCCTGCTGGTCTCCGACGCCGACATCCTGGGCAGCTATATTGCCGAGGATATGGTCAACACCGAAACCGGCGAGATCTTCGTCGAAGCCGGTGACGAGCTGACCGAAGAAGTGCTGGAAATCCTCAAGACGACCGGCGTCAAGGAACTGAACATCCTTGATATCGATCCCGCGACGGGCATCGGCCCCTACATGCGCAACACTCTGGCCGTCGACAAGAATGACAGCCGTGAGCAGGCGCTGGTGGATATCTACCGGGTCATGCGCCCGGGCGAGCCGCCAACGGCCGATACCGCTGAAGCCATGTTCCAGGGCCTGTTCTTCGATAGCGAGCGCTATGACCTTTCCGCCGTTGGCCGGGTCAAGATGAACATGCGTCTCGACCTCGATGCGCCGGACGATATGCGCACCCTGCGCAAGGAAGACATCCTGGCCGTGCTCAAGACCCTCGTGGGTCTGCGCGATGGCCGCGGTGAAATCGACGATATCGACAATCTCGGCAATCGCCGGGTGCGTTCGGTCGGCGAGCTGATGGAAAACCAGTACCGCATCGGCCTGCTCCGCATGGAGCGCGCGATCAAGGAACGCATGTCTTCGGTCGATATCGAGACCGTCATGCCGCACGATCTCGTCAACGCCAAACCGGCAGCTGCCGCGGTGCGTGAGTTCTTCGGTTCCTCGCAGCTGTCGCAGTTCATGGACCAGACCAACCCGCTCTCCGAAGTGACGCACAAGCGTCGTCTCTCGGCGCTTGGGCCTGGTGGTCTGACCCGTGAGCGTGCCGGCTTCGAAGTCCGCGACGTGCATCCGACCCATTACGGCCGGATCTGCCCGATTGAAACGCCTGAAGGCCCGAATATCGGCCTGATCAACTCGCTGTCGACCTTCGCCCGCGTCAACAAGTACGGCTTCATCGAGAGCCCGTATCGCCGCGTCGAAAACGGCAAGCTGCTCGACCAGGTCGATTATCTCTCGGCCATGCAGGAATCCCGGTACGCGATTGCCCAGGCGAACGCGCATGTGACCGAGAGCGGCATGCTGGACAATGAGTTCGTCAACTGCCGCGTGGCCGGCGACGTGACCCTGGTTCCGCGTGACGAGGTGCATTATATCGACGTGTCGCCGAAGCAGGTCGTTTCGGTCGCTGCGGCGCTGATCCCCTTCCTCGAAAACGATGACGCCAACCGCGCCCTGATGGGCTCGAACATGCAGCGTCAGGCCGTGCCGCTGGTTAAGGCGGAAGCTCCGCTGGTCGGTACCGGCATGGAAGCTGTCGTGGCCCGCGATTCCGGGGCTGCCGTCGCGGCGCGCCGGACCGGTGTGGTCGAGCAGGTCGATGCCACGCGTATCGTTATCCGGGCAACCGAGGATCTCGATGCTGCCAAGTCGGGCGTCGACATCTATCGTCTGTCCAAGTTCCAGCGTTCCAACCAGTCGACCTGTATCAACCAGCGCCCGATCGTGCGTGTGGGCGATGAAGTGATCACCGGCGATATCATCGCTGACGGTCCGTCGACGGATCTGGGTGAACTGGCGCTCGGCCGCAATGTGGTCGTCGCCTTCATGCCCTGGAATGGCTACAACTTCGAGGATTCGATCCTGATCTCCGAGCGCATCGTGCGCGACGACGTCTTCACCTCGATCCACCTGGAAGAGTTTGAGGTCGCAGCTCGCGATACCAAGCTCGGGCCGGAAGAAATCACGCGTGACATTCCCAATGTCGGCGAGGAAGCCCTGCGCAATCTCGACGAAGCCGGTATTGTTGCCGTTGGTGCTGAAGTGGCCGCTGGCGATATCCTCGTCGGCAAGGTGACCCCGAAGGGCGAAAGCCCGATGACGCCGGAAGAAAAGCTTCTGCGCGCCATCTTCGGTGAAAAGGCGTCCGACGTTCGTGACACCTCCCTGCGCATGCCATCGGGTGCCACCGGCACCGTGGTGGAAGTGCGGGTCTTCAACCGTCACGGTGTCGACAAGGATGAGCGCGCGATCTCGATCGAGCGTGAAGAGATCGAACGTCTCGGCACCGACCGTGATGACGAGCTCACCATTCTCGAGCGCAATATCTATCAGCGCTTTGGCGATCTGCTGGTTGGCAAGACGGCGGTCTCCGGACCGCGCGGCTTCGCCAAGGGCAAGATCACCCAGGAAGCCCTCGACGAGACCCCGCGCTCCCAGTGGTGGCGTATCGGTCTCGATGACGAGAAGGCGATGGCGGAAGTCGAAGCGCTGCAAAAGCAGTTCGACGACAGCCGGGCTCGCCTGGACCGTCGCTTCGAGGACAAGGTCGACAAGCTTCAGCGTGGCGATGAAATGCCGCCGGGCGTGATGAAGATGGTCAAGGTGTTTGTTGCCGTGAAGCGCAAGCTTCAGCCTGGTGACAAGATGGCCGGCCGTCACGGCAACAAGGGTGTCATCTCCAAGATCAACCCGATCGAGGACATGCCCTTCCTGGAAAACGGTGACGCGGTCGATATCGTGCTCAACCCGCTTGGCGTGCCAAGCCGGATGAATGTCGGTCAGATCCTGGAAACCCACCTTGGCTGGGCCAGCCGTGGCCTGGGCGCCCAGATCGGCGAAGCCTATGAGGCCTACAAGCGTGACGGCAAGATCGAAGCGCTCAAGGACGAACTCAAGCGGGCCTATGGCGATGATGCCGAACTGCCAGAGACCGATGAAGGCATTGCCGAGCTGAGCCAGAATCTCAAGCTGGGCGTTCCCTTCGCAACGCCGGTCTTTGACGGTGCCCGTGAGGCGGATGTGACGGACATGCTGGTCAAGGCGGGTCTCGATCCGTCCGGTCAGGTGACGCTGCATGACGGCCGTACCGGTGAGCGTTTCCGCCGCAAGGTGACTGTGGGCGTCAAACACCTGCTGAAACTGCACCACCTGGTCGACGACAAGATCCACGCCCGTTCCATCGGGCCGTACAGCCTGGTGACTCAGCAGCCGCTGGGCGGCAAGGCCCAGTTCGGCGGCCAGCGCTTCGGCGAGATGGAAGTGTGGGCACTGGAAGCGTACGGCGCGGCCTATACGCTGCAGGAAATGCTGACGGTGAAGTCGGATGACGTGGCAGGCCGGACCAAGGTCTATGAAGCCATTGTCCGCGGCGACGACACGTTCGAAGCCGGCATTCCCGAAAGCTTCAACGTGCTGGTCAAGGAAATGCGTTCGCTTGGCCTGAACGTCGAACTGAAGAACGGCTAAGGCTGCAATCTATACGCGGGGCGGGCTCTGGGCCCGTCCCGTTTACCCTTTTGGGAGACGCCGACATGAACCATGATGTCATGAACATCTTCAATCCGGCAGCCGAAGGCCCCGCCTTCGACCGGATCCGGATTGCACTCGCCAGCCCGGAGAAAATCCACTCCTGGTCCTTTGGCGAAGTCAAAAAGCCGGAAACCATCAATTACCGGACCTTCAAGCCGGAGCGCGACGGCCTGTTCTGCGCCCGCATCTTCGGGCCCGTGAAGGATTACGAGTGCCTGTGCGGCAAGTACAAGCGCATCAAGTACAAAGGTATCGTCTGCGAGAAGTGCGGCGTTGAAGTGACCCTGGCGCGCGTCCGGCGTGAGCGCATGGGCCATATCGAGCTGGCTGCACCCGTGGCGCATATCTGGTTCCTGAAATCCCTGCCATCGCGGATATCGATGATCCTCGACATGGCGCTGAAGGATGTCGAGCGCGTTCTCTACTTCGAGAACTATGTCGTCATCGAGCCCGGCCTGACTCCGCTCCAGCCCTTCCAGCTTCTTTCCGAAGAAGAATACATGGAAGCCCAGGACGAGTATGGCGAGGATGCCTTCACTGCCGGTATCGGCGCCGAAGCCGTGCGCGAAATCCTGATCAATATGGACCTGGCTGCCGAATGCGAAAAAGTTCGCGTCGACATGAAGGAAACCGGTTCCGAGCTGAAGCTCAAGAAGTACGCCAAACGCCTCAAGCTGATGGAAAGCTTCATGACCTCCGGCAATCGTCCCGAGTGGATGATCATGACCGTGATCCCCGTCATCCCGCCAGAGCTGCGCCCGCTGGTGCCTCTGGATGGTGGCCGTTTCGCGACCTCGGATCTGAACGATCTCTACCGCCGCGTCATCAACCGTAACAACCGCCTCAAGCGCCTCATCGAGCTGCGCGCGCCGGACATCATCATCCGCAATGAAAAGCGGATGCTGCAGGAATCCGTCGACGCCCTGTTCGACAATGGCCGTCGCGGCCGGGTCATCACCGGCGCCAACAAGCGCCCGCTGAAATCCCTGTCCGACATGCTGAAGGGCAAGCAGGGGCGTTTCCGCCAGAATCTGCTCGGCAAGCGCGTCGACTATTCCGGCCGTTCGGTCATCGTGGTTGGTCCTGACCTCAAGCTGCACCAGTGCGGCCTGCCGAAGAAGATGGCGCTCGAGCTGTTCAAGCCCTTCATCTATGCGCGTCTCGACGCCAAGGGTCTGTCCGGCACGGTCAAGCAATCGAAGAAACTGGTCGAGAAAGAACGTCCGGAAGTCTGGGACGTGCTCGACGAGGTCATTCGCGAACACCCGGTCATGCTCAACCGTGCACCGACCCTGCACCGTCTCGGCATCCAGGCGTTTGAACCGAAGCTGATCGAGGGCAAGGCCATCCAGCTTCACCCGCTGGTCTGCGCCGCCTTCAACGCCGACTTCGACGGTGACCAGATGGCTGTTCACGTGCCGCTCTCGCTGGAAGCCCAGCTCGAAGCGCGCACGCTGATGATGTCGACCAACAACATCCTCTCGCCCGCCAATGGCAAGCCGATCATCGTGCCGTCGCAGGATATCGTTCTGGGTCTGTACTATCTGTCGATCGCCAATGACGCCGAGCCGGGTGAGGGCATGGCCTTCGCGACCCGCGCCGAAATGGAAGCGGCGCTCGACGCCGGTTTCGTGACCTTGCACTCCAAGATCAAGGCGCGCTGGGAAGGCATTGATGCCGACGGCAATGAAGTGACCCGCGTGATCGAAACCACGCCGGGCCGCAAGATGGTCATCGACCTTCTGCCCAAGCACGAGAAGATGCAGCCGGACCTGCTCGGTGAGATCCTCACCAAGAAGGCGATCGGTGCACTGATCGACCACGTCTATCGCCACTGTGGCCAGAAGGCGACGGTCATCTTCTGCGACCAGATCATGGCCCTTGGCTTCAAGGAAGCTGCGCGCGCCGGTATCTCCTTCGGCAAGGACGACATGCTCGTTCCCGACGCCAAGGCGACGCTGGTCGGCAATACCCGCAAGCTGGTCTCCGACTACGAGCAGCAATATGTCGACGGTCTGATCACCAAGGGTGAGAAGTACAACAAGGTCGTTGACGCCTGGGCGAAATGTACCGACGCCGTCGCCGATGCGATGATGGACGAGATCTCCAAGACCTATGTCGGCGAAGATGGCCGCACCTCGGAAGTCAACTCCGTCTACATGATGGCCCACTCCGGTGCCCGTGGTTCTAAGAACCAGATGAAACAGCTCGCCGGTATGCGTGGTCTGATGGCCAAGCCGTCGGGTGAGATCATCGAGACGCCGATCATCTCGAACTTCAAGGAAGGCCTGACCGTCCTTGAATACTTCAACTCCACCCACGGTGCCCGTAAGGGTCTGGCCGATACCGCACTGAAGACGGCAAACTCGGGTTACCTGACCCGCCGTCTGGTCGATGTCGCCCAGGATTGTATCGTCACGGAAGAAGATTGCGGCACGTCGCAGGGCTTCCAGATCGATGCCGTTGTCGATGGCGGCGATATCGTCGTCTCCCTCGAGCAGCGCATCCTCGGCCGCACCACGGCCGAAGCGGTCATCCATCCGGTGACCGGCGAGACGATCTGCCCGGCCGACAGCTATGTCGATGAAGACCTCGCGGTCGAGATCGACACGGCCGGCGTCCAGAGCGTGTTCGCGCGCTCGCCGCTGACCTGTGAAACCCGTGTCGGCGTCTGCGCCACCTGTTACGGCCGTGACCTGGCTCGCGGCACGCGCGTCAATATCGGTGAGGCCGTCGGCGTCATCGCGGCGCAGTCGATCGGTGAGCCTGGTACCCAGCTGACGATGCGGACCTTCCACATCGGTGGTACGGCCCAGGTGTCCGAGCAGTCCTTCATCGAAGCGACGCACCCGGGCAAGGTCGTGTTCAAGAACACGGCTATCGTGGCCAATGCGGAAGGCGATCTGATCGTCATGAGCCGCAACATGCAGGTCGCGATCGCTGATACCGAAGGCAAGGAACGTGAATCCTACAAGCTGACCTACGGCACCAAGCTGAAGGTCAAGGAAGGCGACAAGGCCGAACGTGGCCAGCGTCTCGCCGAGTGGGATCCATATACCGCGCCGATCGTGTCGGAAGTGGGCGGTACCGTCCGTCTCGTCGACATCGCTGAAGGCGTTTCGGTCAAGGAAGAAACCGACGAAGCCACCGGTATCGCCTCCAAGGTGATCATCGACTGGCGCGGCAGTGCCAAGGCCAATGCGCTGCAGCCTGCCATCGTCATCCAGGACGAGGCCGGCGAGCCGATCAAGCTGCCGACGGGTTCGATGGCCAGCTATATGCTCGCTGTCGGCGCCATTCTCTCGGTCAATTCCGGCGATACGGTTCGCCCGGGTGACATCGTCGCCCGGATCCCGACCGAAGGTGCCAAGACGCGCGACATCACCGGCGGTCTGCCGCGGGTTGCCGAGCTGTTCGAAGCCCGCCGTCCGAAGGATCACGCGGTCATCGCCGAAATCAGTGGCCGGGTCGAGTTCGGCCGCGACTACAAGAACAAACGCCGTATCGCGATCGTTCCGGAAGCGGAAGATCAGGAGAAGGTCGAATACCTGGTGCCCAAGGGCAAGCACCTCACGGTCCAGGAAAACGATTTCATCCAGAAGGGCGAGTATCTGCTCGACGGTCACCCGGCGCCGCACGATATCCTGGCCATCCTGGGCGTCTCCGCGCTGGCTGAATACCTGATCGACGAGATCCAGGAAGTCTATCGTCTGCAGGGCGTGCCGATTAATGACAAGCACATCGAGGTCATTGTCCGGCAGATGCTGCAGAAGATCGAAGTCAAGGATCCGGGCGACAGTGCCTATCTGGCGGCGGAACAGGTCGACAAGATCGAGTTCATCGAGACCAATGAACGTCTCGAGGCCGAGGGCAAGCGTATGGCCACCGGTGAGCCCGTCCTGCTCGGTATCACCAAGGCGTCGCTCCAGACCCGCTCCTTCATCTCGGCAGCCTCCTTCCAGGAGACCACCCGCGTCCTCACCGAGGCGCG
>NZ_JBLWTD010000037.1:0-19825 GCF_048270265.1 Maricaulis sp. | reverse complement strand
CGCTTGGTCTCATTGGTCTGGGTGCCCCAGACAATGCCTTGGTGGAGGTCGGTAATCTTCACCTTGTCGTTCTTGTTGTAGAAATGGAAGAACAACTGATCCTGGGTCTTGGTCATGTGGTAGATCGAGCCCGGATTGGCCGGATAGAGGATCTCCTGATCCTTCAGGCCTTCATCGGTCTGGACCTTCACCTTGAGATAGCCCTCGGGAATTTTCATGCCCGCCGTGCCATAGCCATAGACGCCCATCGTGCCGAGGTGGACGAGATGGATGTCCCGGCCGCTGTCGACGATCGCCGCAAGGACGTCATTGGTGGCGTTGAGATTGTTGTCGACCGTGTAGCGCTTGTGGCGGGCCGATTTCATCGAGTAGGGCGCGGCGCGCTGTTCGGCGAAATGCACGATGGTATCGGGTTTTTCCTCATCGATCAGATCGATGAATTCCTGGAAATCCTTGCCGATATTCATGCTGACGAAGCGGATGTCGCGGCCGGAAACTTCTTTCCAGGCGGCGATGCGCTCGCTCATTGGCCGGATCGGCGTCAGCGATTCCACTTCCAGTTCGACGTCGATCATCCGGCGCGAGAGATTGTCGACGATGACGATGTCATGGCCGAGATTGGAGAGGTGGAGCGCTGTCGGCCATCCGCAGAAGCCGTCCCCACCGAGAACGATAACTTTCATAGTACTGGCGTCCGCCCATGGTGTTGATGTGGTTTTCTACTCTGTTTCTCGCAGGCGTCCGGATTCAATTCAAGTCCCTGCTCTGCGGTCAAGCAGGTGGAGTCCTGCTCAGGCACAGTTCAAGACGCATTTTCGAGGCCTCTGGAATAACCAGCGACGCTGTTTTGCCGCAATCATCCGGTGGACTGTAGCCTCAAAGGCGGGTAAATCCGCGCCAAATTCACCAACAGCCCGTCGCACCGGCGCCGGGAGATAGTTATCGGTATTGAGGAGACTGGGTATGGCCCTTCGGGTTGCGATCAACGGTTTTGGCCGCATTGGCCGTCTTGCCTTGCGTGCGGTGCTCGAGGAGCAGCGCTGGGGCGAGGTGGAAGTCGTGGCGATCAATGACAGCTCGACGCCGGAAACCAATGCCCACTTGCTGACCTATGACAGCGTGCATGGCCGCTATCCCGGCAAGATCGAGGTCGGCGAAGACTGGCTCGATGCCGGTTTCGGCCGCATCCAGAAAGTCTCCAACCGCGACCCGTCGCAACTGCCCTGGAAGGCCATGGGCGTTGATCTGGTGATGGAATGCACCGGCAAGTTCAACGACAAGGCCGCCGCCATGGCCCATATCGAGAGCGGCGCCAAGCGTGTGCTGTGCTCGGCTCCGGCCAAGAACGCCGACAAGACCATCGTCTATGGCGTCAATCACGACCAGCTGACCGCCGCCGACATCATTGTCTCCAATGCCTCATGCACCACCAATGGCCTCGCCCCTGTTGCCAAGGTGCTCAATGACGCCGTCGGCATCGAGCGCGGTCACATGACCACCATCCACGCCTATACCGGCGACCAGCCGACCCTGGACCGCAATCACAAGGACCTGCACCGCGCCCGCGCTGCTGCCATGTCGATGATCCCGACCTCGACCGGCGCCGCCAAGGCTGTCGGCCTCGTGCTGCCGGAACTGATCGGCAAGCTCGATGGCGCCGCCGTGCGCGTGCCGACCCCGAATGTCTCGCTGATCGATCTCGTCTTCGTGCCGTCGCGCGCGACCACGGCCAAGGAACTCTCCGATGCCGTCATCGCCGCCGCAGACGGCCCGATGAAGGGCGTGCTCGGCTATGACAGCATCCCGCTGGTCTCCATCGACTACAATCACGACAGCCGCTCCTCCATCGTCGCCATCGACAAGATCAATGTCATCGATGAGCGTCTGGTCCGGGTGATGACCTGGTACGACAATGAGTGGGGCTTCGCCTGCCGCATGGTCGATACGGCCGCGGCGATGGGTCGTTTCATCTAGGGGGAGAAAGGCGGCGTGACCGATCGGGAGCCGATCTTCGAGTTCCGGCCCTTTGATCGGCCAGAGCGTGGTCTTGGCGCAATCGCCGGCTTCGTCGTGATGGCTGCGGTCGCTGATTCGACCCAGCATCCTTTCGTCGGATATGCACTTTATCTCATCGTAATCACCTTGCCTCGCGCACTCGTTTTCGAGGCCCGCAAGATAAGTTATCTCGCTGAGAAACACGGTTTGCCCGGGTTTGTATTTCCCTGGTTCTTTCTGCCATTTCCCAGGCTAGCCCCTGCATCGGCGCTGTTGCGCCTCACGGTCGCGGCCGCCAACTGGCTCATCATCTGGCCAGGATTCGCCTACCTGATAGGCTTGGCCGTCCACACGTTTCGGAGTTGAGTGAATGACCATGATCCGCCGCATCCAGGACGCTGATATTGCCGGCAAGCGCGTGCTTGTGCGTGTCGATTTCAATGTGCCGATGAAGGATGGAAACGTCACCGACGATACCCGTCTGCAATCGGCCCTGCCGACGATCGAATTCCTGCGCGAAGCCGGGGCGAAAGTGATCCTGCTGGCCCATTTCGGCCGCCCCAAGGGTTGCCGCGTCACCGGCCTTTCGCTTGAGCCCGTGGCTCAGCCCCTGGCCGATCTGCTTGGCGTTGCGGTTGATTTCGTCGATGACATCGTCGGCGACGATGCCGCTTCGGCTGTGGCCGACATGGCCGATGGCGACGTGCTGCTGCTGCAGAATACGCGCTTCGAGCCCGGCGAGGAGGCCAATGATCCGGCCTTCGCCGCAGCGCTGGCGCGCCTCGGCGATATCTACGTCAATGACGCCTTCTCCGCCGCTCACCGCGCCCATGGCTCCACCGAGGGCGTGGCGCATTTGCTGCCGGCCTATGCCGGACTGGCGATGCAGCGCGAGATCGATCATCTCGTGGCCGCGCTTGAAAAGCCCGAGCGCCCGCTGATCGCGCTGGTCGGCGGCGCCAAGGTCTCCTCCAAGATCGATCTCCTGAAGAATCTGGTGAAGAAGGTCGACATCCTCTTCGTCGGCGGCGGCATGGCCAATACGCTGTTGCACGCCCAGGGCATCAAGGTCGGCGCCAGCCTGTGCGAGGCCGATCTGGCCGACACGGCGCGGTTGATCCTGGTCGCGGCGGAGGAAGCGGGCTGCCGGGTCATTTTGCCGAGCGATGTCGTGTTGGCGAAGGAATTCAAGGCGAACCCGGAAACCCGCCTGACCTCGATCCATGATGTCGGCGCGGATGAAATGATCCTCGATTGCGGTCCGGGCACGGTTGTCGCGCTCAACCAGGCAATCGACACCTGCAAGACGCTGATCTGGAACGGTCCGCTCGGCGCGTTCGAGACGCCGCCTTTCGATGCCGCGACAATGGCTGTGGCGGATCATGTCGCGCAGGCCGCGCGTGAGAACGGACTTGTGGCAGTTGGCGGCGGCGGCGATACGGTCGCGGCGCTCAACCAGGCCGGCGTCGCCGATGATTTCACCTTCATTTCGACGGCGGGCGGTGCCTTCCTCGAGTGGATGGAGGGCAAGGCCTTGCCGGGCGTTGAGGTGTTGATGCAGGCTGAGCGCGTCAACGCCTGACGCGGCGGCAGCGAAAAGCGCAATACGGGCCGTTTCCTGTCTTGGGATTCGCCCGGGCTCTGTATAGAAGGGGCCCGAAACATGATGCTGAAGACAAAGATCGAACCAAGCTGGGGATGACATGATGGATCTGGACCAACTCAACGAAACCGCCTGCGCCATGGTGGCACCGGGCAAGGGCCTGCTGGCCGCAGACGAATCCACCGGCACGATCGGCAAGCGCTTTGCCTCGATCGATCTGGAAAATACGGCCGATAACCGCCGCGACTGGCGCGAGATGCTGTTCCGCACCGAACCGGCGATGAGCCAGTATGTCTCCGGGGTGATCCTCTATGACGAGACCATCCGTCAGAAGGCCAAGGACGGCACGCCGCTGACCAAGCTGATCGAGGCCGCCGGCGCGATCCCGGGCATCAAGGTCGATACCGGTGCCAAGGCACTGGCCGGCAGCGATGGCGAGATGATCACCGAAGGCCTTGATGGCCTGCGCGACCGCCTCGCAGATTATTACGGTCTCGGTGCCCGCTTTGCCAAATGGCGCGCGGTGATCAATATCGGCCGCAATGGCGATGAATCCATGCCGAGCCAGTATTGCATCAATACCAATATGCACGCCCTGGCCCGCTATGCGGCGCTGTGCCAGGAAGCCAATATCGTTCCGATCGTCGAGCCGGAAGTCATCATGGATGGCGATCACTCGATCGAGCGCTGCTATGAAGTCACAGAATTCGCGCTCAAGACGCTCTATCGCGAGCTGTTTGACCAGGGCGTGATCCTGGAAGGCACGATCCTGAAGCCGAACATGGTGATCTCGGGCACGAAGAATGACGATCGCGCCAGCATCGAGGAAGTCGCCGACATGACCGTACAGTGTCTGGCCAATTGCGTGCCGGCCGCTGTTCCGGGCATCGCTTTCCTGTCGGGTGGTCAGTCCGATGAGGAAGCCACGGCTCACCTCAATGCCATGACCGCGAATTATGACCTGCCCTGGCCGGTCAGCTTCTCCTATGGCCGCGCGCTGCAGGCGGCGCCGCTGAAGGTCTGGGCTGGTAAGCCTGGCAATGTTGATGCGGCCCAGGCGGCCTTCAATCACCGCGCCAGGATGAACAGCCTCGCCGCACTGGGCGAATATGATGCGGCGATGGAGAAGGAACTGGCCGGGGCGTAAGCCGCGACCGCCTGTCGCCACCCACAAAAAACGGGGCCCGCATTGCGGGCCCCGTTCTCGTTTCGGCGATGGTCTGAAATCTACTGGGCGTATTCGGTGATGAAGATGGTGGCAGGCGCCGTCGAGCTGCCATAGGTGCCGACCCAGATATCATACTGGCCGCCATCCGGGCTCTCTCCGCCGACGACCGGGTTCAGGCCGTTGTAATCGTCGTTGCAATACCAGCTGCCGTCCGGGCCGTTGACGACCAGGGTCGTGTCGGCCGAGGAGGTGACGCCGATGAAGAGCTGGGAGCCACCGCCGCCGTATTGCAGGCGATAATCCGGCGCATTGGCGATCATCCCGACGCAGGCAGGGCTGAGCGAGGAGGCATCAATCGTGCCGCCAGCGACGACCTGTACCTGGTAGGGGTCAGGCATGAAGCCGGGATTCAGTGCCACGGAACCATAGGTCGGCGGCAGCGAATAATTCTGGGCGGAAGCGACGCCGGTCAGCGCGGCAACAGCGAGGGTGGCGGCAAGAACGGTTTTGATGGACATGTAATTCCCCTAATAGAACTGGATCGCAACAGGATCTCTGGTTGATGTCTCGCAACATGCCTTGCCGTTGATGACGGCCAGATGAACGCCGTGCGTTGACGGCTGCATTTGGGCCGGGATCCGGCGCCTATCCCCCACGTCCGACAATTATCCCACGTCATCCTGACGCAAGTCAGGACCCAGGCGGGACAGGTGCGGAGCCCGGTCTATCGAGGTCCCGACCTTTGTCGGGATGACGATATTTTGGTGATGTTATCCCCACCCCCTCTGCCTGCGCTTATGCTTCCAGCGTTCCGGTTGCACGGGAGGCGTGAGCTCAGTCACTTGCGGCGATCGGGAGCGTGGAGCCCATCCGCACAAAGGCGTGACAGCCCGAGTTCCGGTGGGGCCATGATCGGGGAAGTGAGGCATTAGGGCTCGACCAATCTTCCACGGTCATTTCGAGGCAGGGCCCGCGAGGGGCCTGAGTAAATCTCCACGTGCGGGACGTCTCGAATGTCTCAACTATTTATTGCGCTAACCGGCATTCGCCGGCGTCCCGCACACCTCCCAATCCGGGGAGGAACCCTCAAACCTCCAGCGGCAGGCCGCGTGGAGATTTTGGTGCCGGCCGCGATGCAGCCCCACTAGCCACCCGGGTCAAAATCGGTCAAAACGCCGCCATGACAACCCAGCTCTATCTGATAACGCCGCCGCGCATCGATGCGCAATTTGCCGAGACCCTGGTCGAGGTGCTGGCGACCGGCGATGTCGCCGCGCTGCAGATCCGGCTCAAGGACCACACCCCGGAGCAGATCCGGCAGCTGGCGCCGCCCCTGATCGCCATCGCCCAGCAGCATGGCGTCGCGGCGATCCTCAATGATGATGCCGCCCTGGCATCCGAGCTTGGGTGCGATGGCGTGCATCTCGGGCAGGGGGATGGCAGCGTCAAGGACGCCCGCGCCCTGCTCGGCAAGGACCGCACGATCGGTGTCACCTGCCATGACAGCCGCCATCTGGCGATGCTGGCCGGCGAGGCGGGTGCCGATTATGTCGCCTTCGGTGCCTTCTTCCCCACCACCACCAAGGACGTCAGCCACCAGGCCGATATCGATCTGATCAAATGGTGGGTCGAGGTGTTTGAACTGCCCTGCGTCGCCATCGGCGGCATCACGGTCGAAAATGCCGGCCCGCTGGTCGAGGCGCGCGCCGATTTCATCGCGGTCTCCGCGGGCGTGTGGCAACACCCCGACGGACCGGTGGCGGCCGTGGCGGCCTTCAAGGCGCTCTGCGCCGCGGGCTGAGCCGGGCGGACAAGGTTACAAATTCCTCAGCTTCATGCCGCCGGTCTTGACCTTGCCGCATTCCCGTCGCTGATAGGCAAAATGAAGATTTTTCCTGCTCTCTGCCTGAGCCTCGTGCTCGCCGCGCCCGTGCTGGCACAGGACGTCGCGGATACTCCACTGGTCGCTGCTGAGCCACAGGAGGTCTTTCCGGCTGAATTGATGCTGCTCCCCCAGGACGTCCAGGACGCGGCAATCGCCGGCATGGACGCTGCGGACGCCGAGGTGCCGACGGGTCTCAATGCCGCCGACGCGGCCTATTACCGGGCCCAGATCGCCTATATCGCCCAGGACTGGGTTCTGGCGCAGCGATATGCCGAGACCGCGGCTGCCGGTGGCAATGTCGAGGCCTCTGTCCTGGCGGGCATGATGGCCCGCGACGGCCTTACGGCCGAGCCCGACTACGCCGCCGCCGCGCGCTGGTTCCGCCGGGCGGCCGACCGGGACGAACCGATCGCGCTGTACCAGCTTGGCCTGTTGGCGCGACTGGGTGATCCCTCGCTCGCGCTGGGTGAGGCCAGTGTCTGGTTCGAACGCGCCGCGCGCCTGGGGCATCTCAATGCCATGGTCGCCTTTGCGATCGAGCAGAAGAATTCCCCCGTGCCCCAGGACGCCATCTCCGCTCGCGAATGGGCCGAGCGCGCCGCGCAGCAAGGCTCGCCCGAGGGCATGTATCAGCTGGCACAATTGCTCGATGCCGGCACCGGCGGGCCCGTCGACGCCTCCGGTGCACGCGCCTGGTACGAACGCGCGGCCAGCAATCGCCACGCAGAGGCCGCTTTCCAGGCGGGCATGATGTGGGCCGCCGGCGAGGGCGGTGAACAGGATGATGCCGAGGCCCTGCGCTGGATGCGGATTTCCGCCGAGAGCGGCTATGCGCCGGCCGAAGGGCAGTATGGCCTGATGCTGTATCAGGGCCGGGGAGCCGAGGCCGATCCATTCGCGGCGGCCTACTGGTTTTCCCAGGGTGCCCGCGGCGGCGATGCCGAGAGCCAGTTTCTCTTTGCCTTCGCCCTCGCCCGTGGTGACGGCATCCCGGTCGATCTGGAAGCGGCCTATGGCTGGGCGTTGATGGCGTCGGTCGATGCGCTTGGCGCGCCGGTCGGCGATCCGGATCGTGATCGCCTGCAGGCCGGTCTGGAACGCGCGCTGCCGCTGGACGTGCAGCAGCGGATCCGGGCCCAGGTCGAGTCGATGCGCTAGGCCGGCAGTGCCGCGCCGCTTGCCGATATCTGTCCCCGCTGATAGGAGAGCGCCACTCCACGGCCCAAGGGCGGTGCACACGGTTTTTCCGATAGGTGACGCATGAAAATCAACGGCAATGAAATTCGTCCCGGCAATGTGCTGCAACATCAGGACTCGCTCTGGGTCGCAGTGAAGACCGACCACGTCAAGCCAGGCAAGGGCGGAGCCTTTGCCCAGGTCGAGCTGAAGAACCTGCTCGATGGCCGCAAACTCAATGAACGCTTCCGCGCCGCCGACAAGGTCGAGCGCGTCCGTCTCGAGCAGCGCGACCAGACCTTCCTGTTCGACAGCGGCGATACGCTGACCTTCATGGACAAGGAAACCTTCGAGCAGATTGAACTGCGCAAGGATTTCGTCGGCGAGGAAAGCACGGCCTATCTGCAGGATGGCATGAATGTCGTGGTCGAATTCCACGAAGAGCGCCCGATCAGCATTTCCCTGCCGCAATTCGTGACCCTGGAAATCACGGAAACCGAACCGGTGGTGAAGGGGCAGACCGCTGCCAATTCCTTCAAACCCGCCATCCTGGAAAACGGTATCCGCACCGCCGTTCCGCCATTCGTCGGCACCGGCGAGCGCGTCGTGATCGCGACGGAAGATGGTTCATACGTGAAACGGGCGGAGTAGATCAGTGGGTACGCTTTCTCCTCTTCTGACAGTCATGGTCGATGTTGCCGGCCGTGCCGGACGCAAGCTCAATCGCGATTTTCGCGATGTTGAACATCTGCAGTATTCCAAGAAGGGGCCGGCCGATTTCGTTTCGATGGCCGACCACAAGTCCGAAGAGATCATCTATGACCGCCTGATGACGGCGCGTCCGGGCTATGGCTTCCTGATGGAAGAGCGCGGCATCGTCGAAGGCTCCGACCGGTCGCACCGCTGGATCGTCGATCCGCTCGATGGCACCACGAATTACCTGCACGGCATGCCGCATTTCGCTGTTTCGATCGCGCTCGAGCGCGAGGGCGAGCTGGTGGCCGGTGTGATCTACAACCCTGCCACCGACGAGATGTTCCACGCCGAGAAGGGCCGCGGCGCCTGGCTCGCCGACCGCCGTCTGCGGGTCGCCGGCCGGACCCAGCTCGAGGAGGCGGTCTTCGCCACCGGCATGCCGTTCGTCGGCAAGACCGGCCATGCCCGCTTCCTCAAGGAATTGCACCAGGTGATGCCGCGCTGTGCCGGCATCCGCCGCATGGGGTCGGCCTCTCTCGACCTCGCCTGGGTCGCTGCTGGCCGTTATGACGGCTTCTGGGAACGCGATCTGAAGCCCTGGGATATCGCTGCCGGCCTGTTGCTGGTGCGTGAAGCCGGTGGCTATATTGCCGAGATTGATGGCGGCAAGGATGTTCTGGGTACGGGCAGTATCGCGGCGGGCAATGAGAGCATGCTGGCTCAATTGCTCGAACGGCTGAAAGTCGCCGCCGCCTGACCGGGCCCTGGCCAGCGAAGCGGATTTTCCCACTTCACCTTTGACCTCGCCACCAAATCGTCCCAATGCCTTGGGATGAATAACGCTGCGAGTGATGTGAGGGGAAGTTATGCCGGTACAGCCTGATGAGCGGATGAGCGCGATCCAGACGGAGGTGCGCTTCACGGGTCCTTGGCGCTATATTGTCTGGATGGCCCTGTTCACCGCGATCGTGGCAGCGCTCGCCATTTTCCTTCGCGCTCAGCTGGTCGAGGCCTTCCAGGCCAATCCGGCGATCAATGGCGTGATCCTCGCCGTGCTGGTGATCGGCGTGATCTATACCTTCGCCCAGGCGCTGGGGATCGGGCCGGCCGCCAACTGGCTCAAGCGTTTCCGTTCGGCCGAGGCCGGCATCACCTTGCCACCGCCACCCGCCCTGATCGCCCCGATGGCCTCGATGATCGGCGAGACCGATGGCCGCGTCCGCCTTTCGGCCGGATCCGTTCGCACCGTGCTCGACTCGGTCGGCGCACGCATGTCCGAGGCGGGTGCCTTCACGCGCTATTTCGGGCGTCTGCTGATCTTTCTCGGCCTGCTCGGCACATTCTGGGGCCTGCTGGCGGTCGTGTCCGACGTTGGCCAGGCGGTCCGGGCGGTGACGGAAAGTTCGACCGGCGGCGAAGCCGATGTGATGCGGTTGATGTCGGCCATCCAGGACCCGATCGAGGGCATGGGCACCGCCTTTGCCTCCTCGCTCTTCGGTCTGGCCGGCTCCCTCGTGATCGGCTTCCTCGATCTGCAGGCCAGCCGCGCCCAGAACCGTTTCTACAATGAGATCGAGGAATGGCTCTCCTCCATTTCGCGCCTCTCGTCCGCCGGTCCGGCGGGCAGTGGGGATGGCGAGACCTCGAGTGCCTATGTCGGCGCGCTGCTGGAGCAGACGGCGGAGACCCTTGATCGTCTCTCCCATACGCTGGAGCGTCACACGCGCCAGCTCGATATCACCATGCAGCGCTTTGCCGAGGATGCCCGCGAAGGGCAGCAGGAAGCAGCGCGTGCATTGCGCGATGAAATCCGTGTCCTGATCCGGACCCTCGAAGCCCGGGACCGGGCGGGAGAATAGGTCATGGCGTCGCCGCGTTTCTCGCGTTTCCAGGAAGCCGATAACGGCGATCACTGGCCCGGCTTTGTCGACGCGCTGGCGACGCTGTTGCTGGTCATCGTCTTTCTGCTGTCGATCTTCGTGGCCGGGCAATTTGCCCTCAGCCGCGCGCTGACGGGCCGCGACCAGCAATTGGCCGACCTCAATGCCCAGCTCTCCCAGCTGGCCAATGAGCTAGATCTGGCGCGCGACGAGAATGCCGAGCTGGAAGTGCGCATCACCGGTCTGGTCGATGAGCGCGATGCCCTCAACAGCGCGCTGGCCATGGCCTATGGCCAGGCCGAATCCCTGAGCGCCGAGCTCGAAGCCGAACGCGAAATGTCATCCGAATCCATGCGGGCGCTGGCGCTGCTGAACCAGCAGATGCAGGTGCTGCGCGACCAGATTGCGACGCTCAATGCCGCGCTTGAAGCCTCCGAGCAGCGTGCGGAGGAGGCCGAGGTCCAGGTCATCAATCTCGGCGAGCGGCTCAACGCCGCCCTGGCGGAACGCGCCGCCGAACTGGCCGTCTATCGCTCCGATTTCTTCGGCCGCCTGCGCGCCATTCTCGGCAACCGCACCGGTGTGCGCATTGTCGGTGACCGCTTCGTGTTCGAAACCGATGTCCTCTTCCCGTCCGGCTCGGCCGCGCTGTCGAATGAGGGCCGCGAGAGCCTGCGTCCGATCGCCGATGCCATCATCCAGCTGACGACGGAAATCCCCTCTGATCTCGAATGGGTGATACGGATTGATGGCCATACCGACCCGGTCCCGATCCGCACCACCTATCCGTCCAACTGGCACCTCTCGGCTGCTCGCGCGATCTCGGTGGTACAATGGATGGAACAGCTGGGTGTGCCGCCGGAACGGCTCGTCGCGGCCGGGTTCGGGGAATTCCATCCGCTGGTGTCCGGCCGCACGGCCGAAGACAATGCCCGCAATCGCCGCATCGAGCTGAAGCTGACGTCGCGCTAGGCAAAGCGCGGCGGCGGGGTCAGAACCCCTGGAAGAAGAAGTCCATCGCCGACGTGATCTCGTCGCGATGCTGCTCGATATTTCCGACGGGCTCGCCGAGCGAGTGGACTGGCTGGGCGCCAATATCCGTCGTCAGGAGCAGATAAGACCGGCCCCCGATCACGAGGACCGGCTTCAGTCTCGGCAGTGGCGGCTCTTCAGCCTGTTCGACGAGACGCAGTGGTATGACGACACGGCTGGCCAGGTCGCCGAGGATCTCAGCCTGGACATCCACCACCAGCGGAATACGCCGGCTGTTGACGCGGAAAAGGTCGAAGCGGGCCACTTACGCTTCCTCCTCCGCCCACCACGGAGCGGGAAGCGCCATGCCCTCGCGTTTTATGCGCTCATTGTGAGCCTTGATGGCGTCGGCATTGTCTGCGAGCCAGCGTCGTGATTGTTCGGCCTTCAAAGCCGCCTCAATCCCGGCTTCAGCAGCGCGCGAGATATTGATGCCGAGGGCTTGGGCGTCCGATATGACGTCCTCGCGGACCGTCAGGTTGACGCGTTGGCGAGTGCCGGGTGTTTCGTATTTCATCGGATGGGCCTCCCGTGAACCGTGCAGTATTATACGTATGCAGCATACGCATGTCGACGGATTGGGTTCGATCCCAAGGAATTGCCAGGCGGGCGACTCATTCCCTCGCTTGCTTCGCCCGGATTCTTCAGGTATCAGCCCCGCTCCTGAGAGATATCAGCTGTGTGCGTCACGCGAGTTGGCGTGGCACAGCTAGAGAAGAAAGCCGGACCGATGAAACAAGATATCCATCCCGATTATCACATCATCAATGTCGTGATGACCAATGGGACGACCTTCCAGACCAAATCGACCTATGGCAAGGAAGGCGACACGATCAATCTCGACATCGATCCGACCTCGCACCCGGCCTGGACCGGCGGCAACGCACACCTGCTTGACCGCGCCGGCCGTGTTTCGCGCTTCAAGGACAAGTTCAAAGGCTTCGCTTGATCCTTCTCGAACACGCTTGAATGAAACGGGCGCGATCCTCACCGGATCGCGCCTTTTTCCTGTCTGGCAGTGCGCAGCAACAAAAAGGCCTCCCGAAGCGTTCCGGGAGGCCTTTTTGTTTGTGTAATGCTGGCGATCAGCCCTGGCTGAAGGCGCCGCGCAACCGTTCCAGATGGTCGGCGACCGGGTTGTTTTCAGCTTCCGGCGCACCCTCGGCATAGAGATTGTCATCCGTGCGCTTCAGGCGGGCATAGAGCGAACGCGAGCGCTCGACCAGATTGAGCAGGATTGGCGGCGGTGTTTCGCCTTCCGGCCAGAGCTGTTCGGTTGGCCGGTCACTGCCGAGACGGTATTTGCCGTCCGTGGCATCCTCGGCCGACATTTCACCTTCGGCCACGGCGCGCTGGGCCAGCAGCCAGGAGGCCGCCTGCATCAGACGTGTCGTCAGCTTCATGCTCTCGGTCGCATAGGACAGGGCGCCGGCGCGGTTGAGGGACTTGGCATCGTCGCGGCCCGCGCCATCGAGATAGCTCGCCGTCTCTTCCACCAGGTCCATGCCCTCGCGGAAAAGCTTGCCGAACATCTCGGATTTGCAGAAATCCATCGCCCGTGCTGCCGGTGCGGAACCGGCGGGGAAAAGGGTTGGTGTCTGGCTATCGGTCATCATGCGTCCAGTCGTCCGTCTGTGTCAGCTTCTGGCGATTCGTAGCAAAGCTCGGGCCAGAGTGGCCCAATTGGTTGATCAAATCTTGAACACGGCGTCTGCGGCGCTCAGTCCGGCCCGCTTTTTCTCAGTAATCGCGTCGATCCGCTGGATTTCGGTCTCCAGCAGCGCGCGGCGCTCGGCGAGATCCGACAGTGACAGGGCGCTGAGATCCGCGCCGGGAATGATGGCCTCGGGCTTGAGGCGGCTTGCAGCAGGCTCTTCGTCATGGAACATGATGACCTCCATCGCAGTCCTGATCCCAGCATAACCCGAAGTCCGGAAGAGTCCCATGCCAGACCCGAAAACAAATCGCATCGTCACCGCCAATCCGCCCGGCGGGCCTGAAGTCCTGCGGGTCGAGACGCGGCCCTTGCCGCAGCCCGGCGCCGGTGAGGTCCTGATCGGCACAGCGGCATGCGGCGTCAACCGGCCGGACCAGATCGAACGGATGGGGTTCTACCCGGCACCGCCCGGTGCGCCGGAAGGTTTGGGGCTGGAAGTGTCGGGCCGGGTCGAGGCTTTGGGAGAGGGCGTCAGCGGCTTCGCGGTCGGTGATCCGGTCTGCGCCCTGGTCGCTGGCGGGGGATATTCCGATCATGTTCGCGCGCCTGCCGGCTCGGTCTTGCCGCTCCCGGCCGGGATGGAGCTGACCGATGCGGCGGGATTGCCGGAAACGGTTTTCACCGTCTGGGCGAATGTGTTCGAGATTGGTGCATTGTTGCAGGGCGAGACCATCCTGATCCATGGCGGGTCGAGCGGAATCGGCACAACAGCCATCCAGATGGCCAAGGCCGCCGGCGCCCGCGTCTTCACGACGGCCGGCACCGAAGAGAAATGCGCCCTGTGCCGCTCCCTTGGCGCGGACCGGGCGATCAACTACCGCGAAGAAGACTATGAAGCGATCCTGACCGAGGCCGGCGGTGCCGATGTCGTGCTCGACATGGTCGGCGGCAGCTATGTCCAGAAGAACATCAATCTGGCCCGGCCGGGCGGGCGTCTGGTCTCGATTGCCTTCCTGCAGGGCAGCCGCGTCGAGATTGATCTGATGCGCGTCATGCTCAAGCGTCTGACCCTGACGGGCTCGACCCTGCGCGCCCGGCCCGATGCCGAGAAGGCGCGACTGGCGGCGGCTGTGCGGCGCACGGTCTGGCCCTGGGTTGAGGCTGGTCAGCTGCGCCCGGTGATCGATGCCCGCTTTGCGCTCGACGATGTCCGCGCCGCACACGAACGGCTCGATTCGGGCGCGCATTCCGGCAAGATTCTGCTGATCCCCTGATGCGCGAGAGTGTAATCTGCTTTGCAGACTCGTCCTGCTGCGATATAGAGGCCGCAAATCGCTTGGCTGGACTGATACTCAGACCGCTAGCGTCGGAAGCCCAAGCCCGGCACCGCGTCGGGCTTTTTTTTATTCTCCGAAGGAGCAAGACATGACCGAGATCCTGATGCCGAAAGCCACGGCGGTCTGGCTCGTTGACAACACCTCGCTGACCTTTGACCAGATCGCGGATTTCTGCGGTCTGCATCCCCTGGAAGTCAAAGGTATTGCCGATGGCGATGTCGCCGTTGGCGTGCGCGGTGCCGATCCGATTTCGAACGGTCAGCTGACCCGCGAGGAAATTGCCAAGGCCGAGGGCAAGTCAACCTTCCGGATGACGCCGGTTCAGCCGAAATATTCCGATCTGCACCAGCCGGCCAAGCGCCGCGGTCCGCGTTACACGCCGCTTTCGCGGCGCCAGAACCGCCCGGACGCCATCGCCTGGCTTGTGCGCAACCACCCGGAACTGTCCGACCCGCAGATCTCGAAACTGGTCGGCACGACCAAGACGACGATCGCAGCGGTCCGTGACCGGACTCACTGGAATTCCAGCGGCATCAAGCCGACCGACCCGGTTTCGCTTGGCCTTTGCAGCCAGATCGACCTTGATGAACAGGTCAAGAAGGCTTCCTCGCGCCGTCGCAAGATCGAGGAAGAAAATCCGGAATTGCTGGCTGACACCCTGAAGCCACGCGAGCAGCTGGTTGCCGACTCGGATGAGCCGGCCGCGGGCGAAATCAATCTCGAGACCCTGTTCGGCAGCCCGTCGAAAAAGGATGCCGAGGAAGACGAAGAATAGGCTGTTGCAAGGCCGGGACGGACGACGGGCTGTGCCCCTTGTCCGTCCCGCCTGTGTCAACGCCTGCCTGGATGGCCCCGTGAGTGACCGGGCGGATTACTGGTCGGCAGCAACCGTATAATTGAGGGCCAGCCGCCCGCCATCGGCATAGATCGTGGTGCCGGTGATATAGCTCGCATCCTTCGACGCCAGGAATGAGGCCACCGAAGCGACCTCATCCGGGTCACCAATTCGATGCATGGGCGTGCGCGACAGGATCTTGTCCATCGCCGCCTTGTCCTCATTTACGGCCTTGAGCACATCCGTATTGATGCTGCCCGGCCCGATCGCATTGACGCGAATCCCGTATTTGGCGAGGCCCAGGGCCATTGATTTGGTCAGCTGGTTGAGCGCGCCCTTGCTGGTGCAATAGGCCAGCTGGTCAGGGATCGCCATGATACCATTGACCGACGACATGTTGATGATGGCATAGCGGCGGCGGGCATCATCGGTCCGCTCTCCGCTCTCCTCGATCTGCTCGACCATTTGCTTGGCGCATTCGCGGGCCACCAGGAAGGCGCCGCGCAGATTGACGCCGATGACTCGGTCGAACTCGGCTTCGGAGAGCTCGAGAATATCACCCTTCGCAACGACGCCGGCATTGTTGACCAGGATGTCCAGGCGGTCGAAGGCCGATCGGGTCTCGGCCAGAAGATTGCTGACAGACAGGCGGTCGGAGACATCACAGGGCACAAACAGGGCGCGACCGCGATCGCCGCCCAGCTCGCTGGCCAGCGCTGTACCGGAGGCGGTGTCGATATCGGCGATGACGACCTTGCATCCGTCCTCGCTCAGACGGCGGGCGCAGGCCTTGCCGATCCCGTTTGCTCCGCCGGTAATGATTGCGACTCGATCGCCAGAGGCCATGGGAAAACCTTCCTGTAAAACCGGCGCATCGGGCGCCGCTCAATTGTCTCCACTCGCACAGGCCGAGGCGTTAGGCAACGCGTCTCCCAGCCGGAGCGGTGCGGGTTCAGGGGTGGTGTGTGCGCTCGAAGTCGGCGGTGATCTGGGGATCCTCCGGATCGAGCTGATGCGCCCGCTGGTAGAGCGGCAGCGCTTCGTCGAGACGGCCGACGGCTTCCAGCGCCGTCGCGTGTGAGTGGATGATCGCACCGGTGTCGGGTTCGATCGAGGCAGCGGCTTCACAAAGCGGCAGGGCGGTATCGGCGCGTCCGTCCTGGATCAGGGTCCAGCACAGCATGTTCAGGCTCGAGCCGTTCTCCGGTTCCAGCTCGACCGCCTGGCGCGCATCGGCGACGGCGGCACTTGTCATGCCGGCGTCGAGCAGGGCGCTCGACCGGTTGAGCCAGGCGCCCATCCAGTCCGGTTCAAGCCGGACAATGGCATCATAGGACACGACTGCATCGGCGTGACGATCCATGCGCTGATAGACGAAGCCCATATTCAGGAAGGTCAGGACATCGTCGGGCATTTCCGCGGCGGCGTGCTGAAGGTCGGCGAGGGCCGCATCAAGCTGGCCGAGCTCGGCCCGGGCAATGCCGCGATTGCGCCACAGGATCGGACTGGCGATGGCGGCGTGCTGGGTGTCGGCGATGGCGAAGGCCATGTTGTAGGCGGAGAGGGCGTCCTGGTAGCGTTCCTCGGCGAGATAGGCGGCGCCGAGCGCGGCATAGGTCTGGACCTCGTCCTCGGGTTCCTGCTCGCTGGTGCCGAGGCATTCCTCGAGCAGTTCCGCGGCGTTGCCTGTTTCGCCGGCATCCATGGCTGCACGGCCGTCGGCACAGGCGTCGGCTGGTTTCTGCGCGATGGCGGCAGCTGGTCCGCCCAGGAACAGGGCAGACACAATCATGACTAGGATGCGCATTTCGATCTCCGATTCATCGACCGCAATCAATTCCCCTCGCCACTCTACAACGCAAAAGGGGCGGCCCGAAAGCCGCCCCAGAGATTCGATCAGCCGACGAGCGTTTTGGGCTCCGACATTCGCAGGCTTTCTATCTGTTCCTTCAGTCGAAGCTTCTCCTTTTTCAACCGAGCGACCTCAAGCGAATCCGCCGACGGGTGTTTGAAAACCTCGTCGATTTGGGCGTCCAGACGCGTATGACGCGCGTCGAGCTCACGAATGCGGGCTGCGATTGGCATGGATTAAACTCCTCTTGGTGAAGTGGATGAATGGATTGAAGCAGGTTCCAGCGTTATGTCTATTCACGAAACGTTTCGGGGTTAGGTGATGGTAAAATCAGACCGCTTGATTGTCGGGGTCTCCGGGGCCTCCGGAATCATCTACGGCATCCGTGCCCTGGCAGCCCTGCGCGAGCTGGGGATCGAGAGCCATATGGTCGCCTCGAAGGCCGCCGAAATGACGCTTCACTACGAGACCGAATTCTCGGTGTCCGAGTTTCGCGCCGGTGCCGACCATGTTTACAAGATGCCCGATGTCGGCGCGGCGATCGCCTCGGGCTCCTTCCAGACCCGCGGCATGCTGATCGCACCCTGTTCGGTGCGGACCATGTCGGAGATTGCCTCGGGTGTGACATCGAGCCTGTTGACGCGCGCCGCGGACGTTGTCCTGAAGGAGCGTCGCCGGCTTGTCCTGATGCTGCGCGAGACGCCCCTGCATCTGGGGCATCTTCGGACCATGACCGCGTTGAACGAGATGGGCGCGATTATCTGCCCGCCCATGCCGGCCTTCTACGCCAAGCCGGTGACGATTGATGACCTGGTCAACCAATCGGTCGGGCGAGCCCTGGATCTGTTCGGTCTCGACTGGGACGCAACCCGGCGTTGGGGTGAGGATCTCGAGGGCGGACGCCGCCCGCGCAGTTGAGAGAATCTCGCCTGAATCCGGCACTCGGCGATTTCATTGATTCACGAAAAGCGCTATGATCCCGGCTTCGGCGCGACGGCTGCCGACGGACGCTTGAGCCTCCGCAGTTTCCGCACGGCCGGTTTGGCCAGAAAAGAGACCGTACAGGCATGGACGGACAATCCTTTGACCCGCAGGAGCTGCGTTCGCGCATTTCATCGATGCGCGAGCAGCATGAAGCCCTCAATCACGAGGTTGACGCGTTGGCCGTGAACGGTGTCACCGATCAGCTCAAACTGGCTCGGCTGAAAAAGGAAAAGCTGCGGATCAAGGACCAGCTTGCGGCCCTGACCGACCAGCTCACCCCGGACATCATCGCCTGATTTTCTGAAAATGGATGGCGGGCTCCGGCGGTGCCGGTCAGGCCTTCTTGCGTGCGGCGGCCTCGAGCTGGCGCTTTTGGTCCTGCTTGCGCGCATACATGGCCGCATCGGCCTCTGCCATGGCCTCGGCGGCATTGCGCCCGGGCTCAAGCGGATAGGCGCCCCAGGCGACACCGACATACATCTCGCGGCCATCGTGCACGAAGGGAACCTTCTCCAGCCGGTCAACGAGCTGGCGAGCCTTGGTGTCGGCCCCGGCAGGTCCGGTCAGGGTCAGCACCACACCGAACTCGTCGCCGCCCAGACGGCCGACAGCGTCGGTTTCGCGGACATGCGCGGTCAGCTGTGCTGCGACATGGTGCAGGGCGGCATCGCCGGCGGCGTGGCCGTAGGTGTCGTTGATGTCCTTGAAACCGTTCAGGTCGAGATAGATCAGGGCCGAGGGCGCATTGTGACGCTCGGCGAGGGCGAGCGCACGGCTCACCTCGCGCAGGAAGGCGCGGCGGTTGAGCACTGGCAGCAGCACGTCATGGTCGGCGAGGGATTCCAGTTCGCGAACCCGGCCGCGCAGGCGTTCGGTTTCCTTGCGCAGCTGGTCGACCTCTCCCATCAAGGACAGGAGTGCGCGCTGGACATTGGGGGTCAATTCGGCTTCCGGAACGCCCATGATCGAGGCCGCATCACGCGGCGCGTCGATCGCGCCGGCCGAGCCGGCAGACTTCGCAGCCCCGGCCTTGCCGGTACGCGTGACGTCTCGCGTCGTATTCGTGGGTCCGATGCGCATGGGGTGGTCGTCCTGGGCGATTCTTTTCACCCTCAGGCTCGCCAAGTGTGGTTAAGAAACCCTCAAAAACGAAAAGAAATCCATTGTCACGACTGGCCATCTTGACCTGTGGCCGGTGAAAGCTATGGTCCCGCGCTTCCTTTTCACGCGCAGGAAGCGTCATGAGCGAATTTTCGCCGAATTCTCCCGGTCATCAACCCGATGTCTCCGTCATCATGGGATCGCGGTCCGATTGGCCGACCATGAAGAAGACAGCCGACATCCTGGATGCCCTCAACATTCGCCATGAAGTGCGCGTGGTCTCGGCTCACCGGACGCCGGACCGCATGGTCGACTTCGCGAAGGCGGCCCGCGGCCGGGGCATCAAGGTGATTATCGCCGGTGCCGGCGGTGCGGCGCACCTTCCCGGCATGGTCGCCTCGATGACGACGCTGCCGGTGCTGGGTGTTCCGATCAAGTCGAAGGCGTTGAGCGGCAAGGACAGCCTGCTCTCCATCGTCCAGATGCCGGGCGGGATTCCCGTTGGCACGCTCGCCATCGGCGATGCCGGTGCCAAGAATGCCGGCCTGCTGGCGGCCTCCATCCTGTCGCTCTCCGATCCTGATATCGCCAATGCCCTGTCGGCCTGGCGCCAGGCCCAGACCG
>NZ_JBLWTD010000036.1:6703-20514 GCF_048270265.1 Maricaulis sp. | reverse complement strand
CACTGGCGACCAGGATGGAGGCGATACCCTCCTTAAAGCGGCGCATCTCCTCGATCGAGGCCAGGCGCGAATTGGCGACGACGAGCCCGAACACGGTAACGGCGACCAGGCCGGTCTCGGCGGCAAGGGCATCAGCGAGGGCATAGCAGACCAGCACCGCGGCGAGCACCAGCGGAGCCTTCATCGGCTCGGGCACCCAGCCCCGCCGGAAGGCGTGCGACAGGACGATGCCTGAGACGAAGCCCAGCAGGGCCCCGATCGCGATCCCGAAGCCCAGCGCCAGCGCGGCCGAGCCGACGCTGTGGCCGAGCTGGGTCTGATGGATCGCCTCGAACACGAAGACGGCGGCCAGCGCCCCGATCGGGTCATTGACGATGCCTTCCCACTTCAGCACCGAAGCGATGCGCGGCGGCAATTTGGCCTGGCGCAGCAGGGGCAGGACCACGGTCGGGCCGGTAATGGTCAGCAGGGCGCCGATCATGGCCGACAGATCCCAGGCGAGACCGCCGATGAAGTGCAGCGCCAGCGTTGCCAGGGCCCAGCCGAGGGGGAAGGCCAGGATCACCATGCGGCGGACGGCGGTCGTCGTGCCGCGCAATTCGCGGAAATTGAGGGTGATGCCGCCCTCGAACAGGATGATCGCGACAGCGAGCGCAATCATCGGCCGCAAATAATCGCCGAAGCTTTCATCGGGCGTCAGCAGCGGATGCCCCAGCGTCACCGCCGCGATCGGGCCGAGCAGGAGGCCGGCGCCCATCATCAGCACGATCGAGGGCACGCGCAGGCGCCAGGCGAGCCATTGGGCCGCGACACCTGAACCGGTGATGATCGCGATGGTCAGGGGAAGGTCAGAAGCAGCATCTATCATGAGGCCTGTGATAACGCGTTTCGGTCATGTCGTCGCCTGTCAGGCGCGCTGAAACGCAGGGAGGTGGAAATGGAAGCTCTGCCCTACGAAGCCCAGATGGCTCTCGTCTCGTTTTGTGCCGCCACTTTGATCGGCGGTCCCGTGGCGCTGATCGGCGCCGGCCGCGTTGCCAGCCTGGCGCGCATGACCATCAGTTTCGCCATGCGGCGCCAGCTCACAACCATGCTCGGCCTCTCGGCCCTGGGCGGGCTGGGCGCTTTCGGTGCAGGCCTGATGCCCGATTCAGGGGCGGTCTCGCTCGCCTGGCTGTCGGGACTTGTTCTCTAGGCCTCGGGAATGGCGTCGCCATTTGGACTGTGCAGGAATTCGAATCCGATCGAGCGGCCGCCATACTCGCCGTTCTCGTAGAGATCCGCCTGCTGCACGAACCAGGCCGACAAATGCCCGAACAGCATGTCGAACAACACTTCAAGCTGCTCCGGTGTTGCCGGCAGGGTGAGCGAGAATGTGGCGCCGTTCTGGATGGTGATCTCCATTTCCGGGCCCATCTTGGCGCAGGTCAGGACCAGGCGCAGCCAGTCCCCGGTGCGCGAGACACGCACGGCGAGGCCGAAACTGATCGGGTCAAGTGGCAGAAAGCCGGTTCCCGATACCGAGAAGGCGCCGCTCTGATAGGGCTGGGGTGACCAGGCGCCTTCCGGTGGCACGAGATAGACGCAGACCTTGGATCCGCCCGACAGATAGCGGCAAAAGCCGGCCTGGACATTCTCCGCTACGTTGCGGACCTGCGCGTAATTGTCGAGGCTGGCGCGGCCATATCGCTCGGCAGCATCAGCCAGGGTGTCAAAGTGTGTCGGCTCGCTCATTTCGCTCTCCCGCAATCGTTACCGGCAGGCTAGTGTGTTGCGGCGACAAACGGGAGGGGCGAATGCGGTATTCCATCTGGGCACTGGCAGTGGCGGCAGGACTGAGTGCCTGCGCGGAGCCGGCCGCGAACGATCCCTATGTCTGGCAGACGCTGAATGGCGAGCCCACACAGGTGATCGCGCATCGCGGCGCCAATGGCGAACTGCCCGAACACACGATCGAGGCCTACACCCTGGCCATCGAGCAGGGCGCCGAGATTATCGAGCCCGACCTGGTGCTCACCTCGGACGGCATTTTCGTGGTGCGCCATGACCGCTGGCTCTCCGACAGCACCGATATCGCCGATCATCCCGAATTTGCCGATCGCCGCCGCGTCGAAGGTGATCGCGATGACTGGTGGGTGGATGATTTCACCTTTGAGGAGATCCGCACCCTGCGCGCCCGTCAGGTCCGCGAGGGTCGGCCGACCGAATTTGACGGGCTCTACATGATCCCGACCTTCGAGGAGGTGCTCGACCTGGCCGCTGCCCATGGCGTCGCGACCGAGCCGGAGGTCAAATCGCCGGCCGCTTTCATCGCGGCCGGGCTCGACCCGCTGCCGGAACTGGTGCGCATCCTGCGCCTGCGCGGGCTCGACACCGCCGACGCCCCGATCGCCATCCAGTGTTTCGAGCCGGATTTCCTGGCGCGCCTGAACGAAGAGATCGACGCACCGCTGCTGATGCTGGTGTTCCAGATGCAGGAACTCGAGCCCGGTCTTGACCCGCTCATCCCGACCGTGGCGCTGGACGACATGGTCGCCTTCGCCGATGGCGTCGGGCCCTACAAGGCCCTGCTGGTGGATACGAATGGCGAGGATACGGGCTTTATCGCCCGCGCCCATGCCCTGGGCCTGAGCGTTCATCCCTGGACTTTCCGCGATGATCAGCCGGTCGCGGACGGCGCCGATATCGAGACCGAGCTGCGCCGGATCTATGCGTTGGGGGCCGATGCCGTGTTCACGGATTTTCCGGCCACGGCGGTGCGGGTGCGCGACGCGATGATCGCCGAGGGCGCTTCCGGTCACTGAACACCAGAACTGAGCACCAGACATGAAAATGGCGCGGGAGCTAGCTCCCGCGCCACAGAATCTTGCGATCCTTTTTTCAGACCTTAGTCAGCGAACTGGAGGTTCACTGCCTTAGGGCCTTTGCCGCGGCGATCCGGCTCGGTGTCGAAAGCGACTTTTTGACCGTCGCTGAGACCCGGCAGACCCGACGCTTGCACAGCAGAGATGTGCACGAAGACGTCATTGCCGCCTTCATCAGGAGTAATAAAACCAAAGCCTTTGCTTTGATTGAAGAATTTGACCGTACCTGTGGCCATGATGGGAACCTTCCCTGTATTCATGCTCCGCGTCCGGGCACAATCCATATTGTACACACCAGCGTCCCGGTGTGGGTCTTACGGACGTGAAGTCGGGGAAGGCTGAAGTCGAATGGTCCGATGAACGAGGCACCGGATAGGCGATCAGTATTCCGTCCGGCCTATGTGGCCGCCCGTTGGACGTGTTATGCGCACGCTTTCACGAAGAAATCAAATGAATCCGGTATGGCGCTCAGCAGCGCCTGCGTCATAATCACGAAATGGAGGCGCATGATGACGACAAACGACCGCAATCAATACCTGATGTCGGCCGCCGCTCTGGTGATGTCGGCGATCGCTATGGTCTTCACTTTCCTGCAATTGCGCGCCGCCGACCGGCAGCTGGAAGCCGATGTCTGGCCCTATGTCGATGTGTCGATCACGCTGCAATCGGATCTCTACGAACTCGTCCTGTCGAACAAGGGCCTCGGCCCGGCCCTGATCCATGAGTTCCGGATCGTGCAAGATGGAGAGCTCATCAGTCATCCGCTCGAGCTGGTGAGACGAGCGGGCCATCCCGAGACTGGCCTGTCGATGACGACCGGCAGCATGCCGGATTCCGTGCTGGCGGTCGGTGAGGAGCTGACAGCCTTCCGTCTCTCGGCCGACGGGCTGGGCCGCGCCATGAGTCCGACGATCGCCGGACTGGAGATCGAAATCTGCTATTGCTCGATCAATGGCGCATGCTGGAATAATTATGCCAGCTCGAGCTTTCGCGACCGGACGGCAAGCTGCCAGACCCAGAGCGTCGATATCGAGGACGCCTTGCGCCAATTCGGCACCGAATCGGGGGAAACGGACCAGCCATGACCCGCCGCCGCTTTCTCGATCGCACCCACCGAAACCGCACCCGCCGCGACGAGGGTGGCCGTGGCTTCAACCCCGCGGGCATGATCCGTCTGGCGGGCTTTGGCGCCGCGCTGGTGATTGCCGGCGGCGTCTATGTCGGCTTCGTCCGCCAGGGCGACACGATTTATGACGGCCGTTGGGGCGTGCTGCAGCGCCTGATCACGCCGCTCTTCTTCGGCGTCAATGCGCTCGAATTGCTGGTTTTGGTGATTGTCGGCTTCGTCGCCTGGCGCATCTGGCGCCGGATGCAGTAGCGCAGGCCGGGGCCTGACGCGCAAAAGGCCTGATTCAAGCCTAGCCACACACGGGTGCCGGGTCTACATGCCTGCAGATCGGCATGGATCAATCTGGGCACGGAAAAGGACGACATCATGGGTGTACGGGTAGCGGTATTCGGTGCGACGGGCGCAGTCGGCAAGGAAATGCTCACCATTCTGGAAGAGCGGCTGTTTCCGGCCGACGCCATTCATGTCCTCGCCAGCCGCAAATCCATGGGCAAGGAAGTCTCCTATGGCGACCGCGTCCTGAAATGCGTTGATGTCGACACCTTCGATTTCTCCACCGTCGACCTCGTCCTGATGTCTGCCGGCGGCGATGTGTCGAAGGAATGGACGCCAAAGATCACCAGGACGGGCGCCATCGTCGTCGACAATTCCTCCGCCTGGCGGATGGATCCGGACGTGCCCTTGGTGGTACCGGAGGTAAATCCGGAAGCGCTCGACGGCGTGACGAAGAAGCGCATCGTCGCCAATCCGAACTGTTCCACCATCCAGCTGATGGTCGCCCTCAAGCCGCTGCACGACCGCGCCAGGATCCTGAAGGTCAATTGCGCCACCTATCAGTCCGTCTCAGGCGCCGGCCAGGCCGGGATGGACGAGCTGTGGACCCAGACCAAGGGCATTTTCGTCAACGACCATGCCGATCCGGTCGCCTTCACCAAGCAGATCGCCTTCAATGTCATCCCGCACATCGACGTCTTCATGGAAGATGGTTCCACCAAGGAAGAGTGGAAGATGGTGATGGAGACGAAGAAGATCCTCGATCCCAAGATCAAGCTCTTCGCCACCTGCGCCCGCGTGCCGGTCTTCGTCGGCCATTCCATCGCCGCCCATATCGAGCTGGAAAACCCGCTCAGCGCCAAGGAAGCCCGCGCCCTGCTGCGCGAGAGCCCCGGCCTGATGGTGATCGACAAGCGCGAGGACGGTGGCTACATGACGCCGGTCGAGAGCGTCGGCGAATTCGCCACCTATGTCAGCCGTATCCGCGAAGACCCGACCGTCGAGAACGGTCTGGCCCTGTGGATCGTCGCCGACAATCTGCGCAAGGGCGCCGCCCTCAATGCCGTGCAGATCGCCGAAGGCTTGAATAATCGTGGCCTGCTGAAGCGCAGCTGATCACCGGAATGCCGGGTTCTTCCCGCCTCCACCAGCGCCGCTGGTGGAGCTGGGCGGCAGCCGCAGCGCATCTGCATGGCGGGCATTCGCATGAATCGGGTCGCCATTGCTTTCGGGTGTGCCTATCTGCGGTCCTCCACCAGGCATGAAAGCCGAGCCCATGAACCAGCCGACCCCCGTCGAAATGCGCCGCGCCCTGCTTGCCGGGCTGTCCGGTTATCTGATCTGGGGCGTCTCGCCGCTCTATTTCCAGTTCGTCGGCTTTGCCAGCGCGCTGGAGATCGTTGCGCACCGGGTGGTGTGGTCGCTGCCCATGCTGTTCGCGGCGCTGTGGTTTGCCGGCAAGCTGCGCCCCGCCTTTGATGCGCTCAAAGACAAGCGCGTCCTGCTGACCCTGGCCGCGACATCGGTGCTGATCTCGATCAACTGGCTGCTCTTCATCTATGCCGTCAATAATGACCGCGTGCTCGAGGCCTCGCTGGGCTATTATATCAACCCGTTGATGAGTGTGGCGGTCGGCGTGGTGATCCTGCGCGAACCGCTCGGGCCCTGGCGCATCTCGGCCATCGTGCTGGCAACGCTGGGCGTGCTCAACCTGATCATCGCGGCGGGCACGGTGCCGTGGATTTCGCTGGCGCTGGCTTTCAGCTTCACCGCCTATGGCTATCTGCGCAAGACCGTCGCCGTCGACGGCCGCATCGGCCTGTTCTGGGAAACCGCCTTCCTGCTGCCCTTCGCGCTCGGGGCCGTGATCTGGATTCAGATGTCGGGGGAAGGCCATTTCTTGCAGAGCCCGCTCAAGGCCGGCCTTCTCATCCTCGCCGGCCTCGTGACCATTGTGCCTTTGCTGCTCTACATTATCGGCGCGCGCGGCCTGCGGCTTTCGACCATGGGTCTGCTGCAATTCACCGCGCCGAGCCTTCAGTTTGCCATCGCTGTGCTGGGTGGAGAGACCTTCACCTCCGCCCATCTGGTCACCTTCGTGCTGATCTGGACCGGCGTGGCCGCCTTCGCCTGGAGCCAGTTGCGCCGCGACCGGGCGGCGGTGGCGACAAGCGCCTGAGCCTTCGCTAGGCTGGTGCAAACAGGAGACCCCATGAGCGATTTTCCCGCCCCGACCCGCATCAAGACCAATGGTATCGAACTTTCCGTGCATCTGGCCGGACCGGAAGACGGCCAACCCTTGCTGCTGCTCCATGGCTGGCCGGAACTGGCCTATTCCTGGAAGAACCAGATCCCGGCTCTGGCCAAGGCCGGCTATCGGGTGATCGCACCGGATCTGCGCGGTTTTGGCGGTTCGGACTGTCCTGAGGGCGCCGAAAACTACGATGTCGACACGCTGATGGCCGATTTCAGCGGCCTGCTCGATGCGCTCGGGCATGAGAGCGCCGTCTTCATCGGCCATGACTGGGGCGGCATTCTTGTCTGGCACGCGGCGATGCTGATACCGGAGCGGGTCGTCGGCGTGATCGGGGTCAACACGCCGCATCTGCCACGCGGGGCGGAGGCGCCGACGCATTATTTCCGCGAGATCGGCGGCGAAGATCATTACATCCTGCGCTTCCAGGAACCGGGCTATGCGGAAAGCCGGTTCGAGGGCCGCGAGGATGATTTCTTCGCTTTCATCTTCGGCAAGCCGCCCACGGCGGAACAGTTCGAGGCACTCTATCCCGAGATCACCCATATTCCCCGCCTGTTCGAGGACTTCACCGGCCGCGAGGAAGACCGGATCGTTGTCGGCCCCGAGGACCGCAAGGTCTATGCCGATGCCTATCGCAAGACCGGCTTCGGCCCGGGGATGAATCTCTACCGGAATTTCGACGCCAACTGGCAGCGCATGGGCGGGGTCGATCACCGTCTGGCCATGCCGTGCAAGCTGGTCGCGGCCGAGTGCGATTTCATGCTGCCGCCCAAGCTCGCCGCCTGGATGCCGGCCCTGTGCAAGGATGTCGATATCGACATCCTGGAGAATTGCGGCCACTGGACGATGTGGGAACAGCCCGAAATGCTCAACGCCTATCTGCTGGACTGGCTGACGCGGCGCTTCCCGGCCTGATGCGTGATAGCCGGGTGCGTGATAAGGTTGTACTGATACTGGCCGGCGACCAAAGGTGAACGAAATGACGGGATACCGCGTCGAAATCAGGCCGGAACAACATTGCGGCATTGTCTGGCTGAATGGCCCGAATGCCGTCGAGAACCTGATGCAGAGCACCGGGGACGTCGCCACGCATCCGGACTGGTCGGTGGATTTCGACATCATCGTCGTTGTGGGCCCCGATTCAGACCTGAATGACGTGACGCTCGAAAGGCTGGTCGCCTATCAGGCCTTTATTTCGGAGTGGAGCAGCCGTCACCGCACCGGGCCCAACAGCCGGGCTGCGACCGTCTGCGCTGACGAAATGAAGCGGGTGATCGTGGAGCTTTGGCTCGCGGTCAACCGGCTTGCGACCGGTGTCGAGGACGGGATTTATACGACGCTTGATGCCGCCCTGGCCGGGCTGACGCGGCCTGAAGACGGCTGACGGCCAGACCATACCGGCGCCACTGTCATTTTGGTTGCATGGAACTATCATTTGGTGAGACTCGTCACGATGACGGACCCGACCTACGAGCTGAAGATTGAGCCCGCGCGGCAATTGGCCATCCTCGATGTGGTGGGCGCCGCCACGACGCCCTGCCTGATCCAGGCTTTCGGTGAACTGGCGGCAGACCCGGACTGGCAGCCGCAATTCAACCTCATGATCCTGATCGGCCATGGGCCGAGCCTCGAACGCTTTACCCTGGGCGCGCTGGAGGACCTGCAGGACTTCATGCGCGGATGGAATGCAGCCAATCGCGCCGGATCAAACCCGCGCACGGCGTTCGTCTGTCCGGACGGGCTGAAACGGGTGATTGTCGAACTGTGGGCCGCAATGAATGCGCCGGACAGCTGGGATGTTGAAATCGGCGTTTTCACCAGCCGCGCCCGTGCCCTGCACTGGCTGAAATCGCCACCCGCCCGGCCCGCTAGCTGACCGGCAAGCGCAAACCGGGCCCTGTTTCTCCCGGCTCCGGATGGCACCACGCCGCCCGGGCAATGACATGTCAGGCCTGGCCATGACCATGAGCTTCAACTGGACACTGCAGCATCCGCTCAAGCTTGCTGTCCTGGAACTCGGCGGCACGCTGTCATCGCCGGCGCTTCGCCAGGCGCATGACGCCGTCAACGCCATCGCGGACTGGCACACCGACTACAATCTCCTCGTCCTGCTGGACGACTCCGTGCGCACCGGATCACTCGACCTGGAGGAGATGGAAACGCACCGCGCCTATATGCTGGACTGGAACCGGACCAACCGCACCAATCCCCACCCGCGCACGGCGATGATCTGCAGTGATGCGCTCAAGCGCAGCATGGCGCGACTCTGGGCCCTCGTTACCGATGAAAGCTGGCCGATCGAGATCGCGATCTTCGCCGACACCCAGGCCGCGATCACCTGGCTGAACGAGAAGCGCGTGGAGACCCCGGGCTAGAGACAGCCGTACAGCGCCTCGATCAGGCGCAGCGGCCGCGGATCGCCGGCGAGATGGTGTTGCTGCCGGTTCATGACATAGGCGGCGCTGAGCCCGCGGACCGGATCGGCCATGGCGCAGGAACCGCCCCAGCCGGAATGGCCGATGGCGGCCGGTTCCGGACCGTAAAAACCGCCATGGGTATTGCGCATCACACCGGCGCCCCAGGACAGGTCGAAGGGCAGGACCTTGTCGCGGCCGCGCACCCGCTCCCGGGTCAGATCGTTCAGCGTGGCCTCGGAAATGAAGCGCTTGCCTTCCAGGCGGCCGCCGTCGGCATAGACGCTCATCAAGCGCACCAGCGCCTTCGCCGTTGAATGGGCATTGGCGGCGGGGAATTCATGCATCCGCCATTCCGAGGCGCCGCGGCGGCCCGGCGAGGACCAGGGCTTGAGAAAGGCCAGCTCGCCGGCCGGCGTAACCGCGCCGAGATCGGGCAATTTCCTGGGCATGGCATGCTCGGCAACGCGGCCATGCTCGCTCTCGGGCAAGCCGATATGGAAGTCGATATGATTGGGTCCGCAGATATCCTCGCGCAGGATGGCGCCGATCGAACGGCCATCGGTGCGCCGCGCCAGGGCATCAACGATAAAGCCGAAGGTGACCGGGTGATAACCCGAGCCGGAACCCAGCTCCCAGAGCGGGACCTGACGCGCCAGCCTGGCCTCGATCAAGGCAGCATTGAACCAGTCGGCGGCGTCCATCTCCTCCGACAGACCCGACAGTCCGGCCTGGTGCGACAGGGCCTGGGCGACGGTGACGGAGGATTTGCCCCCGGCGGCAAATTCCGGCCAGAAATCGGCGACCGGCGCGTCATAATCAAGCAGGCCGCGATCAACCAGGCGCGCGATCACCAGCGCCGCGACGGCCTTGCCGGTGGAATAGACCGGCACAAGCGTATCGGCCTGCCAGTCTCGGGTCTTCTTGCGATCGGCCCAGCCGGCATGGATGTCGACGACCAGCTCACCGCCCAGCCGCACGGCGAAGCCGGCACCGAGTTCGTCATGGTCGGTCCAGTTGGCGAGAAAGGCCTCGGCCACCGGCTCGAAACCGGCGGCGACATGGCCATGAAGGGCGATTTCCGAAGCGGGCGTGGCGGTAGAGGTCATGGTATTGGGCTAACCTGTTCCGGCGCAGGCGATCAAGCGGATGATCGTCGCAACTACAGCGCCTCGGCCTCGAGCGTGATCAGGGGGTCGCGGCGCGCGGCGATTGCGGCCACCAGTGGCAGTTCGGGCGAATCCAGCTCATTGGCGCGCATCACCAGGCTGACGGTTGCAGCGACAGCGCGCTCCAGGGCCGGCCTGGGGTCAAGCCCGCCCAGCCTTGCCGCAGCGAATTCAGCAGTCAGGACATCCCCCGTTCCCTTGGGGGCCTGCGGGCAGCGCTCATGCGTCACCAGCCACGCCTCATCGCCATCGACATACATCACGCCGAGGCGGCCATGGCGCGGCAGGGAGGAGACCAGGGCGGGGCGTTCGAGCGCGCGCGCCGCCCGCAACATGGAACCGAGATCGGTCAGCAGGCGGCCTGTGAGATGTCCGAGCTCGAAGGCATTGGGCGTGACCAGGTCGGCCCGGGGCAATAACTGGTCGCGAATGGCCAGCGCAATCTGCGGCGCGACATAGAGCCCGTCCGGCGCATCGCCCAGGACCGGATCGACCACGATCAATGGCCGCACATCATCCCCGCGCCGGGCCTCGCGCACGGCATCGATGGCAGCGGCTGCCGCGAAGACCTGCCCGGGGTCAGCGAAATAGCCGGTCAGCACCAGATCGGTACGCTTGAACAGGCCCTGGGCCTCAATGGCGTCAAGCATGGACTGGAAGACATCCTGCGCGACCGCGGCCCCGCCCGGCGCGCCCCAGCCGGGATGGCGGCCATAGAGCACAGTGGGAACGAGCATTGAATCAATGCCGGCGGCGTTGAGCACAGGGGCGCTGGCGCCACCGCCAACGGTGGACGCTGCAACATGGCTTGAAATCAACAGCGCCAAAGGCATGGGAAATATGCTACATCCCTTTCCCCGTCATTCGAAAGCCCTTCATGAAGCGCCTGATCCGTTCCGCCCTGTTTGTTCCCGCCAATAATCCGCGTGCGATCGAAAAGGCGGCCCAGCTCGGTGCCGACATGCTCGTGCTCGATCTGGAAGATGCCGTCGGCCCCGATGACAAGGAAGGCGCACGCGACCTGGTCAGCGGCACGCTCGAGCATTGGCAATCCTCCGGGGCGTTGCGTGCCGTGCGCGTCAATGCCGCCGACACGCCCTGGGGCGCCGGCGACCTGCGCGCCGCGAGCCAGGCCGATGCGGTCATCCTGCCCAAGGTCGAACAGGTTGGCGACCTGCATGCGGCGCGGTCCAGCCTCAATGCCTTTGGCTCTTCGGTGCCGCTGTGGGCCATGATCGAGACCCCGCGCGGCGTGCTCAATGTCGCGGCAATTGCCGGCGCCACCGGCACCGGGCTCGGCGGTTTGATGGCCGGGGTGAATGATCTTGCGCGCCTGCTGCGCTGCGCACCCGACCATGATCGCGCGGCGATGCTGCCGCACCTGGCCCAGATCCTGTGCGCCGCACGCGCCAATGGGCTTTATGCCCTCGACGGCGTCTACAACCAGTTCCGCGACCATGAGGGCTTCCGCCGCGAGGCCAGCCAGGGCCGCATGCTCGGCTTTGACGGCAAGACACTGATCCATCCCGACCAGGTCGAACCGGCGCATCGCTGTTTCCAGCCCAGCCCGGCGGAACTCGAACGCGCGGCGCAGATCGTGGCGGCCTTCACCGATCCGGCCAATGCCGGCAAGGGTGTGATCAATCTCGACGGTGACATGGTCGAGCGCCTGCATCTCGATGCGGCCCGCGCGCTGCTGTCGGCAGGCAGCGGCAACGACCCCTGAACGCGAGCAAAACGCAACCAAAAGCAGGTTTGGACTTTTACAAATGGGGCCGAAACGGCTTTCATTGGCGGAACTGAGGAAATTTACATGACCGATTCGACTATCATCTGGCACAATCCGCGGTGCTCGAAATCCCGCCAGACCCTGGCGCTGCTGGAAGCGCGTGGCGGCACGCTGACGATCCGCAATTACATGGAAGACAAGCCATCCGTGGCCGAGCTGAAAGACGTGATGAAGAAGCTCGGCTTCACCTCGGCGCATGAATGGCTGCGCAAGAATGAGCCCGATTATCGCGATCTCAGCCTGAAGGCGATCGAGGATGAGGCGGCGATTATCAAGGCGATGTCGACCCACCCGAAACTCATCGAACGCCCCGTCGTGATCCACGGCAAGCGCGCCATGATCGGTCGCCCGCCAGAACAGGTCCTCGAACTCTTCTAGGCGCTGACGGGCAGCAAGTGCCCGCGATAGGCAATCACCAGACCGATGCCCGGCAGGGTGAGACGCACATCGAACAGATGTGCGTCCTCCGCCCCGTTCACGCCCGGCTCAAACCGCTCGCGCGCCTGCACGCGCGGCGCCAGCCATGAGGGCAGGGGGATAGACCACAGCGCCACGCGCTGCTGGTGAAAATCAATGCCCTCCGGCGAGGCGGTCAGGCGAAATCCCAGGCGCAAAGGCCCGAAGCGCTCATGAAGCAGGCCGGCGCGCTCGCCCTGCACGGTGGCAAAACGGCGTCCCTGATACCAGCGCTCAAGCAATTCCCCCTCGCCGGCCCGGCTGACCCTGATCCGGGCCGGAACGCCGATACCGGCCTGCGGCAGGCGCAACAGGCCGGCGGCCAGGCGAGCCAGCGGGTGCGAGCCGCGGCTGATATCGGCCCGTCCCTCGAACAAGGCTACGGGGTCGGGCGCATGCAGCGCCCGGGTCACCGGCGGCAGGCTGTCCCAGCCGGCGCCGAGCAGGCGCTGATAGAGGGGCCGATCAGTGAGCATGACACAAGGCCGCCAGGACGGGGCATGACCCGCCGCGCCGCCTGTCGGCCGGGAGTCGCTGCAGCTCGTCGCGGGCCGGCAGGCTTTCCGGCGTGCGCAGGTCCCAGACCAGCCCGAGGCGGCGCCAGACCAGAAGAAGGATCCAGCCGGGATCGACCTGTCCGGGCTCAAGGCCGAGTTTCGCCGAGCCGGGAAAGGCATGATGATTGGCATGCCAGCTCTCGCCAAAAGTGATCAGGGCGGCCAGCGGGATGTTGAATCCCTGCACGCTGGCACCGCGCACCCGCCATCCCTGATGGCCTTGCCTGTGAGCGAAATGGCCGACCAGCCAATGGCCGCTCAGTGAGACCGCAATGCGCAGGGCGATACCCCAGATGACCCAGCCCCAGCCACCAAGCGCCCAGAACAGGATCGCCCAGGGCAATTGCTGCAACATCCAGCTGGATTCCAGAAAACGGTAGACGGGGTCTTCCCTGACTTCCGCCTCAATCCAGACGCGCGGCGGATGACGCAGCTGCAGCTTGCAGTGCATCTGCCACCACGCATCGGCGAGGAAAGGCCGGCGGTGGGCGAAATAGTCATGACAGGCGGCCTGGCGTTGTGCCCAGTCGCGCATGTCATGAATGCGGATCATGCCGATCGGTCCGGCCATGCCGACCAGGACACCGAGATAGACCACCACATATTCCAGCCATTTCGGGCAGGCGAAGCTGCGGTGGATCAGCAGGCGGTGCATGCCGATCGAATGGCCAAGCCCGATGGTGACCGCCGTGGTCACCAGAAAGACGGCGAGGTTTTCCCAGGACAAGGTCAGGGCCGCACCGGCCAGGCCGATGACGACCATGGACAGCGTCCAGATCGACTGCAGCGGGGCCCAGCGAACCCGGCCCGTGGCCGGGTCGGAGGCTGGCGTGGCGTGTACGCGTGTGGTGGAAATCATGACAGGCTTCCTTTGCGACTGGACTGCCCTGCGGCTTGCGTTGG
>NZ_JBLWTD010000036.1:0-6693 GCF_048270265.1 Maricaulis sp. | reverse complement strand
GGTGAGATTGGTCACGAAGTCCTGCATGTGTTGCAGACGCTCCGCCGCGGCTTTCGGCGTATCGGGATCGTCCCTGGCCATCGCGGCGCACTCGCGCAGGATGGCGATGGTCGGGTCGATCTCGCGTTGCTTGCGGGCGTCGGCGATCGCCAGCAGCATGTCCCAGGGCTCGTGCGTTGCGGTGAAGTGGTCGCGCCGGTCGCCAAGAGCGTGCTCGCGCTTGATCAGGCCGAGTGTCTGGAGTTCCTTGATGGAATTGGAGACATTCGAGCGGGCGATATGGAGCGTCTCAGTGATCTCCTCGGCGTGCAGCGGCCGGTCGGCGAGGTAAAGCAGGGCGTGAATCTGCGCGATCGAGCGGTTGACGCCCCAGCGGGCTCCCATTTCTCCCCAGTGGAGAACGAAACGCTGCATCGGTGCCGAGAGATACATGGCCAGTGCTTTCTGTTTTTTCTGTTTGTACAGAAATGGCAGATTTCACACCGACAGGCATCAGGACAGAGTGTCGCGGCCGGGCGCACAACCCGGCCTATAATTTATGCATTGCCGGTCGTGGCGGCCCAGTCCACTCCGTGGCCTCCCCCGCCGTCGCCGCCCGGAGATTCCATGCGCATTGCCGTCGTTGATGACGACCCGATTGAATTGATGTTGTTGCGCGAGCTGTCGACCAGCTTTGACGATTCACTTGAATTTGATGGTCACACGACGGTGCAGGCGTTTATCGAGGCACGCCCGGAACAGTATGATCTCGTCTTCCTCGACCGCCGGATTCCACCGCATGACGAATACCAGGAAACCCTGCCCATGCTGGCTTCAGCGGGATATCAGGGGCGCGTCATCCTGATGACGGCGCATGATTCCGGGGTCCGCAATTGCGATTACCGCTTCGAACTGGTGGGACCGGTCAACAAGCTGGAATTGCTCGAGCCGTCACGGCTGAAGGCGCTGATTCACAGCGGCTGACGGGTTCACGACACCGGTTGGGGCGGCACCAGCAGGCTGCGAATCACATCGCCCAGCTGCCGCGCCTCTTCGGCCCGTGCCGAACCCTTGCGCCAGGCAATGCCGATTTCGCGGCCGATAACCGGCGGATCAAACGGTCTCACCTCCAGCCCCATCCGGTCAACCAGGCCGGCCTCGACGGCCATGCGGGGCAGCAATGTCGCCCCCAGCCCGGCTTTGACCATTTGCACCAGCGTATGCAGGCTTGTAGCGGCAAAATCGCTGCGCACGGCCCCCGCCGAACAGGCAGCGAGCGCATGATCGCGCAGGCAATGCCCGTCCTCGAGCAGGAGCAACGGCTCACCGGCCAGATCGGCCGCATTGAGCTCAGGCTTGGCCGCCAGCGGGTGTGAGGCCTCACAGCAGAACAGGAATTCATCGGCGCCGAGGACATGCGTCTCGATCATCGAGGCCTCGAAGGGCAGGGCGACCAGGGCCGCGTCGAGGCGGCGCTCGAGCAGGGCATCATAGAGGCGCTGGGTCAGGTCCTCGCGCAGATAGAGTTCGAGCTTGGGAAATTGCCGCCGCATGGTCGGCAGGACGCGGGGCAGGAGGAAGGGCGCGATCGTCGGAATCACGCCGAGCTTGAACGGGCCGGCCAGGGGCTCTCCGGCGGCCTGGGCGGCAATCACCAGATCCTCTGCCTCGGTCATCACCCGCCGGGCCCGCGTCAGCACGGCTTCGCCGGCGGGCGTCAGGATCGCGCCACGCGCACCACGCTCGACCAGGATGACACCGAGATTGGCCTCCAGCTCCTTGATCGCGGCGCTGAGCGTCGGCTGCGTCACGAACACCGCCTCGGCGGCGCGGGAGAAACTGCCATGCTCGGCCAGGGCGAGCAGGAATTGCAACTGGCGCAGGGTGGGAAGCTGGGACACGTATTGATATTACCTATGGCTTTCCAAAAAACAATCCATTGGCTTTATTCTCCGGTCAAGGGCAAAAGCCCCCTGTATTCTGATGCCGGCGCTTCCTGCCGGCCGTTTGAACTGGAGAGACATATGCTGGGTATTGGCGAAAAACTGCCGGATTTCGAAATCACGGGCGTGAAGCCGGGTTTCAATGCACACGAGGAACACGGCGAGTCCGCCTTCGAGAACATCACCCAGGAGAGCTTTGCCGGCAAATGGAAGGTGATCTTCTTCTATCCCAAGGATTTCACCTTCGTCTGCCCGACCGAAATCGTCGCCTTCGCCAAGCTCAATGGTGATTTCGAGGATCGCGATGCGGTGCTGATGGGCGGTTCGTCCGACAATGAGTTCTGCAAGCTGGCCTGGCGCCGCGAACATCCCGATCTCGACAAGCTGCCAATGTGGCAGTTTGCCGATACGACGGGCTCGCTGATCGACTCGCTCGGCATCCGCTCGGACGCCGGCGTCGCCTATCGCGCCACCTTCGTGGTCGATCCCGACAATGTGATCCAGCACGTCTATGTCACCAACCTCAATGTCGGCCGTAATCCGGAAGACACGCTGCGCGTCCTCGACGCGTTGCAGACGGACGAGCTTTGCCCCTGCAACCGTCCGGTTGGCGGCGACACGCTCTGATCCGGTTCTGACGGCGCCCTTTCCCCCCGGGGCGCCGGCAACCAGGCCCCGGTGCCGCCGCGACAAGACCAGCGGCGGCATCGGGGTTTTTTCGGCCCACACGTTGCAATTAAGACTTATTCGCTATGGAGACCCCGATGACCCTTGAAGACCTGAAAAATGCCCTGCCCGATTACGCGAAGGATCTGAAGCTCAACCTGTCCTCCCTGGCGCGCGAGACGGATCTGGACGATCAGAAGAAATGGGGCGTCTTCCTGGCGAGCGCCTGTGCGACCGGCGAGGCTTCGACCCTGCGCGCCATCCGCACCGAGGCGGCACAGCACATGGAGCCGGCCGCCATCGAGGCCGCCAAGGCCGCGGCCGCGATCATGGGGATGAACAATGTGTATTACCGCTTCATCCACCTGTCGAAGAACAAGGAATACGGCACGCTGCCCGCGCGCCTGCGGATGAATGTGCTGGCCAATCCCGGCGTCGACAAGGCCGATTTCGAACTGTGGTCGCTGGCGGTGTCGGCGGTGAATGGTTGCGGTCTGTGCATCGACAGCCATGAGGCCGAACTGCGCAAGCACGGGCTGACCAGCCAGCAGATCCAGACCGCGATCCGGATTGCTGCCACGGTTAACGCCGTCGCCCAGGTTCTGGCCGCGGAAAGCGTCGTTTAGGCTTTTTTAAGACACTGGCCACATTTGCCCAGACTAGAGAAAACTCCCGAAAACGCCCACGTTCAGTACGCTTTTCGGGAGTTTTCCACAGGGCTTGCAAATCATAATAAGCTCCGTATAATGAGCTTATGTCCATGATTGATCATACCCTCGACCACCTGCCCAAACGCACCAATCCGGAGAGCCACGCGCTCCGCGGTGGGCGGACGTGGTTCTCGACGCGCACGATTTCACGTGCGCGCCATTTTGCTGACCTGTCCTGGACCTGTCTCCTCGTGCCGCTGGCCCTGTCGGCAGGGCTGCTGGCGAGCGGGCAATTGCTGTTGAGCGGCGACATGGCCGGCATGGCCAATTTGCTGGGCGGTGCCGGGCTGATCTATTCGGTCCACCGCATCCTGTCCAAGCTGACGCTCGTTTTCGAACGCAACTGATCAGCCGCGCGGCCCTCAAGGCCATGACGGGCGCTGACGCCACCATCCTCTACCTCTGACAATTGACCGGCCCGCTACAGGCACTAGTGTGCGGTGACGGCAATTTTGACGCGCCCGCGAGTGCGTCGTGGAGGGGAAATTCATGGGTTGGTGGTTCGGGATCAAACTCTGGCAGCGCGTCCTCATTGCTCTGGCCGCAGGGGTCGCCTTCGGGCTGGCCGCTTCGCAGGTCATGGGACAGGACGAGGCAACCCTCTGGATATCCACCTGGGTTCACCCCGTGGGGACGGCCTTCATCCGCCTGATCCAGATGCTGATCGTGCCGCTCATCTTCACCACGCTGGTTTCCGGCGTGATCGCGATGGGCAAGCCGTCCAAGCTGGGCACGCTGGGGCTGAAGACGATCGGCCTCTATCTCGTCACCACACTGTTCGCCAATATCATCGGGCTGACCTTCGGAACGATCTTCCGGCCGGGCGTCGGCGCCAATCTCGATGATGTCGTGCCCGAGCCGGTCTCGACCGAGGCACCCTCGATCGTCGACCGCCTGCTGGAAATCATCCCGACCAACCCGATCGCGGCCCTCGCGGACGGCAATGTGCTGGCGATCATCTTCTTCTCCATCTTCGTCGGCGTCGCGATTCTGGCGACCGGCAAGGCCGGCAAGCCCGTGGGCGACCTGTTCAACTCGGCCTCCGAAGTCGTGCTCAAGATCACGCATTACGTGATGGAAGTGGCGCCCTATGGCGTGTTCGCCCTCGTCTCCTACACCGCCGCCAGCCAGGGGCTGGAATCGCTCAAATCCGTGCTGGTCCTGATTGTTGCCGTCTATCTCGGCCTGATCACCCACGCCCTGATCACCTATGGCGTGCTGATCCGTGTCGTCCTCAACCTGCCGCTGGCCCGCTTCTTCCGCGGCCTGACCGATCCGATCGCGGTCGCCTACTCCACCGCATCCTCTTCGGCGACCCTGCCGGTGACGATCGCGGCCTGTGAAGACAATCTCGGCATCAAGAAGTCCGTCGCCGGCTCGGTCCTGCCGCTCGGCGCCACCATCAATATGGACGGCACAGCCCTCTATCTCGGCATTCTGGCCCTCTTCACGGCCCAGGCCTTCGGCTATGACCTGACCTTCATGAATTACGTCATGATCGCGATCACCGCCGCCGTCGTCTCGATCGGGGCTGCCGGCATTCCCTCGGCTTCGCTCTTCCTGCTCGCCATCGTGCTGCAGACCTTCGACGTCTCACCGGAACATGTTGCCATCATTGTCGGCTTCATCCTGCCGGTAGACCGCATCATGGACATGGCCCGCACAGCCGTGAACGTCACCGGCGACGCCGCCGTGGCGACCGCGGTTGCCAAGTGGGAAGGCGAACTTGACGAGGACGTCTTCCGGGCCCCTGCCAAGGTCTAGGCATCGGACCGGAAGTTTTTCCGGCCTCCGGTGATCCAGTCCCGAACCGGCTGCGTACATCCCCTGCGTCCTGAAGCAGGAGAAGTCGTTTGCCCTCATTACCCCGCCTTCTCTTGCTGACCCCAACGCTGGTTCTGACCGCCCTGATCATCTGGGCGGTCAGGGCTGGGGACTTCGGTGGCGCCGGTGACTGGCTGACCGGTGAGCCCTGGGGCATCGTCACCCTCGGTGATCTCTATTTCGGCTTCGCGCTCAGCGCCCTTGTGATCGCGGCGACCGAACGGCGCTGGCTGCCGGCCCTGTTCTGGATCCTGCCGATTTTTGTCCTCGGCAATGTCTGGACCGGCCTGTGGTTCATCCTGCGCTGGCCGGAACTGTGGCGACGCCTTGCTCCAAAGGGCCCGGCAGACGCGGCGTGATTGCGGTCACGGCCCGGTCGGCAAGCCGGCGCTAGATACGGGCAGGCGATTTGGCAAGAAAAACGGCGATACGTCCAATTTGAGCCTTTTTCGGACCAAAGTTTCAGCCAATTTGAGGCCATTATCATTCATTAACGGACTCAGGTTCGACTTCCATCGCTCGCAAAGAGGCGGAGATCGTGATGACCAGGACAGGGCGTGGCAGCGCAACACTCGTCAAATCAGCCATGCTGTGGCTGACCGTCGGCATCATGCTGGCCTCGGTGTTCGGTGCCCTGCTGACCCGTCCCGACCCACGCCCGCAATTGCACTTTGCGCCCTCGGCGCCGGCTCCGGTCATCACGGCCAGCACCGGTTTCGGTACGGAAAGCGCCGACCGCTAGACGCGCCGGCCCTTCACACAGCTTGACTCTGCGCCCGCCCGCGCGTAAACGCCGCCACTTATCACGCAAGCCTTACCGCTTGTCTTACCTGCACATCCGCCCCGGCTATCCGGGATCCGGGGGAGGCAGGCGAGATCCCCGCCCGGCGAAGTTTTCGCTCAGCGGGGTCGCGATGCTTTGCGCTTGTGGCGCGGAAATGTTGGAAACAGGCAGGATCCCGAACGCATGTTCGACTCACTGACAGACAGGCTTGGCGGTATATTCGACACGCTCACCGGGCGCGGCGCGCTTTCGGAGAAGGATGTCGATGCGGCCCTGCGCGAAATTCGCGTTGCCCTGCTGGAAGCCGATGTCGCCCTGCCGGTCGTCAAATCCGTCATCAAGCAGATCCGCGAACGCGCCGTTGGTGAAGACGTCATCCGCGCCGTCGCGCCGGGCCAGCAAGTCGTCAAGATCGTGCATGACGCGCTCGTTGACCTGCTTGGCGGCGAAGGCGAGCCGGAAGGCCTCTATCTCGAGGGTGAGCCACCGATCGCCATCCTGATGGCCGGCCTGCAGGGCTCGGGTAAAACCACCACGGCGGCCAAGCTCGCCAAGCGCATTACCGAACAGCACAAGAAGAAAGTCCTGCTCGCCTCGCTCGATACGCGCCGTCCGGCCGCGATGGAGCAGCTGCAACAGCTGGCAAACCAGATCGACGTCGCCTTCCTGCCCATCGTGCCGGGCCAGAAAGCCGTCGACATCGCCAAGCGCGCCATGAGCGCCGGCCGTCTTCAGGGCTTCGATGTCGTCATTCTCGACACCGCCGGCCGCACCTCGATCGATGAGG
>NZ_JBLWTD010000035.1:0-21045 GCF_048270265.1 Maricaulis sp. | reverse complement strand
AGTACTCCGTCCCTACTAACCCGGCTGGGTTTAATCATGGATAGTTGAGCGAACAGACCCGGGCATTTTCTAGAGTGCGCCAAAACGCCCGGGCTGCGAAGCTCGCTAGCTACGACGCCGACAAATGATCGGTATCGCTGTTCAAGGTGTGGGGTGCGAACCACTTGTAGACCGCTGGCAACACCAACAGGGTCAGCACGGTCGACGTCACCAAGCCTCCGATCACCACGGCAGCAAGTGGCCGCTGCACCTCTGAACCGATACCGGACGCGAACATGAGTGGCATGAGCCCGAGGCCTGTCGTGGTCGCGGTCATCAGCACGGGTTGAACACGGCGCACGGCGGCCTCGACCGAGAACACATCAATGTCCAGCCGTTCCTTGGCGAGACGGTCCAGGAATGAGACTAGAACCATGCCATTGCCGAGGGCGATGCCGAACAGAGCGATGAACCCTACAGTCGCGGGTACCGACAAATTCTGACCCGTGAGCCAGAGAGCCGCGATGCCGCCGACCAGTGCCAGTGGCACGTTCGCCATGATCAGAAGCGCACTTTTCAACCGGCCAAAGCTGAACAGCAGCAGCAGGAAGACGACCCCGAGTGTGATCGGGATCACAACCGCGAAACGGGCATTCGCTTGTTGCTGAAGCTCGAACTGTCCGCCCCACTCGATGAAGTATCCTGGCGGAAGCTCGATATTGGCAGCCACGGCCCGTTGGCCGTCTTCAACGAAGGACCCGATATCACGCTCACGCACATTGGTTTGGGTGGTGATGTAGCGCTGGCCGTTTTCACGGGTGATCTGACGCGGCCCCTCGATCCGCTCCACTAACGCGACCCGGCCGAGCGGAATTGTCACATCGCCGGGGCCATTGAGGACGATCCGGCTGATCCGCTCTGCGCTCAATCGATCTTCTTCGCGATATCGCACGATGATGTCGAAACGCCGCACGCCTTCGAACACCTGGCCGGCCTGCGAGCCACCAATCGCGGTTCGCACGACAGCCAGCACATCCTCAACATTCAGGCCAAATCGGCTGATTGCGTCGCGGTCTACCGAAATCCGCAATTGCGGGGCGCCGGTGACCTGGTCGGTTTGGACGTCAGCCGCGCCCGGGACATCGCGGATCACATTCGCAATCTGTGCCGCATACTGCTCCAGGACAGCCATATCCTCACCGAACAATTTGATCGCGAGGTCTGCCTTCGTGCCCGTCAACAACTCATCGGTTGCCGCAGCAATCGGTTGCGTGAAATTGAACCGGGCAGCAGGGAACGCCTCAAAACTCTCACTCATCATCGCGAGCAATTCATCCTGGGATCGTGCCGAAACCCATTGGTCGCGAGGCGCCAGCGCCACGAAGGCTTCAGCGCTATTGACAGGGTCGGCATGAGCACCAACCTCGCCGCGGCCAATTCGGGTGACAATTCGCTCTACCTCCGGAAAGCTGGAGAGCAATTGTTGTTCGAACCGCGTGACCGTGTCTCGTGCCTCCGGCAACGAGATCGACGGCGCCATGGTGAGGCGCACCAGCAGGTCGCCCTCATTCATTCGCGGTGTGAACTCTGAACCCAATCGAGGGAAGATCGCCCCGCCCACGAGCAGCATGACACCCGCCAGCGTGAGCGCAGCCCATCGCTTGTGAACGAAAAATCGGATCAATGGTGCAAAATAGCGTTCGTAGAAATCAGGCCCGTCTGAGTTTGCCGAGCTTCGACCCAATTTGAGCCCGGCCATCGAGGCAGCCGGGGCCAGAAGAACCGCAAAAACAAGCGAGCCCGCCATCGCAAAGACCACCGCGAAGGCCAGCGGCCTGAAGGTTTTTCCTTCCACGCCTTGCAGCGTCAAAATTGGCACAAACACGATCACGACGATCAGGATTGCAAAGATAAGCGGCTGAAGAACTTCAGCACACGCCTTGGCGATGAGTGTTCGTTTGTCGGCCTTGTCATCCGTTGAACTCAAGATACGGTTGACGTTTTCCACGATGACAACGGCACCATCCACCATCATCCCGATGGCGATTGCGATTCCACCCAGCGACATAAGGTTGGCAGAGACACCGAAGGCCTGCATGGCCAGAAGTGCAAAACCGACAGAGAATGGGATGGAAGCCACGACGATGAGACTTGGTCGCCATCCCCGAAGGAAGAAGAACAAGATCGCCGCGACGAGCAGTGCGCCTTGCCACAGCGCCGTGGTCACAGTCCCAACCGCAGCCTCGACGAGTTCCGACTGGTCGTAGTAAGGCACGGCCGTGACACCGGGCGGCAGCGATTCATTGATCCGCTCCAGCCGTTCATGCACGCTCGCGATCACCTCATTGGTGTTTGCCCCGAGTAGTTTGAGCACGAGCCCGGCGACCACTTCGCCTTGCCCATTCATCGTTGCCATGCCCTGCCGGGGAGCTCCACCAAGTTCAATGGATGCGATGTCACTCACCCGGACCGGAACGCCATCTTCAACCTTGACGATGATCTCGGACAAATCATGAATGCCCTGGGCCAGGCCCACCGCCCGGACGGTGTATTGCTCGCCATTCTCAACGAGAAACTGAGCGCCTGCATTGGCATTATTGTTTTCGACGGCAGTGACGATCTCTTCAATCGCAAGCCCGTATCTCAACAGGGCCTCCGGCCTGACATTGATCTGATATTGCTGCTCGAAGCCGCCAAGGGACAAAACTTCGGTCACGCCGCGGACCGTCTGAAGGTTGAGCTTGATCTGCCAGTCTTGCAGGGTTCTCAGCTGTATGCCGTCAAGCGTCTCATCGTCGGTTTCCAGGAAATAGAAGAGAATTTGACCAAGCCCGGTCGTAATCGGACCCATGCCTGGATCGCCGAAGCCTTGCGGTATCTCTTCACGCGCTTGTTGCAGGCGCTCTCCGACGAGCTGGCGTGCCCAGTAGATATCGGCCCCGTCTTCAAAATAGATATTGACCACCGACAATCCGAAATTCGACGTCGAGCGAACTTCACGTAGACGAGGCAGGCCGTTCATTGATGTTTCGATGGGAAAGGTGACGTATCGCTCGACCTCTTCAGGCGCGAGCCCCTCGGTTTCGGTAAACACTTGAACGAGCGTCGGCGTCACATCGGGAAAGGCATCGACGGGCATCGACCGAAAGGTAATGATGCCGCCGATCAGGACGAGTGCAAAAGTGAGCGCCGCAAGAAGCCGTCCGCCCGCAATGCGGTGCAGAAGGGTCGTCAAGCCGCTGGCCGGTTGGGTTTCTTTAGTGTGCGTGTCCATCGTCGAACTCCCCTTTCTGCAATTCTGCTTTCAACGAAAATGTCCCCGTGATGGCGATCAATTCGCTGGGCGAAACACCCGACAGGATTTCGGCGAACTGTTCAGAGCGGCGGCCAAGTTGAACGCTTCTGACCTCAAAGCCGTCATCGCTGCGGACAAAAACCACGGATCGACCGTCAATGGTCTGCAAGGCCGAAACTGGCACTCGGACCACCGAAACCGCGTCGGAAGCCACTGCGAACACGGTCACGAACATGCCTGGGCGAAGCCGGTCGCCAGCGTTAGCGATTACGACGCGGGCTCTGCCGGTTCGCGTTCGCTCACCAATTTGCGGGCTTACGAAATCGATGGTGGATTCAATCGGGGCCACGCCATCACCTGGATCAATGGAAACCGCAGCACCGGCCCGTAACCGCCCCAAATCCCCACCGTAGATCGCTGCATCAACCCAGACTGAGCTGGTATTCGCGATGATGAAGGCAGGCGGTTGCCCGCCTTCTTCCAGCACTTCCCCGAGCACGGCGTGCCGCTCAATGATTGTTCCAGCGATTGGGGCCGCCAGTTCGTATCGTGTCAAAGAGAGGTTCGTCGTAGCATTCACCCGGGGCAGAGTGCTCGCGTCCACCCCAAGGGCATCAAGCTGTTGGCCTGCGCTTCTGACAACGATGCGCGCCTCTTCCAGCGCTTGCCGGGCGTTGAGAAAATCCTGCTCTGCGGAGATTTGCCGTTCCCACAGGCGTTCCTCACGTTGATAGGAACTCTCAGCGAGGTCCAATCTTGCCCGTGCTGACAGGTAGGCGGCTTTCGCGTCGGCGAGCGGGCGACTGTTCAGAATCGCGAGAATGTCGCCGGCTTCGACGCGGTCGCCCTCCGCAACACTGACGCTTTGAACCACACCGGAAACCCGAGGCGATACGTGGGCAAGATGGTTTTGGTCGAACCCGACTTCACCGGGTAGTTCCAAAACGCCATCGACGGCACCAGTTGTGACCGCTTCAACCGTAATGCCCAGGGCACTGAATTGATCTTCGCTGAGATGGACCTCAGGGTTTGCGCCACGGCCGCCCGGCTCCGCATGGTTGTCTTCAAGGTTGCCCTCATGTTGGGCGCCATCAGTGTCTGAGTGTGGCGCGGCACCGGTTGAGTGCTGATCTCTGTCTTGATTGCCCGGTGAGCACGCGGCCAAAGCAAGCATGCTGACCGTTACCGCTAGAAGATTGGTTTTGAACAGTGTCATTGTGCTGCCTCCGTGGAGTTTGGCGCGGCCAATTGGTTGAGTTGCGGCGTTCCGGCGAGCGCATCCAGTTCGATGGCGGCACTCGCGAGTTCGGCGCGTGCGGAAATCAGATTGATGCGTGCGTCAAAATAGGATCGCTGGATATCGAGCAAATTGAGTACATCAAGCGCCCCTTCCCGGTAGGCAAATTGAGCGCCCTCCAGGGCTGTTTGGGTGGCGGGCAGGATGTTCTCGTCGAGCAGGGAGAATGTGGTTCGTGCCCGTTCCAGTCGCCCCGCTGCAGCGGCGAACCGGGCCATCAGCGTGCGGCGAGAAGCGTCTTCGTCAAAACGGGCACCGTTCTCACGCGATGCCGCCGCGGCAACGCCGCCCTGATTGCGATTGAGCAGCGGGATCGGCATTTCCAACGTCGCGATGAATGCCGATTCGTCGGTGCCACCATAGCGACGCCAGCCGGCGCCAACGGTTAGATCGGGAATTGCTTCGGCCCGTTCTCGTCGAATTTCCTGGCTTCGAGCGAGGGTCACCGCTCGCAAGCTCACAAGCTCCGGATTATTGGAAATCCAGTCAGCCGGCGCTGCCGTGCGATAATTGATCACATCGAGCGATTGCAAGGGCGATTCAAGAGCGACGTCGACCGGGATACCAGACCAGATTGCGTAGAGCCGGTTGCGCGCCTGTCGTTGGGCATTCTCCGCGTCCCGAGCGGCAATGGTCGCCAAGCCTACCAGTATCTCCGCTCGACTGCGCTCGATTGGCGAGGCCCGCCCTGCCTCAACTCGGGCGAGAATGGCAGCTGATGAACTATTGGCGAGTTCCAATAATTCCAGGCGAACAGTGTAGGTCTCTGAAGCGGCAAACGTCGCAATATATGCCTGTGCGGTACTTGCCAGAAGATCGCTACGTGTCTGGGCCAGATCGGCTCGGGCCGCGTGAGCCCAGGCTGTGGTTACGTCGCGGGCTCGCGCTCGATCTCCGCCCATCGGGATAGTTTGCCTGACCGAAAGCGTCGTGTCGGCATCACCGATTGCCCGTCGATCACCACCGAAATCTTCAAAGTCAGCACTAAGTGTCGGATTATCCCACAGGCCGACCTGTCGGGCTTCAGCTTCAATCGCCCGGAGTTCGGCGTTCGCGGCTTCGATTATCGGGTTGTTGTCTAACGCAAGTCGCAGCGTTTGGGACAGGTTGATATGCGTTGCTGCAGCGTCTTGCGCTCCAGCAGATTCAATGGAGATCGCGGCAAGCATAATCGCAGCCACGGTGCTCCGACCCAGCCAAATTGGCCAGACGTCACTGATTGTATTCATAAAATTGGATTCCGATTGTTGGTTTCAGCTGGACGGGTTGTTCAGACTGAAATTCAAATCGGTGGCTGGTAGGGCGGTTCGGTCGCGGATCGCGGCGCACGGTCAGAATAGGCCGGATGGGCACCCAAGTGACGTTCGGCTGGAGGCGTAATCGCTCCAAGGCGAAGATCAACAGCATGGTGGCAGGCGCCGCAGGCATGGAGGGCATGCTGACCATGGTCGGATTGCGGCTCATCGTCCCTGTCGAGGGAAACGATTTCATGGTGGTCCAGATTTGGCGTCGCGGCCACACCCGCTTCACTCGCGAATGCCACGAGAAAGAGTGCCGCTATGATTGCCCGAAGATAGACCATATCCGCAGTTACATTGTCCCGTGGTGCGAAGCAAGCGCGGCGCCGATCATGATGCCGCCGGGCTTGGCCCTACCTGTCAGACCGTTTCGCCCCCAGCCGGTGCGGCGTTCGAATTGCGTTCCGGTCCATCATATTCCCGACGCCACACTGGTATTGGTAGAGGCCTGCGGCGACCAGGGCTGGGTTGGGGAAGCCTGCCGTGTCTAGCTTGGCAAGGGCTTGCCTCGATCCGCCACAACCATCTTCGATCCGCCCCGACAGCGGGCGAGAACTTGCGCCGCAGATGAAGCTTACTCGAACCGAAAACTGGGCTCGTCACGGGGCCCCTTCAGGATTGAAGCAATTTGATGAGTGAAACGCTCATGACTGGATCGCTCAATTTCTTGCGAAATTTTTGGACCGACCAATCAATATCGCAGGTAACCTGGCTGCTAAATCGCCCTCGTTATCGGCGACTATTTTTCAGATTATTGATTGGAAATGTGTGGACAATTTCGTCGATATTCTTGTTCGAAACGATGAATAGATGGCCACTGATGGCGTTGAATATTACCAGTGAACGTACAATGTCATCAAAAAATTAAACAAATACATCGGCATCTTTTCATCAATATCAACACTATTATTGTCGTCCACTATCACCGTATTATATTAGATGTTTGAAACAATATTACTTTACATGATTTTGGCGGCGTCAGTGTTAATTTGTTACATCAATAGAAGAAGTAATGCTATAACAAATTAATAGAATACTATTTGCACATAAGTTGATTGTGTGCATTGATTTTACCAAATACTTAGTTCAACGAGTTGTGCATGTCGTTACGTACATTCAGCAAGCAAGTTGACTGCAGGTCGGACCAACGTCGTCCCGACCGGGGTGTGTCTAGGTCAGGGCCGTGCCGTCCGGCAGTGTCCCGCAGGTTTCGCCAAGCATTTCGAACGCAAACTTCGTGCAATACCGAACCGTGTTGGAGACCTCGGCAGGGCGGACCGTCTGGATGTCTATAGCCAGATGCCGGTGGGTGGCCTGAGCGCCAGACCGGTTGGACAATGCATTCGCAAGCTTGCTACGGAACCGGCCTTCGTTTGCCTGAAATCGAAGGATTTCATCCGAGTCATCAGTCGAGAAGATGGCATGGATATGCATTGGAATCTCACGTCCAGTGGATTTGGAGCGCTTTTCGGGAACAATAAGGCAAGGGGTTGATTGCTCGCCACGTTTGTATGCGTGCTTGGAATGCACAGTCTCGTTGTAGATATGCTTCACGAGACGACAGGTCTTTCCGATGGCGTGTCCCGCAAATGCGTTGAAGCGCGAAACTCTTTCGATGCCGCCGGCAGGTGCGAGCCCTAGCGTGACCATGATCCCATGGTCTGGCCAACCCATTTCGGCAAAGTGTTCACTCGTCCAATGACAGCTTTGGAAGAGGTCCCGGTTGTAGGGCAGCTGATCCGACTGCGTGGGAAGCCATGCTCCGCAGTTGGACTGGAGGATGCCGGATTGGACCGTTGACGCATTCGTGTTGAGAATATGGGTCATGCCGGCACCCCAGCGCCGCAATGTCGGGCAGATTCAGGCGGGCGGGCGAGTATCCAGTCCTCGACCTCGTGGTCGTGCCACGCCAACCGCTTCTCAAGCAGTCGAACTGGGGCCGGGAAAGTTCCATTACGCACAGAACGGCGAATAGAGGACTTGCTCAGCGTAGTAGTGCAAGCGACGTCATTTATAGCAAGTAACATAGTAGTTCTCCGTGGTTACAGAACTACTTATGGCTACAGATGACGCATCTTCACGGTTTTCGCAAATAAATCGTAAGAAAATGCAGTTGCTTCGAAAATCGCAAGCCGCTGATAAGCTTGATCATTGCAATCAAAATTCGTGGTGCCGAAGCAATTTCGGCGACTTGCAGCGAAATGAGGGCGGTTTGTCCTATGATGACTGCATACCATCAATTCCCTGAGACAACGCCCATGACCGAACGAATACTAATCACGACCGCCGAATTCTGTGAAACCTGCCGAATCTCCCGCAGCACGTTCTACCGCCTCCGGGCCAGCGACGCCGATTTTCCACAATGTGTTGAATATGGGGTCCGGTCCGTCCGGTACCGCCTAGTTGATGTCAACGGGTATATTGAATCGAAATTGCGTCCCGTCGCCGCTTAGTCAGGTGGCCTATGCCTGATGTCCGGCGACTTCGGGCGCGGACTGCTTAGTGCAGTATTCATCATGCAGGGCATCCAGCTTGTCGGCGTACCACTGCATCATCTCGGTTCGATCCCGAAGGTAATCGGCCGCATTGTAGGCGGCTCGGACTGAGTTGCCTTCGACGTGTGCCAACTGGGCTTCAATCCAATCTGGTGCGAAATGGGCGTTGTTGAGTATGGTGGATGCCGTTGTTCTGAATCCGTGTGATGTATGGCGGTCCTTATAGCCAAGTCTCCAAAGGGCTTGGTTTAGCGTGTTCTCGCAGAGCGGCACTTCCTTGAAGGCTGATCGGAACACCCATGGTGATTCAGGGTTCAGCAGCTTGAGCTTTTCAATCAATATCAATGCCTGTCGCGAGAGTGGGACCACGTGGGGTCGCTTCTTCTTCATACGGTCCGCGGGAAGCGCCCACCGGGCATTCTGAAGGTCGATCTCTTCCCATCTTGCAAATCGCAATTCCCCGGGCCGCAGAAATGTCAAAGCGCACATTTCAAGTCCGTAGCGTGTCACGGCCTGTCCCGAGTATCGCCTACAGTCGAAGATCAATTGACCGACCTCATCTGGTGCGGTGATCCCCGGGTGGTGTTCTGGACCATTCGTCGGAATGGCCTTCGGAATCTCTACCGCGACATTATTTTCGACCCTGCCGGTCGCGACAGCGTAGTTCAATACGTCAATAATGAACCGGGCAGTCCGCCGCGCCTTGTCGAAAGTCTGCTTGCGGGTGTGGACTTCGACGGCCAAGTGGGCGCTTCGGGCGGTTATCTTGGCAACTGGCGTCTTCCGAAATTCGGCGCCGGTCGCCTCGAGCGTCCAGCGGTATTTTGAAACAGTCGGTGGCTTCCGGCCATCGAGGATGCGTTTGTCAATGAACTCATTCGCGACAACCTCGAACGAGGAATGCTGTGTCTCTTCTGCCTGCCGCTTGCGTTCACGCTTCAGCGCCGCCGGGTCATCGCCGTTCGCTAGTTCCCTTTTCACTTCCTCGCGAAGTTCGCGAGCCTCTTTCAGGCTGACGGTCGGATATGGACCGAACGAGATCGTCCTTTGCTTGCCATGATATCGATAGGCCTTCTGCCAGAGTTTGCCGCCGGCCTTTGTAACGAGCAGGTACAGGCCGCCGCCATCGCGATGTTTTTTGGCAAACCCTGTTGAGGACAGGTTCTTGATCTTTAAATCGTTCAGCAGCATGCCGTCTCCGGTCTCAAAACACCAACACCAATACCAACAAAAATGTGGGATTGTGCGATGCGACATGGAGCGTCGTGGGACAAACTTCAAGCGGAATCCCAGAAAAAAATCATTTTTTCAGTGGGTTGTGGATCGGCAGGAAGTCTTCTGGGACTCTGTGACGAAAGGAAATGGTGCCGCATGGGTGACTCGAACACCCGACCTACGCATTACGAATGCGTTGCTCTACCAGCTGAGCTAATGCGGCTTACCCTGTGGCGTCCGGCCGGTTGTCTGGCAGGAGGCGGCGGAAACTAGCTTCGAACGGGCAAGCGGGCAAGCCCTTCGTCAGCGTGGCCTGCGCATGGCTTGTTTCGGCCGGATCAGGGCTTCAGGGGCGGTCGCGGCGGCAGGCTGACGCGATCCACGACGGGCCGGGCCAGCGCGTCGAAATCCGGCGCTCCCATATTCTCCACCACAAGGTCCGCCGTCTCGCGCTGGGGCTCGACATACAGTTCGTGCATCGGGCGGACGATCTGCTCGAATTGTTGTCGGGCGAAGGCCTCGGTGCGTCCGCGCTCGGCGACATCGCGCTGGATCCGCCGGCTCAGGCGGGTGGTGTCACAGGCATCGACGAAAATGCTGAGATCGAACTGGGCGGCCAGTTCCGGACTGGCGAGCAGATGCAGCCCCTCGACGATCATGACGGCAGCCGGGACGCGCGCGACCGTGGTGTCACAGCGGCAATGGGTGGTGAAATCATATTGCGGCGCCTCGACCGGCTGGCCCTGGCGCAGCGCGGCCAGATGGCTGGCCAGAAGGGCATGGTCCTTGGCGGCGGGCTCGTCGAAATTGAAGTCTGATGCCGAAAAGCCGGGCTGATTGCCGGCGTCGACATAGTAATCATCTTCCGGGATGACATAGGCGTCATGGCTGGAGAAATGATCCGCCAGGGCGTGGGCGAGGCGGGTCTTGCCCGAGGCCGAGCCGCCGACCACGGCAAGCAGGAAGGGTTTGGGCACCGTCACGCGGCCCGCCCCGAATCCTCGTCATCATCACCCACCCCGGGATCGTCCGGCGGGCGCGGGGCCTCGAAATAGGCTGGCGCGGATTTCGGAGTGCCAGCCGCACCGCGCTTGTTCGGAGCCTCCAGCAGTGCCGTTTCGGGCACGGCCTCGGCATTGCGCTCGTAACGCTCATAGCGTGGATGGATCAGCCGGCCTTCATCGCCATAGATATAGACCATCCGCTTCCAGTCATCGGCGGTATAGGGGAAGGCATGGCCGTCCGGGTCCATGTCCGACCAGTCGGCCTCGGTCGAGGCGTGGGCGGCACGGGCCATCCAGCGGCGGGCCTGCTCGTCCTCGCCCTCAAGCCGGGCTAGGCGCGCGGCCAGGGCGCACAGGCGCGAGCTGGGGGTGCCGTCAGCGATCAGCGGCGTGATCAGCGTGCGCGCCGTGGCCGCGTCATTGTCTTCCAGCGCGACATCGATCAGCACCAGCTTGCTTTCGCGATGCTCCGGCTGCAGCGCCGCCAGCCCCTTGAGACGTTCGAGGCGCTTGGCCTTGGTGTCCGACTTGCGCAGGTCGCGATAGGCTCGGGCGATGGCGGGATGGGGCGCCAGCGCCCAGCAGGCCTCAAGCACATCGGATGCCTTCTTGTATTTGCGCGCGGCGTTCAGCAGTCGCGAGGCGAGATTGGCGGCAGGCGCAAAGCCCGGCGCTGCGCGGCAGGCGGCTTCGGCCAGGTCGCGGGCGCGATCGGCGTCCGTCGCTTCACAGGCCAGTGCCGAGGCGGTCAGCAGGACGGCGCGCCGGCGTTTGGACAGGTTGGGCGCGATATGCTTCCGCCGGTCGCCCTCGCCGAGCGTCTCCAGAGCCGCATCCCAACGGCCCTGGGCCACCTGGGCATCGAACAGCGCCTCGAAGGCCCAGCGCGCGCCCTTGGCCTTGTCGAAGGCGTCGGCGGCATGTTCGGCGGTCGCTTCCAGATCGCCGCGATCATGCGCCAGCTGTGTCAGGCCGCGGCGGGCAACGACGCGGGTGCGCGGGTCCTCGAGCAGCGCTTCATAATGGGTTTCGGCGCGTTCCGGACTGCCGGCAGCCTCGGCGGCGCGGGCGGCCAGCAGGCGCGACAGGGCCGGCCGGTCGAGCAGGGCATCGGCACGGGCGGCCTGGCGGACCGCGGCTTCGCCATCACCGGCAGCCGAGGCGATCAGGGCGCGTTCGAGGGCGTCATAGCCTTGATCGCGGCGGCGGCGTGACAGGAAGGTCTTCACCTTGTCCGGCGAGGTCCACAACATGTAGATGCCCCACCACAGCACCAGCATGACGAAGGAGAAGAAGATGATCGCGCCGGCGGCGACGACGAAGGGCATCTCCATCTGCGTGCCGAGGAACTCGAAACTGGCATGACCCGGATTGAGCGCCAGGAAGGCGCCCAGCGCGGCGGTCAGCAGCGCGACGATGACGGCAATGATCAGGCGAATCATGACGGATCCTCCCCTTGGGCAGCGGCCGCATCGGTCAGGGCCTGACGCAGGGAGACCAGGCGGCGGTCGAGGTCGAGCCGGGCCTGGGCCCCGATCAGCCAGTCCCGCGCGGCCGGCAGTGCGGTCTCGTCGAGCCGCTCGGTCAGGGCCACGGCGCCTTCAAGGTCGCGCTGGGCGAGACGGTCCTCGGCAAGGGCGGTAATGGCCATCGCGCCGGTCTCGTTACTGCCCGGGCTGGCCTGGCGCACTTCGATCAGGCCGAAGAATATGCGTCCCGGTCCAGCGGCGTCGCGGATCGCATCGCCGGGATAATCGGCGGTCAGGTCTTCCAGGGTCGGCACGCCGGCGCGGGCATAGCTGGCCATCGCCTCAAGATCGGCATTGCCGCGCCACAGCCGGGCCAGGGCGGCGCGTTCGGCCTCGAAGCCTTCATGCGTGCCGGCGATATCGCGCAGGGCGCTCAGAGCCAGGGCACGGGCGGCGAGCTGGCGCGAGGCCTGGCCGGTATCGGTTGCGGGGATCGCTGCAGAGGTTGCGGCCGCCTCGGCGGTCGAACGTGCCGTTTCCGCCAGTGTGCGGGTCTCGGCGAGCGCGGTTTCAAGCTGCTCGATCCGCGTGGCGAGAATGGCGGTCTGTGGGTCAACGCCCGGCTCGCCGGGCGTGGCGGCGAGGTCCTGGGCTGTTTCCAGGGCCGCGATCCGTTCGGAGAGGTTTTGCAGCACCAGTGGATCGGTCGTGGCCTGGGCTCCCGACGTGGCGGCGTCACTGGCCTCCCGGGCGAGCGTGCCGATCGCTGCGAGTTCGGTTTCGATCGCCTCAAGCCGGGTAGTCCAGGCATCGAGTGCGGCGCTGTTATCGGAGGGTGTCGCGGTCTCGAGTGCAGCGAGACGGGCCTCGATCGCGCTCAGGTCTGGCGCAGGGCCCGCTGCGGCCGGAGCCGATTCGAGCGCGTCGAGCCGGGCCGTGATTGCGGCAACGGGTTCGGCCAGGGCCTCCTGTGCCGTCAGCGCGGGCGTGGCGCTCTCCAGTGAAGCCAGGCGCGTTTCCAGCGTGGTGATCGACTCGACCAGCGCCGCGCGTTCATGGGCTGCGCCGGTGTCGTCCGGATTTTCGGCCGGGAAATAGCGCGCGCCGGCAAGGCCGAGGCCACCGCCTGCCAATGTCGCGAGCAGAAAGAGGATAAACACTGTCGCGCCGCCGACGCCCTTGCGCCCGCCGCGTGCGTTGTCCGCTTCAGGCAAATCGCTGGCGGGTTCAAACTCGGCATCAACCGGTTCGGGATCTGGATTTGGGTTGGGATCGGCCATCTCTGCACGCGATTCAGCTAGGTTTCTGGCACCTTATGATGCGTTGCCCAGCGGCGCCAGTTCCATGGGATGAACCAGCAGATCGAGCAGGGCCTCCTCATTGGGTTGCGGCGCTGGCACCAGATCGGCAAAGCCCGCGTTTTCCAGCGGCTTCAAGGCATTGGCGCTGATGCCGTAGGCGGTGACCGATTTCAGCCAGGGCTGCAGTCCGAATTTTCGCGCCAGGTCGAGAAAGGTTTTTGCCCCGCGGGCCGAATGAATGAGAACCTGGACCTGCGCGCCGCACAAGATCGCCGCGATGGCGTCCTCGCGCAGGGCGTCGACCGCGACCGCGCCATAGCCGATCGCTTCGCGCACCCTGAAGCCCGCCGCTTTCAGCTCACCGGACAGATTGCCCGCGATCTGGATGCCGCGCACATGCAGTATGGCGCCCTGCTCCGGCTTCAGCTTGCGTTTGATGAGTGCCGCCAGATCCTTCACATCGCCATCGGCGGAAAAGACCTTGCGGAAGCCGGCCTTGCGGGCATCCGAGGCGGTGTTGCCGCCCACGGCGAAGACCGGCAGGTCGCGCTCCGGCCTCCTGGGACCCCAGGCGCGGACGCCATTGCCGCTGGTGAAGACGAGCGCCTGGACGTCGGTGAGGTCAACATCGATGCGGGCGCGGAAATTGATATCAAGCACCGGCGCGATGATCGGGTCGATGCCGCGCTCGCGCAGCCCCTTTGCGGTGCGTTCAGCGCCGGGCCAGCCACGTGTGACCAGAACCGTCATGCGCCGGCAAGAACGGCCGCGAGGTTGTCGCCGGCCGCATCCCTGACCGTCTGGCCCAATGTCTGGCCTGCGGCGATTGCGCTGTTTCTGGTGGCTGTCTTCATGTCGAATCGCATCTGTTCCCGCCAACGGAGCTGGCCATCAGGAGTCAAAACTTCGCCGGTGAAGTCCATTGATTCGATATGCACATGGGCTGCGATGGGGGTGCGGCAGGAGCCATCAAGCCTTGCCAGGAAGGCGCGTTCGGCCAGCACTGCCAGCTCGGTTGCGGGGTGGTTGAGTGCCATCAACAGTTCGCGTGCGCGGTCATCATCATTGCGAATCGCCACGCCGACAGCGCCCTGGGCCGCGGCCGGGAGCATTTCCGACAGGGCCAGCGGTTCAGCCTTGGCCTCGTCGCGGCCGAGCCGGTTGAGTCCGGCGCGGGCGAGGAAAGTGGCATAGACCTCACCCGATGCCAGCCGCCCGAGACGGGTATCGACATTGCCGCGCAGCACCACGACTTTCAGGTCGGGCCGCTTGTACAGGGCCTGGGCCTGGCGCCGCAGGCTGGCGGTGCCGATCACCACGCCTTCTGGCAGGTCGGCCAGACGCGTCTCGCCGCCGCGCGCCAGCAGCATGTCGCGCGGATCCTCGCGCTCAAGAATGGCGCCGAGCACAAGCCCGTCGGGCAATTCGGTCTGGACATCCTTCATCGAGTGCACGGCAAAGGCGGCGCGGCGCTCGAACAGCGCCTCGTCGATTTCCTTGGTGAACAGGCCCTTGCCGCCGGCCTCGATCAGGGCGCGGTCCTGGATCTGGTCCCCAGTGCTGACCAGGCCGAGAATCGGAAACACGATATCGCGCTGCTCATCCTCGATGCCATGCAGGCGAGCGAGCCTGGCCTGGACATCGCGGGCCTGGACAAGAGCGAGCGGCGAGCGCCGGGTGGCGATGGGCATGGGTTTGGACGGTAGCGGCACGTTGCGGGATCCCGGCGGTAAGGTTATCGAACAGACATGGACTTAGCCTCGCCATCCCCTTTAGCGCAAGACGGCACACTGACCGTGCTCGGGCTCGAATCGAGCTGTGACGAGACCGCAGCGGCGGTGCTGCGCCGATCGGCCACAGGTGAGATCGAGGTTCTCTCCGATCTCATCCTGGCCCAGACCGAGGCCCACGCCCCCTTTGGCGGCGTCGTGCCGGAGATTGCCGCGCGGGCGCATGCGGAAGCCATGTCAGGGCTGGCGGAGCAGGCCTTGCAGCAGGCCGGGCTCACCCTGGCCGAAATTGACGGTATTGCCGCCACCTCCGGACCGGGCCTGATCGGCGGGGTTATGGCGGCGCTGATGACGGCCAAGGGGCTGGCGCTGGGATCGGGCAAGCCCTTGATTGCGGTCAATCATCTCGAGGGGCATGCGCTGTCGCCGCGGCTGAGCGAGCAGCTGGATTTTCCCTATCTGCTCCTGCTCGTCTCCGGCGGGCATACGCAATTGATTTGTGTGGAAGATTTCGGGATTTACCGGCGTCTGGGATCGACCCTGGATGATGCCGCCGGCGAGGCGTTCGACAAGACCGCCAAGGTGATGGGGCTCGGTTTTCCCGGTGGGCCGGCGCTGGAGCGCTGTGCGGCCACGGGCAATGCGAAACGCTTTGACCTGCCCAACCCGCTAAAGGGCCGTCCCGGTTGTGATTTTTCCTTTGCCGGGCTGAAAACGGCGGCGCGTCAGATCTGGGACGGGTTCGAAAATCCGGGCGACCAGGAGCGCGCCGACCTGGCTGCATCAGTGCAAACGGCCATTGCGCGCACCCTGGCCACGAGGTCACGCCGGGCGATGCGCGAGTTTGCCTCTGATCATCCGCTGGTGGGGCGTCCATTGCCCTTTGTTGTCGCCGGGGGTGTCGCTGCCAATCAGACCGTGCGCACCATGCTTGAGACAGCGGCGCGCGAGGAAGGTTTCCGGCTGATCGCGCCGCCAATGCGCTGGTGCACCGACAATGCGGCGATGATCGCGCTGGCCGGTCTGGAGCATCTGGTGCGCGGCGAGACGGACGGGCTCGATGCGCCGGCGCGGGCGCGCTGGCCTTTGGACGCGGTCTCGGCCAGATTGGATCCCGTGATCGGTTCGGGACGAAAAGGACCAAAGGCGTGACAGATTTTCAGACGATTGGCGTGATCGGGGCCGGTGCCTGGGGCACGGCGCTGGCGCAGACGGCGGCCAAGGCCGGCCGCGATGTATTGATCTGGTCCTTCGAGCAGGACGTCGCCGATGTGATCAACAACAAGCACGAGAACACGATCTTCCTGCCCGATGTGGCGCTGGAGCCGAATATCGAGGCCGTGACGGCGATGGCTGATCTCGATGTCTGCGATGCGGTTCTGGCGGTGGCGCCGGCGCAGCATTTGCGCGGCACGCTGGAAAAATTCGCCCCCTTCGCCAGGCGCGGCCTGCCGATCATCCTGTGCGCCAAGGGTATCGAGCAATCGAGCCTGTCGATGATGACCCAGGTGCTGGGCGAGACCATCCCCTCCGCCATCCCGGCGGTGCTGTCGGGGCCGAGCTTTGCCATTGATACCGCGCAGGGCCTGCCCACAGCGGTGACCCTGGCCTGCAAGGATGAGGCGATCGGCACCGCCCTGATCGAGGCGCTCGGCACGCCGCGCTTCCGGCCCTATCTGGCGACTGATCTGATCGGCGCGGAAATCGGCGGCGCGGTGAAGAATGTGCTGGCGATCGGCTGCGGCATTGTCGAGGGACGCGGCCTGGGCAAATCAGCCCATGCGGCGCTGATTGCGCGCGGTTTCGCCGAGATGACACGGCTGGCCCTGGCGCTCGGCGCCAGGCGTGAAACCCTGGCCGGCCTGTGCGGGCTGGGCGATCTGGTGCTGACCTGTTCCTCGCCGCAATCGCGCAATATGTCCTGCGGTCTGGCGCTGGGGCGCGGCGTGCATCTGGACGATATTCTCGGCAGCCGCCGCTCGGTCACCGAAGGCGTGGCCAGCGCGCCGGCCGTCGTTGCGCTGGCGAAACGACAGGGTGTCGAGATGCCGATCTGCGAAGCCGTCGACGATATTCTCGCCGGCCGCACCAGCGTCGAGGACGCCATCGAAGCCCTGCTCGCCCGCCCCTTCACGCTGGAATCCGCCTGATGCTTTTCATGGTCCACGCCACCGACAAGCCCGGCGCCCTCGATATCCGCCTCGCCAACCGTCCGGCCCATCTCGACTGGCTCACCGCCGCCGGCAGCGCCATCAAGGCTGCCGGCCCCTGGCTCGGCAGTGACGACAAGCCCGCCGGCTCGCTCCTGATCGTCGAGATGGAGAGCCGCGCCGCGCTCGACGCCTGGCTGGCCAAGGATCCCTATGCCATCGCCGGCTTGTTCCAGTCGGTCGAGGCCGCGCCCTATAAATGGGTGTTCAACCCGCCGGCCGGCCTCAATCCATGACCAGCTTGCCCAAAGCGGGAACGGTGCTTGGCCACCTCGACGACCTGCCCGACCCCGGCGCCCGCGCCTCCACCTGGAATGACGGCGCCGTCATCCTCGTCCGCCGCGGCCAGGCCGTCACCGCCTTCCTCAACACCTGCCCCCACGCCCAGCGCCCGCTCCACCTGCCCGGCGGCAAGGTGATGCTGCATGAGGGTCAGTTTATCGTCTGCCCGGTGCACGGGGCGAGCTTTGGCGCGACGGACGGGGTTTGTGTCGGTGGCCCGGCTGCGGGCTATGGGCTGACGGGGGTTGGGGTTGAGGTTGTTGGGGGTGAGGTGCGGGCGGTTTAGGGCTGGTCGCCGTGTGACTCTAAATCATTCAAATTCAATCCATTAATTGCTGTCATCCCGGACGGATGCCCCGCACAGGCGGGGCGTAGATCCGGGACCTACCCGTGAGACCAGCTGGAATGGCGGGTAGGTCCCGGATCTCCACCCGGATCGCTTCGCGTCCGGGCATCCGTCCGGGATGACACGAGCTGGTTTGGTTGTGTGTGAGGGAGTGCCCGCCCGCGCTGGGCAGAACTCCCCCTGAAACCCTTGCCAAGCAGGGCGCCAGAGAGGAGTTGAGCGGTCAAGGGCGCGTCGCGCCGCTTCGCGGGTTTCCCCTTGACCGCTCAACTCCTCTCTGGCCGGATGCAGGCATGGTTTTCAGGGCGGGTTGTGGCCCGGCGGGGCCAATCTGTTTGAAATCTACAATCCCATCCCTCGAGACATGGTCCGGTTTGAAAAACCGGTGCGTGTCCCGTTTGCGGCGGGGCTTCCTCGCCTAACCGTCAAGGCCGCAGACCCGAAGCGCGACATTTTCCATCGGGAGCACCCAACGCCGCACATGGTCGCTCACGGTCTGGCCGGGGCCCATGCCGCCGAGCGTGTAGACGGTGTTTTCGCCTTCCAGAACGGCGCCGCGAACATCCATGAAACCGCCTTGTGGCTGCGCGTTACCGACGGCCAGAAAATTGCTGCTTTCGGCCCTGCTGGGCACTCGGCACCAGTCTGGCGTCTCGCTCCATGAAACAAAGAAGGCCAGGACGTGATCGCCCCTCGGCTCGACGGCTTCGCCGTCATAGCCAATCCCGTTGTAATTATACGCATTGCCGGAGCCGCCGAAGAAGCTGTAGCCGCCCAGCGGCGCCGGGTGCGCAACCGCGACGCCGCGATAGAATGGGCCGGCTCCAAGCTGGCCAAAGGCTTGCCATTCGATCTCTGCCGGGCCGGCCATCACCTGTCCGCCCCAGCAGTCACCATGAGCCCCGAAACTGCGCCGTCCGCCCTCCCGCGCCGGCGGGATCACCGCCGTGCCGCCGCACAACATCAAGCGGCCATTCTCATCCATCGCCCCGGCATGTCCGAACACCGGCGCGCCGGGAAAGGGCGTCGCCTCGAACCAACGATCCTCTTCCACGTCATAGACCTGGACGAGATCGGTATTGTCCGTGTCGTGCCAGCCGCTGACCAGATAGATGTAGCGATCCTCGAATGGCAGCGCGATGGTGTCGTCGACGGGGACGGGCATGTCGGTGATGTGGGTGTAGGTTTCGCTGGCGGGGTCGAAGCGCCAGACTTCCGGTGTTGAGGCCTCACTGCCGTCCTCGGCGACGGTGTAGCCGCCGAAGATGTAGATCTGGCCGCCCAGCGTGACGGCGACCGAGGCAAGGCGGCCAATGCCGTCGGGCAGGCCGGCGATTTCGCGGCAGGTTCGGGCGTCGAGATCGCAGGCATAGGCATCCGCCGTGACGTCGCGCCAGGTCTTGCCTTCGTGCAGGCCGGCGAAGGAATAGGCCATCATGCGACCGTCCAGTTCGAGGCCGGCGACGGCGTTATTGGTCACCGGCTCGGGCAGGTGGGCCCAGGCCTCCGGTTCGCGGTTTTCGGCCAGGCCACAGGCGCTGAGCCAGGCGACGCTGAGGAGCGGGATCAATCGGATGGCAGAGCGTGTCATGCCGGCGAGGCTACTGCCAGCTACGCAGGCGTGCCAGCGAAAACCGGACTCAAAAAGCCTCACACGTCCTCGGGGTCATCGGAGAGGAGGGTTCCCGGATCAATGCCGCGTTTCTCGGCGCTGGCGCGGACGGCCTTGCGCAGGGCTTCGCTGCCATCGAGCAGCTGCCGGAAGCGTTCCTCGTCGAGGGTGAGCAGGGTCGAAGGGGCGATGGCGCGGGCTTCGGCGCGCCGGGGCTTTTGCATCAGGATGGCCATCTGCCCGAACATCTCGCCGCCGCCAAGGCGCCAGCTCTGGCCGGCGCTCTGCAGTTCGACGGCGCCGGAGGCGATAAAGAACACGCTCTTCACCACGCTGGTCTTGCGGATGATCACTTCGCCGGCATTGGCATAACGGGTGCGCAGGGCTCCGCCCAGGCGTTTGAGCGCGGCTTCGTCGAGGTCTGCGAAGAGCGGGAATTGTCCGACCAGTTCGGCGCGCTGGGGTGCGATCAACAGGCGCGGGCGCTGTTCCGCCGCGGCGCGGCGATCACCGAGCGCTTTCATCAGGTCGGTGAAAACCTCCGAACCGATCAGCCCGTCTTCCAGCATTGTGGTGTATTCGCGCTCTTCCAGCCGCAGGGCCGTGCGCCGGATGAAGCGCCGTTCCAGCTGGTCGGCATAGCCGGGATATTGCAGGCGCAGGCCTTCCAGTGCCGTCTCCACCGCCTCGATGCGGCGCGAGAGCAGATCGTGCAGCACATCGGCGACCTGCCGCCCGTGGATCCGGCGGATACGGCCATGGATGAAGACATTGAGATCGCGCAGGATCAGGCGCTGGGACAGCAGGAATTCGAACCGGTCGGCCGTCATGCGGGCCAGCGGGCCGGACAGGTGCAGCCGGCTGTGCAGCCAGACGGCGGCCCGGAAAGCCCGGCCATAGGCAACGCTGCGGCGGGCCGCGAGCTGGTAGCCCCGGCGGCCCTGGGACTGGGCGCCCTCGATCAGGCGGTCGGCATCCGACAGGACCTGGTCGGCCATCCGCGCCGAGATCGTCCGTTCGCGCATCCGGGCCAGGATGGTGTCGCGTTCATGCCCGGCCAGTGCGACCAGGCCGAGCGTGACGCGGTCACGCTCGAGAATGTCGACGCTCTCCTCAGCCGTCTTGACCGCCTTGTCGAGCCGCTTGCCGAAACGTTTGGCCTCGGAGCGGACGATATCGCGGCTCAGCTCGTAATTCTCGCTGGTCCGCGCCACATCTTCGCGCACGGTCTGGAGCGCAACGGCGACGACCTGGCGTGACAGGGCCTGGTCCATCGGTGACAACCGGTCGAGGCCGAGCCAGCCGATCACCGTGCGCAGGGTCGCGCCCTGCACGATCAGGGTGAACAGGGTGAAGCCGGTGGCGAGGATACCGACGACCCGCTTGATCTCGCCCGGAACACTGACGCTCTCGGTGACGGCCAGCGCCAGCGCCAGCGTGACGGCGCCACGCAGGCCGCCCCAGAGGATTGCGACCCGATAGGGGCCATCGACGGCCGGTGAGACACGCATG
>NZ_JBLWTD010000034.1:0-21830 GCF_048270265.1 Maricaulis sp. | reverse complement strand
AGATGGCCACAGCAACCACGCCGCCGGTTTCCCAGCTCGATACTCTGTACAATCCAACATCTCTGCGCCTGCGCGGTCACATCGGATATGCCAGAGGCGATTTGAGGGCGAACCTGTTTATGAACTATACCAACAGCTATCATTACGATGACCTGCCGGGGGCGGAAGAGGTGGACGCCTATACAACCTATGACCTTTCTGCATCGTATGATCTGGGTCGTCAGTTTGCCGGCGGCAATCTGGGTGAGTCACAGATCCGGTTCAATGTGCAGAATCTCTTCGATTCCCCTCCGCCGAGCACGATCACTGCACAGACCTTCTCTGTCTACGGTTACGACCCGACCAACGCATCACCGCTTGGGCGCTTCGTATCGGTAGAATGGTCGACAAGATTCTAGCACCGTCTTGTTCGGTACCATCTTGGAAGGAACTGGCAAGTGACCGGACTAATTGTATTGCTAGGTTCACTACTGTTGGGGGTGGGCAGCGTGCTGTCCACCCCTGATACTACACTGTTTGATTTCGATGATTATGATCGGCTCCAAACATTCGAAGAGCTTGCATTGTCGCCGGATGGCGACTGGATCGCATATGTGCAGCGGGGCGGGGCAGCGGATCCGGGTCGTGCAGTCATTGTCCAAAGGGCAATGCCTGATCAAGAGCCGTTGGACCTGGATATTCCGGATGACGCCCGGGGACTTGCCTGGGGCATTGATGGGGTCAGCCTGACTTATTTGTCCGCCAGCAACGGCGGGAGGCAGGTCTACACCACTGACCTGTTTTCCGGAATAACCAGACAACTGACAAATGCCGCCGACCCGGTTTCGTCCTACGCCTTCTCAGGCGATGGCAGGGATTTCGCGTGGACCACCGTGCAGACACAGCCTGCAGGTCCACGTGAGCCATCCCTGTTCGAACAATTTCATGAGGGCGAAGAGCCGATCATTGTGGATCATTCTACGCTTCGGCAATTTCACTTCGTCAATCCGCACTTTGTCGAGGGACGCTCATCCTCGACGCGAAGCCTTCATGTGAGGCGCCCGGAAGGGGGAGACATTACCGCGGATATCCCGGGTGATGTTGTCGACTTCCACTGGTCGCCTGACGGAACACGGCTCTCAATAGCCTATCTGGATGAGGACATACCGGACAGCCCGTTTGCCCCGCTTTATACGAGCATCGGTATTTTTGATTTGCGCACCAGTGAGTTTCGGACACTCCTCAGGGCACGCCCATTCGATACACGTGATGATGCTGTCTATTACCATGGCGGGGAGTGGGCCTCTGATGGCGATGAGGTGATCATTCGCCGGGTCTTGCAGTCCAGTCTCTGGCGGGACAGGCGCCATATTCGGTATGTCGATGTCAATGACCGGTCGATCGACGAAACAGAAGCGTGGTTTGACTATGACATCTTCCCGCCGGGTCGGGAGGTGACGCGGCTTGGGGATGGGCGGGCCGTTGTCGAGGGAATATCTCTGGGCCAACAAAGTGTCTTCCAACTCGCGGCGTCTGGCGCGCGGCCGGTCGATGTTCTGGCAGATATTCCGGGCGACACCTATCTCGCATCCTTCGACGAACGCGGCGACACCATCGCGTTTGTCAACGAACAGCATAGCGCTCCGCCCGAAATATATCTTCTGCAGGATGGGCAGCTTGCTCAATTGTCCCGCATCAATGAGGCAATCTCCAGGACGCAATTGCCGATCGCTGAAGAGGTTAGCTGGACCGGGGCGGATGGCGATACGCTGCAGGGCTGGCTGTTATTGCCCCCAGAAGCGTCTGCGTCACAGGAAGCATTGCCGCTCGTGACGTTTCTCCATGGCGGCCCGGGGCCAGCCATGACCAACAGGTTTGCGCAATATTACACACAGTATGGCGGTATCTGGCCGTATCCTCTCGAGCTTCTGGCCCTCGAAGGGGTGGCGGTATTCATCCCGAACTATCGTGGTACGCAGAGCTTTGGAAATGATTTTGCCAATCCACGTGCCTCAGATGACGAGGCCATCGAAGACGTGCTGACCGGCATTGAAAGCCTGGTGGCCCGCGGGGTCGCCGACCCGGAACGGCTTGGCCTGTCAGGCCACAGCCATGGCGCCTGGCTCGGATCCCTGATCGTGACAAGAGAGAAGGACCGTTTTGTCGCGGCGTCTTTCGCCGAGGGGCCGCAAAACAATACACTGACATATCTGTACAGCCCGATGTATCTCTATGAACGGGGCTATCATGAATTGTGGGGTGGTGGGCTTTGGGACCGGCCGGAGCGCTATCTGGAAACCTCGCCGGAATTCCATTTCGATGGCGTGGAAACCGCAATAATGTTCGAGGCTGGCGCTTATTCCCTGGCGATAACCATGATGGGTGGGCCCAAGGCTGCGACACTGGCGGGTGTCGCGACCGAGTTTGTTATCTACCCCCAGACCGGGCACAATCTGCGCGACCCGGATCTAAAGCGTGCATCTGCCATGCGTAATCTTGAGTGGTTCCTGTTCTGGCTGAAAGATCAGGAACAGCCCGATCCCACAGACGAAGAACAATATGACCGGTGGGATATCTTGCGAGCTATCCGGTAGAGTGCGGCCGCTATTTTGTTACCGCTCCACTTTTGGCCCGCCCGACCCAGCCCTGATCGCGTGTCCGGTAGACTTGCCCCCGGACGCGCCCGGCCTTGAGCGAGGAGCTCTTCGTCGCCGCATTGTCCCAGCAGTTGCCTGACCGGCTCATCGAACAGGTGATGCCGTGGCCGCCATCAGCCGCTCGATGCGATGCTGGCCCGACACTCTTCCGCGACACGATGATGCCATCGGTGGGATGCCATCGGTGGCTGGCCGTTTCCGGGGCCCGGGGCTCAGCTCCAGCTTGAGGGGTCGAGACGGAAGAGGCGTTCCAGTTGCTGGTAAACGTCGGCCGCCTCGCGTTGCAGTTCAGCGGGCCGCTCGAAGAATGTCTCTACCGCGACCGCAAAGAATTCTTCCTGTCGGGTGGCGCCGTAGGCGTCAAAAACAGACGGGTGGCCGTTTTCGACCTTGTGGCGGTGGGTCTTGAAGGCCGTAACGAAGACGCGCTCCCACCTGGCGAAGCTCTGCCCCTTTTCCAGAACCGGTGCGCCATCCGTGTGGCCGGACAGATCGTCGAGCTGGTGGGCGAATTCGTGGAAGACGACATTGTGGCCATCCCTCTCGTCCAGCGCGCCTTGCCGGGCATCGGCCCAGGACAGGACGACCGGGCCACGGGCCCAGCTTTCTCCGGTGCGGACGGTTTCGCGCTCAGTCACGACATAGCCATTGTGCTCCGCCCGGCGCGACTTGAAGGCGCCCGGATAGATGAGAATGGTGCGGAGATTGACGTACCAGGCCTCGGTGTTGACGACGAGCAGGCAGGCCTGGGCCGCGATGGACAGCCTCATCTCGTCGGTGACCTCAACCCCGTCGCAGCCTATGAATTCGATCTGGTGCAGGAAAAGGGCGATCTTGCCCTCCAGGGTCCGGCGCAGGGGATCGGGGAGTTTTCGCAGGAGCGGAACCGAGCGCAGGACGATCGCGCGCTGGTCCGCCGGCAGCTCAGACGCCAGCAGCGTCTTTCGCAGGCGCCGTCTCGACAGGTGACGCGCCACCAGGGCGCCGGCGCCGAGGATCAAAAGAGAGAGAAATATCCACATACAGCCTTGCTACGACGGTTGGCCGGGCCGGGAAAGCGGAATGCTGTGCTGGGTGCGGCGGATGCATCGTGATTGACTGATCAGTCAGTCAAGCCTAGCTTCACGCCATGACCGACAAACGCACCCGGCTGATCGAGACTGCCATCCGCCTGTTTCACGAGCGCGGTTTCTGGGACACGCCGACGGCGCTGATCGCCCGCGAGGCGGGCGTCGCCAACGGCACATTGTTCAACTATTTCCCCTCCAAGGCGGCGCTGGTCGAGGCGGTCTATCTGAGCCTGAAACAGTCCTGGGCGACGCATTTGCAGGCCGCCGCGCCCGCTTCGGGCAGCGTGCATGACCGGCTGGCGGGCTATTGGACCGGCGCGATCGACTGGGCGCGGGCCCATCCGGATCGCCATGCCCTGCTGGGACAATTGAAGCTCTCCGACGAGATCGGCGAGGGCGCACGCGCCCATGGTATCGACATGTTCGGTGCGACGCTGGAGTTGATCGGCGAGGCGATGGAGCAGGGGCAGATCCACCCGATCAAGCCGGCCCTGCTGAAGGCGCTCGCCGAGGCCCAGATCAGTGCTGCGATCGAATTCCTGCTGCACCATCCGGACGCCCCGGCCGCTGAAACGGCGCGCACATCATTCGAGATTTTCTGGCGCGGCATTGCCGTCGCCCCGACAGGAGACTGAGCCCATGACACAGATCAATCCGCAGGCCCCGATCATGGTCACCGGCGCCACCGGCTATCTCGCCGGCGTCATCGTCAAGCAATTGCTCGAGGCCGGGCATACGGTCCACGCCACCGTGCGCAATCCCGACAAGGTCGAAGGCCTGAAGTACCTCAACGCCATCGCCGCGGGCTCGCCGGGCCAAATCAAGTATTTCAAGTCCGATCTGATGGATGCCGCCTCCTTCGAGGCGCCGATGGCCGGCTGCGAACTGGTGATCCATACCGCTTCGCCCTTCACCTTGAACGTCACGGATCCGCAGACCGAACTGGTCGATCCGGCGGTCAATGGCGTGCGCAATGTCCTCAATGCCGCCAACGCGACGCCGACGGTCAAGCGCGTGGTGATGACATCGAGCTGCGCCGCGATCTATGGCACCAATGCCGATATCGAGCACATGCCGAAGAAAATGCTCACCGAGGCCGAGTGGAATACCAGTTCCAGCCTGACCAATGAGCCCTATGCCTATTCCAAGACCCTGGCCGAAAGGGAGGGCTGGAAAATCGCCGGCGCGCAGGACCGCTGGGACCTGATCGCGATCAATCCGTCCTTCATTCTCGGGCCGGGCATCAATCCGCAAACGACGGGCGAGAGCTATGCGATCATGATGCAGTTTGGCACTGGCGCCATGGCGAATGGTGTGCCCAATTTCCGCATCGGCATGGTCGATGTCCGCGAGGTCGCCGCGGCCCACATCAAGGCCGGTTTCACGCCGGAGGCGAGCGGGCGCCATATCCTCTCGGCCCATGATTCCGGATTTCCCGAGATGGCTGCGGCGCTGCGGGCGCACTATGGCGACCAGTTCAGGATATCGGCCAAACGGATGCCGAAATTTGCCGTCTGGCTGCTTGGCCCCATCATCAATCCGGCCCTGACCCGCAAACGCGTCAGCGAAAGCGTCGATGTCGACTTCCACGCCGACAATTCCAAAAGCGTGCGCGAACTGGGTATCGAATACCGTCCCATGGCGGAATCGGTGGTGGAGCTGTTCCAGCAATTGATCGATGCCGGACGCCTGACCCCCAAAAAGGCGTAGGCGCCGTGCCTTGCGCCGGGTGGCAGCAGGTCTAGACTGCCGCTCTGCCGCCGGATGGAGAGACGCCGATGCGCCGAATACTGATTTTGGCCGCCCTCTTGCTGGGCATTGCCGCCTGTCAGCCACCGATCGCGGGCAGCGATGAGGCCAGCGGCGATATCCTGACAGTTTATGGCGAGATCGGCACGGTTGATCGCGGCCCGGTCGACCCGGTCACCGAACCGCTCTTCAACGCTTTCGGCATGGAATTCGACGCGGCCTGCCTGTTCAACTGGGCCAGCCTGAACGGGATCGAGCAGCATTCAACCGCGGCCGATTTTCCGGCGGGCGGGCCGGTCCGGCGTTTTTCGGGGCCCTTGCTGCGCGATGTGATCGATATCGCGGACCCGCGCGGCGACACGCTGATCGTCACGGCGCTTGATGGCTATCAGCGGGAAATCAGCCTCGCCCGTATCCGCGAGCATGACGTCATTCTCGCCCTGCAGATGGACGGCCAGCCGCTGGGCATTGGCGGCTATGGGCCGGCCATGCTGGTCTGGCCGCGCGGCTCGGATCCGGCCCTGGAAGGCATGTCCGATGATGACTGGCTCTGGGGCGTGTTCGCGATCGAGGTCGCGACGGCTCCGGCCGATTGATCCCCAAGAGCCTGTTACGCCCGCCTCACAAAACCTGTTCCAATCCGACCCGCTCCTGCCTAAGGTGCGCCCAAGCAGAAATCGGGGAAGATTATGCAAGACGTGACTGGGGCTGCTGACGCAGCGACGACACTTGATGTCGTCACGGGGTATGTGAATTACGTAAACGGCATGGTGTGGGGCCCACCCATGCTTATCCTCTTGCTGGGCACCGGCATCTATTTGACCGTCGGTCTGGGCTTCATGCCCCTGCGCAAGATCGGTTTCGCCTTTGGCGAGCTGATGAAGGGACGCAAGTCTGAAGGCGAAGGGGATGTGACCCCGTTTGCCGCGCTGATGACGGCGCTCTCCTCCACCATCGGTACCGGCAATATCGCCGGCGTGGCCGTGGCCATCGCGATTGGCGGACCGGGCGCGTTGTTCTGGATGTGGATGACGGCACTGGTCGGCATGGCCACCAAGTATTCCGAAGGCGTTCTGGCGGTGAAATTCCGCGAGGTTGACGCCGATGGCCGCCGCGTTGGCGGGCCGATGTATTATATCAAGAACGGCATGGGCAAGGGCTTTGTCTGGCTCGGTGGCCTGTTCGCCATGTTCGGCGTTCTGGCTGGTCTGGGTACCGGCAATGCGATCCAGACCGTTGAGGTCGTCCGCACCATCGGTGATACCTATGGCGTTGAATACTGGATTACGGGTGCCGTGATCGCTTTCCTCGCCGGCCTCGTCATCCTGGGCGGCATCAAGCGGATCGCCAGCGTCGCCGAGAAGGTCGTCCCCGCCATGGCGCTGACCTATATCGCCATTGGCCTGGTGGTCGTGGCGCTGAACTACACCGGCATTCCGGACGCCTTCTACCGCATCTTCACCAATGCTTTCGGCTTTGGCGCGGCGGCAGGCGGCTTCTCGGGTGCCCTGATCATGCTGGCAATGCAGCGCGGCGTGGCCCGCGGCATCTTCTCGAACGAGGCCGGCCAGGGCTCTGCCCCAATCGCACACGCTGCAGCCCAGAATAATGATCCGGTCGACCAGGGCATTATCGCCATGCTCGGCACCTTCATCGACACCATCATGGTCTGCACCATCACCGGTCTGGCCATCCTGACCTCCGGTGTCATTCCGGCCGAATGCGATGCCGGCCTGTTCGCGCTTGGCGGTACGTCGCCGGAAATCTGCGAAACCGGTGCCCGCATCACCAGCGACGCCTTCGCCTCGGCCCTGCCGGGCTTTGGCCAGCACTTTGTCGCGGCGGCGCTGGCGCTGTTCGCCTTCACCACCATTCTGGGCTGGTCCTATTATGGTGAGCGCTGTGCGGAATACCTGTTCGGCGAAAAGATCGTCCTGCCCTTCCGCTGGCTCTGGGTGGCGATGATCATGTTCGCGACCATGCTGCTCTATGCGGGCAGCAACATCACCGAGCTGATGAACACCTTCTGGCTGACGACTGACACCCTGACCGGGTTGATGGCGGCACCGAACCTCATTGCGCTGCTGGTCCTGTCACCGCTGGTCTTCAAGATGACGAAGGAATATTTCGCCAAGCTTGAAGCCGCCAAGGCGGCTGGCTCGACTTCGGCCGAGTAACGCCGGTTTGAGGACTGTGAGAAGGCCCTGCTCCGGCGGGGCCTTTTTCATGTCAGCGTGGGGCGTGGCGCGTGATCAGATAGGCAAAGATCAGACCGGCGGTGATGCCGATCAGATCGGCCACCACATCGGCGACGGACGCGACCCGCCCCACCGTCGTCATGGCCTGGGCAATCTCGATCCCGACGCCATAACCGAGCAGCAGGATGAATGTCGTCCAGCCACGACGGGGCCAGCCCATGCGGGCCAGGCTGGTGAGCACGAAGAAGGCGAGGATGTGTTCGATCTTGTCAGGTCCGAAAATTTCCGGCGGTGTCGGCAGGCCCGGTTGCAGGGCCAGATCGGTCACCAGCAGCAAGGTGGTCACAAACAGCACACGGCCGCCCCAGCGCAGTCCCGCATCTGGACGCGCGGCTCCACTGTTTCTAGGGTCGCCGGAATTGTTTCGGGGCTGATGATCCATGACCGCATTACTCAATGATATAGACCTTCTCCTGCAAGCGCGCTCGGACTGGACCCGCGAACAGGCGGCGGAAATCTACCGCGCGCCGTTCAATGATCTCGTCTTCGCTGCCCAGTCCGTGCACAGACGGTGCCATCAGCCCAACCAGGTCCAGACCAGCCAGCTCTTGTCGATCAAGACGGGCGGCTGTGCCGAGGATTGCGGCTATTGCAGCCAGTCGGCGCATTTCGATACCGGCCTGAGCGCGTCCAAGCTGATGCCGCTCGACGAGGTGCTGGTCGCCGCCGAGCGCGCCAAGGCGGGGGGCGCGACGCGTTTCTGCATGGGCGCCGCCTGGCGCTCGCTGAAACCGCGCGACGAGGAGAAGGTTTGCGCCATGATCTCCGGGGTCAAGGCGCTGGGCATGGAGACCTGTGTCACGCTCGGCATGCTCGATGATGGCCAGGCCGAGAAGCTTCGTGATGCGGGGCTGGATTATTACAATCACAATCTTGATACGGCGCCGGAGGATTATGGCCGCGTGATCTCGACGCGGACCTATCAGGACCGGCTCGACACGCTGGCCCAGGTGCGCGGGGCGGGCATTCATGTCTGCACCGGCGGCATTGTCGGCATGGGCGAGAGCGAGGATGCCCGTATCGGGCTTCTGACCGAGCTGGCGATCATGTCACCGCAGCCGGAAAGCGTGCCGATCAATCACCTTGTCGCCGTGCCGGGAACGCCACTGGGCGACAGCAAGCCGCTCGACGGCATCGATTTCGTGCGCACGATCGCGACAGCGCGCATCATGATGCCGAATTCCTTCGTGCGCCTGTCGGCCGGGCGTGAGGAAATGAGCCGCGAACTGCACGCGCTCTGCTTCCTGGCCGGGGCCAATTCGATCTTTGTCGGCGAGGAATTGCTCACCACGCCCAATCCCGAGACGCATGACGACATGGCGATGTTCGAGGCGCTGGGGCTGCAGGCGATGAGCCTGCCGGCCGAATAGTCAGCTTTCGCCGATGCGCGGCGGGCCACCCTTGCCCGTCTGCGACGGCCCGAAGGCGCGGTCGAGGAGTGCGGTGGAGTTCATGGCGAGTTCGATCGCGTCGGACATGTGCTGCAGGATGGCCATGTTGTTGGCCATTACTTCCAGGGCTTCCGGTCGCACATCGCCTGAGATCTTGGTGCAGCGGGTGAGGATGTCGGCGCGCAGTTCGATCAGGATTTCCTCGAGCTTGCGTCCGCCAGGATTTTCCTCGGATACCAAAAAATGGGTCATGCCCTTGCTCCCTGAGCCGGTTTCACCGGTAGTATGGCGGCAAGAGGGTTAAATTTCGCCTCATGCGCGATTTCGCAACAATCAATGGAGCCAGCCAATGACATCACAAACTCCGGCAGTGAAACTGGGTGCGGCCGCCGCCGCTGCGCAGCTGGATGGCTGGTCGCCGGTCGCGGGCAAGGATGCGATCCACAAAAGCTACAGCTTTGCCGATTTCAACGAGGCCTGGGGTTTCATGGCCCGGGCCGCCATCAAGGCCGAGGTGATGAATCACCATCCCGAATGGTTCAATGTCTGGAACCGGGTCGATGTGACGCTGACCACCCATGATGCCGGTGGTGTCACCGCGCTGGACGTGACCCTCGCCCGCTTCATGGATTCCATCGCCGGCTAGAATGCGATCGGACGCAGCCCTGCCTGTGCAGCGCTGTCGCCGCGACTGCAGGGATCAGTCGGCGTTGATAATCACCATGCCGATCAGCACCCGGGCACCATCTGTGCCCAGCGTCATGTCGGTGGCGTCCTGGAGCAATTGCGCAATCCGGTCGGCATCGGGAACGGTGCCATAGCGGTAGTTGACGCCGGTATAGACGCTCAGGGCCGTGACATAGGCATTGCGCAGCCGGGGCATGATCTCTTCGACCCGCCGGCGCAGCCGGGCGTCCTCGATCTCCAGACCGGCCTCGATCTGCAGATTGCCGCGGGCGCGGTAATTGGCCTGCACCGTCGCCATGAGCGGGGGAAGTGGCAAATAGGTATCCGCAGAGGTGACACTGCGATGCCGGCTGTCTTCGGCAGGGGCTGCACCATGGCCGCCTCCGCCTCCGCCTCCACCACTCCTCGCCAATGCCGGCGCGGCCAGTGTCAGTGACAGGCAAGCCGCGATGGTCAGGGCTCGCATGATGGGGGTCGGATTTCGGGTCGCTGTGTTCATCCCGCAACTCTACCCCAGGGCTGGTAAAAGAAGCGTTCCCCGGGGGCGGGCGCGGTTCTGTCCGGCGCAAATATCGTCTAGCCAGCCAGAAATCTTGATGTTTTCGACCTCGCCGTGACCGCGATCATGGGCGGCCGGCAATCTTTTATGCTGTTGTGATGGTCAGGCGCGCCGCTCGGCCCGGTGAAGGCATGCCGCCGGATCCGGGTTGGGTGATCGTCGCTTTCCGGACTGGCCACCTCGCTAACCGCTGCTCGCCGGGCATGCTGGATGGAGTTCACAACGCATGAAGCGCATCCTGCTCGTTGAAGACCACGAAGCCGACGTGGCCCAGATCAAGTCGGCCTTCGAGCGCTTCTCGCTCGACGTGCGGCTCGAGCATGCCCGGTCGACGGAACTCGCCTGGGAATTGATGCAGTGTTGGATCGAGGCGCCCGGAGCCCGCAAGCCGGTCTGCCTCCTGCTGGGCCAGCTGGCGGGGCCCCGCGATGGTCTCTGGCTGTTGCAGCGGATGCAGGATGACCGGCGGTTCCGTCAATTGCCGGTGATTGCCCTGTCCCGGGAAGCCGCCATGTCGGACCAGGCCCGCGTCTTCTCAAACGTGGTCGGTGCCCTGGAACGGCCCGTGGACGATCTGGCCTGGCGCCGCGTGATCAGCGCCGTCGCCCGCATCAGCCAGTCCCTGCCGGATCTCGCAGGCGCCTGACCGTAGCCTCATCTCACCCCTGCGGCGCCGGAAGTGCTCCGCTCACCTGCGCCGTGCCATTGAAATAGGCTTCAAGCAGCGGCCAGTCCTGTTCGGCGACGTGCCGGCCCATCACCAGCCCTTCCAGATTGTCGGCCTGAATGTGGTAACCACCATACAGGCGCGATATTCCGGCCTGCTCCGCCGTATAGGTGAAAGTGGGGAAATCAAGCGTCACCGGCGTCGTGCTGTGGCCCGGTTCGGTCAGCGAGCCAGCCTCGAGCCTGACCTGGTGTCCGAAATGATCGCTGCCGGTAAAGCGGCGCAGCGTATCGGCCGAGGCCGCGCTGACGGTTGAATGTCCCGAGGGATAGCCCGCGAAGGGCGGGGTCGGGAAGACGGCAGGCGAATAGGGCATCCAGCGGCTGGCCTCGAGCGGCACCGTGCCTTCGCCCGGACCGCCCCAGGCTTCGATCACCTCGTCCCCGAAATAGTGCCGGATCAGGGTCCATGGGCGTGAGGTGTCGTAGTAGATTTTCGACTCCCAGGAGGCGATGAAGGCATCCATCGCAACATTGGCGACCGCGAAATACATCTTCATATCGGTGTCGAGGTCATTGTGATCGCGGCAGGACACGACTTGCGACAGGTTGAGCCAATGCCCGGCCTGGCCGGTCGAGGCCGGGCCGTCGCGCATGAATTCCACGAGGGCTTTCTGGTCCGCAGTCAGGTCCGCATTCATTTGCGCGACCTGTTCGGTCTCTGCCATCAGCTGTTCCGAGGCGACGACCGGGGGCGGGGGCGCGCGAAACTGATCCGGTGATTCCAGCCCGAAAGAGGCGACGCGGTACCAGTGCGGGGTGAGCCAGGTCTGCACCGCAACACCGCCATTCCCGTCGCTGGCGGGAATGGGCTGCCAACGGTCCGGATCGATCACCTCATAGGGACCGTTGACGGGCCGGTACATGATGTATTGCGAATAGGCTTCGCCATCGGAGCCGGGTTCGTCGCCGAGCTGGTTGGCGCCGTCATGATGGCGGTAATCGAGAACGGCCGCCGCCGCCAGATTGCCGATCCCGACCGGGCTGGCCGGGTCCAGGTTCATATCATCCGGATCGAAGCCCGCCGCGACGAAGGCATCGGTGATGTAGTCCGCCTCGGTGGGGAACTGGTCGAGCATGGCGCGGAAGGCGGCATAGGCGATGGCGGTCTGTTTGTTGGCCTCGGTGCGCTCGGGCCCGGGCCGGCGCAGATTGCCGCCATAGCGCGTGCCGACCGCGATGTCGTCATAGGCCGCCCAGGCGTCATAGCTCGCAGTTTCGACGATGGCGAGCTGGCGCGAAATAATGGTCGGGCGGGCGCCAAAGCGCGGAACTTCATGGGCCGTGGCATTCAGCGCGATGTCGAGCCAGTGATAGGCCGCGCTGGGCCGCCAGCTATCGCCAGCCTCGACCGGACATTCATGCTCTGCCGATGACCAGGCCGCAGAGGTGCTCATCGCGGCAACAAGGCTCGCACACAGGACAGTCTTCATTCTCAATTCCCCCAAATTATGAGGGGAGATTAGGGCTGGCCCGTTGCGTACTCAACCCGGTCTGCCCGCGTTTCCGGCGATATCGGCATGACATAGGGTCGCATGGCGGGCGCCCGCGGGAGGGGGGGATTTCCGGGGTGTCCGCCTTCGCCTCTGGCTATGGCGAGACATCCTTCGCTCGAATGAGCGTTGGGCCTGGCAAGCCGAAGCTCGCGCAGCGAGCGCCAGGAGCTGTGGAGCTTGCGAATTCCGGGGTGTCCGCCTTCGCCATTGGCTATGGCGAGACATCCTTCGCCCGGAAGAGCGTTGGGCCTGCCAAGCCGAAGCTCGCGCAGCGAGCGAAGGATGGTGGAGCCGAGCGGGATCGAACCGCTGACCTCGTCATTGCGAACGACGCGCTCTCCCAACTGAGCTACGGCCCCGAACCAAGGAGGCGTCAACTACGAGCGTGGGCGGGTGGTGTCAAGCGCTCGCTTCTGGACGTGGGCAAGCGGGGCGGTTACATAGCCGATCATCGTTTGTCGCTCCGGATTTCGCTATGCCGCTCGAATTGTCCTTTGGCCAGGCCCTGGTCGTTTATTTCCTCAATCCGATCCTTGGCTTGTTGTGGATCGTCGTCATTGTCGGCGTCGTGTTGAGCTGGCTGATCAGCTTCAACGTCGTCAATCCGCACAATCAGTTTGTCGGGATGGTCTGGCGTCTGACCAATACGGTTACCGAGCCTCTGCTCGGGCCGATCCGCAGCATCCTGCCACCGCTCGGCGGGATGGATTTCTCACCGGTTGTGCTCCTGCTGCTGATCTCCTTCGCGCAGGGCTATCTGGTGCCAACCCTTATGCGAGTGCTTTGAGCGGAGCCTGGCTTGAAGACCAGACCGGTCTGACACTGCGAGTCCGCCTGTCGCCCAACGCGTCGAAGGATGCTGTTGCTGGCGTGGCCGAGACCGCAGACGGGCTGTGTCATCTCGCCGTGCGCGTCCGGGCCGTGCCTGAAAAGGGCAAGGCCAACAAGGCGCTGATCGTCATTTTGTCACGCTTTCTGGGCGTGCCGAAGCGCGATATCGAAGTGATCCGGGGCACGACGTCACGATTGAAGACGGTCCGGGTCTCAGGTGATGCAGCGGAGCGGCAGCGAATGGCCGTCTTGCTGGGGGAGATGGAAAATGAGCGCGACACTGATTGACGGCAAGGCCGTCGCTGCCGAGATCGATGCCCGCGCCGGCGAGGCCGGGGCGGCGCTGGCCAGGACGCTGGGCCGGGCGCCCTGCCTGGCTGTGGTCCTGATCGGTGATGACCCCGCCAGTGATGTCTATGTCCGCTCCAAGGTCAGACGTACCGAAGCGGCGGGCATGACCTCGATCGAGATCCGGCGTCCGGCCGGCATCAGCCAGGCCGAGGTCGTCGAGATCGTTCGTGGCCTCAATGTCGACGACAAGGTCGACGGAATTCTGGTGCAGATGCCGCTGCCCGACCATATCGACGCCAATGCTGTGCTGGCCGTGATCGATCCGGACAAGGATGTTGATGGTTTGACCGAGGCAAGCGCCGGCCGGCTGCTGCTCGGCAAGCCGGGGCTGCGCCCCTGCACGCCGGCTGGCTGTGTGCTGCTGGCCGAGCGCGCCATGGGCTCGCTCTCGGGCAAGTCGGTCGTGGTGATCGGACGCTCCATCCTGGTCGGGAAGCCGGCCGCGATGTTGTTCCTCGAACAGAATGCGACGGTCACGATCGCCCATTCACGCACCCATGACCTGCCGGCGCTGGTACGCACCGCCGATATTGTAGTCGCCGCCGTCGGCCGTCCGGAAATGGTCCGGGGTGACTGGATCAAGCCGGGAGCCTGTGTGCTTGATGTCGGGATCAACCGCGTCGATGCGCCCGAGCGCGGCGAGGGACGGACGCGGCTGGTGGGCGATGTCGCCTTTGATGAAGCTGTCGGCCATGCCGGCTGGATCACGCCGGTGCCGGGCGGTATCGGCCCGATGACGATCGCCATGCTTTTGCGCAATACCGTTCTCGCGGCAGCTGCCCGGGCAGGGCTTGCCAGGCCGGACGGGCTTTGACCGCGGATATTCTCGTATCTGTAAACGGTTCAATAACGCAACTCGGCGACATTGGGGGGAAGGGAGCATCAAAATGGCCAACCAGGCACTGCACGTGCTGCATGTAGAAGACGACTTCGCGGATGCGATGCTCGTTCAGCACGCTGTTTGCGAAGCGGGCGATTTCGATATCTCCTTCGAGGTCGTCCGGACCTTGCGCGAAGCGAAAGTACGCATGCAGGCCGGCGGGTTCGATCTGATCCTGCTTGATCTGCGCCTGCCCGATTCCGTCCATCCGACCGAAACGCTGGAAGTGGCCCGCAATACCGCCGGCAGTACACCGGTCCTGGTCCTGTCCGGCTCGATGGCGGTTGATCGCGATCATCTCGGTGACGAGATCGCCAGTCTCGACAAGAATGCCAGTTTCAAGGTCGAGCGCGGCCGCAAGGGCATCAATATTGCGCAGAGCATCCGCAATGCCGTCGGAACCGATGACTTTCTGAGCATCTGAGTTGGCGGCCTGCCGGCTGTCCGGCGCGCGACTTACAATCACCTCGAATCCCGCGCTATAGTCGCCGCTCAACAGCAGGCGAGGGAACGTCCATGAGCAGTGCGCACGAAATCGATTACAAGATTTGCGGTGAAGATATCCAGTATGTCGAAATCGAGCTGGATCCGGGCGAGACCGTCGTCGCGGAAGCCGGTGCCATGATGTACAAGTCCACCGGCGTCGCGATGGAATCGGTGTTCGGCGACGGCTCCCAGAAAAACCAGGGTTTCATGGGCGCGCTGGCCGGCGCCGGCAAGCGTCTCCTGACCGGCGAAAGCCTGTTCATGACCGCCTTCACGCATCAGGGTCAGGGCAAGGCACATGCGGCCTTCGCCGCTCCCTTCCCCGGCACGATCATCGCCGTGCACCTGCCCGATGTTGATGGCGAGCTGATTTGCCAGAAGGACAGTTTTCTCGTGGCCGCCAAGGGCGTCTCGATCGGGATTGCCTTCCAGAAACGCATCATGACCGGCCTGTTTGGCGGCGAAGGCTTCATCATGCAGCGCCTTGAGGGCGATGGATGGTGCTTCATCCATGCCGGCGGCACGCTGGTCGAGCGCGAGCTCGCCGCGGGTGAGGAAATCCATGTCGATACCGGCTGTGTTGTGGCCTACACCAAATCCGTCGATTTCGAGATCGAGCGGGCCGGCAATATCAAGTCGATGATTTTCGGCGGCGAGGGCGTTTTCTTTGCCAAGCTCAAGGGCCCGGGCAAGGTGTGGATGCAATCCATGCCATTCTCACGCCTCGCCGGCCGCATCATGGCCAATATGCCCGTCACCGGCTCCGGTCAGGGTGAGGGCTCGGTGCTGGGCCCGCTCGGCAGCATTATCCGCGGCAACTGACCGGCGGCGACAACCGGATCGGGGCCGCTGCAGCGGTCCCGGATCCCATGGGGTGTATGCGATGAAACACGAAGACCTGCCGGCCGCCGAACAGGACGCGCTCGATGCGGCGACCTTCCGCCGTCTGCTGGCGCATCTCGATGCCAACAGGGATGTCCAGAATATCGATCTGATGATCCTGGCCGGCTTCTGCCGCAATTGCCTGGGCAAATGGTATGATGCTGCCGCGAAAGAACGCGGCCTGGCGCTGGATCCCGAAGCCGCCCGCGAACGCATCTACGGCATGCCCTATGCCGACTGGAAACGCGATTTCCAGTCCCCGGCCACGCCGGAGCAATTGGCGGCACTTGAGGCGAGAAACCGGGGCTGACCCCGGTTCGCCGCCTCGCCTAGTACCAGCCGTCCGGCAGGTCGTGGACCGGTGCGTCGTAGTACGGCAGATCCTCGGCCGAGATTACGGCGAGTGGCGATTCAACGTACTGGGCCATGGCCCGCTGGTTCCCGCTGGCCGTGTTCGTCAGATCGTCCAGAGGCCATATCAACGCCAGATCGGCGCCGTCGCTCGAGCCTGTAACCGGCGGTGCTGAGGTCGCCCGATCCAGATACGCCATCACATCCCGGCCCGCCATGTCATCATCGGTCAGGCTCGCGAATCCTGGCAGTCCGATGTCGCCCCGGGCCAATGGCAGCAATGGCCCCGTTGCGGCCGGCGAGCTGGCGCTGAGGACGCCATCCTCGATGACTTCGATGCTGATCCGCTCGATGGCACCGTCCGGAGACCCGGTCCGCAAGTCCGTCAGGACTGTATTGCCGGACCCGCCTATCGCGTTTTCGATGACGGTGCCGGAATAGTCCATCGTGTCCGTACCGCCGGTATCGACGAGGGTGAGTGTCGCCCAGCTGGTCTGATCGGCAGACAAATTATTGTCCGCCCCGCCCTCGTCAGTGACATTGATCGTGACGGCCAGATCGCTCGTATTGGCGCCATCGAAGGCCCGCACGATGATGTCATAGACATTGTCGGCGCCGGCATCGGACGGGGTCTCGTAATCGGGTGCGGTGATAAAGCTGACGACGCCGGTTGCGCTATCGATATTGAACAGGGCGGCATCGGTGCCGGACAGCAGGAACTGAAGGGTCTCGCCATCAGTGGCGGTCACGCTATAGGCGCTGGTCTGGTTTTCCTGCACGGACACATTGGCTTCGGATGTGATGACGGGTGCCGCGAGGTTCCAGTTATCAATATTCAGGTTCAGCAGGAGGTCGTCGAACACCAATTGCTCAACCTCGACCAGCCTGTCGGAACCATCCGGGCCAACCACTCGCAGGTAACCGTTCACCAGCCACAGTGTGTAGTCGAAGAAACTGCCGGAATAATAGGCCTTGTCGAACCCCGCACCGCCGAAGACCAGGTCATCGCCGGCTCCGCCATCCAGCCGGTCGTCGCCGCCATCACCCTTCAGGACGTCGTCACCCGAGCCGCCTTCGAGCACGTCATTGTCATCGCCGCCATAGAGCCGGTCCACGCCGTCGCCGCCGACAAGCAGGTCATTGCCAGCCTCGCCGAGTAGCCGGTCATTGCCGCCATCACCCTTGAGCACATCATCGCCGGCTTCGCCGTTGAGCAGGTCGTCGCCATCATTGCCGTAAAGCCGGTCCGCCCCGGCGCCGCCGAACATTGTATCCTCGCCAGTGCCGCCATAGAGCCGGTCATCGCCATCTTCGCCGTAGAGACGGTCATTGCCCTCATCGCCATAGAGGCGGTCATCACCCGTGCCGCCTTCAAGCCGGTCGCGGCCATCACCGCCATAGAGGCGGTCGACACCTGCGCCGCCGTCGAGGAAATCGTCGCCGGCATCGCCAAACAAGTGGTCATCGCCGCTCTCGCCATACAGCAGGTCATCATCGGCCCCGCCCCAGAGCTTGTCATTATCGGCTCCGCCATAGACCTGATCATCACCGGTTCCGCCATAGATCCGGTCATTGCCGGCCTCGCCCACCAGCCAGTCATGGCCCTCATCGCCATGGATCTCATCGTCATCATCGCCGGCATAGACCCAGTCTCCCCCGGCGCCGCCATAGATGAGATCATTGCCGGCGCCACCAATCAGCTGATCGCGGCCCTCATCGCCATAGAGGCGGTCATTTCCGTCCTCGCCATCCAGGACATCATCGCCATCGCCGCCCTGCATCCGGTCCGCTCCGGCACCGCCATAGAGCACGTCCAGCTCCGCCCCGCCGAGCAGGCGGTCATCGCCGTCGCCACCATAAAGCGCGTCGGAACCATCACCGCCGTACAACCGGTCATCGCCCGCGCCCCCGCGTATTGAATCATCGCCGGCCTCGCCATAGAGCCGGTCATTGCCAGCCTCACCGAAGAGGGAATCATTGCCGGTGCCGCCCTTGAGCACGTCATCATCATCGCCGCCGAAAAGCAGATCGAATCCCGCCCCGCCGAACATCAGATCATCGCCGGCATTGCCGAACAGTTCGTCATTGCCATTCTCGCCATAGAGCCGGTCATTTCCCGTTCCGCCCTTGAGCTCGTCATCATCATCACCGCCATAGAGCCGGTCCGCCCCGGCACCGCCCACAAGCAGGTCGTTGCCGGTATCGCCGAACAGGCGGTCATCACCGTCATCACCCTTGAGCACATCATTGTCGGCGCCGCCCTCAAGCACGTCATCATCGTCGCCGCCATAAAGCCAGTCTTCCCCCGCGCCACCGACGAGGAAGTCATTGCCGGTCTCGCCGAACAGGCGGTCATTGCCGCTTTCGCCCTTGAGGGTGTCGTTCCCGGCCCCGCCCTTGAGCAGGTCATCGCCCTCATTGCCATACAGCCGGTCCGCCCCGGCGCCGCCGTCGAGCGTATCATTGCCTGTTCCGCCAATCAGCCGGTCTTCCCCGTCTTCGCCCTTGAGGATGTCATCGCCGTCGTCGCCCCGGAGGACATCATCACCACGACCGCCATAGAGCCGGTCCGCCCCGGCGCCGCCCCAGAGCAGATCATTACCGTCCTCGCCAACCAGCTGGTCATTGCCGTTTTCGCCGTAAAGCCGGTCATCATCCGCGCCGCCCTTGATGAGGTCATCATCATCGCCGCCATACAGCGAGTCCGCCCCGGCCAGACCGTACAGGCGATCCCTGCCGCCCAGCCCGCGCAGGACATCATCGCCCGTTGTTCCGACCAATACGTCATCGCCGGTCGTTCCGGTTGAATTGTGATCCTGGGACATGGTTTACCTGACCTTTCGAAGGCGTTGGCGGCCAATTGGATTGGTCCGGGTGGTTCGCTTCGCGATTTTCTACGCGGCACCGTAACGGGCCTGTCGCCAGAATGCGATCAGAATTACAACGTCCACGAGACATAAGGTCAGCGAACCCGCCAGCCGGGTGTTCGGGCCGGCTAGTGTGATTCCGCCGGGGAGTTTTGGCGGTCAGGGCTCGGATTTCAGATATGGGGGATCGGGTGATGCCGGTGGCCGGAGCCGGCTTCGACACTGCCGCGTCGGGCACACGTCCATCTTCGCCAAGGTTTCGGACGGCATCTCTTCGCCCCGGATGGACGCTGCGGGCGGCTTGCCACCCGAAGCCCGCAGGGCGAAGGGTGGTGCCGCATGGGTGACTCGAACTAAGCGGCAATCTCGTTATATTTATCTTTGAAATCAGAACCTTAATGGATTGGCGTTGTCGCGACCCAATAAAAATACCAACAAAGATACCAACTAATTTTTCTTCTTGCGGGCTGCGTTTGCCGTTGCGTTGGTTTGCTTTGGGGCGGCCCGTTCCATTATGGCGGCGGCGGACGCGACATTCTTCGACCGAACAGTTTGCCAGTCCGATTCGCCAGACTTGAACTGAACCACAATTGTTCCGGGCCGCTCAATTTGAACCTGACCGCAGGGCGCAGCGAAATAGTCTTCAGTCACTTCCTCGCCCAATGGTCCGCGTTCTCGCTCGATGCCGGCGCTCACTGAGAAAAGCTCTATACCGTCCGGCTCGAAAAGCGCTCTGGCGGAAAATGGAGCCTTTCCGTCGCCGCGTGAGGCAATTTCGAACCAGCAGGTCAAATCCATAGCGTGCGGAAACTCAGTAACCACAATCTCACCAGTGTAAACACCGATGAGAATAACCTTGCCATTATCTTCGCGGCGCACATCATCACATATAACAACATTGCTGCAGGTTATGGTCAGGGTGTTTTTGTTTTTAGGCATTGTGATCAACGTTCAGGGTTCGTCCATTGGTGCTAGTCAGGTGCGTAGGCGGGCGGCCCTGAAAGGTTATCTGCCCAGTTCTCGTTTGCTGTAGGCTTGCCGCATATGAATGTTCGGATTCTACCCGCACATGATTTGTTGGGTTGGTGCTCGGGTCGAAGATTTCAACCTTAATGCACTGACCCAATCCCCAAACCAAGTCCGCGAGAGACTCAAGCGTGAGGTTGTTGAGGCCCCGTAGCCTGCGATTGACCACAGATCGATTGACGCCCAGCTTCTCCGCAAGGCTCGTTTGGGTTTCGATCCCTTGTTCGTGGCGCTCAGCGTAGGCGTCGCGAATTTGAGATTCGACGTCTGAGACAAGCGAAAGGTAGACCTGCCTTCGATTATCAACGTTGTTTATGTATGACCGCAATTAAGTCTCCCTGCATCATTGTGTTTTCGAGGCCGTGCGCTTTCGCGAAGGCCAGCACTGAGTTCCGTTTTCTATCGTTCAAGCCCTTGTCCAGCTTCGTTTCGGATTCCAATGCCCCCGACACCAAAACCATCACCCTTGGCTCGCAAAACCATCCGTAGATGCGCAGTTTGGGCGGGCGTAGCGTCCACACTCTATCTCTCGTAGGCATCAACCGTCGCAGGTCGCCACCACCGGGGCGCTGGGCACAGCGGAAGTCGCACAGTGTCTGAATCAGATGTTCAACGAGCAATCTTCCACCCACGCTGTGAGTTTTGCTGGTCAAGCTAGGGTGGTTGTCTGACCACTCATCCAGTTCTGGTGCCACATAGAGTGCTCGTTGGGCCACCCTTGTCTCGATGCACGGTAAGGCAAATAGCTCCAACGCCCCCTTAGATATCGCCTGTTGAATTGTTGCCATATAAGTCAACACTACTCAAATTAATATATTGTGATGAATCGTCGCACGCATCATGGCCGCAACTGACGCGGGTGCACAAGGTGAATAACACTACGGCGTCCGGACGCGGCAAAACGGCGAAGAAATATTCAGGCACACATAAACGTTGGTGCGCCCCTAAGTAATGGAGAAGCCGAATGACGCGCATGGTCGCGGGCTTCCGAACTTAGGAAACGCGAATAATAATATGACAGATAACCCAGATAATGATCCCCAAGGCCTAGAAGCTGCAAGAGCAGCCGCAACCGCCTTTTTTAAAGACACGTACCAGACGCTGGTTGATGAAGGACAGGTTGTCCTCCCATACGAGATGGCAATCGCTGGGGTAGAGATGGGGGTCGATGATGACGGCAGCCCTCAATTAGTCGTGTTGCTGCCCGAAAACCTGAATTGGCATATGAGGGGATGGTGGACCGAGGTTTCGAAATTCCCTTTCCCGATCTATGACGAGGGCGGCACTCCGTCAGCCTCTACCCGAAGCCATGTTGAGGTCATGATCTTCGACCGTGATCGCATTTGGCGGAAGATCGGCCCGGATGCCCCACCCATCAAATTCGACGGCACTTACTTCGACCGGCGCCGCGCCGTTCTTCGTTACCGGGAACGGTTGGGAATACTGGATTCAGACGCATCGATGGAACAATTCCACCGACAACTCGCCCGCAGGTTTCCGTCCCCTACTCCGCGATATCCAACGCCGGTAATCGCCGCACGATCTTCATCGTTTCCAGACTGACCGTGATCACCCGCTGGAATA
>NZ_JBLWTD010000033.1:0-22258 GCF_048270265.1 Maricaulis sp. | reverse complement strand
CTTCCACGGTCATTTCGAGGCAGGGCCCGCGAGGGACCTGAGTAAATCTCCACGTGCGGGACGTCTCGAATGTCTCACTTATCTATTGCGCTAAACGGCATTCGCCGCGTCCCGCACACCTCCCAATCCGGGGAGGCCCCTCAAACCTCCAGCCGCAGGGCGGCGTGGAGATTTCGGTGCGTCGCCGGTTCACGCGATTGTTAGAAGCCCGGGGCCGCAGCGCGGTTATACTGCAACCAGCAAAGGGGAAATGAGCGATGAAACATCTCACTTTGACACTCCTGGCCGCGGCGGTGATCGCGGCGCCATCCGCCGCCCAGGTGACGGGCGAGGGCACGACACGATGCGGTGATTACGGTCAGCCGGCCGCGGACATGCCCGAGGAATTCAGCCAGTTCGCCTTCATCATCGGTGATTTCAACGTCGGGCTCCGGATCTGGGATGCCGAGGCGGAAGCGTGGGCCGAAGCGCCTTATTATGGGCGCTGGAATGGCTATTACGGCATGGGCGGCCGCGCCATTATCGACGAGTGGTTCGATCCCGGCTTCGGCTATCGCGAGCAATCGGGCGTCGGCATCAATGTGCGCATCTATGACGAGACCGCCGGCCTCTGGAAGACGGCCTGGCAGCATGCCGGCACCCCCGGGGTGCGTGAGCTTCATCAGGAGGTGCGCGAGGATGGCTTGCTGTGGCTGTGGCAGGTCTACCCCGAAATCCCCGAGCAGAATGTGTATTTCGAGACATACAGCCCCGATCATTGGGGCCGCATCACCCGCGTCCGCGATCCGGAAACCGGCGAATGGGTCAATTCACTCCTGCTCGATGCCGTGCGGGTGGAGTGTCCGGCGCCGGAGTAGAAGGGCGGGGTAAAGGGGACGGGCCCGGTCAACGCGCCGGCAGCGGCGGTGTCTTGCTGGCCAATCGGCCCGATAGCGCGCTAGTTAGACGCACGCCCTTTTGGAGAGATGCCCCATGCCCGCCGAAACCCTTTGCGTCCTGCTCTGCCCCGAATTTGCCCTGGCCGATTACGAGCAGATCCAGCTCTGGCGGCGCGAGCATGATACGGCGCGGGCGGATCTCCTGTTGCCGCACTTCACACTCGTCGATCCGGTGACGGGATGGAATCCGGGCGAGTTCGCCCGCGAGATCGAGGCCCGTCTGCCGGGGCAGAACCCGTTCGGGATTGTGCTTGACCGCGCGGTCTCGCACCAGGATGAGGGCGGCGGCGAGGTGGCGGACTGGCTGGTGCCGGGGCCGGGCCGCGAGGCGCTGGAGGCCCTGCAAGACCGGCTCTGTTCCGGTGCACTGGCCGGTGAGCGCCGCGCCGCGCCCGCGCGCCGTCCACACATTACTATCGGGCGTGACAGCGATGCCGCGGCCTCACAGGCGCGTGTGAAGGCGATCAATGAGGGCGAGCTGTCCATTCATTGCCTGGCCAGCGCGGTGCAGATTGTCCGCATCAAGGGTGAGCGCGTGAAGCTGCTGGAACGCATCCCGCTGGGGCGCGAGTCCTGAGGCCTCAGTGCGGGCCTTTCCCTTTGTCCGCCGAGCGGCTAAATCCCGCCCCATGATTTGTGCCGCCGTGATGGAGCCTTCCCGATGAAACAACGCAATTGCCAGCTTCTCATTGTCGGCGGCGGCCCCGGCGGATATCCAGCCGCAATTCGTGCCGGCCAGCTTGGCCTCGATGTCGTCATCGTCGACAAGGACGGGCTCGGCGGCACCTGCCTCAATCGCGGCTGCATCCCCTCCAAGGCGATCATCCACGCGGCGAGCAAGTTCGAGGATATGGGCGAACATGCCGGCGGCGATGCGCTGGGGATTTCCCTCGCCTCGGCCCCCACCCTCGACATGGGCAAGCTGAAGGGCTGGAAGGACGGCATCGTCACCAAGCTGACCGGCGGCGTGGCGCAATTGCTCAAGGCGGCGGGCGCCGAGCATATTTCCGGCTGGGCCAAATTCACCGGTGCCAAGACCTGTATTGTCGATCTCGAGGATGGCAGCCAGGTCGAGATCCATGCCGAGAATGTCGTCATCGCGACCGGCTCGGTCGAGGTCGAACTGCCCTTCCTGCCGTTCGGCGATACCGTGATCGGTTCCACCCAGGCGCTCGACCTGACCGAGCTGCCGGAAAAACTCGTCGTTGTCGGCGCGGGCTATATCGGGCTGGAACTGGGCATTGCGATGCGCAAGCTGGGCTCGAAGGTGACCTTCATCGAGGCGGCACCTGCCATCCTGCCGATCTATGACAAGGAAATCACCCGTCCGATCACCATGTGGCTGAAGAAGCACAAGGTCGATGTGAACCTGTCCTGCAAGGCGAAGGGCGTTGTCACCGAAGGCAAGAAGACCTTCCTCGAATACGAGGACGCCAAGGGCGAGCTCCAGCGCATCGAAGCCGACAAGATCCTCGTCGCCGTCGGCCGCAAGGCCTGCCTCGATGGCTGGGGTGTCGAGACGATGGGGCTTGAACTGGTCGATGGCCGTTTCATCAAGGTCGATGATCAATGCCGCACCGGCATGCGCGGCGTCTGGGCGATCGGCGATGTGATCGGCGAACCGCTGCTGGCCCACAAGGCGACCGCCCAGGGCGAGATGGTGGCCGAACTGGTCGCCGGTCACCGCCGGGTATTCGATCCGGTCTCGATTGCCGCCGTCTGCTTCACCGAGCCGGAAATCGTCGGTGTCGGCATGACGCCGGACGAAGCCAAGGCGAAGGGCGAAGACATCATCACCGGCAAATTCCCGCTCGCCGCCTCAGGCCGCTATCTCTCGATGGAAGCCGGAGCCGATGGCGGTTTCGTCCGGGTCACGGCGCGGGAAAGCGATCACGTCATCCTCGGCATCCATGCCGTCGGCACCCATGTCTCCGAGCTCTCGGGCGAATTCGCCCTGGCGATCGAGATGGGTGCGCGCCTGGAAGACATCGCCGGCACCATCCATGTCCACCCGACCCTGACCGAAGGCTTCGCCGAAAGCGTGCTGACGGCGCTGGGCCATCCGATCCATATTTCGGCACCGAAGAAATAGGCTCACGCATAGCGGCCATACACTTCCCATCCGGGATGGCGGGCGCGTATGGATAGGGCCTTGCGAGAAGGTGTGGGTGGAATGACGAACGTGTCGGCAGGGTTTGGCGTGATCGCGCCGCTGGAGAATGCGCCCGAGGGCGAGGGGCTCGGCTGTGTCTCCTTCGAGACAGCGCTGGTGCGCCAGATCACACCGCAGCAGTCTGATTTCGACGAGCTCGGCCACGTCAATAATGTCGTCTATCTGCGCTGGGTGCAGGATATGGCCGTCACCCACTGGCATGCCGTCGCCACGCCGGCGATGATCGAGGCCGAGGTCTGGATCGCGCTCAAGCACACGATCGAGTATCGCGACCCCATCCTGCCGGGCGAGAGCGCCGAGATCCGCACCTGGCTCGGCGAGGTCCGCGGCCCGCGTTTCGACCGCCATGTCGATATCCGCAAGCCCGGCGCCAAACGCTTCTCGGCCCGCGCGGTGACGGAATGGTGCCGCATCAACCGCGCGACGCGCCGCCCGATGCGGATCGGCCGCGATGTGCTGGATCTGTTTCAGGTGCCGGGCTAGAGGCGGGCCTCGCTACCCGTTGCTGCTGCGGCCGCATTGAGTGTTTCGACCAGCTCGGCCGTGACCGGAATCCCGTCGCGCAAACGCTTGCCGCGCAGGGCCCGTTCCGGGTCGCCCGGATAGAGCACCGGGCTGTCCCAATCCATCGGCGGTGAGGCGAGGGCGTATTTCGCCAGCGCCTCGATCTCATGCTCCATCCAGCCGGCCTCGCCGAACATGGCCGGATTGATCAGGATGGCGAACAGGCCATTGCGCACAGCCCCCTCGCGCGGATGCTCCGGCTGGATCGTGCCGCCACCGGACAATACGCCGCCGAGCAGTTCGCAGGCCAGGGCGAGGCCATAGCCCTTGTGGCGGCCCATCGGGGTGAGGGCACCCCGGCGTACCGGTTCGCTCATGCCGGACGGATCAGTCGTTGGCATGCCATGCTCATTGATCAGCGAGCCGGGCGGAATGTCCTGGCCGCGCGCAGCGGCAAGCTTGAGGCGGCCGAGGGAGATGCGGCTGGTCGCCATGTCGAGCAGGAAGGCCGAACGGTTGGCCGTCGCCGGGAAGGCGATGCAGACCGGGTCGGTGCCGAAACGGGCATCGGAACCGTGGAAGGGGGCCATGACCGGGGCCTGGCCGGTGATGTTGACGAAGATGAGGGCTGCGAGCCCGGCCGCTGCCGCCTGCTCGCCATAGGCGCCGATCCGCCCCAGGTCATGGACATTGCCCAGGGTGGCCGCTGCCAGCCCGTGCTCGAGCGCCTTGGCGCCGGCGCGGTCGATCAGCTGTTCAGCCGCCGGAGGTCCCCAGCCGCCGTCTGCATCAAGGCGCAGGATGATCGCCGTCTCGGTCAGCACGGTCTGCTGGCTGTCGACCCGGACGAATTTGCTGCGGGCATGATCCAGCCAGAGCGGCAACAGGCCGATCCCGTTGCTGTCATGCCCGGCGAGGCTGGCCGCGACCAGATGCTGGGCCACGGCGGCCGCGTCGGCCGGGCGCGTGCCGCTCGCCAGCAGGAGGCTTTCGGCGAAGCCGGTGAGTTGCGGTGCCGGCAGACGGATATCCGGGTTGTTCATTCAATCTCGCTCAATGCGTAACGGGCAGGGGCCCGTATCCTAGTGGCAGTCGCGGCGGGACCAAAGCTGATTGCGCCATTGGCGTCGCTTCATCCCCGTTTCAGCGCAAAAAATGCAAAAAAGTGGGCACTGCTTCAAATGTTGGAGCTCTACTTAAGCGTTTGGAAACTGGTATGCGGCATTGTTGCCCTTGCCGGACGAGTGCTGCGCCGGACGAAAAAACACCGCGTCGAACACGGGAAAAATTCCGGGCGGCGCACGCCAAACTGGATGAAGGGTAAGTCTATGTACAAAACGGGAACCATGATCCTGGCCGTCGCCATGACCGCCATGACCTTTTCAGCCGCTCCGGCGCTCGCACAAGACCGCGAACGTACGAGTGTTGAAGCTCCGGAATATCCGCGCGGTGCCGAGCGCCGTGGCGTCGAGGGATATGCCGTTGTCGAGTATACCGTGTCGCCTGACGGCACCGTTGAAAACCCGACCGTCGTCGAAGCGCAGCCGGAAGGTGTGTTTGATCGCGCCGTCCTGCATGCCATCGAGGGCTGGAGCTATGCGCCTGCCGAGGCTTCGACCGAAGGCCTGACGCAACGTTTCGATTTCAGCCTGGGCGGTTAATCGCCCGGAAAACAAGCTCAGCGGTCAAAAGAGCACCGCGAACTTGATGACGATAAGACTTCATTTACGGGCGGCGCAGTAGCGTCGCCCGTAATTTCTTACCCGCGCACATTAACCATAAGGGGCCCAGCCCATGAATTCTGTTATCGCCGGACTCGCCGAAAAAACCGCCAGCGTCAAATTCCGGCTCCTGGCCGCATTCGCCCTGTCGTCGGCGATGACGCTTGTCGCTGCGATCGTGGGTGTTACGGGCTTCAACTCCACCAATCAGGCGGTCAGTCAGATCACCAGCCGCGCCATCCCTGAAACACTGGCTGTCGACTCGCTCAGCGAGGCCAGCCAGGGCCTCAGCGCCGTCCTGCAGGAACTCGCCCTGTCATCGACGTCCGAAGCCAGGGCTGAAAACTTCGAACGCGCCGTCGAACTCAGCGATGATCTTTCGCCGCAGCTGGTTGCGCTCCGTATCCTGTCCGATGGGGGCGACCTCACGACGCTGAATGATGCGGCGGCCGAATTGTCCGGCATGGTCGAGGGCATGAATTCCGCGGTCGACCAGCGCCTCACCGTGCGCAATCAGCGCCGCGACACAACAAATCTGGCGCGCCAGGGCCGGGCCAGCCTCGCCAGCAGTATTGAAACCGCGCTCGACAATAGCGAAGAGGGCGATATCGAAAGCCTGCTTCGTGCGCTGCTCGCGGCCAACCAGCTCCTGATCCAGTATAATGAACTCGATATCGCCGCCTCCGATGCAGAGATCGATGCCATCTATGACCGGTATGACGAAGCGGCCGGTGAGCTCGACATCAATCTGGCCCTGCTTGAGCGCCCGGCCTCGCCGATGGTTCGCGATCAGGCCGATGTGCTGATCGGTTATGGCGATGGTGCCACGGGCGTATTCGAACTGCGCAAGGCCGAACTGGCTGCCATCGCGCAAGCCGAAGACCTCGCCGCCGAAGCGCGCACCGCCGCATCCGCGCTGGTCACTCATGTCACGGCCTTCAAGCGTGAGGTCTCCCAGCGGGTTGATGACGCGACCTATGCCGCCAATTCCGCCGTGGTGACCGGCCGAGTCGTGCTGATTTCGATTGCCGCCATCGGTCTGCTGATCGCCGCCGGCATCGGCTTCTTCTACGTCCACCAGACCCTGCTGAAGCGCATCAGTGCCATGGCCCGCACCATGCGCGCACTGGCCGAGGGCAATAGCGACGTCAATCTGGGCTTCACGCCGGGCAATGACGAGATCGGCGATATGGCCCGCTCGGTTGATGTCTTCCGTCAGAATGCGATCGAACGCACCCGGCTTGAAGCCGAGACGCTCGAAGAACGCCGGATGAAGGAAAAGCGCGCCGCAGCCGTGGAGAGCCTGATCCAGGCCTTCGAAGATGCCTCCGCCGACGCGATCGGCCAGGTCAGCGCTGCCGCCAATCAGATGGAAAGCGCTGCCCGCACCATGAGTTCGACGGCAGCGGCCACTACCGGCAAGTCGGCGGCAGTGGCGCATGCGTCCGAGGGCGCGTCGCAGAATGTGCAGACCGTTGCCGCGGCGGCCGAGGAAATGGTGTCCTCGATTGGCGAAATCAGCCAGCAGATCGCCCGCTCGACCCAGATTGCCGGCAGCGCCGTCGACCAGGTCGAACGCACCAATGGTGATGTCCAGCGTCTCGACGATGCCGCCAAGAGCATTGATGACATTGTCGGCCTGATCAACGATATCGCCGAACAGACCAATCTGCTCGCGCTCAACGCCACGATCGAGGCGGCCCGCGCCGGTGAAGCCGGCAAGGGCTTTGCGGTGGTCGCTTCGGAAGTGAAGGCGCTGGCCAGCCAGACCGGTGCTGCCACGCAGAACATCTCCACCCATATCTCCGGCATCCAGGGGGCGACGGCCAAGGCGGTCGAGGCGATGTCCTCGATCGGTGGCACCATCCACGAAATGAGCGAGATCGCCACCGCCATCGCTGCCGCGATGGAAGAGCAGCGTGCTGCCGCCGGCGAGATCACCCGCTCGGCCCAGGAGGCTGCAGACGGCACGCGCGACGTGTTCGCCAACATCCAGGAAGTCGACCGTGCCACCTCGGAGACCGGCGAAAGTGCCGGCGAGGTTCTCGAGGCATCACTGGCAGTTTCACGTCAGTCGGAGACCCTCAAATCCTCCGTCGAGCATTTCCTCACCGAGGTGCGTTCGGCCTGATCTGCAAACAACTGAAATCGGGGGCCGCCCGTGGCTTGTCAGCTGCGGGCGGTCCGCGTATACGGCGTGCCTCTCTGCTTGCAGGGGGTGTGGCGGGATAGCTCAGCTGGTTAGAGCGCAGGACTCATAATCTTGAGGTCGGGAGTTCAAGTCTCCCTCCCGCTACCATCTTTTTCTCATTCGATTGTTATACGGGACGCCGCGAGCCAATCGCGGTCGGGCACACGTCTGTCCTGGTCTTCCGCGCAGGCCTCCCGGCGCGCTGACGGCGTCGCCTGGCCGTGATTCGGTATTGGCGCAAGGCGCTGACTTTGAGCCGGCCCCGTCTCAGGCAAGGTTTCGTCAGGCAAAACCGCCAACAAGCGCCAGTGCCATAAACAGGCCTCCAGCCAGCATGGCGATCCATGTGCCGATCGTGTAGCGCGAATTATGACGCTGGATTTCCGGCTTCCCGCGGTTGAGCTGATTGATCATGTGAACGGTGGGCAGGAGGACGACGAAGGCGGCCACACTCAGCAGCAAGGTGATGCCGATCCAGTGGGCGGGGAGGTCCGGCATTCTCGATATCACGCGGTCCGCGATCCTCATCGCCAGGGTCCAGATCATGTAGATGATTGCCAGCGTATACCCGAGGAATGCAGGCATGCCGCGGCCTGGTTCGGTTTCGGCCCGGACTTCGCGAAACAGGCTCGGAAAAAAGAAGATGCCGAACAGGGAGCGGCCAAAGGGCGAAATATCCCTCTCGTGCGCGATCTTCACCCAGCGCCAGTTTCGCCACATCCACAGGAATTGGTAGAGATTGAACGTCAGGATCGACATGACGACGAACTTGCCCAGGCTCACCGGGTAGAAGCGCGCGCCATCGGGCATTTTCTTGTCGGCATTCAGGCCCAGAAGCGCGCCGGCGATCATGATCAGGTAGAACGCGACAACAATAAGCGCGCCCAGGGCGGCCTCATTGGCCGGATTATCAATCCAGGCGAGGATCTGTGGGAACAGGCCGTCGGGCACGGTCAGGTCGATGGTGAGATAGCCGCTGTCCGTGATCTCCTCCGCCAGGGCATTGTAGCGTGCTGCCGCTTCAGGCGCGGCACGGGGTGTGAGAATCTGCAGGGCCGCTGTGGTTTCCAGGCGGTCCGGCGTGCTGGTCGAACGGATGGTGTAGCGGGCGAACTCTTCGTCGATGGTTACATCCGCAATGCCGTACAGCTGGGTCGGGAAGTTGATGATCCTGTGGGTATGCCTGCGATGTGAGGGGAAATTCAGCCCGAGCGGGTGTCGGCGATCGCTGGCATCGACGGTTCCAAGCTGGTTGAGCACGGCGTCGGCGCGCAGCGGGAACGTGGCATTGCGAGCGCCCTCGACGTAGGCGGCGAGGGGGAGGTGATAGGCTTCGGTCGTCGTCACGAGATTGGCGTCCCGGTCATCCTCGACGACAAGGTCCGCCTGCAATTCGATCCCGGGATACTGTCCGAGATAATAGTTCAGATAGGTGCGGGAATATTCCTCAACCGACCGGCTGGACAGATTGCTGCGGAAGGCATTGGCCTCGCGGCCGCGATAGACGGTGACGACATCGAGGGAGATGCCCTCGTCGGCCAGGCCGGCCATGTTGAACGTTTCGATGACATCCGCATCCGGGACTGATCGTGCGGTGATGACGATCGCCTCGAGCGCGTCCTGGCCGGCGCGGATCGGCAGGGCATAGTCAAGGTCCGGGGTCACGAGGTCGGGAAACATGCCTCCCTGGTGGGAGGAGGTGGCGTCGATCCAGTAGGGCTGCCCCTCATGGGTGAGCTGGACGATCATGTGGTCGAATGCGTAGGGCGAAGGCGCGCGGTCAGCGATTTCGGTACCGCGATCAATATCGGTCAGGGCGACATGGGCCTCGAAGCCCAGGGCGCGCAACATCGCGACCATCAGCACGCTCTTGTCCTTGCAGTCCCCATAGCCCAGCTCGATTGCCCGGCTCGGGGTGCGGGGAATATATCCACCCACGCCGATGCCGTCGGCGACATAACGGAATTCATCCTGCACATATCGAATGGCGGCGGTAATGCGCGCGGCGTCGGTGTGGTGTTCGCGCTGGATCCGGGCGACGCGCTGCAGCCCGGCTTCGGGCAGGTCCTCGCCGTTTTCATAGATCGGCAGCGCCCAGCTGACGACGTCACCCCAGGATTGAAGATTGCTGGCCGAGATATGGGCGTGCTGGGTGTAGTCCGCCGGAGTGCGGGTCTCGGACTCGACGGCGGCAATGTCGTCCTGTGACCATTCATGCCTGGTCCAGCCACGGGTCGATGTCGTCACGGGCTCAATGGCCGATCTGTGGGTGCGTATCGTCAGCGGCATGTCTGACGGGGAGAGGATGGAGTAATGCCGGCGCGCAACCGGCACCGACCATGCGAGCGGCGTCTCCGTGCCGTATCCACCCGGCCAGGTCTGTGACCGTGAATGGGTCGTCAGTTCGTAATCGATGATATCGCCGACGCGGATGTCTGCCAGTTCCACAAAACTGGTCAGGTCACCGTCGACCATGCCCGACTGCAGCCCGGTTTCGCGGCGGATGGTCGTGAACAGACCCGGCCGAAGCCGGTCCTGGGCGACACCGTCACGCCAGACCCGTATCGCGTGAATGTACAGGTCCTGGTCGCTCGGATCATGATCGAAGGAGAGCCGTCCGCTGTTTTCCAGCCCGGCCCGGTCGGTGATCATCCATGCACTGTGCTTGTAGTAATCCACCGACTCCCTGTTCAACCGATGCTGGTGGTCGACCAGAAGGAAGTATTGTCCGCCGCTAATTCCCTGCGGCAGCTCATCGCCCGGCGATGGAAGCTGGCTTGTGTTGACCCAGTCCGGCACCGGCCGGATCGTTGGTCCGTCTGGCGCGCCCTGGGCCAGTGCTTGCGCGAACAGCGACAGGACAACCGCCAGCAGTCCACATGACAGGGCGCGCAATGGCGCCCCGAAATACCGTTTTACGAACACAGAAAATGCCCCCTGCACCGATCCCCCGTTGAGTCTCATATGAGCACCAAGCAGGCCGGGGCACAACTTTAACGACCCACGGCGCTGCAGGTGCAATGATGACAAGGGAGTGGCTGTGGCATTTCCGCGCGATCAGGGCGGTTGGCGATGACAATTGTTCCAAAAGGCGTACACAGGCATCCAGGAGGATGTTTTCCAATGAGTGCTCTCTCATCCAATAAATGGCTTCTCGGGATGGTCGTGGTCGTCTGCGGCGCCCTGATTGCCTATCTGGTTCTCGGCTATGCCGAAATGCCCGTCATTCACATGAGCGGCCATGGCTGGTTCGCGCTGGGGCTCGGGGTCCTATTCTCGGTCGTGCTGGGTGCGGTGCTGTCAGCGGTTCTCATCATTGGCCGCCGCCGCGGTTTTGACGAATCGGCTCATGAGGCGGTGATCGACCACAATCCGGAGAACTGATCACAGGCTTCAGCCGTGATCGCCGACGGCCTGGTCGATCCAGTTCAGGAATCCGGCTGACGACGCGGCCTCATCGATATCGAGTGCGAGCACGCAGGGCGTCTCCCAGGGATGAAGCCTCTCCAGGCGTGCAACCAGAGGGGTGCACTGCGCCGCCACGGATTTCAGAATCATGACGGTCTCGCTGGCCGTCTCGATCTCGCCCTGCCAGCGATAGACGCTGGTCATACCCGGCAGGATATTGGCACAGGCACACAGACCCTCACTGACGAGGGTCTCCGCCGCCCGCCGCGCGACGGCCGCATCGGGCCAGGTGGTGTAGATCCAGCGATACTTGCTCATGGCCATCCCCTGCTCACACGCTTATAGAACGGCCATGGATACAAGACCGCCTTCAAGCTCCGCCCTGCTACTCTTCTCCGGTGGCCAGGATTCCGCAACCTGTCTCGCCTGGGCCCTGTCACGTTTCGGGCGTGTCGAGACCGTCGGCTTCGATTACGGCCAGCGTCACCATGTCGAGATGCAGGCGCGGACCGATGTCCGCGACGCCATGGCGGCAGCTTTCCCGGACTGGACCGAACGGCTGGGCGAGGATCATGTCATTGATCTCGCCGGCTATGGTGCCATCGCCGAAAGCGCCCTGACTGCCGACCGCGCCATCGAGATGGAGGCCAGCGGTCTGCCGAGCACTTTCGTGCCGGGCCGCAATCTGGTCTTCCTCACCGTCGCATCGGCGCTGGCCTACCGGCGGGGGCATGGCGTGATGGTGGGCGGCATGTGCGAGACGGATTTCTCGGGCTATCCCGACTGCCGCCGCGACACGATCGACGCGATGCAGCAGGCCCTCACGCTGGGGCTCGCCACGGACATCACCATCGAGACGCCGCTGATGTGGATCGACAAGGCGCAGAGCTGGGCCCTGGCGAACGAATTGGGCGGCGAGACCCTGGTCGAGCTGATCCGCACCCGCACCCATACCTGCTATCGCGGTGATCGCAGCGAATTGCATGACTGGGGCTATGGCTGCGGCGATTGTCCGGCCTGTGAGTTGCGCGCCGAGGGCTGGCGTCAATGGCGCGGCGGGGTGGCGGCATGAAGTATTCGGTCAAGGAGATCTTCATGACGGTGCAGGGCGAGGGCGCCCAGGCGGGCCGTCCGGCCGTCTTTCTGCGCTTTGCCGGCTGCAATCTGTGGAGCGGCCGCGAACAGGACCGCGCCAGTGCGGTGTGCAATTTTTGCGATACGGACTTTGTCGGCATGGACGGGCCCGGCGGGGGCCGGTTTGAGACGCCGGAGGATCTGGTTGCGGCGGTGGCGGCGATGTGGCCGGGCGGTGGCCGGCCGCTGGTTGTCTGCACCGGCGGTGAGCCCCTGCTGCAACTGGATGCGCGGCTGATCGAGCGTTTCCACGCGGCCGGCTTCGAGATTGCCATCGAGACCAATGGCACCCTGCCGGCTCCCGAGGGGATCGACTGGGTCACGGTCAGCCCCAAGGGCAAGGCGCCGGTCGTCCAGCGTAGCGGTGATGAGCTGAAACTGGTCTTCCCACAGCCCGGACTGGATCCGGTCGACTATCTGGGATGGGACTTCAAACGCTTCTCGCTGCAGCCGATGGATGGCGATGCGATGATGGAGAATGCCCAGGCAGCGTTCGAGTATTGCATCGCCCACCCGGAATGGACGCTCAGCCTGCAGACCCATAAATGGATCGGCGCGCCCTGATCCGGATCATTCTTCCAGGAAGCCGCAGGCGGCCGACATGTCGGCTTCTGAATCCTGCAGGAAACGGGCGACGCGCAGGATGTCATCGGCAGAGTAGCCGCCCTCGCGCACCAGCCGCGCCACTTCGCTTTCCATGCCCGCAGGGTCGGTGGCGAAGCGGTACATCCGGCCGACGACATAGAAGTCACGGTAGTCGAGCTGTGCCGACAGCCAGCCGGCCGTACAGGCGCATGATGGCAGCGGATCCTGCAAACGGGTGCCGACCTGGGCGATGCAGGACCGCACGATCTCACGCGTCATGGTCTGCCGCGACGGCGCGTCCGCTGCCTGTGTCAGCAGCAGAGACGCGAAAACTGGAATCAAACTCGTAGCCAACATGCCGTTTCCCCCAAACCGGCTTTGGCGTCATCATTGCGCGGCTAAGCGCTTGAGTCCACCAAAGAAAAGGCGCGCCATTGCTGGCGCGCCCTTCCCGGTGCAAGTTTTGGACCTGTTGTCTGCGTCAGGATCCGTCACCATCGCGTTCGGCAATTCCCTCGGCGACATCGTCGGCAAAGCGGCGGAAGGCACGGCGGGCATCCGTCCAGGTGCTGGCACCGATCACGTCCGTGACGGAGTGGGAGTGCCAGGCATAACTGTAGCTCTCAAGCTTCTCGCCGGAGGCCGAAACCAGCTCGGCCTCGACACTCGCGCCGCCGATGCTGATGCTGTCCAGGCTCAGCCCGGGCGTATCGCGCATCTGCTCCATGGTCGGCCGGTTGGGTTCGGCATCGAGAATGGTGACATACAGGGTCGAACCGTTTTCACCCAGGTGACCGGCAAGTTCACGCTCGAGAGCACCGCGCAGGATGTCCTGGAGCCGGTCGAATTCGCGTTCGCCGATCTCGTCGGCCCTGTCGGCCAGGGCTTCGCCGATCTGGATCGGTGCGATCGCGACAGGTTCTGCGGCAAGTGCCGCTCCGGCGGTCAATGACAGGGCTGCCACTGCCGCCAGGGAGAATGTCTTCGTCATTAGCCGCAACATATGCGCCTCCATGAAACCAAGTCTGTGTCCCTCACGGCTATCATAGCAGGGAGGACGAGGCTTTGTTAGAGCGCGACGGGCCGAACGGGCCGGTTTCGGGATTAAATTCCCGTAGGGTCAGCGATCGCTGTCCTCGTCGTCATCCCCATCAGGCAATACGAGATCAACGGCCGCTCCACCGACGGCGCCGACCGTCTTTACGGCAGTGCCGGCGGTGCCGATCGCGACATCGGCGACGAGGGCCGTCGCGCCGATCACCAGGCAGCCCGACAGGCAGGGGGCGATCAGGGCGAGCAGCAGGATGGGGCGAAGGTATCTCATGGCAGTCTCCAGACGGGGTTGCTGCCACCCTTCGCCCACAAGCCTTGCATTAGGATGAAGGCCGCAATTATTCCGGCACCTCAACCATCACCAGTTCCAGCGCGCTGGTCGCCTTGATGGTGATCTGGTCCTCATCCCGGATCGCCGCAGCATCGCGCGCCTCGAGCACGACACCATTCACCTCGCCCTCGCCGATCGCGAGGGTGAGATAGGCACGGTGACCCGGTCTCAGGCGATGGCTGACCGTCTGGCCCGCATCGAGCGTGGCACCGAACACCCGCGCGTCCTGGCGGATCAGCAGGCCGCCCTCCCTGTCCGGATCGCCGGAGGCGAGCACCACGAGTTCACCGGTCCGCTCCCCGGTCGGAAAGCGGGCTGTCTCCCAGCGCGGCTCGCCACCATTCTCGCGCGGCAGGATCCATATCTGGAACAGCGAGGTGGTCTCGGCTTCCTGGTTGAACTCGGAATGCCGGATACCGCTGCCGGCCGACATTACCTGGACATCGCCTGCCGTGGTGCGCCCGGCATTGCCCAGATTGTCGCGGTGGCTGATGGCCCCTTCGCGGACATAGGTGATGATTTCCATGTTCTCGTGGGGGTGGGGCGCGAAACCGCCATCAGCGGCGATCTCGTCATCATTCCAGACCCGCAGCGCCCCCCACCCCATCCGGTCCGGGTCGTGATAGCCGCCAAAACTGAAATGGTGACGGGCGTTGAGCCAGTCATTCCTGAAGCGCCCAAGACTGTCGAATGCGCGTTTCTCGATCATGATCGATCTCCATCTGTTCGTGTTGAAACGACAGATAGGCAGCCCGACAGGGGGCAGAAACGCGTGTATCGGACGTTGAATTATTCCGCGGCGGCATCAATTCGATCCAGGCTCGTACGCCAGGACTATTTGCCCTCGCGCCACCAGCCCAGCCCCATGAAGGCGGCGATCAACAGTGCGATCACCAGGGCTGGCAGAACCGGGCGGCTGTGGGAGGCGCGTACGATATAGCGCTCATTGCGCTGCAGGCCGAGCCAGCCGCGGCCGGCCTGGTCGGCACCCAGACGGGTGCGGCGCAGATCGGGCAGGCGGGCGTCTGTGCCTTCACCGATTGCATACAGCCCGCCACCGGTCGCATCGAGCACGGCAGCGAGATTCTCGCCGGTCGGGCGCAGGTCGGCATATTCGAGCGGATTGAGCGGGCCGAGGGCGGCCACCGTGGTCAGATCGCCGGAGCGCAGGCGCACCAGTCCGGACCCGGTCGCCGGCACAGCGACGGAATAGCGGCCATCGGCATCCCGGCTCATGCTCGCCACCTGTTGCTCGCCATCGGGCCAGGTGATCTGCAGTGGCGGGGCGGTGTCGGCCAGGGTGACGCGATTGGCATGCAGCTCGCCATCATTGGCGTAGGCGGTGAGCCTTTCCTCGTCGAGCTCGGGCTCTTTCATCAGCCAGTGGGAGACGCGCCGGAACATTTCCGCATAGGGGCCGCCGCCTTCAAAGCCGCGCGCCCAGAGCCAGGTCTGGTCACTCATGACGATTGCAGCGCGGCCCTCGCCGGAGCGCTGGACCACGAGCAGCGGATTGCCGTCGGGTGCCTGCAACAGGGTTTCCCCGCCCAGCGACACGCCATGGATCTCACGTAACCAGCGGCCCCAGGTCGGAGTCTCGCCGCCGCCCTCAAGCCCGGCGGTCACCGGATGGCGCATGCCGGCTGGCGTCGTCTGCGGCGTGAAACCGCCATCGGTGATATAGCCGGTCGGACGCACCGGCAGCACGGCGGCCAGGGGTGTCCGGTACAGGCTCGGCGGTCCGGCAAAGGGCGGTCCGGCCGTGACCAGCAGGGCGCCGCCATCTTCGACATAGCGGGCGATATAGTCGAAATAGATCGGCGGCATGATATTGCGCCGGCGATAGCGGTCGAAAATCACCAGATCGAATTCGCTCAGGCGCTCGACGAACAGCTCCTGGACCGGGAAACCGATCAGGGCGAGCTCTTCCACCGGGGTGCTGTCGCGCCGGTCCGGCGGACGCAGGATGGTGAAGTGAACCAGATCGACCGACGGGTCGGATTTGAGCAGATTGCGCCAGGCGCGTGCGCCATTGTGCGGCTCGCCCGTGACCAGCAGCACGCGCAGGCGGTCGCGCACACCATTCACCGAGACGGCGGCGCGGTTATTGATCAGCGACAATTCCTGCGGGCCAGGCTCGACCTCGGCCTCGATCACATTCTGGCCGCGGCGCTCGATCGGCACTTCCACACGGGTCGAGCGGCCAATCGGGATGCGATGGGTCTGCGGCTCGCCGCCCTCGAAGCGGAAGGAGACCATGGCCGTGCCCTGCATGGCGTCATCCTCGACGCGCAGCACGAAGGCGACGGTCTGCCCGACAATGCCGTATCGCGGTGCTTCCTCGATCACGAGGCGGCGGTCACCGGCATTGCGGTCACCGGCCAGGGCCTGGTGGACAGGCGCATTGAGGTTGAGCGTCGCCGGATCCGCCGGGGCGTCATGGATCTGGCCGTCGGTCGTCAACACAACCCCGGCCAGGCGGTCAGGCGGCACACTGGCGAGCGCGCTGTTGAGGGCTTCGAACAACAGGGTGCCATCGGCACTGGTGCCGGCCTCGACCTCGACCAGTTCAAGCAGTGGATCGCTGTCGGCCTGCTGCCGCAGGGCGTCAGCCATGGCGTCGGCGGCTTCACTGCGCGTGCCGACATCCATGCTGGCGCTGCGATCAGTGACCAGCACGGCGATATCGGCGAGCGGGTCGCGCTCTTCCTCGACCAGGGAGGGATTGGCCAGGACCAGCGCCACCGCGGCTACGGCGAGACTGCGCCACAGCCAGCCGGCGAGTTTCTGCCAGGCACCGGCGAGGATCGCCAGCAGGGCAAAACCGGTCAGCGCCGCCAGAAGCGGCCAGGGGATGAGTGGTGCGAAATCGAGTGCGGTCGCGTTCATTGGCCCAGCCTCTCGAGAATGTCGGGGACGTGGACCTGGTCGGCCTTGTAGTTTCCGGTCAGGGCATACATCGCGATATTGACGCCGAAGCGGTGCGCCATTTCGCGCTGGCGGTCACCGCCCTCGACCGGCGCGGAGGGCCGGCCCTGTGCGTCGACAGCCCAGGCCGAGGCCCAGTCATTGGCACCAATGATGACGCCGGATGTGCCGTCGCGCGAGGCACCGTCAGGATTGGCCTCGACCCAGACCGGCGCACCGGAGAAGCGGCCGGGGAATTCCTGCAGCAGGTAGAAGGAACGGGTCAGCACATGATCCGGGGGCACCGGGCCGAGGGGTGGCACATCGATACTGTCGAGAATGGTCACCAGGCCGGGATGCGGTGCGCCGGCCCGCAGCATGGCGACATCGGCATCCTGGGTGTCGAACACGATCAGTCCGCCCGATTGCAGGTAGGAACTGACGCGCGCCGCGGCCTCGTGCGACAGCGCCGGGGCGTCGCGGGAGACGGGCCAGTAGATCACCGGGAAGAAGATCAGCGGATCGGTTTCCACATTGATGCCCATTGGCGGTGCCGGTTCGATGGCGCTGCGCCGGGCGACTTCCTGGCTCAGCCCTGTCAGTCCGGCCTGGCTGCGCGCATCGACGCTGGCATTTCCGGTGATGACGTAGGCGAAATGCAGGTTGAGCGCGGCCTCAAGGGCGAAGCTGTCATCGCTGACGGGCGGTGGTGCTGTGGTCGTGGGCTGGGCGTCGGCGGGTGGTGCCAGCGGCAGGGCAAGGGCGATCAGCCACGCGGTCGCCGCAGCCCCGAACAGGCGCAGTGGCAACCGGCCCGCCAGGGCGAGCGCCAGCACCACGTCCAGCGCCAGCATGATCAGTGCCGCCGTCAGAAGGCCGGCGATGAAGCGCAGTGGGCGCGGGCCGTCAAGGCCGGCAAATTGCACGCCGGGCAGATCGCGCGGCAAGGCGCTGATGCCGGTGTCGGCGCGGATGACGTTCAGCGCTGCGGTCGCCGACCCGAGCCGGTAGAGACCGGGCGGCGAGACCGGGCTGGCGCTGGCACTGTCCCAGCTCGTGGCCGCGACAGGACGGGCGCTATTGGGCGCCGTGGTCAGCTGGCCTTGCGCGTCCAGGGCGCGATCGAGCACCCAGGCACCGCTGGCGGGCCCGGTGGAGGGGCCGCCCTGGGCGAGCCCGAGGACGCGTTGCAGCATGCGTGGATAGAGGCCCGAGAGGGGCAGGTCTGACCATTCCGGGCCGGCGGTGACGTGGAACAGCACGATCCAGCCGCGGCCACGGCGCACGGCGGTGACCAGCGGCGTGCCGTCCTCGAGTCGGGCCCAGACCCGGTCCGGTGTCGCCGTGCCCGGCTGGGCCAGCACCTGGCGGTCAACGGTGGCCGTGGGATCGGTCGGCAGACCGGCAAACGGGGAGTCATCGCCGAAACGGGCGATCAGCTGTGGCTCTTCCCAATTGAGGGCGCCGCCCAGCAAGCGGCCGCCAATGCGCAGATCAACCGGTAGCAGGCTGTCGCCGCGGGCCGCCAGGCGCGGTCCGGCGAAGCGGATCAGCAGGCCGCCATTGGCGACGAATTCGGCGATACGGTCATCATCGGTGCGGGCATCGTCGACCATGACCAGCGCGGCGGCTTCGGTTTCGAGCAATTCATCAAGCGTGCCGCGCACGGGCTGCGAGAAGGGGGCGATGGCGCTTTCGACATAGTGCAGGTCAGACAGCAGGGGCTGCCCATCCTCGCTCGGGGCATCGATCAGGCCGACGCGCGGGCGGCGCCACTGATCGCCCATCAGGCGGATGGAACCGGCGCTGCCGGGGCCCTCGACGCGCAGGCTGGCGATGCGATTGCGCAGATCGAGGGGCAGGCTCAATTCCGAGCGGGCAATGCCGCTGCCGGCCTCGAAGCTCAGATCGGTGCGGGCGATGGCACGGCCATCATTGCCCAGAGCCGTGATCGGCGCGGTGCGTGGCAGGTCGCGCGCAACCCGGCGCAACTCGATCGACAATCCCGATGCAGTCGGTTCGGGCGGGGCCAGCGCCACGGCGGCACGGCCATTATCCGGTTCGATGATGCGCACATTGCCCAGGCCGGACAGGGCACGGGCAAGGGCGCGGCTGCCCTCGGTATCGATGCCGTCGCTGAGCCAGGTAACGGCCATGTTTTCGGCGAGGCTGCCATCAGCGCGGGCGGCTGTGATGCGGTCGGCGGCGCCCGTGCGATCCACGCTCCAGGGCATGGTTCTGGCCGAGGTCAGCAGGCGGCGCGCGGCATCGGGCCGGTCGAGGCGCAAGGGTGCCGGGGCCTCGCCGGTATTGGCGGTAAAGGCGATAGCGGCCAGGCGGCCATCGCGTTCGGCTTCATCGAGCAGACGGATCGCCTCGCGGCTGGTCTCGCTCCAGTTGGCAGCGGCGGCCCAGCCATTGTCCACCACGATCAGTTCCGGGCGGGTCTCGTTGACCACTGCCGGCGGTGTCCAGACCGGGCGCGACAGGCCGAGAATGATCAGGGTTGCGATCAGCAGGCGGAACAGGATCAGCCACCAGGGTGCATGCTGCGGTGTTTCGGCATCATCCGGTGCGCCGAACAGGAGGCGCAGGGGCGGGAAAATGGCGCGTTTGGGGGCGGGCGGCGTGGCGCGCAGCAGCAGCCATAATACGGGCAGGCTCAACAGGCCGATCAGGGCCAGCGGCGCGCCGAAGGAGAGGGGACCGAGCGCAAACATCAGGCATCCCTCGCCAGGGCGCGATACAGCGCCAGCACGGCGCTGGTCGCGGTGCGGTCGGTGCGATGGGTCACCAGCGACCAGCCGAAACGGCGGGCCAGCGCCGCGAGCGCCTCGCCATGTTCAGCCCAGCGCTGGCGATATGTGCTGCGCGCCTCCTCGGCGCGGCCAAACAACAGGCCCTCGCCGCCGGCTGGATTTTCAAAGCGGGTGCGGCCGGAATAGGGGAAGTCTTCCTCGGCCGGGTCGACGATGCGCAGCAGCACGCCTTCTGCTTCCATCGCCGAGAAGCGCGATAGGCGCGCGGCCCAGGTTTCGGGCGGATCGAGGAAATCACTGGCCAGGACGACACGTCCGAAACGGCCGATATTGGGCGCTTCCACGGCCGTCATGTCGCCAGGACCGAGGGCCAGGCGGCGCGAGGTGCGCTCAAGGCCAAGTGCGCCGGTGCGGGCAATCGCGGACTCGCCGAGCACGGCGACGCGCTCGCCGCCCTGGGTGAGCAGGGCCGCCATCGCGATCTGGCACACGGCAGCGCGGTCGATCTTGCTGGAATGGTCCTTCGAGGAGGAGAAGCGCATCGAGGCCGAGCCATCGCGCCACAGCCAGACGGTATTGGCCGCCTCCCATTCATTCTGGCGCACAAAGAGCTGGTCGCTGCGCGCCGACTGGCGCCAGTCGACGGCGGCACGCCCGTCTTCGGGACGATGGTGACGATATTGCCAGAAGCTCTCGCCGACGCCGGCCCGGCGCCGTCCATGCACACCCTGGGCAACCGTCGCGGCGATGCGCGTCGCTTCGGCCATCAGGGCCGGCAGGGTCGCAGCCGCCGCTTCGCCCTGGTGGCGCAGCTGGACGACCCGCGATTCTGACTGGCGATCGACGCCCTCGCTCATGGGATCAGGCCGCCCGCTCGGCGAGCGATTTGATCAGGCCTTCAAGCGTGTGTCCGTCGGCACGAGCCGCAAAGGACAGGGCCATGCGGTGTTTCAGGATCGGTTCGGCGAGCGCCGCGACATCCTCGGTCGAGGGGGCCAGACGGCCCTGCAGCAGGGCGCGGGCGCGGCAGGCGAGCATCAGGGCCTGACCGGCACGCGGGCCGGGGCCCCAGGAGACGCCGGTGCGCACGGCCTCGACATCGGTCTCTTCCGGACGCGCCAGGCGCAGCAGGTCGAGAATGGCATCGAGCACTTTCTCGCCAACCGGCAGGGCACGGACCAGGGCCTGGAGTTTGAGAATTTCCGCGGCGTCGAGCACTTTCACCGCATCGGTGCTGGCTGCACCGGTGGTGGCGAGCAGGACCTGACGCTCGGCATCGCGGGTCGGATAGGGAATGTCGACGCGCAGCAGGAAACGGTCGAGCTGGGCTTCGGGCAGCGGATAGGTGCCTTCCTGCTCGATCGGGTTCTGGGTTGCCAGAACATGGAAGGGCTGAGGCAGGTCATGGCGTTCGCCGGCAATGGTGACATGGCCTTCCTGCATCGCCTGCAGCAGGGCCGCCTGGGTGCGCGGGCTGGCGCGGTTGATTTCGTCAGCCATCAGAAGACGACAGAAGACCGGGCCGGGCAGGAAGCGGAAATGACGTTTGCCGTCGTCTGATTCTTCGAGGATTTCCGAGCCGAGAATATCGGCCGGCATCAGATCGGGCGTGAACTGGATGCGTTTGGTCTCAAGGCCGGTCGCTACGGCGATGGCCTGGACGAGGCGCGTCTTGGCAAGACCCGGTGCGCCGACCAGCAGGGCGTGACCGCCTGACAGGATGGCGGCGAGGCAGAGTTCCACCTCGTCCTCGAGGCCGAAAATCACCCGTCCGATCGATTCCCGGACCTGCTGCAAACGGGCGGTTGCTGCGTCTGCCTGGGCGATTAAGTCTGTACCGGCTTCATTCATCTCGGTCATCGTCCTAAATTCCTTCGCGATACAGATGGTTCATATGCCAATTTGCTTATTGTGAGCATGGCGTCACGCATGAAAGCTGTCCATGGCCTCAACGCCTGAAATGCCAGATGCAATGCAGTCCCTGCTGCAAGCGGCCCGCAGTGCCGGCGACGGCCTGCCGCCGGTCGAGCGCTGGCACCCGGAATATTGCGGCGAAATGGATATGGTCATCAAACGGGATGGCTCGTGGTGGCATGAGGGAAAGCGCATTACGCGCCAGCCTCTGACACGGCTGTTTTCCACAATCTTGCGAAAAGATGACGACGGCGTTCATTATCTTGTGACGCCGGTTGAGAAAATCGCCATCAAGGTCGAGGTCGCGCCCTTTGTGGCCGTGCGAGTCGACGCCACCGGCGAGGGCAAGGCGCAATCGCTGATCTTCACCACAAATTTCGATGACCTGGCCGAAGCCGGGCCGGACCACCCGATCAATGTCCGCATTGACCCGGTCACCGGCGAGCCGACCCCGCTGGTGCGCATTCGTGGCGGCCTTGATGCGCTGATGACGCGGCCGGTGTTCTACGAACTGGCTGAACTGGCCGTCGAGCATGAGGGCGTGACCGGCGTGTGGAGCGGCGGCGCCTTCTTCGCCCTGGAGGAGGCCCATGCCAGCGATTAAGGGTCTGCTCGATCTGATGCGCCAGCGGCTCGATCC
>NZ_JBLWTD010000032.1:0-23070 GCF_048270265.1 Maricaulis sp. | reverse complement strand
CTATTGGCGGGCCCGGCCACGCCCTGCTCGCCGCACGGGGCATCGAAGCGGGAGGCTTCGCCGGGAAGACAGCGGCCTGGCGCCGATGATCCCGGATCAGACTTATCCACCCCAGGCCCCGGCGGGTTATGATCGGTGCGGTTTCGCGCTCTTTGACATTGTCGGCCCCACCCCGATTTTCCATCCCGATTTTCCGCCCCACCGGTCCGCTGCGCCTGGCAGGCGCTCCGGGCATGACAGTCGTTGACAGGCTGACAGGCTGACGGCCGTGGGAAAGCAATCGCGATCCCATTGTTCTGTAAAGCGATTTGGCGCGCCGATGGCCGAGTGACAGACTGGCAGACAGTGGTTTTCGATGACAGGCGGCGTTCGGGCCGGCGTCGTGCCGGTTGGACTGGTGCTGTCAGATTACAACGGGTTGAGTGCCCGGGCGCGTTTTCCGGTCTTCCCGATGCGGAATCCGCTCAAATGGTCCAAGATTTCGGCCGGGTGCATTCGCCTAGCGATGACGGCGCAAGACCGGACCTCGCCCCTCAGGGCGAACTTGTTTCGGCGCGGCCTGTGAGCTCGTCAGAATCGCCAAGGATGTCTGATATGAACACCTTGGCGAGCCAGCGCGTCCCGTCGGGGTTTGCAGCGTAGAACATGAACTGCGAGCGCCGTTCGGCGCGGATCAGCCCGGCGCGTTCCAGGGTCTGCAGATGGCCTGTCATGGTCGAGCGCGGCACTTCATGGTGCGCCGCCAGATCGCCCGCGGAAACCGACAGCGGATACCGCGCGCACAGACGCCGGAACAGATCCAGGCGAACAGGATGGGACAGGCCGGCCAGCGCGGTAACGGTTCTTCGATTTGTCATGCCGGCAAATTGCCGTGCCAGCATGACCGGCGCATTGAATTTTCGTGAATGTTTTGCGACGGCGCAGCGCCGGTACAGGCGGGCACCGGCTAGTCCCGGCGGCAGGAATAGTGACCGAGAAGCGGAATGACCCTCCGGCTTCCATCAACGCCCTCCAGCCGCAGAACGGCGCGGTTCATGCGCAAGCCGTCCGCGATGAGTTCGTCAAACCGGCCCGAGACCACAATCTCGCGCACGGTCCCGGTGCCCGGGAAGCGTCGCTCATAGAGATCACCCACGGCGATCACGCCCTCGACCGTCGGGCCGTCCCGGCGCAGCACCTCCGCATCCACCAGAAAGCTGATTTCACCGCGCGTGAGGTTTTCAAACACCAGCAATTCATGGGCACCACCCGCGCGCCAGAGGAAAGCGCCGCACTCTCCGGCAGCCAGTCTTTGCGGTCCCAGCGAGGTCGTCACTTCCGGCGCGGCCGGTTCCACGGCCACCGGCGCCGCGCTCGCGGGAGGAGGTGTCGGCAGGGACTGGCAGGCCGTCGCTGCGAAGGTCAGACCTGCCAGGGCGCTGATGGCCTCAATCCGCATGACCTGTCTCCCCGTCTCGCCGCCAGACCCCGTCCTCGAGGTTGAAGCCTGAATAGGCCAGGGCGGTGTCCAGATCGGCATTCGTCGTACCGATTCCGACGCTCCACTCGACACCGGCCGCCGCAAAAACCGCGTCGGCCGCAATGGTCATATCCTCGCTTTCGCCGCCCAGTTCGGCCACGAGTTTGCCGTCGCGGCACAGCAATGGGCCCGTCAGTTCGGGCACGGCCAGGCCAAACTCCGGCGACAGACTGCCGGAGAAATCCGCAGTCATCGCGCCGCTGGCGTCGGCGCAATGCCCGTCAGCGAATGCCAGCCGGTCGAGGCTGACCGTGATGACCGCCGCTTCCGTGAGGCCGGGTATGTCCGGCAGGTCCAGCCGGACCGGCAGGCCAACCAGGTGGGCATCGCGCAATTGCCAGTCACCGTGCAGATCGATCCGCGCAAGCCCCCGGCCGCGGAATGCGGCATCGGCCAGGACCCAGTCGATTGCGAGCCGGCCTCCCAGCAGGGGCCAGGGCCGGGTGTGAATTTGCACCTGGCGCATGGAGCGCTGACCGAGGCGGGCGCCCCGGATCGTGCCATTCCAGATCGAACCATGGATTTCCGCCTGGCGCAGATCGAGCCCGCTGGCGGTCTGTCCGAGCACCAGTTTCAGCGGCAGCGTCGCGATCAGTCCGGTGAGCAAAGCAATGACGAAGACGGCTATCAATCGCGGCATTGTCCTAGCTCCCCGGCCTGGTCAGAACGAGATTGAGTTCGACCTGGCCATGATCCAGCCGCGCCATGGTGATCGACATCACCTCAATCCCGTGGCGGCGTTCCAGATCGATCAGCCAACCCATTGCGGCGGAATATTCGGCGCGGTCGATATACACGCTCAGACGCCCGTCGACGCCGGGAACAATGCCGCCGATGGCGATTCCCCGCGCGGTCGCGGCGGCACCGACAATGGTCCGCAACGGCCGGGAGGTTTCGTCCGCGTCCCCGTTTGCGGCCGGCAGCGCGGCGTAATCGGCCAGACCGCCAAGAATTTCACGGTGTTGCTCGACGGCCGCCGCGTAGTCGCGTCGGGCCCGGTCGTGCAAGTCGAGAAGCGGCCCGGCCAGGAGGGTCTGGAGCATCCAGGCCAGCAGAAGCGCGGCCAAGGCCAGGATCATCACTTGCTCGCGGCCGGTGCGGCCAGCCCAGAGAGCGGGAATGCTCGAGAGAATATCGGTCATGGGATCCTCAGGATGAAATCACCGTCTATCCCGGCGTTACCGTCGCGCGCGCCCTGGTCGACCAGCTCGATATTGCGCGTCCGCGCCTGTTCGCTGAGCGCGTCGAAATCGGAGAACACGCCATACCTGGCCGAGATGCTCAGCTCAGGCCGGGACTGATCGTAGCGGATCGTCTGGATTATGACCGAGTCATGCCCGTCCGAGACATTGGCCAGCGCCGCAAAAAGCGGCAGGAACTCGCCGCTGCGTTCGCGGCCATGACGTCCGGCAAGCCGTTCGTCGAGAATCCGGCGGGCGCGCACCGGATCGAGTTGTCCGGAAATGTCCGGGAATGCGGCCTCTACCAGTTCGACACTCGCCGCGTCATAGCGGTCCGCCCGTTGGAGCAGATAGACACTCTCACCGATCGTGTAGAGACCCAGTCCGATCAGCAGGCTGGCTGCGAGGGCGGCGCTGCGGGCGAACAGGCCTAGCGTCCGCGACCAATCGAGACCGGCGCCGGCCCGCTGGCCGAACAGTGCCGGCAGCCGTTTCAGGGCCGCCTCGGCCAAGCCGTAGGCCGACAGATCGAGCGGTCTGTCCTGCAGCGGGCTTATGCTCTCGCCAGCCAGGCCCAGCGCGGGCGAAACCGCGAGCGGTCCGTCGCTGGCCGGCGCCGCCAGGCTGTGAAGCAGCGAGTCGAACAGGCGCCCGCTGCAGGCCCCGCCAACAGCCCGGCCAGGCTGGCGCAAGGCATCGCCATAGAGATAAATCACCCGGCCCTGCTCACGGCGAAGGGTCAGCGCGGCATCGCCTTCGGCAACCAGCAGGCAATCGGGGACCGTCGCCACCGTCCCGCGCAGGTAGGGCCGGCACGTCTCGCGCCACGCCTCGACGGCATTTGTCGCGGCTGCAAACACCCAGCGCTGCCCGTACTCGTCCGGCGTTCCAATGGCGACTTCGACGTCTTCGAGCCGGGAGGCGAGTTCTTCCTCGATCAGGAATGGCGCGGCCTGGCGGGCATCATGTTCCGACCGGGTCGGCAGTTCGACCTGACTCACAAAGACATCGTCAGAGCGAAGCACGACGACGGTAGAGTTGATCGATTGCAGCAGCGCCGCGTCGAGCGAAGTCGCACTGTCGCCGGCCGCGACCCGGACCGGGGCTTCACGCTCGCCCTCAAGGATCGACCAGCTCAAGCCGTCCGGCAGGGTTGGAAACAGGACGAGGGTCTGACTCATAGGAAGATTCCATGCCGCTGCGTCACGCGCGTGATTTGCCGCCCGCCACTCACTTCGACCTGCTCGCGCAGGACGTATTGAATGCCGGCGTATTGCACCGTGATGTGGATCTCGAAATACCGCGAGCGCACGCCGATCCGAGGCCGTTCTGCGGCGTCGAGTCCGAGGGCGCGCAGACTGTCTGTGGCCCAGAATGCCTCGATGTCGGCATAGCCGGCCGCGGGGCGCTGCAGCAGCATGGTCTCGGCCTCGGCCCGGGTGAGGGCGCCATCCAGTGCCGCCACCAGCAAGGGGGCCTGTTCGAGCCGCAATGTGTTGATATCGAGCGCCACCGGCTCGGCGCCGGGGAAGGCGCAGACCAATGGCGCCATGCGCGAATAGGCGGCGGCGGTGACGCCGGCAACCGCGCGCAATTCCTCGGCTTCCCACAGATAGGTATTGCCGGCACGGTAGCCGCGCCCGTCGCGCAGATAGATCTCGTCCTCGGCGCCGGAGGTGACCGGACGCAGATCACTGTCGAGCCAGTCGGCCGTCGCCGCAGCGATCCCGGTCGCCTGCCCGGCCGCGATACCGGTCTGGGTCAGAAGACGTTCGAACCGGCGTTGCTGATCAGGGTTGATCGCAAGACTGCCCCGGGCATCGGCCGTGACAAGTGCGTTGGGGTTGAAACAGTTGTGGGCGTCCCGGATCTCGCCGGTGATCTGCCCGCCATCGATCGGAAAGACGCGGGGCGTGTTCAGCCAGCCGGCATCCGGACGGAAAGCCTGGCCGGGATCGTCGAGCGCCCGCAACAGCAACGCCTCGGCATAATCGCGCGCGCCAAGCACATACCAGTGCGCTTGGTCGCGCACGTCCATATTCGCCGCCCGGCGCAGGGAGAAACGCATCCCGGAGGTGATGGCGAGCGCCAGGGTCGACATCAGGGCCACCAACAGGATGGCTGTCATCAGCGCTGCACCCGCCTGCTTGTCCGCGCGCGCAATCACGTGACGACCCTCGCGGCGGAGGTCAGGACCAGATGTTCCAGCCGGCCCAGACCGGCAAGGCTGTAGTGCAGACGCACGGCGCGTGGCAGCTCGGCCGCCTGACCGGCGGGCACCAGCATGGCGTCGACCCAGACGGTCGCATTGAGGACTTCGACCCCGACTTCGGCGACGCCCTCGATCAGGATCTGTTCGCGAAACCCATCCGTCAGACCGGCATCGGGGTGGCCGCGGACCCGCCGCACGATCCGGTCGCCGCGCAGCACATATTCCACCCGGATCAGCGAGCTGCGCGTCCGGCCGGCACTGGTATCGATGGCGCCGCCACGCGTGAACACGAGCAGGATGATGTCGGTCGGGGTGGCCCTCGGACGGTCCGGGACGCCATGGGCGGCGGCCGCGAACACGATCGGGTCGCGCGTGCCATCCGCACCGCGCACCGGCCGTGTTGTCAGCTGCCCCATATCGTCGCGTAGCATCACCCGCATCCGGTCCAGCGAGCCGACCCGGCCGAGGGCGGCATCAACCTGTTCCGATCCCTGCACGCTGCCGGAAAGCATGGTCACGGCCACGCTGGCCATCAGCGCGAAAACGAAGGATGCGACCAGAATTTCGAGCAGGGAGAAGCCGGCCTGGCTTTTCGCGGTGCTCATCGGTTGGCCCCGCGCCGGAACGTCTCGAGACGCGCCAGTTCGCTGCCCGTGCCGGGTGCAGTGACGAGCATGATGACGCGTTGCAGATCAGGATCCGTGGTCGGCTCGACCTGAAGCTGCCAGTCAAGACGGTTGTCGGCCAGCTCATATGTGCCCGCGTCACCGCCGCGCAGCCGCGGTTGCAGAAGCGCCTGGTTGAGCAGGTTTTCAGCGGCGATCACCGCCAGGGTGCGCTCCTGGATCACGGCGGCATTGCGGGTCGAGCTCTGCATCAGGCTGAGCATGCCAATCCCGCCCAGCGCCAGGACCACCAGCGCCATCATGACCTCGATCAGGGAGAAGCCGGACTGGTTGTGGGCGCTGCAAGGCGTCATCGGGAGAGGGACTCCACGCGCAGGCGCCCGGCATCATCGAGCAGGATGGCGTAGCTCTGGCTGTCCCCCTCCAGCAGGATCCGGAACGGGTCATTGAGCCCGGCCGGGTCGAAGAACACGGCCGGGTATGCGACCACGCCGTCAGGGTGCCAGGCGAGGGCGATCGTGTCGCTGCGCAGGGAAATCTCGGAGGCAAGGCCGCGCGGCTGCAAGGTCGGGTGATTACGCAGCGGCCGCCATTCGCCATCGAGATAGATGGTGAAGGCATACCCGCCATCCGTGAGGGTCAGGCCGACCGGCCGGCCGGAAGTCACGGCCTCCTGCTCGGCATCGTGCAGCCGCACAACCAGGCGCTCGGCTTCGCGGCGCAGGGGATCGCGCTCGGGCGAGGCGGCCAGCGCGATCGTGGTCGCCATCAGCGCCAGGATCGAGACCGCGATCAGCACTTCAAGCAGGGAGAAACCCGACTCCCTCGAGGTGTTCATGCTCATGTTTCGCGCTCCCAGTTTCCAATGTCGGCATCGAGTCCTTCGCCGCCTTCGCGGCCATCGCGGCCCAGCGAAAACACGTCGAATACGCCGTGTTCGCCGGGATAGACATATTGATAGGCATGGCCCCAGGGGTCGGCCGGGAGGCGACGGATATAGCCCTGCTCGCGATAGGCCGCGCCGCGGCCCTCGGGCACGTCAACGAGCGCCTGAAGCCCTTCTTCCACGGTTGGATAGCGCCGCGCATCGAGCCGGAAAGCGTCGAGCGCCTGCTCCAGCACCGCGATATCGGCGGAGGCTTTCTGGACCATCGCCTGGTCCTGCGCCGGCATGACATTGATCACCACAATCGTGGCAAGCAGGCCAAGGATCGAGATCGAGATCATGATTTCGAGCAGGGAGAAGCCGGCCTCGCTGCCGGCGGCATCAGTGTCTTCATCATACGGGGTCATGAAAGCCTCCTTAGCCGAGGACGAGGGTGTTGAGTTGCAGGATGGGCAACAGGATGGAGAGAACGATCAGGACCAGGACCAGCCCGAGAACCAGGATGATTCCCGGCTCCAGGAGCGACAGGCTGACCGCAATCGAGCTGTCGATATCCCGGCCGAGCTGGTCTGCTGCCCGCCCGAACATTTCGTCGAGCCGGCCCGAGCGTTCGCCCGCTGCGACCATGTAGATCACCAGCGAGGGTATCCAGCCGCCGCGGGTCAGGGCGTCGGACAGGCCGCGCCCGCTCTCCACGTCCGAGACGACAACCGCGATCATCTCCCGGAAGGCGTGGTTTGATCCGGCCCGGCCGGCAGCCCTCAGGGCGTCGGGCAGGACCGTGCCCGAGGTGATCAGGATGGACATGGTGCGGGCAAAGGCTGCCGCCTCGACCTGGCGCAGAAACGAGCCGATCAGGGGTACGCGAACCACGGCGGCATCATGGATCCGGCGGAAGGCGGGCTGCCGGTAGGCGAGGCCAAAGGCGATCACACTGGTGGCCAGGATCGCGACAATCCAGGGCCAGGATGTCGCGAGAAAGCTCGAAATCGCGATCATGATGCGGGTCAAGGCCGGCAGACTGACGCCCATGCCGGTGAATTGCTCGGCAAGGCGGGGCACCACGAAAAGCATCAACATGGTGATGACGCCGATCGCGACCACAGCCAGCACCGCAGGATAGACCAGCGCGCCGACAACCTTGTTGCGCACGGTTTCTTCGGCTTCGAGATGATCCGCCAGGCGAGACAGCACCATGCCGAGACTGCCGCTGGACTCGCCCGCCGCGATCAGGGCCCGGTAGACCGGCGGAAAACTCCCCGGAGCAGCGGCCATCGCATCGGCCAGCCGGCTGCCCTCGGTGACGCGTGCGCGCACCGCCATGATGATGCGCCGCGTCGCATGCCGTTCGAGCTGGCGCCCGACCAGATCCAGCGATTCCTCGACCGGCATGCCGGCATCGACCAGCGCAGCCAGCTGGCGGGTGATGAGCATCAGGTCGCGCGTGCCCAGATCGCGTTGCGAGGCGTATTCGATCCATTGACCAAGCGCATTGCCCGGCATTTTTGCGCCACGACGTGAATCGGCGCGGCGCAAGGCCAGCGGTGCCATGTGCTGCAGACGCAGTTCGCGCCGCGCGGCCAGTTCCGAATCCGCCGTGATCAGGCCGGTCTTCTTGTGCCCACGACCGTCGAGCGCGCTGTATTCAAACGCCGGCATGGCGGACGCCTCCGTCGTCACGGCACAGGCGCAGCACTTCGGCCAGGCTGGACTCGCCACTCAGCGCCAGCCGCGCACCATTCTCGAACAGGGTCTGACTGTGCGCGAAGGCGTGAGCCGCCATCTCGCTCTCGCGGGCATCCTCATGGATGAGCTTGCGCAGGACTTCATCGACCTCGATGATTTCGTAAATTCCGACGCGGCCCGTATAGCCAAGCGATTTGCAATCCGGACATCCTGTGGGCCGGTAGAGTATCGCGTCTTCCGCCTCGCCAAGACCAAGGATGGCCCGTTCGGCCGCATCGGGCTCATAGGGTTCGCGGCAGGAATGGCAAAGCCTGCGCACCAGCCGCTGCGCGATAATCGCGGTGAGGGTAGAGGCGAGCAGATAGGATTCGGCCCCCATATCGCGCAGGCGGGCGATCGCGGCGACGGCGGAATTTGTGTGAACGGTCGAGAGTACGAGATGGCCGGTCAGGCTGGCCTGCACCGCGACCTCGGCGGTTTCGGCATCGCGGATCTCGCCGACCATGACGATGTCGGGGTCCTGGCGCAGGATGGCGCGCAGTCCACCGGCAAAGGTCATGCCGATCTTGGTGTTGACCTGGGTCTGGCCGATCCCGTCGACGGCGTACTCGATCGGATCCTCGACCGTGAGGATATTGCGCGCCAGCGTATTGAGCCGGTTGAGGCCTGAATAGAGCGTCGTCGTCTTGCCGGCACCGGTCGGCCCCGTCACGAGGACAATGCCGTTGGGCTGTGCGAGCGCCCGCTCATACGCGGCGAGCACCTCTGCTGACATGCCCAGATCATCCAGCCGGAACCGCGCATCCGAATTGTCGAGCAGCCGCAGAACGACCCGCTCTCCATTGCGCGAGGGAAGTGTGGAGACGCGAATATCGACCGACTTGCTGCCGAGTGACAGCGACAGCCGGCCATCCTGGGGAAGCCGCTTCTCGGCAATGTCGAGGCGCGCCATCACCTTGATCCGTGAGACCAGAAGCTTCGAGAGTTTTGCGGAGACGCTGGCCGCCTCCTTCATCACGCCATCGATGCGGTAACGGATCACGACGCGATCGCTGAAGGATTCCACGTGCACGTCAGAGGCCTGCATGCGCACGGCCTCGGCGATCAGGCCGTTGATCAGGCGGATCACCGGGGCGCTGGAGGAATCATCCAGCAAGTCTTCGGATTGGGGAATCTGGTCGATCAGGTCCGAAAGCGACTCGCCCCGCGTGGTCTCTTCCAGTTCGGTCTCGTCGAGCCCGGCATAGGCGTAGAGGTCCCGCAGGAGCTGGTCATACTCGACAGACCCCATCTCGCTGACGGGGTAGTCGCCGCCAACAACCCGATACGCCTCGAGAAGCCGCCGCCGGTCGGCTCCCGACCTCACGACATAGCGCGGTGCGTCGCCGGGTATGAAGGCGATGCCTGCCTGGCGCGCAAATGCGTAGCGAACCGGGGGCAAGGCGGGGGAGGCCAGAGTCTCGGCCATGATCAGTCTTCGACCTCCGGCGTGCGTGTGGACGTCGCATCCATCATGCTCATCAGGGCTTCCAGACTGCTCGCTCCATCGGGATGCGAGAGGCGCTGCTCGCGCGTGATGTAGTCATAGCGGCCGTCGGTCACGGCCCGCATGTCGGCCGCGCTTCTGATGATGGTCGGACGAATGAAGATCATGAGATTGGTGCGGTGCGTGGACCGCGAACGCGACCGGAAGAGACCGCCGACCCCGGGCAGATCGCCCAGCACGGGCACCTGGGAATTATCGATGTCATCGTCCTGCTGGATGAGGCCGCCGAGCACGATGATCTCGCCATTATCGGCCAGAACAGTGGTCGTGACGCGGCGCTTGTTTGTGACCAGGTCGGTGGAGTCGCCCACCACGGTTCCGGCAATGCTGGAGACTTCCTGCTCGATATAGAGCCGAACCGTTCCACCTTCCGTGATCTGCGGCCGGACCAGGAGTTTGACGCCAACCTCCTCGCGCTGGACGGTGCGGAACGGGTTGGAATTGTTGTCGCCGAGGGTCTCGCCGGTCGTGACCGGAATTTCCTGGCCGGAGATGAAGCTCGCCTCTTCATTGTCCATCGCCAGGATGGATGGGGTCGCGAGCACGTTGGAATTGACGTCGTTCTCGACGGCATTGAGCACCAGGCCGAACAGGCCGCCATTGCCCAATTGTCCGCCCAGGCCAATCGCGCCGCCACGCGCGCCCAGCAAGGAGGCCAAGGCTGCATCCCTCAGCTCGCCGACCACGGTATCGGTGCTGTCGCCCGGCACTGCAACAGCGCCGGCAAGGGCGAGAAGGTCGGGATTGGCCGCGGAATAGCGCGTGAGGGCCAGCGGCGTTGTGCCGTTATCGCTCCCGGCGAGCATCATCTGGACGCCGAGCTCGCGCGCGGCGCTGTCGGATATCTCGACGATGATCCCCTCGACCAGGACTTGTGGCCGGCGCACATCGAGCTGACGGATGACGCGCTCGAGTTCACGCTGGATATCGATGCTGGCATTGATGACAAGCGCGTTGGTTGGCGTGTGATGCGCGACTGTCGGCTGCCGCTCGTCCTGGGCCCCCGCGCTCATCGCGTCGACCATTTCCTCGAGGATCGGCAGCAGCATTTCGCCATCGGCATTGTTGAGATAGACGACGCGGAAACCCTGGTTGGAGACGCTCGCCGCATCGACGCGACGGATCAAGGCGGCCATGTCGCGAACGGCATTCGCGGTGCCGCGCAGGAGCAGGGTGTTGGACGACGAGAGTGGCGCCACGGTCACGCCGCTGCGCGTTTGTCCTTCACCGCCCGAACTGTTCGAGCGCTGGATGATGAGGCTCATTTCCGAGGCAGACGCGTTCTCCAGCTCGACCATTTCATAAACCGAGGTATCGCGGTCGAGATCCCGGACGACGTCCCGGATGCGCTGCATGTTCTCGGCGAAGTCCACAATCACGAGAGCGTTGCTGCCCGGTGCGGCATTGACGCTGCCCTGCGGATGGATGATCGGGCGCAGCACGGCGAGCGCATCCTGGGCGCTGGCATGCTGGAGATGGATCACCTGGGTCGCGTACTGGTCGCCGCGGATTTCCGAATTCACCGGACTGACCGAGCGCGCACCGGCCTGGTCCGGCACGATCTGGTAGGCCCCCGAAGCCGTCGGCACGACGACATAGCCATGCACGCGCATGGTCGAAAGGAAGACCTGGAAATACGCGTCCGCCGTCAACGGGAGTTGTGAGGTGATCGTCACACGGCCGCGCACCGAAGGATCAACGATAAAGGTGTGTCCGGTCACCGCCGAGACATCGTCGATCACGGTCTGGATCTCGGCCTGGTTGAAATTGACAACGCTGTCCTGGGCTTCGGCAATGCCTGCCGAGAGAAGAGCCAACGCAGCCACGAAGGCTGCCGCCGATTTTGTGATCGCAAGCATCAGGACAAATCCACCTGGAGGGTCAACGGCACACCGCCGCGCCGGATTGAAAGAGAAATTGTTTCGCGGCCCTGCAGGCTCTCGAACAGCTCGGCCACATCGCCGGCCTCGGCCAGGGTCTGGCCGTCAACGGCGAGCAGGATGTCGTTTCGGCGCAGCCCGAGGGCGGTGAGGGCGACGTCGGATTCGGTCGCCATGTGGTAGCCGATCAGCTCCCGGCCCTCGAACACCGGTTCGACACGGAAGATGTCACCGGGTGTCCGTCCCCGCGTGCGGCCGGCTGGCGCCGCCACCGCCGCCGGGGCAGCTGCTGGCCCTGTGGGACGCCGGGTTTCACGCAGAACGAGCGCTTCGAGGGCGCCGCGCCGGTCAATGATGATGCGATCTTCGTCGAGCGAATGCAGTGTGACGCCCTCGACGATTTCATCGCCTGGGCGGAATATCCCGTCCCGGCCGTCGGGTGTCTGCAGGAAGGCGACCCCGTCGGCTGCGGTCTGCGCGGTTCGGATGCCGCGCACGACCAGGTCGAGGCGGGATTCCGGAATCGCGGCGATTTCAACCGGGCTCGACGGGGAGGCGGTGCGGTCGGCGAATATTTGCGCCGAGGGCAGGCTTCCGATTTCGGAGGCGTAGCTGGCCTCTCTGGTGCGACCGCTAGGCTCGACCGTATCGTCGAACGACATGTTCGCTGCACTCGCACCAAAGGCGATGAACCAGATTGCGCGGGCCAGCAGAAGACCGAGCAGGGCGGCCAGGACAAGCTCGCAGCCACTCGCCAGGGCAGCCAACGCTCGATGGCGGCCGGATCCTGTAACCAGATAGTGTGCCAACTTGCTCATGCCGGTTTCGCCCACAGCATGATCCGTGTCACGGACCAGCGAAAAAGGGCCGCGATGCCGACCCCTGTTGGCCTTTCGATTACACGTGACTCCCGACAATTCTGCGACACCCGCATGACAGTTTCGCAACACCGCGAAAAGCCGATCCAAGGCGAGGGAATGGGGGTGTGCAGCTGGCGAGGTCCGGTGGGCCGGATATGCGGGGCGGACACCAGGGTCCGCCCCGCGGTTTGGTCTACCAGGTCCGGCTCACCGAGACATTGAACGTGGTGCCCAGATCATAGGTATCGACGGCGAGTTCGGCGCCGCCGGCATTCTGGGTGGCGCTATAGCCGTCGCCCAGAATATTGCGAACGGAGAAGCCGACATCCCAGTCCGCGTCCGCGACATTGATCGTGCGGCTGTAGACGAAGTCGAGGGATGACGGGACCTGCTCGACGATCTCGGGGAGACTGTCGGACAGGTTGGCCACCGCCCGGGTCCGGTCACTGACATAATTGTAGAGCAGTGCCCCGCGCGCCCGGCCGTCGAAGGTTTCGAAGCCGACCTGCACGTTGAACAAATGCTCAGACTGACCCTGCAGGGCCCGGCCATCTTGAATGAAGCCGGCGGCATTGAGCACCAGTGCCTGCGGGTTGCCGAAGGCACCCTGGGCGACAGTGACCGTGCCTTCCGCGGACACTTCCGACTGGATGTATGTGTAGTTGGTCTTCACGAACCATTCGCGGTCATTGAAGAAGGGCTGATCCCAACGGTCCGAGAAATCAAAGGTTTTCTCGTACTCGAACTCGGCCCCGGTCAGGGTCGCGCTCGGTGCGTTGATGAAGGAGGTGTTCAGACCATCGCCGATCGGGATGATGAATTCCTCGATCGGATTGGTCAGCTCCTTGTAGAAAGCCCCGACCGTCACGAACTGCTCGCGACCGAAATAGTATTCGAGGCGGGCGTCATAGTTCGTGATTTCGGTGTTTTCCAGATAGGGATTTCCCTGGAAGCGCTGATCGGTTTCGGTGTTGAAGAATTCGGCAAATGCGAGCTCGCGGAATTGCGGGCGGGCAATCGTCTGGGAGTAACCGGTCCGTAGCTGCAGATTGTCAGCAAAGGTCCAGGTCAGCGTCAGGGCCGGCAGGACATAGTCTTCCTGCTGCTGGGTCTCGACCAGGCCGCTATCCGCTGCACTGGCCGGGAAAGCAAAGGTGTCGACACTCAACTCACCGTCTTCGAAGCGCGCCCCGAAAGCGGCCCGGACGAAGTCGGTCAGTTCAAGATCGGCGCCGACATAATAGGCGTCGATATCAAGCTGGCCGTGATAGGCCTCCGGCAGGGACAGGCCACCGGTCTCGATGAGACGCAGGCGTTCATCCGTGATGTTCTGGTTCGCAAAGATATAGTCGATACGGCTACTCAGAAGCTCGGACGGGATGCCGACCGAACCCGGTGCGAAGGAGAAGCGGCGCGTCCAGGCATCACGCTCGCGGCTGGTATTGGCGTAACCGGCCGTCAGCGACACGTCCATCGAACCCAGCTCGACGGGAAGTTCGAAATCGATACCATAGTCGGAGGTATTGTCTTCAACTTCGGAGAATGAGGTCGAGTTGCCATTGACCGTGCCTTCATAGACATAGCCGGTATTGGTGTAGGCATATTCAGCGCTGCGCTGGTAGGGCGCATCGCGGGTCGCGGTCGCATCGGAGATCCGCCATTCGACCGACAGTCCGCCGAGGCTGTCAAACAGGTGCTCACCGGTCAGCTGGTTGAACAGGACCTGGCGTTCGAACCATTCAGTGCTGTCGGTGCGGAAAACGCCATTGGCACCTGCATTGAACTCTTCCTCGATGCGCGCTTCCTTCGAGGTCGAACGCAGCGCCATGGTCAGGAAATTGATCGCGTGGTTGTTGTAGAAATCGATACCGACCGACACCATTCCGGACGCGTCGATCGTGTTTTCGGTGCCGAAGAAGTTATTGATCCCCTCACCGGGAAGGGCGATGCCCGAGCGATCGGCGAGCGGTGGTCCGTTCTCATAGACCAGCTCATCGCCGGCGCCGATCCGGCCCTTGCCGCGCTGACCCTCACGCGTCTCCCAGGCATTGCTGTACTGGGCGGCCGCAATCACGCCGAGCGAGAAATTCTCGAAATCGTAGCGATCGCCGGCATTGAACGAGATCGAGCCGTTGGCGTCGGTGTCGACATTCTGGACGACCCAGAGCTCGGAATTGACAAGCGAGCGGCCGATCGCCTGCTGCTGGTCGGCGGGCAGGTTATTGCCAATGCGTGTGGTCTCGAAGACCGATGCCAGCTCGGCCGGGATGTCACGCAGGCCGTCATCATAGCCCAGCCAGTCCGTGTCGGAACCGGCATAGGTGATACCGCGATTGCCGGTCGTAACCGTATTGAAGCTGCCATCGACACCGGCGGTGAAGAAGCCTTCCTCGGGCAGGGCCGAGGTCTCGATCCCGATGACGCCGCCACCGAACTCACCCGGGAAGCGGGGCGAGAAGGTTTTCTGGACGAGGACGTTGGACAGGATATTCGTCGGGAAGATATCGAGCGGGGCGGCACGCCGGAATGGTTCCGGTGAGGGCATCGGCGAGCCGTTGAGCAGCGTGTTGGAATAGCGCTCGTTCAGGCCGCGAACGACGACAAACCGGCCCTGGGTTGTCGACAGACCCGTGATCCGCACCAGTGCGCCGGCCAGATCGGAATCGCCCGTCGTGAGGAGATCGTCAATCGAGAGGGACGCGGCGACCTCGGAGGTCATGCGGCGGGCTTCGGGGATATACTGATAGCGCACCGTGATGACTTCAACATCACTGGGGCTTTCCGCATCCTGCGCAAGCGCAGCGGCCGGCACCAGCGTCGTCGACGCAAGGAGTGCGGCCATGAATGCCATACGATTCGTTTTCATCTTCATCACCGTGAGACTTCGGTTGAACGGAACCTGTTCCCGGCCGGCATGAGCCGGCCGGGAGTGGGGTCGTGCTTTACTGGGTGATCTGGAAGGTCCAGCCCTGGTACCAAGTGTCGTTTCCATCCTCGACGGCACCGATATAGGTGACCGGTTCGAACCAGCTATCGAGCGCATTGACGTCGGTCGTATTGACCGCCAGCTCGGTGGCTCCGGGAACGACACCGGTCGAGCCCGGGATGAAAGTGAAGCCGCTCATCGAATGGGTGATCTCGGCATTGTCGGCCTGACCGAGGAACCAGGTCGACAGGTCAACCGGATCGCCGGCGGTTTCCTTGAAGTTGGTCAGGCAATCGAGCACGGTGGACTGGATGATGAGGTCTTCATCACCCGCGGCGCCGGTGGCACCGATACGGTCGAAAGTCTCGGCGTCGTCGACGTTCAGGCAGGCATTGCCGAAATCGACCACGATACCGTTGTAAAGCTCGCCCGCGGTGCCGGCACGGATCAGCATGCCTTCATCGGAGTCGTTGGAACCAGCGCCGTTGCGGCGACCGATCAGGGTGAAGTTGGAGATCCGCGGATTGGAGCGCGGCAGCAGGGTGTTGTTGGACGAACGATTGTCCCACTCGAAGCCCTGATCGCCATCATCCGACTGCTGGATGATCACGAATTGGGCGCGGCCGATCCAGCCATCGGTGTAGTCCATGGAGTCGTCGGAATTGCCGGTCAGCACCAGGTGGCGCAGATCGACGGCGCCGCCGAACATCTCGACACCATCATCGGCATTGTTGTGGACCTGTACGTAATCGACTTCCGTGCCGCTGCCGACACCCTGGAAGGCGATGCCGTTGAGCTCGTCCTCATTATTCACCTTGAAGCCGGCATAGCGGACCTGGGTGTAGAAGATATTGCCGGAGTCATCGGTCGGATCGGCGCCGCCGAACAGGCCCGATGAGCCTTCACCGGATTTCTCGCAATCGACCGAACCGCCCGTGGCCGTACCATCGATACAGGCATTGATCGGCGCGCGGCCATTGATCACGAGACCGCCCCAGAGGCCGATTTCGGCCGCGCCGACCGTGCCGTCGACATCCGCACGGGCCGTCATCACGACGGGCGCCGTGCGGGTGCCGTTGGAGCGAATGCTCGAACCGCGCGCGACCACGATGTAGTCGGATCCGGCCGAACCGAACACGGTGACACCCGGATCGATGGTCAGCTCGACTTCAATGCCCGAAGGTGCCGGGCTGGCGGCATCGGGTCCGCGGTCGACACCGACGAAGACCGGGCCGACCAGTTCATACATCGAACCACGGGTCAGGTGCAGGTCGGCCGTCACATTGCCCGTGATCTGGCAGATGCGCTGATTGTCGATGACTTCAGCGGATTCGGTGGTGCCGGTCGGGCAGCCCGGATCAGCGAAGAGATTATAGGTCCAGCCGGCAGCCCAGTTGGAGGCTGCGCTCTCGCTACCCGAGAAGGCGCCGATATAGCTGGTCAGATCAAACCACGGGTCGAGGGCGTTGACGTCGGTGGTGTTCACCGCCAGCTCGACCGGTCCCGGGAAGACGTCCGACATCGTATTGTCGATCTCGGCATTGTCCGCCTGGCCAAGGAACCAGTCGGAGACATCGACCGGGTCGCCGGCGGTTTCCGAGAAGTTGACGACGCAGTCCATCGCGACCGATTGCATGATCAGATCTTCATCGCCGGTCGCGCCGGTGGCGCCGATGCGATTGAACGTCTCGGTGTCATCGATATCGAGGCATTCATTGCCGAAATCGACCACGATGCCGTTATAGAGTTCGCCGGCGGTGCCCGCACGGATCAGCATGCCCTGGTCGGAGTCGTTCGACCCGGTGCCATTGCGCTGACCGATCAGCGTAAAGTTGGAGATGCGTGGATTGGAGCGGGGCAGAAGCGTGTTGTTCGACGACCGGTTATCGAACTCGAAGCCCTGGTCGCCATCGGCCGACTGGCGCACGAGCACATATTGTGCACGGCCGCGCCAACCATCGGTGTAGTCCATGGAGTCGTCGGAATTGCCGGTCAGCACCAGGTGGCGCAGGTCGACGGTACCACCGAACATCTCGACGCCGTCATCGGCATTGTTGTGGACCTGGACGTAATCGACTTCCGTGCCGCTGCCGACACCCTGGAAAGCAATACCGTTGAGCTCGTCTTCATTGTTGACCTTGAAGCCGGCATAGCGAACCTGGAGATAACGCAGCGTCCCGGAATCATCGGCCGGGTTGTCGCCGCCGAACAGGCCGGATGAGCCTTCCCCGGACTTCACGCAATCGGCAGAACCGCCAACCGCCGTGCCGTCGATACAGGCATTGATCGGTGCACGGCCATTGATGACCAGGCCGCCCCAAAGGCCGATTTCGTTGGCGCCTACCGTGCCTTCAATATCGGAGCGGGAGGTCATCACGATCGGCGAGTCGGCGGTGCCGACCGCTTCAATGCGGGAACCGCGAGTGACGACGAGATAGTCGGAGCCGGCAGCGCCGAACAGTGTGGCGCCCGGGTTGATGGTCAGGGTAACCGGCGTGCCGCCAGCGGCCTCGCCATTCGGCTTTTGCGCCGTGGCGCCATCATCGAGACCGACAAAGACCGGTCCGGTGACGATCACGCCGGCATTGGCAGCGATCGTCGTGTTCGAGGTGATATTGCCGGTGATCTCACAGGCATTGATGGTGGTCGTGCCCTGCGTGATGCTCGCCTCGCGGATCGAGCCGGTGCCGCAGCCGCCGGCCGGGACGAGATCAATCACCACATTGCCGGTGCCGCCACCGGTGCCACCACCACCCGGAGGGGTTCCGACATTGGTGTCGCCCGGCGACGAGATCGATGTGTCCGAACAGGCTGCCAGCAGTACGCATGCGGTGCTGGCCAGCAGAAATTTGCGGAATTCTTGCTTCGACATTTGAGGGACCCCCTGGAAAAAGCTTGCAGTGCGGGCCGATCCCGACCGACCCGCTTCCGGCTTGGCCCTATAGGCGCTGTGTGACGGTGCCGTGACGCGACGGGGGCTTGCAGGCCAGCTGGCGCAGGGGAAATCCGGCTCCGCCGCGAGTTCTGGATTTCGGAAAATCCGGAAGAAGATCGCCCGCGAATGGTGTCAGGGCCGGCTTCCTCCGCGGCATGACCGGATGAGTGACGTGCTTGAACTTTTTGTGACGTGTCATCGCGTCTGGCACCGCCGGGCGGCGCACGGGCGGGGAGGCGAATCGAACTCGCTCTCAGCCGCCTGTCATGCGCTGGCCGGAGCAGGCGGCGGCCGGTCCTAAAGCCGCATTGTGGATAACTGTCACGTGCGTCCTGAAAAGAGGATAGTTTTCCTATTATTTCGGAATTACGCGAAATCCGGAATATTCATTTTTGTCTCAATTATGCTAATTCGGTAATTTCAAACATCTTGTTTTGGCGTGCTTAACTCCATGAATTTACATGCAGTATAGAGATATACAAAAGATAGTGCAGGGCATCTTTTAATCCGTACTCGGACGCGTTAGAATTGCGACAGTTAGATGTCAAACAGGGCGTCTGGATCAATGAAACGGAGCAAATTATCATGATGCATTCCACCCGGCCCATCGCCCTCGCAGGCGCCGTATTCATGCTTCTGGGCGCCGCGCCGGCTGTCCAGGCTCAGTCCGCCAATGTCTTCACCTTCCAGACCGATCAGGCCACGCTTCGTACCGAGGCCGGAATCCAGGAGACCTATGAACGTCTCGTCGTGCAAACCGGACAGTATTGCGAACGGTTCAATCTCGGCGTGATGAGCGAGCAGTGCGAGAGCGAGGTTCTGGCGGCTGCCGTCGCCCAGGTTGACAGTCCCGGCCTCGCAGCGCTGCACGTCGCCCGGCTGGCCGAACAGGCCCGTTACGCCCGGCATGAGGCGGCAACGCCCACAAGCTGAAGCGCCCCGCCAGATCTGTGATCGCAGGTTTGCCCGGCTCCCCGGCGGTGCGCGGCGCGCGCTTCCCGGGGGGCAAGGTCGGCCGGGAGCGACACAAAAGCTTCATTTCCCACCCGGCCTGCCGCTCGATATAGCTCCGCGCACATCGCTGCCTGGAGTCGCGCATCATGAAAGCCCTGCCTGCGATCTTCGCACTCACCCTGACCGCAGCATGCACACAGTCCGGGCCGGCCAATGATGCCGCGCCGGCATTTGGTCCCGACAATCTGGCCACCTCGCAGGCCTGTTTCACTGAAAGCCCGGCCAGCCTGCTCGAGCCGGGCCAGACGCTGCTGGAACGCGGGCCTGACGGCCGGGTCAGGATTTCAGGCCGCGTCGAGGGGCGTGCCGTGAATCTCGAATTCTCGATCGCGCAAATGCCGGACGCATCCCGTCAGGCGCTGGACGCCGCGGCGGCTGATTTCTTTCAGGCCGCAGGCGCGATCTATGATGTGAGCAGCGACATCGTCATCTATCACCGGGCGACTGATGGCACCCTGTGCACCGTAACCGGTGACAGGGCGATCGGACGGACGCTGATGGCGAGCGTCCGCAGCCTCGCCGGCACCGGGTAGGGCGCCGTCAGACGCGCGAACCGGCCGCCGAAACCGGCCATCGGTCCGAACCGGTTCCACCAGAACCGCACCGTCGCATGCGTGATATCGATCCCGCGTTCGTGGAGCAGGTCCTCGACGTTCCGAAGCGAGAGCGGAAAGCGGATGTACATCATCACCGCCAGGCGGATGATCTCCGGCGAAGTCTTGAAATATTTGAACGGATTGCGCATCCGGAGAGGCTAGGGAACTACGCCCCGGCACTCAAGGCGAAGGTCCTCTGACAGGACCTCGGGAGCGGAGTGGGAGTTTGATTTCCCTGGGCCGGTGACGGTCACGGCTCAATCCGAAACGGTATTTTTGTCGAGGTTTACCGGTGCAGCCCATATGTATACCTTAGGTCGCGACGGTCGCGCACTGGAAAATCTATGCTCTTGGGGCGATCCTACTTGCGGCGGCACTTCTTACTTCTTCGGCGGCTTGTTTTTCGGCACCACCGATCGTGATGTGGGGTCACCTTTCGACGGAGACGGAAATATTCATTGGCGAATTGAAATAACGTCGGCAGGCCCGGTTGACGCTGCTGCAGATGTGAACGCGGTCGTCACCGTATCTGTCACAGCGCCTGCTGTCTGCAACTAGTGGTGAGGCTATGAAAATGGATGCCGGGAAATCTTGGGTGCTGGCTATATTGATTGCTTCAGCTGGATTGTCGGCATGCATGCCGGACGAGGTGATTGGCACTTCGGATGAAGGCGCTGCGGAACACACCTCCTATGTTGAAGTAAACTATAACGACAGAGTTGATGATGCGGATGCTGTCTGGGATGCGATCATGGATACAAGTTTGGACAACTTCATGTCCAGTGGTGTGCGAGACATAAATCCGAAGATCCGCGGAGAGGGTTTGGCCTCGTTCGAGTGGTTTTGGGATTGTGCTCAGGCGATGAATAGGACTGCTCTGTTTCTTCGCGATAATGTACTTAACCAAGGCGTATACATGGACCTCGCGGACATCGAGAGCGACATGGTGTGCGTTTCCCGGGAACGGCACGAAGGCGTCGGCTTATAGTCGGAAGTAGACGGTGAAATGTGTGGGCGGCCTTCCCTCTGCAAGGGATTTTTTGGTGATTTTGATCATTGCGGGAAGCGCGAATAATCGGGGAGGTGCTGTCAGACGAACGCGAACCGGTCTCCGAAATCGACCACCGACCTTAACTCAGGCCGCGAGTTGGCGCCATTCGGCCAGGGCCACGGAGCGGTTTTGTTTGAAAGTTTCTCTGCGGTTCAGGTGGCGTTCGTGGCTGAAGTGGTTGTGGACGGATGACTGGGCTGAAACGAACTTCTGCAGGGCCTCAAAACTACGAAACTTGCCCATCGCTCGCTCCTTTCGCCGGAACGGGAGGTGGGAGTTTTCCGCCCGGTTGTTGAGCCAGCGCCCGGTCTCCTGGCGGCCGGCATTGCCGATCAGTTTCATCGCGGCTTTGTAGGACTTCAGCCGATCCGTCACCACGACTTGCGGGTTGCCATAGCGCTTCATCGTTCTGCGCAAAAACCTGAGCGCTGCCTTGCGATCCCGGCGCCTGGTGACATAGGCTTCTAGCACTTCGCCCTCGTGATCAACGGCCCGCCAGAGATAGTGGGGCTCGCCGTTGATTTTGACGAAAGCTTCGTCGAGATGCCAGGCCCAGTTTGAGTGATTATGGTTCTGTACCCGCTTCTTGCGGATTCGCGAGGCAAACATCGGCCCGAAGCGATTCCACCAGAACCGCACCGTCGCAGGCGTGATATCGATCCCGCGTTCGTGGAGCAGGTCCTCGACGTTCCGAGGCGAGAGCGGAAAGCGGATGTGCATCATGACCGCAAGGCGGATGATCTCCGGCGAAGTCTTGAAATATTTGAACGGATTACGCATCGGCTGAGGCTAGGGAACTGCGTCGCCGCGCTCAACCCGTTTTAATCTGACAAGACCCATTTATTAGTCCGGGAGCGTCACGGCCTCAATCAGAAGAAGCGAATGATAACCGCGGACAGGCTGAAAATAGGGTCCACTAACGTTTCGCATGAAAATGAAAAATCTTCCGTGTAAATTGAAATGAGACACCTCAGCCTCACTGATTTGAGAGTCTAGGAGGAGAAATACGCCATCAGCATGACCAATTATTTCGGTATCTTTCAAAATGAACTCAGGCTCAACAAGCACGCATTGCCTTGGAACGTTTTGCACAATACATGTTTCTCTTATGCCGAGTTCTGCAATCACAACAAGATCTGCGGCATTAAATTGCTCATCAAGCGGTAACGGTCGAAGATCATTTGCGGTCGCTGCGCCACTAACCAAAAGCCAGGAACAAAATGCCATTATAGGAATGGGAAGTTTCATAGCTCACTCTCAATTTGGGTGACTGGGGTCAACGGCACGTTCGATCATGCCCGGCATCTCGCGCCGTGCTGCGTTCTCGAGTTGAATTGATCCCATGACACCGGTCCTCATAATTGGTTCCGCATGCACCATGAGTTCATGCATCATCACGTCGCCAGGTGATTGTTGGAGAGTCCCCCCTCCGACCGCGGGGGCCCCCACGAAACCATTTCCGGAAACGACCACGTTCACATCTGTGGGGGTGCCGGGCGCTACGGTCGCATTGTACGTTACGCCACCACCAAAGTCCGCATCGGTATTATAGGTTCTCCCGTCTGGCGTGGCGAAGGTGCTCGCCATGTCGACCGAGGCGCGCTGAGGACTCGCTATCATCGAGTCCACGCTTGCCGAGTATGATTCCGAATAGTTGTCCGGATTGCTGGAATCTGCAACTTTTCCAAAACGTTATTGTCATTGAATTGATAGGTTCCCTCGGCGCGCGAGTTAATCATATTCTCTACTTGTCTCGCTGCCTCGTCGGAAGCTGCCACAACCTCTATTTCCCCACTCGGATCCGTCGCCATCAACGGCGAGTTCCCGACATAAGCATACAGGTTCATCTGATCCGCATAGCCCACCGGATCGGTCTCCAGGAACCGCCCGATCTGGGGCCAGTAATAGCGCGCCCGGTAATAATACAGCCCGCTTTCGGCGTCATAGCGTCGCCCGGTATAGCGGAAGGGATTGCCGGAGGTGTCGAGCGGGGCTTCGACGCCATAGGGGTGTAGACATATTGGTCGGTGAGGGCGCCCGATTGCTGGTTGGACAGGGCGATCACTGAACCGAGCCGGTTGGCGTGATAGTACTGGCGGGTCAGCGCCGCGCCCGTGGCCGGGTCGGTGACGATCATCGTCTCGCGCTGATC
>NZ_JBLWTD010000031.1:0-24093 GCF_048270265.1 Maricaulis sp. | reverse complement strand
CCACGGCCAGCGCAGCACCAGCACCGGCCGAGCCGGAGCTGATGGCCGTAGCGCCAGCCGCCGAGGCCCTCGCCCCGATGCCGGTCGTTGAGACGGATGACGCGCCGGCAGACGAGCCTGTCGAGGTCATCACTGCCAGCGCAGCGGCGCAGGATGCCGTGTCAGAAGCCGAGCCTGTCGAAGCCGTCGCGAGCGTGCTGGCCGATGCCGGAAATGAGACCCAGGCAGACGTCACTGCGACAGCAGCGGCGGCTATCGAGGACCCGATGATTGATGACGATCATGATCCGATGATGGAGAGCGCCAGCGGCGATTTCGCACCCGGTGCGCCTGAAGTGGAAATTGATCCGGACAAGGCGGTCTAGCGCGGCGGGCTATCGCCCGGCCGGATCAGTCTTCCTCGTGGAAGCCGGCCTCGACCAGGGCCGCCAACGCCTCGGCGACTTCATCGGCCTGCGTGCCGGAGGCTTCGATTCCGATCTCGGAACCCTTGCCCGCGGCCAGCATCAACAATTCCATGATGGAATCGGCATTCACGGTCTCGCCGTCCCGCGAAACGTGGATCACCGCGTCATAGCCCTGCGCCAGTTCGACGAACTTCGCCGCCGCGCGCGCATGCAGGCCGCGATTGTTGCAGATTGTCACGCGGCGCTCGGCACGGCTCACTTGCCGGAGCCTTCAAGGACATTCGAGGCGATCGCGATATAGCGTTTGCCGGCATCCTCGCCCATCCGGGCTAGGCTATCGAGATCGGCGCGGGAGCGGGCTTCGGCCAGCTTGATCAGCATCGGCAGATTGACCCCGGCAATGATCTCGACCTTGCCCGCCTCGAGCAGGGAGATCGCCAGATTCGACGGCGTACCGCCAAACATGTCGGTGAGGACCAGCACGCCTTCGCCCCGATCAGCATCGGCTATCGCCTGCCGGATATCGTTGCGGCGCTTTTCCATATCGTCGTCCGGCCCAATGCAGACAGCCAGAAACGCATCCATGGGTCCGACCACATGCTCTGTGGCGGCCACGAACTCATCGGCCAAACGGCCATGACTGACGACGACAACTCCTATCATGCGATCATCTAATCGCGGCTTGGCTCATCGGGGAAGCGTCTTTTTGCAACACAAGCAGCTTCTTTGTCAGTGCTGCGGCGCGGCGGGCAGCTCGACCGTGAAGCGCGCACCCAGACAAGCCCCCGTCGCATCAAGCCTGTTGCTGGCGGTGATGCGGCCGCCATGGGCCTTGATGATCTGCCGGGAAATCGCCAGCCCGAGGCCGGAATGGGTCCCGAACGCGGCGCCGGCGGGGCGCTCGGTATAGAAGCGCTCGAACACCGCTTCAAGATTCTCCGCCGGGATGCCCGGGCCGTCATCATCCACCGTGATGACCAGTGTCGCGCGCGGCTCACGCTGTCCGCGCACCGCCGTCACATAGACCTTGCCGCCTGCCGGGCTGAAGGTGATGGCATTGTCGATCAGATTGCGGAACACCTGCCCCAGCGGCCCTTCGCGGCCAAGAACATGGCTGTCCCGAACCTGGCTTTCATACACCACCGGAACCTTGCAGCCCGGCGTGTCATTATAGGCCTCGGTCAGGCTTTCGAGCAGACCGCCAAGATCAAAGGGCGACACATCCTCGCGCGCCAGTTCGGCATCGACCCGGGAGGCGCGGGAGATATCGGTGATCAGCCGGTCCAGCCGGGCGACATCGGCGGTGATGACCGCCAGCAAGCGGTCGCGGCGGACATCATCCCTGGCCTTGGGCAGGGTCTCGGCGGCAGAGCGGATCGATGTGAGCGGGTTTTTCAGCTCGTGCGCGACATCGGCGGCGAAGCTTTCGATCGCGTCGAGCCGGTCATAAAGGGCATCCGTCATCTCCGAGAGCGCCACGCCAAGTTCGCCGATCTCATCCTTGCGCGCCCGCAGGTCCGGCATCTTGACCCGCCGCCCGCCGGCCCGCCGGGCCTCGTGCGCCGCCCGCGCCAGCCGCCGGATCGGCCGGGCGATGAAGACAGTGAGCGCCAGCGAGGACATGCCGGTCACCAGCGCGGCAATCAGGATGAAGGGCAGCAGGGCGCGGCGGTCGGCATCAATCAGCCGGTCGAGATCATAGGATTCGATCGTCACCACCCCGACCACGGCCCGGACCGGCTGGATGGGTATCGAGACCGACACCACGCGGCGGCCATCGGGCTCACGCCGGACGCCGGCAATAATCCCGCCGGCAATGGCCTGGCGAACCTCGTCGCGCAGTTCCCGGTTCAGCGCCTCGCGTTCCTCGGGAGAACGCAGGATATCGGCAAAACCATCCAGCAGGCGGCTCGGAAGACTGGCGGCGGATTCGTCATCTCCGGCCGGATCGGCGCCGGCAGGGGGCAGTTCTGAGGTTTCAAACACATCGGCCAGCAAATGGCTGTCCGCCACCAGGGTCGCGCCCTTGTCGAAGACCAGGACACGCGCTTCGGCCGGCACGTAGAGCTGGCGCAGGAGTGCACGGGCGTCGTCATTGCGCAGGGCGGGGGCCGGAAATCCATCCGACGCCCCCTCGGCCAGCACATTGGCGATCAATTCGCCCTGGCTACGCAGCGAATCGAGCTTGGCATTGACCAGACCGCGACGCGTTTCGGTCAGGGCCAGCATGCCGACGACCAGCACACCCAGGGCGACAAAATTCGCCACCAGGATGAGCTGGGCCAGACGCGAAGACGCCCGGGGCGTCAGCCCGCGCAGAAAGGCGCGTGATCGCCGGAAGGTCTCGCGCATGTCAGCTACGTCAATCTTCCTTGTACCGGTAACCCACGCCATAGAGGGTCTCGATGGAATCGAATTCCGGATCGACTTCCCGGAACTTCTTCCGGATCCGCTTGATATGGCTGTCGATCGTGCGGTCATCGACATATACTTGGTCGTCGTAGGCGGCATCCATCAGATTGTCGCGGCTCTTCACATAGCCGGGGCGCGTGGCCAGGGCCTGCAGGATCAGGAATTCCGTCACCGTCAGCCGGACCGGCTCGCCAACCCAGGAACAGGCATGGCGGTTGGAATCGAGCAGCAGCTTGCCGCGGTCCAGCGGCTTGCTGTCCCCCGGCTCGCCACCGGTCAGCGTCAGCGGTTCCGACGCCAGGCGGGCACGACGCAGCACCGCCTTGACGCGCTCGCCGAGCAGACGCTGGGAGAATGGCTTTGCGATATAGTCATCGGCACCGAGATTGAGACCGAGCGCCTCGTCGAACTCGTCATCTTTCGAAGTCAGGAAGATCACCGGGATGTTCGAGGACTGCCGCAGGCGCCGCAATAATTCGAGGCCATCCATACGCGGCATCTTGATGTCGAAAATTCCGAGGTCCGGCGGATCCTCCGTCAGCGCAACCAGCGCCGAGGCACCGTCATTATAGGTCCGGACATGATAGCCCTCGCCCTCAAGAAAGATCGAGACCGAAGTAATGATGTTCTCGTCGTCATCGACGAGCGCAATTGTAGCCATGCCATCTCCGCCCATTGCACCGCAAACCGAAAGCCGAATATTGCCGTTCGACCGGGAGAATAGACGCGGCAGGGCCCGCACGCCAAGCAGGAACCGCCTGAATGCGCCCGGTTCATATGCTTTTAAGCCTATTGGCCCAGTCTCGACCGCGATTCACCGGGGGTGATAATGGCTGCCGATACGCATTTCGAAGTCTTCCTGAAGAAGAACCGCAAGGCTGCGTGGACCCTGTATGAAGCGCAGGACGACCGCGAAACAGCCATTCGGCTGGCGCATGATGTCTTCGCGAAAAACAAGACCGGCTCTGTCCGCCTGACCAAGGAAGTCTATGACGAGGACGCGCGCACCTTCCGCTCCGTCCCGATCCTAGAGCTCGGCGAGGAAAAATTCGCTTCCGATGAGGAAAAGACCGGCACCGCCAGCCTGCCCTGCCTCTCGCCCGAAGACCTGTCGAAGCCACACGCACGCGACACGATCCGCCGGGTGCTCACGGCCTGGTTCGAACGCCTGCAGGCCCTGCCAATGGAATTGCTGCACCGGCCGGACCTGGTCGAGAATCTCGAGGCCTCCGGCACCGATCTGCAGCACGCGGTCCAGAAGGTCGCGATCGCCAGCGCCAAGGACAGCGATGCCGATGTGCACGGCTATGTGAAACAGCTCAACGAGCTGGTCCAGATGGCCCTGACGCGCATCTACCAAGATGCCCGCGCCAAGCGCCTGCCCGACTACCCGGCCTCCAAACCGTTCAAGGAAATCGTCAGCGAGATCCATGCCGGCGATCAACGCGCCTATCTCCTGCGCGCCGCCATGGCGAACCGCCTGAAATCCGCCAAACGATATGGCGACAAGCTCGACGCCCTGATGGACATGGGCGACAAACTCGATGCAGAGGGGCCCGAGCGGAATTTCGCCCTGACGGAAATCGACAACTACGCCGCCGAAGTCATCAGTTTCGATGCCGGCATGGCGGCGCTGCTCGGCCAGTGCCGGGATCTGGGAGAAACCCTGGAACGGCTGACCTGCCTGTTCGATGGCGACCCGGGGGCCGAAGCCATCAATTATGCACCGGGTGTGTGCAAGCGCATGGCTCGCAATATCGGCAAGGGCGAAATGGACGCCTGCCGCAATGTCGTCGCCAAAAACCTTCTGGCAGAATTGCAGCGCCCCAAACGCCTGCGCCCGAGCAGCCTGTCCGAGGAGCTTCGACTGGCGCGGGAGCTGGCGCAGAAACTGGTCATGAGCCCGGATTCCCTGCTGCCGACCGACGCATTGATCAAGGCCTTCGCGGCCCGCTCGGCCCGTCTCCTGCACCCGGAAACGATCGATGAATTGCTGAAACACGCGCGCGATCCCGATGAGGAAATCGAGCTTTTGCTCGGTCTTGAAGAGAATATTGTCGGCGAGATCAACAAGCAGAAACTGGCCGGCTATATTCAGGGCCTGCTCGGCTCGCAGACGATCACCACCTGGTATCTGCGCGGCCCGAGCAAGCCGCTGGAACGGCTGGCCTCGCTGACCGCGCATCAGCGCCGCGTGCTCAAGGGCCACTACCCGGCCCGCGAGAAGGGCGAGCTGGCGAGTGCCCTCGATGCGCTTGGCATGAAGATCATCGATGAAAGCAAGATCCTCAACGCCGTCGAGGCCGGGGATCGTCCGGCGCTCGACAAGGCCACAGGACTGCTCCGGCTGGCAACTGCCGGCGCATTGCCGGCCGGCCAATGTGCACAGGATGCCCAGGCCCGCGCGATCCGGCACCTCAAATCTGCGGGCGGCACCAGCGAATCGGCGACCGCCGAGGGCAAGGCCAAGCTCAAACAGATCCAGACCATGCTGGTCCAGCTCACACCTCGCGCAAACGCCGCCTGATGCCGGCGAGCATCCGGAGCCGCGCCTGCGGGCTTTTCAAGTCGCAGCCCCACGCCTAGTCTCGCCGCATGTGGATCAGAACCGGATTGGCAATACTGGCAGGACTGGCGGGCGGCAGCGCGCTGGCCTTGCTGCTCGTATTCGGTCCGCTTGAAATCGGTGGCGCCCGGGCGGGACCCTGGCGGACCAATCTCCTGATCGGCGCCCCCGATGCCGGACCCATGCTTCGGGCGGTCATCGCCCGGCGCGGCCTGCTGGCGCTGAACCGGTCCGAAACCATCTATTTCAACGCCACGACAGACGATCAGGGCGAAACGCTGCGCGAGGATTGCACCTATCGCGTCAGCTTTGACGCCCAGCCCGATGCGCGCTGGTGGAGCCTCACCCTCTATGCCGAAGATGATTATCTGGCGGTGAATGGCGATCAGGCCGCCTCGGTCACAGCCGGGCAGGCCGGGCCCGGCATCGCGGAGCCGATGACCGTGCTGATCGCCGCGACCCGGCCGGACAGTGCAGCCAACTGGCTCAGTTCGCGCAATGGCGGCGATTTCGCCCTGACGATGCGCCTGTATCAACCCGCTGACGCGATCAGCGAGGCCCCGACCCTCGCCGCCTTGCCGGTGATCGAGCGGCTGTCCTGCGGAGGCGAACGCTGATGCGCTGGCTGGTTCCCCTCGCCGCCGGACTGCTGGCGGGAGCGCTCGGCTTCTGGGTGAGCCTGGACCGGGTGCCGGGCTTCATCATGTCGCGGACGATGGAGCGCATCCTGGATGGCGGTGCCCCGCTCAACGGCGTCACCCACGTCCCGCCGGTGACCGAGACGAGCCGCGGCGTGGTGCGGCCCAGCCCGGACATCCTCTACTCAGTCTGCCCCTTCGACCTTTCGGATGGCCCGCTCCTGATCCAGGCCCAATGGCCACAGAGCGGCAGTTATGCCTCCATCAGCCTGTATGATGCGCACACCAACAACATCTTCACGCTGAGTGATCGCGACCAGGGCCGCGCGGCGGCCATCTGGCTTGACCAGGCCGGCACCACGACCGCACCGGCCGGTGCCATACCGGTCGAGAGCCCCAGCGAAACGGGCCTGGTCCTCTACCGCCGCATCGTCGAGGACCCGTCCGGGCTTGAGGTGGCCGATGCCGGCCGCCGCAGCTTCATGTGTGAGACCCAGCAGCGCTGATCCCGCATGGCCAACGAAAAACCCCGGAGCCAGGCTCCGGGGTCTCTCATTCAACAAGGCCGGTCGATGGACCAGGCCCGGCTATTCCGGTGACGCGTCGGCATCGTCCGCCGGCTCGTCCGGATCCACCAGCTTCTGGGTCAGGAAGGTGTAGAACAGGGCATCGCGCAGGGCGTTCTCGGCCAGATTGGCCGCCCCGGCATGGCCGCCCACCGTGTTCTCGTAATAGAGATAGGAATGCCCCACCTCGGACAGCAGATGCGCCATCTTGCGCGCATGACCCGGGTGAACCCGGTCATCGAGCGTCGAGGTGTAGAGGAAGATTTCCGGGTATTCGCCGTTGGCATCGACATTGTGATAGGGCGAAATCGAGCGCAGGAAGGCCCCTTCGTCAGGATCAGCCGGATCGCCGTATTCGCCCATCCAGGAATTGCCCGCCAGCAGCTGGTTGTAGCGCAGCATGTCCAGCAGTGGCACGCCGGAGACGACCGCATTCCACAGATCTGGCCGCTGGGTGTACATCACACCGGTCAGCAGGCCGCCATTGGAGCGGCCATAGACAGCGAGATGACGCGGCGAGGTCAGACCGGTCTCGGTCAGGTTCTCCGCCACCGCGATCAAATCATCATAGATGATCTGCCGGTTCATTTTCAGGCCGGCCTGGTGCCAGGCAGGCCCGAACTCGCCACCGCCGCGGATATTGGCAACGACATAGGCGCCGCCATTTTCCAGCCACAGGCGGCCAGCCACACCCGAATAGCTCGGACGGATCGAGACCTGGAAACCGCCATAGGCGTAAAGCAGGGTCGGGGTCGTGCCATCCATCACCGTGTCTTCGCGGCGCACCACGAAATACGGGATCATCGTGCCATCGGTCGATGCGGTTTCGCGCTGTTCCACCACCAGGCCTTCGGTATCGAAACGCGCCGGCATGGATTTGATCGGCTCAACCGTCAGTTCGGCGGAATTGACCAGCGAAAGCGTATCGGGGGTCAGGAAGCCTTCGGCGCTCATGAAAGCCAGGTCTTCATGGCTGTTCGTGCTGCCCAGTCCGATCGTCATATTGGCCGGAACCGGGATCGTTTCCGAGGTCCAGGCGCCATTCTCAAAATGGAAGGCTTCCAGCCCGCCGGCGACATTCTCGTCGATCTCGACCAGGAAGGCCGTACGGGTCGAGCCCATACCGCCGAGCGATTGCCGGGCCCGCGGGACATAGACGGTGTGCACGGCGGGCAAGTCTCCGCTCGCCGCGAATTCCGCCATCTCAAAGGAGAGCAAGGAGCCCTGGGCGAAGCTTTCGCCACCCTCGGCCGGCGTCCACTCTTCCTCGATGGTGAAGATCAGCTGGCCGTGGAAAATATCCTGGATCGAGGACTTGGCCGGCAGCGGCAGCTGAACCGGCGCCGCATCCGCAGGCAGATACCACCAGGTGGTGTCGTAGAAAGTGACGGCCTGGGAGGCCATCATATAGGCCGTGCCGTCGAAATCCTCGACGCGGAATGTGAACAGGCCGACATCCGCCTGATTGCCGCGCACGACTTCGACGGCATCCGCCAGCGCGGTTCCGCGCTGCCAGCGATATGCGACTGATGGATAGCCCGACGCGGTTGTATCGGCTTCGCTGGTGGCCAGTCCGACCAGCAGGGTGTCGGCATCAACCCAGCTCACGCCACCCTTGGCCTGGGGTGTTTCGAACCCGCCCTCGATGAAGGCGCGGTCCGCAACAGAGAACTCACGGCGCACAGCGGCATCGGTGCCCCCGTCGGACAAGGTGAGAATGCAGCGCTCGTAATCCGGCCCAAGGCAATTCGCGCCGCGCCAGATCCAGTTCTTTCCTTCAGCCTCAGACAGCGCATCAAGATCCAGGATGACATCCCATTCCGGCGTGTCGGTGACATAGCTTTCCATCGTCGTCCGGCGCCACAGACCATGGGAATGGGTCGCGTCCCGCCAGAAATTCCACACATAGCCGCCATAGAAGGCGCCGCCCGGGATCCGGTCCTCGCTTTGATAGATGGCCAGGGCCTCGTCAAACATGCCCTGATAGCGCGGATCGCCCTGCAGGCGATCAAAGGTCCGCTCGTTCTGGCCTTCAACCCAGGCAAGCGCCTCCTCGCCCTCGACCTCTTCCAGCCAGAGGCGTGGATCGTTCTCCGGATCAATCTGGACGATCTGCCGGCCGTTCCCGGCGGCGGTGTTCTCAGGTGTCACGCTGTCTCCATTGTCCACGGCCGGCTGGCTGCACGCTGCCAGCAGCAATGCGCCTGCCGTCGCCATCAACTTGCTCATCGTTGAGCTCATCATTGAATTCCCTCTACCGGTTCAGGGCGCAGTAAAGCCCGCTCTGGTGCTGGACGTAAAGCCGTCTCGGCGCTATCGCAACAGGATGATAGCACGATTGATGAACGGCGCCGGCAATGCCTTTATCCTCGCCGATGCGCGCGGCAGACCGTCGCCGACCCGGATCGACGCCGCCCGGATCCGCGAGTGGGCACAGCGCTGGCCCTTCGACCAGTTGCTGGTTCTGGAGACCTCCGGACGCGCCGATGCCTTCATGCGGATCTGGAATGCCGATGGCGACGAGGTCGGCGCCTGCGGCAATGGGACACGCGCCGCGGCATGGCGGATGATGGAAGACAGCGCCCGCAACCGGATCGCCATCGACACGGCGGCCGGCGTGCTGCTGGCCAGCCGTACGCCGGGGCAGGAAGTCAGTGTCGACATGGGCGTGCCGCGACTCGACTGGAGCGAGATCCCGCTGGCGCGGCCGATGGATACGGTCAGCCTGGATTTTCACACCGAAATCGACGGTATCCGGATCGAGAATCCCGGCGCCGTCAATATGGGCAATCCCCATGCCGTCTTCTTCGTCCGTGATGTCGAGAACCTGCCGGTAGCACAGCTCGGGCGCGAGGTTGAATTCGATCCGGTCTTCCCGGAACGCGTCAATGCCGGCTTTGCCCAGATCCTCGACCCCGCCCATATCCGCCTGCGCGTCTGGGAGCGCGGCGCCGGTCTGACCCCGGCCTGCGGCACCGGGGCCTGTGCGGCGCTCGTCGCCGCGCACCGCCGCGGCCTGGTGGGGCGGCGCGCATCGGTCATGGCCGATGGCGGCGAATTGTTCGTCGAATGGCGCGAGAGCGATAGCCATGTCATCCTGACGGGGCCCGTCGAGGACCAGGGCGAGATCGAAATCGATCTGTAAGCGCCGGGCAACTGTCGCAAAAGTAACTTTCGGGCCAGACTTATCCTAATATTATCCAGTTACTTCGCCGCGCTTGCGCGGAACGGCACTGATCAGAAGGCGTGTTCATGGACAAGTTTCACTCCATCCGGAATCTCCTGGCGGCGACTGGACTGGCAGCGCTGATCGCCCTGCCCGCAATGGCCCAGGACAATGGCGCGAATGCAGGGTCCACCGCGCCAACGCCCCAGAGCATTGCGATGGAGCTGTTTGCCGGCGCCAACACTGCCCTGCGGTCCGACGACTATGAGAGCGCGCGACGCATGCTCGAGGCCGCCCTCGATCTCAAGCCGGGCCACCCTGCCATCCTTCGCGGGCTCTACCGTGTGGCACAGCAAGCGGAACGTCCAGACGATGCGCTCGACGTGCTTGAACGCATGGCCGCAGCCGGGCTGAGCTATGATACCGCTGACGAAGCCGGATGGCTCGCAGCCACCGACAGCCAGCGCTTCGCCGCCATCAATCAGCAGCTGGCGGCCAATCTGGCCCCTGCCGGGCAAGCGGAGCGGGCGGCCCGCATTGACCGGCCCGACGCGCTGATCGAGGGCGTCGCCATCGATATCGAGACCGACCGGATCTTCCTGTCCTCGGTTGCCGGGCGCGAGATTTTGATGCTCGAACCCTTCGCGCCGAACGAGCCGGTCGTGTTCGCCGACCGCGAGGACGGGCTGTGGTCCGTATTCGGCATTGCCGTCGATGACCGCAGCCGCATGGTCTGGGCCGCATCCGGCGTCGTGCCTCAGACCCCGCTGGCAGCGGACGAGGAGACCGGCACGGCCCTGTTCGCCTTCGACATGACGACAGGCGACCTCTATCGCCGCTACGAGATCGAGGGGGCCGAGCGGCTCGGCGATTTCGTGGTGCGCGACGGCATGGTTTACGTCGCCGATGCCGGTGCGCCACGCATCTATGTGCTCAACTCGCTCTCCGGCCAGCTGGAACTTCTGGTCGAGGACCCGCGCTTCGTCAGCCTGCAGGGCCTCGCACTGGCGCATGGCGCGCTCTATGCCGCCGACTACGCCATGGGCATCTGGAGGATCGATCTGGGCGATCACAGCGTCTCGCTGGTTCGTCCCGGCGATGAGAGCCTGATCGGGATTGATGGTTTCCTCAATACCCGCGAGGGACGGCTGATTGCGGTACGCAACGGCGTCTCGCCGCACCAGCTCATGGCCATCGATCTCGATGCCGCCGGACATGCCGTCGCCAATGTGGATGTCCTTCTGCGCGGCCATCGCGACATGACAGACGATACGGAACCGACGCTGGTCGACCTGGCTGATGGCCGCGGCTGGCTGGTGGCCAATGCCGCCTGGCCGTTGTTTCCCGAAGACGGGTCCGCTCCCGATGAACCGCGCCCGGCGACGATCATTCTTCAGTTCCGGCTGCCCTAGCGGATCAACATCAAGCGCCGCCGGCTGCGCCAGACCTAGCCCCCGGCAGTCCCGGGCTCGAAGATTGATGCCCCACAGGTCTGCTGAATCACCACCTCGGCCGTAGCGAGCCGGTGGATGACACTGGCGACCTCGCCTTCGGGCATGCCTGCCCGGCGCATGCGCTCACCGGTTTCGGCCACCGTTTCATGCGCTTCCAGCGCGTCGGCGATATGTTCCAGCTGCTCGGTATCGAAGCGGGACCCCGCCTCGCGGGACAGGCATTGGCAGGCCGGAGCCGGATGGGCGCGGGCGCCGCAGACGGCCACGATACGGGCAGCGGCTTCTTCAAGCAGCTCGGCAGACGCCATGCCCGGCCCGGCAAGCGCCATGGCGAGCGCAAGCACAAGGGCGCCCACCGCCAGTCTAAGGATCGTGCTGGTACAAATTCCCGACATGGTGCGACATAAACTCCATCACCTTGAAACAGGCGTACCAAAAACCAATTTTGATTCGGCGCTTCCAAACCGGGCGAGACGAGTCATAATTGATGAATCCCGATCGGGAAACTGACCAAGGACAAGATTATGAAACGCCTCCTTATCTGCCTCGCCGGAATTTCCGTCCTCACAGCCTGCGCCACGCCGACGCCCTACCAGGCGGCCGGGGGTGATCAGTGGGGGTTCCAGGAGACCCAGATTGAGTCCAACCGCTTCCGGGTATCCTTCAGTGGCAATTCACTGACCGACCGCGAAACTGTCGAGACCTATTTCCTCTACCGCGCCGCCGAGCTGACGCTGGAGCGCGGGTTCGATCACTTCATCGTCGTGCAACGCGCCACCGACACAGAGACCCGGATTGTCGGTTCCGGCGGTGATCCGTTCTACCGGCCCGGCTTCGGCCTGCAATACAGCTATTTCCACCCGCGCTGGGGCTGGCATGGCGGTGGTGATCCGTTCTGGAACGACATCAATTACCGGGAGATCACCCGCTATGAGGCCAGTGCCGAAATCGTGCTCGGCCGTGGTGCCAAGCCCGATGACGCCAACGCCTTCGACGCGCGCGATGTCACAGCCAATCTCGGCCCGCAGATTGTGCGGCCCGAAGCAGGCTGATCCGCCTCAGAAGCTGGCAGACAGACCCACCAGAACCGCGCGCGGCGCACCCGGCCGCAATCCGGCCGGCTGCCGCGCGACGGCATAGACCTCGTCGGTCAGATTGCGGACCGAAAGGCGCGCCCGCAGCTGATCGCTGAAGGCATACCAGGCGGAGAAATCTGCCACGGTGTGGCTTTCGATGCGCTCGCTGGCGGAAATAGCCCCCTGGCTGGCCCGGGTGCGCACTTCATCGACCCAGGAGATTGCGAGCTCGCCGCCGAACCGGTCGGTCTCGATGCCGATAGCGGTGAATAATTGCTGTTCCGGGATATAGGGCACCAGATCACCGGTCTGCACCACGCTCCAGGGCTCATAGCCGGAATTGAACGCGGTCTGGAATTCGGCCTCGGTCCAGGTGTAGGCCGCGCGCACCGGCACGGAAAAACCGACCCCGAGCACCGGGCCGAGATCGGCATCGCCGGTCAGTTCCAGGCCCCGGACATCGACCCTGCCGCCATCGAACTGGTCACCGACCGTGCAGTCCCCGCCGGTTGAATTGGTGCAGCTGCCGATCAGGTTCTCATAGCCGTTAAAGAAACCGATCGCTTCAACCTGCCAGTTTTCGCGGCCATAGCGCGCACCCAATTCCCAATTGGTCGCGTCTTCCGCTTCCTGCGTCGTGGAACCGGGGGCCGGCGGGGCGAAACCGCGATGCACGCCGGCAAACACCGAGAGATGGTCATCAAGATCATGGCGCAGCCCGATACCGGGAATGAGCGCTTCAATCGTATTGGTCCGCACCGTCAGATTGGCGCCGGTACGGTCGGGGTCCAGCTTCCCGAAATCCTCGCGGCGCAGTTCGACGCGCTCATAGCGCAGGCCGGGGGTGAGCATCCAGTTGCCGAAACTGATCTCGTCCTGGATGAACAGGGCCAGGGCCTCGGCGCTTTCGATCCGGTTGGAATCGGAGCCGGGCGCATCGACGCTGGTCTGCACCATCTGGCCATCATCCATGCGGAAGCGCTCGACCCATTGATAGCGGTCCATCTCGTCGCGATGCGCGCGGATGCCGACGCGCCAGGCATGGTCAGCCCGGGCCAGGGTCATGTCACCGGCGAGCTCGAACTGGACGCCCTGCGCGGCATAATCGCGATTATTGTGTTTGACCCGCAAGGCATCGTCGGCGGAGACAAAGCCGCTGGCACCGAGCACGACATCGAAGGCATCGGCATTGGCGGCCGGGTCCTCGAGCAGGGCGGCGATGGAAACCGATCCGGCGGCACCGGCACCATCGGGATCGACGCTGTCGAGCTTGAACCAGTCGCGGGAGAATTCGGTCGAATAGGCAACGGCAGAGAAGACCAGACCGCCCTCCAGCTCGCCGCGATAGCGCAGCGAAATTTCGGAATGCTGCGCGTCCATCGCGTCCAGCTGGCTGCCGGCATAGCGGCGGAAGGGATCGGCGGCGAAATCGGCCTCGGTGAGGCCGAGATAGGTTTCGTTGGACAGCTCGTCTGAATACTGGCCCTTCAGCTCGAACATGTGGGCGATACCGCCGGCGTCGAACTCGAAGCGGAATTTGCCGACATAGTCCTCGATCTCATAGCCGGTCGACGCGCCCTCGAAACCGTCGATCGTCTTGAAACCGTCAGCACTGTCGAGATAGGCCTCGAGCAGGCCACCAATGCGAACACCATCGGCCGTTTGCGTCATCCCGCCGGCAAAGCCATGCCCGCGCAGGATGCCCTCATCACCGGCCCAGACGTCCAGCTGGCCGGAGAAACTCTCCGGAACCGGCGTCGAGAGCAGGTTGAGCGAGCCGCCCTGGGTGCGCGGCCCGTAGCGCACACCCGCCGCACCCTTGATCACTTCAACCCCGGCCATGCGGCCGGTATGGGGGAAGTAGTAGGCTGCAGGGGCGGCATAGGGCGCCGGGGAGATCAGGACGCCGTCTTCCATCAGGGTGATTTTCTCGGAGCGGTCGAGGCCGGTGCCGCGCATGCCGATATTCGGGCGCAGCCCATAGCCATCCTCTTCCTGGATATTCACCCCGGCGACGGTGCGCAGCAGGCGGGTGATGTCGGGATAGTCATGGACCGCGAGATCCTCGGCATCGAGCAGGTCTGCCGAGCCGGGCACTGAATTCGGATCGCCACCGAGCCCGATCACCGCGATCACATCAGCATGGCTGTTCGCCAACGCCGTTTCCTGCGCCCAGGCGGGCATGGAAATCGCGACCAGTGCGGTCGCGGACAAAAGCGTATGGCGCATGGGAACCCCCGGCAGACATGCATTGCGAATGAACCGCAATTACAGAGCATGCCGGTGCGTGTCCAGAAATATTGAGAGTGAGTTGCATAGTCTGTCGCAGGTGCGCAAAGAAAAAGGGCCGGGGGATCGCCCCGGCCCTTCCATCCAGAATTGGATCCGCTGACTATTTCGGTGGCATGCGCGCACCGGCATCGAGGCGGACGCATTCGGCGTTGATATAGTCATTCGTGACCATGAAGGCGACGAGATCGGCGTATTCGGCCGGGGTGCCGAAGCGCTGCGGGAATTGCAGGTGCGAGGCGAGGCTCACTTTCACTTCCGGCGGCATTTGCTGATAGATCGGCGTCTCGAAGAAGCCCGGCAGGATGGTGTTGACGCGAATACCTTCGCGCGCCAGGTCGCGGGCCATCGGCAAGGTCATGCCGTAGATCCCGCCCTTGGAAGCGGAATAGGCCACCTGGCCGATCTGGCCGTCCTGGGCAGCAACCGAAGCGGTATTGATGATCACGCCGCGGCCGGAACCGCCATCGGGATCGATCGACATCATGCCGGCAGCCGATTTGGCGGCGCAGATGAAGGAACCGATCAGATTGATCGAGATCACCTTGGAGAAGCCGGCAAAGCTGTGAGCGGAAACTTCGCCGGTCGAGGAGGAGCGGCGCGCCGTCTTCTCGGCCCAGCCGATCCCGGCACAATTGACGAAAATGCGCTCCTGGCCATGGGCCGCGCGGGCCTTGGCGAAACCGGCATCGACGCTGGCTTCATCGGCGACATTGACCTGGCAGAACACGCCGCCGATTTCCTTGGCGACCATTTCGCCACGCTCGGCATTCATGTCGAAAATGGCAACCTTGGCACCATCGGCGGCCAGACGGCGGGCCGAGCCTTCGCCGAGCCCGGAAGCGCCGCCCGTAACGATAGCGGCAATAGACGCGTCAATTTTCATCGGTTCATTCCCCTGCGTGGATTGGCACATCGCCAAACAAGATTTCTGTTCAGGGGCGTAGCGAAAAGGCGCTGCTTCCGCAAGCGGGGCACAGCGCCGCATTCCCGGCTTCACCGCCGCCCCGGCCAATGTTAGAGCTGGCCGCGATCCCACCTCTCTGCCAGGAGACCCTGACATGTCCGGCCCCTATGCGCTTCTTCTCCATGGCGGTGCCGGTGTGCTCGCCGATCACGGTTATCCCGAACAGATCGTCCACATGCGCAAGCTGGCCGAACTCGGCAAGGCCATGCTCGGATCAGGCGAGAGCGCCCTCGACACCGTTACGGAAATCGTGCGTCAGCTGGAAGCCTCGGGCCTCTATGTCGCCGGCAAGGGCGCCTCGCCCAACAAGGCCGGACGCTATGAGCTCGACGCCGCGATCATGACAGGCGTCGATCGCAAGGCCGGCGCAGTGGCCGCACTCACCGGTTTTGTCAGCCCGGTGCTGGCAGCCCGCGCCGTAATGGAAACCACCCCGCACGTCATGCTCGCCGGACGCGGCGCCGATGCCTTCGCGATGCAACAGAATCTCGAGCGGGTCGACAGCGTGAACGATTATTACACCCCCGCCGCCGCGCCCGACGACCGGGCCATGGCGACCGGGACGGTGGGCTGCGTCGCACTCGACAAGGCGGGACATCTCGTCGCCTCGACCTCGACCGGCGGCACGCTGAACAAGATGGAAGGCCGCATCGGCGATTGCCCGGTGATCGGCTCGGGCACCTGGGCCGATGACCGGGTCGCCGTTTCCTGCACCGGCCAGGGCGAGTATTTCCTGCGCCGCGCCACGGCCAAGGACGTTGCAGCCCGCATGGCCTATGGCGGCGCCGACCTGGCAACGGCCTGCCAGGCCGCGATTGACGATGTCGGCGCACTGGGCGGCGAAGGCGGGCTGATCGCCGTTGACCGGCATGGCAATATCGCCCAGCCCTTCAATTCGCCGGGCATGAAGCGCGCCGTGGTCCATGCCGACGGTGCGATCACCGTCGATATCAGCTAGCGCACACCGGAAATGAACGGGTAAAATCTGCGTCCTGCGGCAAATCTTAGCGCGGACTTAACCCTCGCCATCATACCGCCATCTGAGTGCGCTTTTGTCCTGTGGTCTTTTGTGAGGTGTATTGCCGTGACGTTCCGACTTTGTCTGACTGCTCTCGTTTTCGTCCTCGGCCTCGGCGCGCCGGCGCTGGCGCAGAGCGAGCCCGAATTTCGCGGCGAGTATGGCGATTGGCGGGTCTTCACCCGCACCGGTGATGACGGGCTGGTCTGCTACACGCTGAGCCGGCCACGCGACGCAACCCCGCTCGCCCATGACCATGGCAATGTCTATTTCCTCGTCTCCTCCTGGCAGTCCGGTGCGGTCGAGGAACAGCCCAGCCTGCTGGTCGGCTATGACCTGCGCCCCAACAGCCCGCCACAAATCCGGGTCGGCTCCAGCCGCTTTGACCTGTTCGCCGACGGTCAGGAAGGCTTTCTCGACAATCTGGGCGACGAGCCCTCCCTGATCCGGGAAATGCGTCGCGGCTCGACCATGCGCGTCACCGGCACCACGGTCGACGGCATTGCCACCGCCTATGAATTCTCGCTCAGCGGCGTCACGGCCGCCTTGCAACGGGTCTCCAGCCTCTGCGGCTAGGCCCGACCGGCACCAGACGCGATTAGGCCGGGCCGCGCTTTTGTGATATTGCGCGCGCCTCCCGACCCCTTGGACGACCGTTTCGATCATGAACCATGCGCTGAACATCGCTGCCGCCCAGACCAATGCCCCGCGCATCGACGAAACCACGCCGCGCGCCCTGCCGTCGCTGGCCGGGATGGGCCGGACACAATTGCGCGAAGCGGCGCTCGCCTGCGGTGTCGAGGAACGCAAGGCCAAGATGCGCGCCAACCAGCTGTTCGGCTGGATCTATCATTACGGCAGCACCTCCTTCGACGAGATGACGAATATCGACAAGGAGACGCGTGCCCGCCTTGCCGCCCATTACACGCTCGACCGGCCACGCATCCTCGAACGCCTCGTCTCCACCGATGGCACGCGCAAATATCTGATCGAGCTGTCGCCCGGCGTCGAGTGCGAGACCGTGTTCATTCCCGATGTCGCCCGTTCCGGCGCGCTGTGCGTCTCCAGCCAGGTGGGCTGCACGCTCAATTGCACCTTCTGCCATACCGGCACCCAGGCCCTGGTGCGCAATCTCACCGCCGCCGAGATCGTCGCCCAGGTGATGATCGCGCGTGATGATCTGGCCGAATGGCCAAGTTCGAACGATGATCGCAAGGTCACCAATATCGTCTTCATGGGCATGGGCGAGCCCCTGTACAATCTCGACCATGTCTCGGACTCGATCGACACCATCTCCGATCCCGAAGGCATGGCCATCGGCCGCCGCCGCATCACGGTCTCGACCTCCGGCGTCGTGCCGAAAATCTCCGAGCTCGGCACCCGCACCAACACCATGCTGGCCATCTCGCTGCACGCCACCAATGACGCCCTGCGCGACGAGCTGGTGCCGCTGAACAAGAAATACCCGCTCAAAATGCTGATGGACGCGATCCGCGCCTATCCGGGCCTCAATAATTCGCGCCGCATCACCTTCGAATATGTGATGCTGAAGGGCGTCAATGACAGCCTGGCCGAGGCGCGCGCCCTGGTGAAACTGCTCAAGGGCGTGCCGGCGAAGATCAATCTCATCCCCTTCAATCCCTGGCCCAACAGCCCCTATGAGTGCTCGGACTGGCCGCAGATCGTCGCCTTCGCCGACCTCGTCAACAAGGCCGGCTATGCCTCCCCGATCCGCACCCCGCGCGGCCGCGATATCTTCGCCGCCTGCGGGCAATTGCGCTCGGAAAGCAAGAAGGTGAAGGCGAGCGTGTTGAAGAAACAGCGGCTGGAGCAGCAAGCCGCCGCCAGTGAATGACCGCCGCTATCCTTTACCGCTGGCGTCTCAAGCCCGGCCGCGAAGCTGAATTCCGCGCCGCCTGGAGCGAGGGCACGCGCCTGATTCACCTGACCTGCAAATCCTATGGCGCCCGCCTGCACGAGGGCGAGGACGGGCTGTTCTGGTCCTATGCGCTGTGGCCCTCCGAAGAGGTCCGCACCGCCTGTTTCGCGGACCATGACTGGTTCTCGCAGGATTGTTTCAAGACCATGCAGGCCTGTATCGAGGAGCGCTTCGACGAGACCCGCCTCACCCTCACCGATGATGCGCTGACGGCGCCAACCCCGCGCCTTGAGCCCGCCTTGCTGACCACTGAACGCCTGCTCCTGCGGCCCATGGTGCTGGAGGATTGCGAGGCCTTCCTGCCGGCCCTGACGGATCCGGAGACGATGAAATACTGGTCGCGCGGCCCGCTGGCCGATATCGAAGCGGTGCGCGACTATCTCAGCTGGAATATCCGCGGCGACGGGGTGGAGAGCTTCGTCATCGCGCTCAAGGACACGCCCGAAGATGCGCTCGGCTGGGTCGTGTTGATGGATCGCAAGAACAATGCGGCCGAGACCGGCTATATGATGCGCCCCGACCAGCAGGGTCACGGCTATGCCCGCGAAGCCACCGCGGCCGTTGTTGAACATGGCTTCACAACCCGTGGCCTGCGCCGCATCTATGCCGATACCGATCCCGACAATGCCGCCTCCATCCGCCTGCTCGAGGCGCTCGGCTTCGAGCTCGAGGGACGGCTGCGCGCCGCCTGGGAAACCCATATCGGGGTCCGCGACAGCCTGATCTTTGGCCGGATCCGCAACTAGGCTCGCCTGAGGCGCACCCAAAAGGGTTCTTTAACCACAATCATGGTCTGAAGGTTTCATCCAGTAAGGAATCGAAACCGTGCGCGCCCGCCCGACCGCCCTTCGCCGCTATCTCCCCGCCATCGCCGTCAGTCTGGCTGTGATCAGCGCTCCGCTATTGTCTGCGTTTGAGCCCGTGCGCGGCGATGAAGCGGCGGCCATCTTCCCGCCGGGTTGGACACATGCCGATGTCATGCTCGCGACGGCGGATGCGGACCTGTCCTTCGTCCGCTTCGGTGCCTTTGCAAATATCGGCATTGTGCAGATCGTCGACGAGACCTCCCTCACCGCATTACGCCAGGCCGGCGCCCTGATTTTCCTGCCCCCCGGGGCCCTGGGCGGCTGCCTGTTGCCGCGCGGCGCCTCCACCCCCTTTGACTCCGCATTCTCCAGCATCGGAACTTCGACATGACTCGTCTTGATCACCTCAGAACCCAGGCCCAGTCAGCGCTGACCCTCGTCATCTGCGCCGGAGCACTTCTCTACCCGCTCGCCGCCTTCTTCCTGGCGGCTGATCGCCTGATCCCCGGCACGATCCTGCTGGCCGCCGTGGCCGGTGCCGCAGTCTTTGTCTGGAAGACCGATCCGAACTCGACCGCGTCACGCATCACAACCGGCGCAGCCCTGATCGCCTTCCCCGCGACGCTCGTCTACATGATGAGCGGCTCGGCCTGGCAGATCGACATGCACATGATGTTCTTTGCCTGTCTGGCCGCGACCGCCGTCCTGCTCGACTGGCGCGTGATCGTGGCCGCCGCCGCCGTAACCGCGGTTCACCATCTCTCCCTCAACTTCATCCTGCCCTGGGCAATCTTCCCCGAAGGCGCGAGCTTTTTCCGCGTCGTGTTTCACGCCATTATCGTCATTGGCCAGAGCGTCCCGCTGATCTGGATGACTGCCCAGGCGGCCAAGGCGCTGACCGAAGCGGACGTGAGCACCCGGGACGCCAATGCGGCCCAGCAATCGGCTGCAGACAGCGCCGCGGCAGAGCAAAGCGCCAAGGCCGATACTGAAACGCGCCGCGCCGCTGTGGCGCGTCTTGCGACCGAATTCCAGGATGCCCTGCGCACCGTCGCCGGTGGCGTATCGGGGGCCGCCGGCCAGGTCGATTCCCTGGCCCGCCAGCTGCAGGTCGATGCGGGATCGGCCCAGGAAGGCGCCCGCAGCGCCGCCGAACGTGCCGGTCACACCAATTCCAATGTCCAGTCCGTGGCCGCCGCCGCGCAACAATTGTCAGCCTCGATCTCCGAAGTTTCGCGCATCCTGGAAAGTTCCGATGATGTCTCCGAACGCGCCGCAGCCGAGGCTGTCGGTGCCGGCCGCTCGATCGATGACCTGCAGGCAGCCGCCAAGGAAATCGAGGACATCATGCAACTGGTCGCGGCCGTCGCCGAACAGACCAATCTGCTCGCCCTCAACGCCACCATCGAGGCCGCCCGGGCCGGTGAGGCCGGTAAGGGCTTTGCCGTCGTCGCCTCGGAAGTGAAGGCCCTGGCCGAACAGACCTCGCGCGCCTCCAGCGATATTGCCGGACGCATCGAGGCCATGCGCGGCGCCTCGGGCGGAGCCGCCAGTTCGCTGGGCAAGATTGCCGAAACGATTGAAGAGCTGCGCGCCTCGTCGAACAGTGTTCGCGGTGCCTTCTCGGAACAGAGCAGCGCCACGCGCGAAATCGCCGAGCTGGCCGAACGGGCTGCCGGCGACACTTCCGAAGTCACACGCGAAATGGACAATGTGAACGGCGCCGCCGGCCGCACCAGCACCGCGGCCGAGGAATTCATGCTCGCCTCGTCGGAACTCAACCAGTCAGCCACTCAGCTCGATGCCGAGCTCAACGCCTTCAAAGCCGCACTCGACGCCGCCTGACGGCAGGCCTTCAGCAGAACAAAAAGCGGGCGGTGCCAGGCTGGCACCGCCCGTATCTCATTCTGCCCGTCTGACCGCTCAGGCCGGCTTGCGGAAGCGGTAGACGAAGCGATCCGTATGCCGCCGGATATCCGGTGCGAACACGCTGCCGGTGCGGTCATCGGCCGGGTTGGCCAGCATTTCGCTTTCGCCATCAAGCACGAAGCCGGCCGCCATCACCTCGTCGCGCACCACCTGGGCGTCGATACGGTGGGTGTCATTGACGAAGGTCACGCCGGACCCGTCCGGTGCGTGGTGGTCGATCACGATATAGACGCCGCCCGGGCGCAGGGCGTCGTAGATCGCCTGGTTCATTGCCGCGCGATCCGTGCCCGAATGCGCCGTGTCATGATAGAAAAGCACCATGAAAACCGCGTCCAGCGGCGTATCGATCGCCGCGTCCAGGCCTTCCAGGGGAGCGACCACACGGGTCATGTTGCTGCGGGAATCCGCCAGCTCGCCCAGGGCGGTATTGCCGTCGGCAAAAGCCTCCGCGACCCAGCTCGGGTTGAAGGCATAGACATGGCCTTCCTCACCAACGGCCGTCGAAAGCACGCGGGCGTAATAGCCGCCGCCCGGCACAATATCGGCAACCTGCCAGCCATGCTCGAGACCGGCAAAGGCCAGCACTTCCGCCGGATGGCGTGCAACATCGAGCAAACGGTCCTCTTCCGGACGGGAGGCGTCGGCGAGCGCCGCCTCGATCATCACCGGCATGGGATCAGCCTGCGGCGCAGCGGCGGCTGCCGACGCGTCATCACCACCGGCCGGAGCGGCAGCGGGCGCGGTGTCTGTTTCACCGGACGGTGAACAGGCTGCCAGCGCGAGGGCTGCAGCGGAAAGGCAAAAGAGTAGGCGCATGGTCTTGTCCCCGAAAATGATCCCCAGACTTTCGGCGACAATCATCCCCATGACGGTGCGCGACGCCAATCAATTCGCTGTGAGACCCTGACCGACCCTCAAAGATTCAAGCCTTTACCCTTGAGAAGGGTTTTTCTGGCATTGAATAGCGTGTGTCCGGAGCCTGATTCCTTCCGCGACCTGGGGAGATTGAATCATGCACTTCATGCTCGCGATCGCGACGATCATGGCCGTTGGCGCCGCCCTCATCTACCGGGCCGAAAGCCGCCGCGAAGACTGATCCCGCCGCACTGCTTGCAGCCACTTGCACTTCGCCACGCAGGCCGTTTATCTCGGCAATCCGATCTTGCTGCGAAGGGCCACGCCATGCTGCTCCATCACGCCACCTGGCCTGAAGTCGAAACCTATCTGAAGCGCTGCAAGGGCATCGTGATTCCGATCGGCTCGACCGAACAGCACGGGCCCAACGGCCTGGTGGGCACGGATTCGATCTGCCCGGAAGTGATCGCCACCGAAGCGGCCGCCGAGGCGGGCTTCCTGGTCGGACCGACCTTCAATGTCGGTATCGCCCAGCACCATCTCGGCTTTCCCGGTTCGATGACGCTGCGGCCCTCGACCATGATCGCCGTCATCAATGACTGGACGGAAAGCCTGCTGCGCCACGGTTTCAAGCGGATCTATTTCTTCAACGGCCATGGCGGCAATATCACCACGATCAGCGCCGCCTTCGCCGAGTTCTACGCGCAATGGTCGCTCGATGCCGAGCCATGCCCGGCGCGGCTGATGCAGCGCAACTGGTGGGAATTGCCCGGCGTGATGGACACCTGCAAACAGCTCTTCCCGGTCGGCGAGGGCTCGCACGCCACCGCCTCGGAAGTCTCGGTGACGCAATATGCCCTGCCGCAGGCGATCAAATCCGTTGAAATGAGCCCCAAGATCGCACCCTCGGGAAGCTTTGCCGATGCTGCCGATTATCGCGCCAGATTCCCCGATGGCCGCATCGGCTCGGATCCGTCGCAGGCGACACCGGAGAAGGGCGCGCAGATCGTGGCCGTGGCCAAACAGGCCCTTATCGCCGATGTCGAGGCTTTCTTCGGAAGCAAGAACGCCGCCCTAGCTGCCCAATAGACAGTTCGCGGCGGCGCATTGGAGTTCCGGGTCCTATTCGGCCAGGGCGGCGATGAATTGCGCCTCGATCTTGTCGGTGGATTGGTTCACGACATCGCGCTCACGCTCGATCAGGTGCTTTTTCAGCGCATCGGAATAGTGCGGACGGGCCTCGCCGAGCACATGCGCCGGCGCGAGCAGGACGAGGCGGTCGAATGCGCCTTTCCCGGCTTCGCGATTGAGCCGGGCGACCACTGACTGCACGAAATTGTGCTTGGCCTGGCTGTGCCCGTCAGTGTGTTCCACCGCGGCATGGGCCCCGCTGGCCTTTATGACCCGGCCGGGGCGGTCGGAGTCATGATCATGGGCGGGCGGATTGTCGAGCTCGTCCTGATCAACCAGTTTCAGATTGGGCTGGTCGTCAAAGCCTTCATTGCGCCAGATCAGCGCCTTGCCGCCATCAAGCGCGGCGACCCAAGTGATAGCGTCGATGGGGGTGTTCACGGGCAGTCTCCCTTGTTTCTTCCACCCTTGAACTGGTTATGGGCACAACCGCACGCAAGGCCGCAGCCCGGCGCATATTGTCGCGGCTCCTGCCCGTCAGCCACTGGCCGGGCGCGGCGAAGACGATGAATTCAGCCCTGCGTCTGCAATTTCATCCAGCTTGCGGATTTTTCCGTATCATACCGATTCCATACGCCTGATTTCCCGGCTATTCAGGCGTATGGACATCGTTCTGATCACCACAGTCATTGCAGCACTCTTCCTCGTAATCGGCGCGGCCGAGCCGCTCGCTGCGCAATTGCGCCTGCCCTACACCGTGATCCTCGCCGTGCTGGGTCTGATGATCGGTTCCGGGGCGCTGTTTTTCCTGCATACCGAGCTGACCGATGCCCTCAATCCGGTGGCCGAGGCGATTCTCGGCCTGCCGATCCGC
>NZ_JBLWTD010000030.1:0-26154 GCF_048270265.1 Maricaulis sp. | reverse complement strand
GGCAAAGCGGCGTTCCGGATCGGAAACCCGTTCCAGCGAACCCATGTCGAAGACGAGATCGAAGGAGGCGGCACCGAGTTCGGAAACGGGTGTCTCCACTGTGCCCTCGGGCGCAGGCTGACCGGAGACGCGCTCGGTCAGCACCATCTCGCCGAGCCGGCCCATGGCGCTGAGTGAGGTGGCCAGACCGGTCTCGTCATTGCCCACCAGCGCGGTGCGCGGGGCTTCAAGCCCGTACTCGTCGATGACTTCCTGGGCCCAGCGCACGATGGGCGCGTGGATCGACTGGCGCTGTTTTTCCGAGAAGCGGTGACCGAAATAGTCGCGGCGCCAGCGCGCAGCCTCGCCATCACGGGCCAGACGGTCGAGTTCGTCCTGCACCGGCACGGGCGAGGCGAAGAGGGAGCCGCTGTCGGGACAATGATGAAAGCTGAGCCCGTCAGACATGAAGGCCGGTTCCGGCTTGCAGCTGCGGGTTGGATTGGCGCGGCCGACCCAGCGCGTCGACGGGTTCTGCAGCAGATGCGCGGCTTCGGCCCGGCGCAATTCCTCGTAGCGTTTCGAGACCTGGTCCGGACGGACTTCGGCGAGGCGCATTTCGTCAATCAGGACCGAGGTTTTCATGCCGATTGCTCACTTTCGTCAGACTGGGTCCAGCTATTGTCAGCGCCATAAATGGCGAAAACCGTTTCCATGGCATCGACGGCCTGTTCCACGGTGCCGATCCGCACCGGTTCGCCGGCCAGGGCGCAGGTGACGAATTCGGTCATTTCCTTTTCCCAGGAGCGGTCATCGGCGAAGAAGCTGATCACCTCCTCGGGGTTGGGCAGCGGATAGCCGTTCTCGTCCATCGTGTTGCGCGCCACGATCAGGGTTTCCTTGCCATAGCTCATGGTCGAGGAGAGGATTCCCTCCAGGGTCAGGAAGCCTTTTTCAAGGAAGATCTCGAGCCGGAATGTATGGCGCCACTGCGTCGCCGAAGAGTGGATAACGCCGACCTGGCCCTGGTCGTTGCGCAACAGGGCGAAGGCATTGTCCTCGACCGGAATGTTCCAGTACTGGCTGGTGACGAAGCTCTTCACTTCGCTGAAGGTTCCACAGAAGTCGTGGAACAGGTCGATCATGTGAATGCCCTGGTCGAGCAGGATACCGCCACCGGAGCGGCTCGGCACATTGCGCCAGTTCTTGTCGAATTCCGGTCCGCCGGCCTTGCCGTAGACACCGCGCATCCACAGGATCTTGCCGAGGCTCTGCGAGGAGACCAGACGCCGCGCCTGTTCGACGGATTCATGATAGCGGTGGTTGAAACCGAACTTCACCGTCAGGTCCGGGCGTTGCTGCGAGGCTTCGCGGATGCGGTAGACATCCTGCGGATTGCGGCCCGGCGGCTTCTCGCAAAAGACGTGAATGCCCTTGGCCAAGGCCGCGACGGCAACAGTGGGAATCAGCTCATTGGTGCAGCTGATTACGACCGCATCAATGTCCTCCTCGAGCAGTTTTTCCCAGTCCGTGTGCCGGATCATGTCCGGCTGGTCCGACATGTCGGCATAGGGATCGGCCAGCGCCACGACGCGCGCATCGCTGCGTGCATCAAGCGTCGCCTTGCGGATTCGCCCCATCTTGCCGAATCCGACGACCCCGATCTTCAACACCATTATCCTGTCCTTCCGGAATGTGACGCGTCGGACGATCGCCCGTTCAGCCACCGAATTGCGGGCCGTCTCCGAGATGGCTCAGCAGGGCTTCCGCGATATCCAAGTCTTCTTGCGTCTTGATGACATGCCCGGACCAGCGATCCAAGGGCATAATCCCCACGCGGCCGGCATAGGTGGCACAGCGCCCCGCATCCTGGGCCTCGAGGAAAACCGACGGCGTCCAGCTGGTCAGACTCCAGGTAATCCGCTGCAGTGGCGGCAATTCCTGGGAGTTGGTCTTGGCGTCAAAGTTGAAATTGACGGGCTCGCCGCCCATCGCGCATTCGATCTGTTCCTCGACACAGCTCAGGACGGTGTCCAGCTCGCCGCCCTCGGCATATTCGACGAAGCGGCGGATATGCTCGGCCGAAGCGAGTGGCGCGATCGAATGGACCTGGTAGACACGCTCACACGGATGGGCCCGCATGAATTCGCCCACAAAGTCTTCGCTGGTGGCATCGTGTCCGCCGAGCCAGTCAGGGCGTTCGTGAAATTCGGCACCCTCGGCGAGCGCGTGCTCGCGAAATTCGACATTTTCTGAATTGACGACGATCCGGTCGAAACAACCGGCCGTCTGGCAGCGCCGAACCGCACGGCGGATCAGCGGGATTCCGGCCAGCGGCGCAAGGTTTTTCTTCTTGAGCCGCTGGCTGCCCATCCGGGCCGGGATCATGGCAATGATGGTCACTGGAACACTTCACCCGGGCAAAGTCGTGGAAAAATCAACGCAAACTCGTTGTCAGTCAGACGCTCGCCGCCCTTGTCGACAAGGACAATTCAAGTCGTCGAGACCATATGTCAGGAGGCAGGCTGCTGCTTCACAAGCTCGAGACACTTGGCATAGGTATTCATGATCCACTTCTTGCTGGCGGAGTTTTCACCACCGGCCAGCGACACACCTTCAACGGCAGCAAGGTGAAGCATCAATGCGTAGGCGACCGCTTCCGGGCAACCCAGACCGTTTGTTTCGAGGCTCATAATCTTCCTTTCTCAGGACAAAATTTCATGTTCAGGGACGATCCGGAGTGATTAGCGCAATCACGCCTGAAATCAACAGGAATCATGGCAAAAATGCCGGGCCCGGCGCCGCTAAAACCGCTTCGGCGCGATGCCGGCTTCCAGATTTGTTATGAAACTACAGACGACAACAGGGCATCCCTGAAGCGGTCATACAGCTCAACATCCAGCTTGTTTTTCTCGGTCAGAATCCGTGTCGCCTCTGCGACGCGATCATCATCCACGTTGAAGTCGGAAAATTCCTTCGAAACATTCGCGCGCGGAACTTCCAGCTGAGCAAAACCCGTCGCCTGGCCGATCGCCGTCATGGTGTGGTCCATCTCTTCGGTGATCCCGACCACAAGCTTGTCGCGCTCGAGGAAGGCCGTCGCCGCCTCGAGCGAACCGCCACCAAAACGCCGCGTGTAATATTCCGACAATTGCCGGTCGAGGGCATCGTCACGGGCAAAATCCAGGATATCCATCCGGGAGATGGTCTCGTACAGCGCATGCGATTTCTTGTTCCGGACAAAGCGGTACAGGGACATGCCGCGCTGCACCGGATGCCGGAGCATGGTGACGATCTTCAGGGCGCGGCCATCGGACTGGCGCAGACCCTCGATCTGGTTCTTGTGAAAATTGGCGCAGATCCAGCTCAACTCGGCGGTGTTCGTCACCGCCAGGGTCTCGTCGATCTTCGCCTTGTCCGGATGAATAATGTCCAGGAAACGCTCTTCACCCACATTCTTCAGGATGAATTTCTTGAACGCCGTACCCGCAGTCTTTGGAATGTGGTTGAAAAGGTAAAGGTATTCGCCATCAACGCTCATCTGTATCCCCCATGGTGGTCCGGTCGAGCGAAGCCGCACCCCGGCCCGGCACAAGGCCGGCCGGGGTGCGCGCTCATTTCAGGTCCAGGCGCCGGCAGCGAGCCAGACGCAGAGCCCCTCAGACTTCGTATTGCAGGCTGGCGAGCGGTCCCGCGAACATCTTGTTCAGCGCCTCGATCGTGGCCGGCTCCAGCTTCTCCTTGTGGTCGCCCGGCAAGGCCTTGCGCTTGTGCGCCGTGACATCTTCGCTGCCGTCGAGCTCGAACTGCGCCGCGCGCTTCTTCATCTGCTTGGCAATGAAGCCCTTGCGGTTGCGCAGGGAATAGGGCTCGAGGAAACGGGGCAGCCAGCCCTCGAAGTCCATGACCATGTCCTCATAGCGGGAGAAGGTCACATTCTCCTTGCCCAGCATATTGTCGATATAGAAGTTGTACCGCTCCAGATACTGGGGCGCGCGGAACATAACGTAGTTATCAATCCCCTTGTCCAACTCATTCAAAGAGTCAGAGGAAGGGTTGAAGCCCTCATTGCTCCGGCGGTGAGAATATTTGTGGGAGAAGTACAGGGAAACGAGCACGTCGCGCGGGTCGCGCAGGTGCAGCGTGATCTGCGAGTCCTGCCAGTCGAGTGGCATGAACGCGTACCGCAGCGTCCCGATCAAACCGGTTACTTGCAGCTTGCTTGGGTCGCGCTCGAGTTCTTTCTCTCTCGGGAAGCCCGGATGCTTGGGAGCGTGCAGCTCCAATCCAGTCCCGATTGCGATATCCCTCATCAGGGCATCAATAAATCTCGACGCCGCCTTGTGTGTCGTGAACACATAATAGTTCTTGACGCCCCCCGTGCTAGCCATTCGAATTCTCCAATTGATTGATTCAGGCGAAAGAATATCTGTTTAGGCCTCAATGATCAATCGACCGGAGAGGCTGTTGACGGCTCAATTCACTGTCGCAGCTTGCGATTCACGAACCGCGCCCGCCCAATGCCCGGGCACAGGCAGCATCGACATGAATCTGGACCCGCGGCCGGCCGGAACAGGCACGCGCAAAAGGTGAAACCGCGCCTCCGGACAGGGCTTCGCGCACCGCCCAGGCCTTGGATTCACCACAAGCCACCACCAGCAGGGAGCGCGTCGCCCGCAAGACGTCGAGCGTCACCGACAAGCGGTGATCCCCGCGTGGCGACTGGCCAACCGTCACTGTGCCGGATGCATCAAGCGCGTCGGAGCCGGGGAAGAGCGAGGCGACATGACCGTCAGGGCCCAGCCCGACCAGCGCCATGTCGAAGGCATGAACACCCCCGAAATAGGCCAGCCGCCGGGCATAGGCCTCCGCCCCGGCCTGCGGCTCGACAGCGCCCGGCATCGCGCGGACATCTGCACCGTTCCAGATCCGGCCGAGATGGCGGCGGGCACTGCCGGCATTGCTGTCAGGGTGGCCGATCGGCACACAGCGCTCATCGATCCAGAACAGTCGCAGACGGTCTGCGGGCAGACGGCGTCCGAGCAAGCGGCGCAGCCGGCGAAAGATCAGCGGCGGCGTCGATCCGCCCGACAGCGCCAGATTGAAGCATCGGCCCCCATGCCGGTTCACAGCCCTGACAATCTCGTCAGCGGCGGCACTGGCCAGCGTGTCCGGTGTCTTATGAATCAGCAAGCGTGGCATTTGCCTCTCCCGTCAGCGTCTGCAGCCGCTCGAAGATGCGCCGGGCACTCCGGTCAACCGACCGCTCGGCGGCCACGCGCGCGGCAAGGCCGGCATCGCAGCCCCGCGGCCGCTCGAGCGCGGTGCCGATTGCGGCGGCCATGGCATCGACATCAAAGGCGGGCACAAGCCAGCCGGCATCGAACTGCGTGATGAATTCCTCGGCCCCGCCGGTGGCCGCGAAGGCGATGCTGGGCGTCCCGGCCAGGGCGGCCTCGATGACCACACGCGGATAGGGGTCCTCGCGCGAGGTGCATAACAGCAGATCGGCGCGGTGCAGGACGGGCGCGAGATCCGGCACCGCCCCCGGGAAACTGATCGCCGCGTCCAGCCCGGCACCGGCGATGCGGCTGCGGCAGTCGTCCAGCCACTCGCCCTCGCCCAGCCACAGGCCCGCGACGCGCCCGGCAACCGGCGGCTTTTCAAGCGCGCGTTTCATGGCTTCGATAAACAGGTCCGGCCCCTTGCGCGGACCGACCGTGCCAGCCCCGACGATCAGACGGTCGCCGGGCGCCAGGCCGAATTCCTGTTCGACGCGGCCGGCTTGCCGGGCGAGCGCTGCCAGGTCTGGCACCTCTGCGGCCGGCGGCTCAACGCCGAGACGCGATGGCGCCACGCCGAGAGCGGCCAGGTCGGCGCGGCCACGGCCGGAGACTGCCAGCACCGGGCCATCGCCCTTGAGCAGATATTCGCGCCTGCGGCGATCCAGCGCCCTGAGGCTGGGCGCCATCTCCCGCACATGGGTCAGAACCGGAAGGTCGAGGCCCAATTGCTCGATCATGTCGGCGCAGTGCGATGTGTTGGCGTAGACCGCCTGCGCCCCCCAGGCACGGTAGCGCTCCGCCAGAGCGCCGGCATCCCGCCGCCCGGCGCGGGAGAGACAATAGGGCCTGTCCGGATTGCGCAGGCACTTCAGCGCCATGCCCGCATCGTAATCGCGCAGGATGGACGCAGCATCGGCCAGGCCGATTTCGGCTCGCCGGCGATAGATCGCAGTCGGCGCCACGGCTTCGAACTCGGGCCTCAACACACCATCGCGGCGCAGCAGGATTTCGACATCCAGCCCCATCGCGACCCATTCCCGCGCCAGCAGGAGTGCGCTCCTGGGCGCACCGGTCCGGTCGGCGGCATGCGACATCACGAGCAGTTTCACCAACGCCTCCCCGGTCGGCGCGCTGGCCTGGCGATTGCCCTATTCGACATCGGCTTCGTCGACGGCCGAATAGACCTCATAACTGTAAGGCAGATTGATATCGCCCCAGGTGAGCAATTCGGAGGTCCGGACGCGGAAGGTCAGGATCACGTCCCGCCACAGATAGGGCTTGCCGTCATGGATCGAGATTGTGACGACATAATTGCCCGGCGCCAGGACCATGTCCGGAATGCGGACCCGGCAATGCACCACGCCGGCCGCATCCTGGCCCTTGAGGAGATCCTGGTTCAGCGTCGAGATCGTCGCGAGCCGGCCACTGCCTTCCTTGTGAAAGACGAGCGAGACATTGAGATTGCCGGCCGGCTCGGAAAGCTTGAAGCGATACTCGATCTCCATGCTCTCGTGCGGCCGCACTTCGTTGGTGGGCTGGCCATTGACCAGCAGCACGGCGGCGAACTCCTCGACCCCGGGCTCGGGGCGTTGCCGCCCGTACAATTCATTGACCTCGGTCGCGGTGATATCCGGCCGGGTCCACTCGCCGGGCTGCCCCGAGAGATGCAATTCACGCTCGACCGGACCGAGCGCCCGCACGGCCGGCCGGCGGTCCACGGCGTTGAAGGTCGTACCCATGACGCTCTTGATCTTGCTGCCCGACGGCTCGGCTCGCACCCCGCTCCGGGCAATCGGCGCCGAACTCCCGTCCCGTGCAGGCGCCGGCGTGGCCAGCGAACTGGTCTGCCTTTGCTCCACAAACTGGAGATATTCATGCACGACCTCGCCACTTGGGCCGCGCGCGCGGATCTGACCATCATGGACCCAGATTGCGGAATCGCAGAACTGGCGGATCGAGGTCATGGAATGGGACACCATGACCATGCCGACCCCGCGGCGGCGCAATTGCTCGAGATAGAGCAGGCATTTCTGCTTGAACGACGCGTCGCCCACGGAGAGCGCCTCATCGATCAGGATTGCCTGCGGCGTGGCGCTGATGCAGATGGCAAAACCAAGCCGCGCCTTCATGCCGCTGGAATAATAGCCAACCGGGCTGTCGAAGAATTCGCCGAGTTCTGAAAACTCCTCGATCCGCGCGATCATTTCCTCACGCTGCTCGTTCGAGCTCGCCCGCAGCGCGACGCCGCTCTCGGCATTCTGGCGGCCGGTCAGTTTCTGGTTGATGCCGGCCCCAAGGCTCAGCACAGCCTGGACATCGCCATTATGGACAACACTGCCCGTGTCCGGCTTGATCACCCCGGCCAGCAGGCTCATCAGCGTCGTCTTGCCGGCGCCATTGAGGCCGATGACACCCAGCGTGTCGCCGTCGGATACCGACAGATCGACATCGCGCAGGGCCCAGAACTCGCCCTCGGAAAGGCCGACCGAGGCCGAATCGCCCTCAGTCGGGCCGACGATCTCGCGGAACAGGGCGCCCAGGCCCCGGCGGCGTGTTTGCTGGTCGCGAAGGGAATACTTCTTGGATATTCCAGTTGCAGAAATGATCGGCATATCGGGAGGATCTCACAGGACAATTCTGAGTGTGCGCCGGAAGACAAAGAGCGCGACTGCGAACACGATGATCATGATGACGAGCCAAAGCCCGGCAAGAGCGTAGTCCACCCGCCCCACGCCGACAAGCGCGTCACGGGCGGTGGAAATGGCCACGGCGATCGGATTGTAGATACCGAGAAAGCCGAACTGGGCCGGGATGGGGATGATGACGCCGGACACGAACAGCAGGGGGCGCAGGGCAGAGGAGACCAGGATCTTGAGGTCCCGGTAAAGCTCCGCAAAGGGCGCCAGCAACAGACCGATCGCGACCCCGAACAACGGCGCCAGGAATGACAGGACAGCATAGCCGAGCAGATTGACCGGGTCGTGAATGCCGAAGGCGATGGCCACCCCGAGCGCGACAACGAGCCGGAAGAGGTGGAAGAAACAGGACGTCAGGACAACCACCCAGACCACAGAGCCCGCAGACACTTGGGTCGTCTTCAGCAAGGGCCGCATCCGGGTGATCGAATTGAGGCCGCCATTGATGCCGTCGACACAGGTCTGCCACACCATCAGGCTGGTGACCGCATAGACCGCGTAGGGCAGCGTTATGTCGCCGATCGTGATCATGCCGGAATGGCGCAGGAAGATGAACGCCCCCGCCAGGATGAGCGGTTCCAGCAGGGCCCAGAAGAGACCGAGCCCCGATCCGGCATATTGTGCGCGGATATCGCGCCTCACAAGTTGAATGGCCGGTTGACCCAAAGTGCACCTATTGCTGGTTACGCGGCATCGGCAACCCTGCGCCGGCACCGGAGCAACCCGTCCGCGAAATGCGCGAGACCGGTTTCGATGGATGTGGCCGGCCTGAAGCCATAGCCCCCTGATATTGCCGGGTTCCCGGCGGCGAATTTGTATACATACCCTGCCTGAAGGGGCCTATATATCTTCTCAGCTTCACACGCCAGCACGCGTTCGCGGCAAAACCCGCCCGGGCACCCGATTGCCGCCTCCGGCGACCGGACGAAGGCGAGCTGGCAAATTGTCGTGCCCGCGGGAGAAAACCGCAGCCCTGGCGCGCAAAAATATGGGCACACCTATTGAGATAAGGGGTTGCGTGACGCCGCCAAGTTTCTTAGACGGTCCGCCACATCTTTCATCGTGCGATCTGGCATGCGGAACGGGAGGCTGACAGGGCCTCTCGATGCACTGGCAGGTCGCGCGATTGGTTCCAGGGGGAAACAATGGGCAAAAAAGTAGCGCTGATCACCGGCATTACCGGCCAGGACGGCGCATACCTTGCGCGCCTGCTTCTCGACAAGGGCTATATGGTCCATGGCGTCAAGCGTCGCTCATCCTCCTTCAATACCGGACGGATTGACGACATTTATTCCGACCCCTTCGCCAAGGATCAGCGCCTGCACCTGCATTATGGTGACCTGACCGACGCAACCAATCTGATCCGCCTGGTGCAGCAGACCGAGCCTGACGAGATCTATAATCTCGGCGCCCAGTCCCACGTCCAGGTCAGCTTCGAGACCCCGGAATACACCGCCAATTCCGACGCCATGGGCGCGCTGCGCATCCTGGAAGCCATCCGCATCCTCGGCATGGAATCCAAGACGCGTTTCTATCAGGCCTCCACGTCGGAACTCTATGGCAAGGTCCAGGAAATTCCCCAGTCGGAAACCACCCCCTTCTACCCGCGCAGCCCCTATGCCGCGGCCAAGCTCTACGCCTACTGGATCACGGTGAATTACCGCGAATCCTATGGCATGCACGCCTCGAACGGCATCCTGTTCAATCACGAGAGCCCGCTCCGCGGCGAAACTTTCGTGACCCGGAAAATCACCCGCGCCGTCGCGGCGATCAAACTCAAATTCCAGGATTGCCTCTATCTCGGCAATCTCGACGCCCAGCGCGACTGGGGCCATGCCCGCGATTATGTCGAGGGCATGTGGCGGATCGTCCAGAACGAGACCGCGGACGATTTCGTCCTCGGTACCGGCGAGATGCACACCGTGCGCGAATTCGTCGAGAAGGCCTTCGGCCATGTCGGCGTCAATATCGAATGGCGTGGCGAGGGCATTGACGAAACCGGCGTCTGCACCGAGACCGGCCGCACCCTGGTGCGCATCAATGAGCGCTATTTCCGCCCGGCCGAGGTTGAACTCCTGCTCGCCGACCCGACCAAGGCTCGCGAAAAACTGGGCTGGACCCACACCACCAGTTTCGAGGACCTTGTCCAGGAAATGGTTCAGGCCGACCTGAAGACGGTTGCGCTGGAAGGTGACCGAAATGACCGGTTTGAGTGAGTCCGGGTCTCCGGCGCATTGCTCGCTGACGGGCAAGCGGATCTGGGTTGCCGGCCATCGCGGGATGGTTGGCTCGGCTGTGGTTCGCCGCCTGGAACGCGAAGCGCCCGGCGAGCTCCTGACCGTTGGCAGCAAGTCCGTTGATCTGCGCGACCAGCAGGCCACCCGTGCGTGGATGGAAGAGACGCGTCCGGAACTGGTCATCGTCGCAGCGGCAAAGGTCGGCGGCATTCTTGCCAATGACCGCTACCCTGCGGACTTCCTCTACGACAATCTGATGATCGAGGCGAACATCATCGAGGCGGCTCACCGTGTCGGTGTCGAGAAGCTGATCCTGCTCGGATCCTCCTGCATCTATCCCAAATTCGCCGAACAGCCGATCCAGGAAGGCGCGCTGCTGACCGGCGCGCTCGAGCCGACCAATGAATGGTATGCGCTGGCCAAGATCGCCGGCATCAAATTGTGCCAGGCCTATCGCCGCCAGCATGGCTGCGACTTCATCTCGGCCATGCCGACCAATCTCTACGGCCCGTTCGACAATTATGACCTGCAATCCTCGCACGTCATTCCGGCGCTGATCCGCAAGGCTCATGAAGCCAAGCTGGCCAAGGCCGACTCGATGGAGATCTGGGGCAGCGGCTCGGTGCGCCGGGAATTCCTGCACGCCGATGATTGCGCCGACGCGATCGTGACCTTGCTGAAAGTCTATTCCGGCGACGAGCATGTGAATGTCGGCACCGGCGAGGATATCCGCATTGATGAGCTGGCCCAGCTGGTCATGGATGTGGTGGGCTTTGAAGGCAGCTTGCGCAAGGACACAACCAAGCCGGACGGGACGCCGCGCAAATTGCTTGATGTCACGCGGTTGCGTGATCTGGGCTGGGAGCCCTCGATCGGGTTCCGCGAAGGGCTGGCCGATGCCTATCAATGGTATCTGGCCAACAGTGTCGAAGGCAGGGGGCCGAACGACCGCACCTCTGGCTGACCCTCGGCTGGATGTGTAGTATGGGGCGGTATCGGGGGAAATCTGGTCGTGAGCGGTATGAATCTTGAGAATGTGAATGTGGTCAACGACCTGATATCGAAGGTCGTTGCGTTCGGGCTGCGGGTCAAATACGGCCGCGTGAGCGAGAGTGCCCCGAGCGCGCCCACATCTCGTCGCATCATGATCTATTCCAGCCATCTGGGCGGACACCGGCACCTCTATGCCGCGCGCTTCGCCGATGCGCTGCACAAGCTCGGCTTCGAGGTCCATGTCGTCTATTGCGGCGAACAGGATGCGACCTCGCTGCAATGGCTGCTCCATGACGCGACCCAGGCGACCTGGAAGGACTTCACCTCTCCAAGCATGAAGGGCATTCGCGACCTCGAGAATGTGCGTGTCGTCAGCCTGCGCAAGCAGATGCCCGCCGCCGCATCAGAACTCGAGATGATCGTCGAGTACCAGAAGAACGAGAATATCGCGGCGACCTTCTTCATGGATGGCGATGCGATGCTCGAGACTTTCCTCGCCCAGGGCCAGGCCGGGAAACCGAAATTCATCGGCAATACCTACGGCGTCTTCATCCGCTATGACTACCTGTACCGCCGCACGCTCGGCGAGCGCCGCTTCAAGCAGCTCAACGACCGCCGTCACTGGCTGCGCGGTGTCATCTATGAACACCTGCTGGTCGAGCCGGGCTATCTTGACGGCATCCTGGCGTCCGACGATGTCTATGCCCAGCGGCATACCGAGACCGGCCGGGTCCACCTGATCGAAGAGGTTGGGCATTACGAGCCGGAGGAAGTTCTCACCGAGGAAGAGACCACGCTCTACAAGCGCCTTGCCGGCCGCTACCAGCAATGGAAGGGCCGCCACAAGGGCAAGAAAGTCGTCCTGCTGTTCGGCGATCTCGAAGTGCGCAAGGGCTTCGATTTCCTGCTCCGGCTCGTGGCCGACCGGCCGGACCTCATCCTGGTCCGCCTCGGGCGCATCAAGCCGGGCTATCAGGTCCTGAACTGGCGCGAGGTCCGGGCCCGCGAAAAACTGATCGAGGATGACCGCCTGCTGGAATTCAGCACCTATTGCGGCTCCCAGAAATTCATCGACCGCCTGTTCCGGGATGCCCACTATATCCCGCTCGCCTACCGTGACCACGCCCGGACCAGTGGCGTCTGGCGCCAGGTCATGTCCTTCGGCAAGCCGGTGATCTTCCCGTCCTACGGCGTCTGCGGCTTCCGGACCGAAGCCAATCGCGTGGGTCTGACCTATGAGCCGAACAATTACGATTCATTCGTGGCGGCCTTCGACGAACTCGATCAGAATTATGACGAGTATGCCGAACGGGCGCAGGAATACTTCAAGCGCCGCCTGTCAGACGAGGCCTTCATTGCCACGCTGAAGCACTGCCTGGCAGAGTCGGGATTGATGCCGGACGAATCCGGAACGGAGGCTCTGAGTGACCTGTCGGCGACGCCGGAGGCTACTTCCCCGCGTTCGCGAGCACGCTCGCGTACAGCTTCTGGAAACGCTGGCGCTGCAGCTTGACCGAGCACTCCTGATCCATGAACCGGCGCGCGGCCTTGCCGTGCGCTTTCGCCAGGACCGGGTCGTCGCGATAGGCCTGCACCGCAGCTGACATGGCCACCATGTCGAAGGGCTCGATCACCCGGCCGGTCTCGCCTTCCTTGACGTATTCCGCATTGCCGCCGACGTCGAAACACACGGTCGGCAGGGCACAGGCGCCGGCTTCAAGCAGGACCTGGGCCGAATTGTCACAACGTGACGGGAAGAGGAAGACGTCGCCCGTCGACAAAATGCCCGCCTGCTCGGCCTCGTCGCCGACAAAACCGGGGCTGACAATCTGCAGCCCCTCAAAGGCCGGATGTCCCTCGAGATCACCGACATTGCCAACGATGACCAGCGTCGTGCGCTGGCGCTCGCGCAGCCGTCCCACCACATCGGCGAACAGGTCGAAGGCCTTGCGGTAGTTCTTCGAGTTTGAAAGCACGGCGGAGATCACGAAATTCGTCTTGGAGATGCCAAGCCGCGCCCGGTTCGCCTGTCGTGCGGCGGGCCGGAAGACGCTCGGATCCACACCGACGGGAATATGGGTGAAGGACGCAGCGTCCTTGAGCAGGCTGACGCGCGCCTGTTCCAGCAGCCATTCGGACGGGAAGACCATATTGAAGGGCACGCCCTTGAAGGCCTTGCGCCGGGCATTCCACATGATGGCGGAATTGTCCCGGTCCGGGCGCCGCAATTCGGCCTTGCCGGGCTCGGTCGTGAGCTGGGGACAGGGGCCGCAGCCCTCGCGCCAGCGCTCGCAATCGAGCGAATAGGCACAATAGCCGGTGAAGGCCCACATGTCCGACAGGCGCCAGATCACGGGCTTCTCGCGGGCGATGGCCCGCAAGGCGCGGAAATTGAAGAACGGGCGGTGACCGCCGGCATGCAGCTGACGCACCTCGAAAATGTCGGCCGAACGCACGAGCTCGGTATCCTTGAGCCCGAAACTCTCCGGGCTGGCCCAGAGGTCGCCGGTACCGTCGCGCTTCTGGTGCCGGCGGGCCAGGGCCTCAAATGCGCGGGCCTTGGCCTCGGGAACCTCGACCAGGTCCTTGAGGCAATGGATATAGGGCGAGTCCCCCTTCACCGCTTCGCCGACCACGACCTGGGAATCGATGCCCTTTTCGCGCAGCGCCTCATGATGGCGTCGCAGGGCCGTGCCGGCGCCGCCGCGGAGAGTGTAGGTCAGGTGGACGATTCGCATCGGAACTCGCTTTGAATTCTAGAACAGGGAATCAAATTTCACGCGCGGGAAGATGTCGAGCTTCGAATTCTCGCCGGCATTGAACACTTCACGGCCGGACTCGCGGAACACATCAAGCGCGCGCTGATACGCCTCTTCCTGGTAGGACACATAGGGGATGCCGAATGTGCCACCGATCTTGTGATAATTGTCGATGAAGTGCGCTTCCTTCAGCATTTCATAGACTTCGGGAGTAATCCGGATCTTGCCCGGCGGATAGGCCTTCGCCAGCGGGCCGTAGCTGTGGTCACACCCGATGATGTAGACCGGGTTCAGCCCGAGGAAGAAGGCAAGCTGGAGATTGATGTAGGTGATCGTCGAACCGAGATAGACGATATTGGCAAAGTCCGTGGAGAATCCCGGATAATGATCACGCCAGCGATTCTTCGTCGGGTAGCTGTCGACCGCGACATTCGCAAACAGCGTGTCCTCATCGACATCCTTGATCGCATAGGAGTTGTGCAGGCCGTAGATCTTGGTCGGCCCCTTCACCTTCGAGAGCTGATGGCGCCGGTCTTCAACCTGCTGGATATCCTCCATCGTGAAATAGGTCGTGTGAAAACCCATTTCCTCGAACTTCAGGAAAATCCCGTTGGAGCCGATCGTGACCTCATCCTTGAGTTTGGACAGATCCATCTGCCCAAGGCTCGGACCATTGCCGATCACAAAGCCGCGCTTGCCCTTGTGCTTGTTCCACAGGCTGGCGATGCGGCCCTGATATCCCGGGTCGCGTGACGTAAAGGGGAAACCCTTGCTGAGATCGAGACGCAGCGTCTCGAAATAGCGCGCTCGCGCGCGCCGCACACGGAGATAGCTCACGAGCCGCTCCAGATGCGAAATATCCGAACTCCAGGATAACAAGTCGCCCCCCTCAATCGCCCGGCATCACAGATACGATGACGGGTTTAGAGTTGTATCAGGTCACAGGATATTCGGCCCGGCCCACCAGCATGTCCACGACGGCCATGAGCCAGCCCATGTGAATACACTCCACGATATTGTAGGCGCGGCTCTCGACCCAGAAGTCGATGTCGGCCATGCCACGCAGCGGATTGTCCGCGCCGGAACCGGTGAATGCGACGACGGGAATGCCCTTCGACTTGGCGTATTCGGCGGCCTTGACGGCGTTCGGGGATTTTCCGCTGACGGAAATCAGAACCAGCACGTCCTTGGGGTCGCTGTAGAACTCGACCGCCTTGGCGATCCAGTTTTCATAGCCGAAATCGTTCGAGAAACAGGTGATCAGATTGGGTTCGTTGAAATCGACAGCCCGGACGCGACCCTGTTTGGTGAAGTCGACGGCGCCGTGCGATGAAATCGAGGCGCTGGCACCATTGCCGGCAAACATCAACTTGCCGCCGCGCTCGCGGACGCTCAAGCAGAGTTTGTGAAATTCCAGCAACTTGTCGTAGACTTGCTCATCGAACATCAAGCCTTGGTACTTGTTGAAATACTCACCAAGCCAGGCATGGTTCACGTCGGACATCTCAAACTCCCGGAAACAAACTTGAGCCAACCCGCGCTCAAGACCGATCAGCTAGTTGATCGATGCCACTGCTTGTAACAATTTTTGCCCGATTGGGAACGCCCATTCTCGGGATTTGCGCAGTCGAATACAGCGCAGGCGCTATCCCCGGAGGCGTTCCAGGCTTTCGCGTTTGATCGCCCACACATTGAAAGTTCCGACCCCTGCGATGTGGGAAATCGGCCGGTGGGAGGTCGCCCGGAGGTAGTTGTATGACTTCGAAACCCCGTAGGCGAACCCGGCCCGCTCAAGAAGGCTGAGCGCCTCGGAAAGCCCGTCCGCGGTCTTGTCCGGGTCGATATGCCATTCCATGGTCAGCTGATCGACCCATTTCAGCTTGTCCTCGATTTCGGCCAGCACCATGGGCTCGGCGCCTTCGATATCGAGTTTGAGATAGTCGACCGGTCCGGTGATGTATTCGCTGAGCCGCACGGTATCGACCGTGATTTCGTGAATTGTGTCGCCGAAAGCGGTGCGCCGCTCGGTCAGCGAGCCGGCCATGGAATGGTCCTCGGAAACGAAGAAGGTTTCCTGCCCGCCATGGTTTGAGAGGGCCGCGGTGTGGACGGCGACATCGCGGAAATTATTGCGCCGGACATTGGCCCGGACCAGATCGGCATAGGCCTCGATCGGCTCGAAGGCGGTGATGTGCGCGTCCGGATAGAGCAATTTCCAATAGGTCGTCGACATGCCGAAATTGGCGCCGCAATCGATGATCACCGGGTCGGTCTTGTCGCTGTGGAAGTAGTATTCCTCATCGATCAGGATTTCATTGACCAGGGTCCAGAGTGAACGGCGGTCGATGAACTGGATCTCGGCGTGAGGCAGCTGCATGATCTCGCCCTCACACAAGCGGTCCAGGACGTAGTCGCGCACGTCGGTCTCGTGACCGAAACCGCGTTCGGGCAGCGGCACATCGCGGGCAATCTGCGCCAGCTTTTCCTTGCCATACAGCTGCTCCAGCGACCGCCAGACCTGCGCGGCCCGCCCGGTATAGTCGAGCAGCTTGCCCTTCCCCTTCCAGGGCTGGTCGAGCAGGTTCGACAGGATCGCCGGCGAGCCGGCCAGCTTCGCGGCAAGGGCCGGCTCCTCGCCCAGAGCTGCCTGCACACTGCCCCTGAAACGCCCGACACGAAGCAGGTTGGGGACCGACTTCAGGAAAGACTCCTTGTCGGCGACGGTCTTGAGCACTTCCGTGGTCAGCAGGCGGGCGACATAGCGGTCGTCATGGTGCAGGGCCCGCTTTGCCGCCGCGACCAGGGGTTCGCTGGCGATGCGGCGTGCGGCCGGCTTGAGCACCATCTTGTCATCGGCGACGGATTCGATGATGGCTTCGGTCAGCAGCTCGCGCGCATAGGCCGGATCGCTGGTCATCAGACGACGGATCGCCGACTGGACCCCGGTGGCCCGGACTGAGCCGGCGGCAACGGCAACGAAGGCCATCGTGTCGCGGGATTCCCGCAGGACAGCCTCGTCCAGCACGCCATGGCGATAGCTCGCATCCTCCAGCAGCGCGGCATAGACCGCCTGCCGGAAGACAGGCCGCCGGACCAGCGTGCCGGCCTGGCGTTCGATAGCCCGATGGTGCGCGAGGATCTCGGCGGCCGGCTCGTCGAGCAGACGGTCCCGGAAACCCGGCCGCTCGACAACCGCCTGGCGGACGAGAGTGATGACCTGGTCGTCCTCGAGACGATCGGACAGCAGCGCGATGAGGCCCACGCCCTCGGTGGCGGCGCGCAGGATATCCGGCTCCAGCACGCGGTCGCGGTAGCGGTGATTCTCCTGCAGGCGCTTGCGGATCGCGTCGACAATGGGATCGGCGGCGATCCGTCCTGCGGCGAGTTCGGCGAAGACCGGGGTGTCCGCCATCGCCTTGAGGGTTGTCCGGGACACGATCCGGGCGCGCAAGTCGGCGTCGTTCTCGATCCCCGCCCGGATGGCCTTGACCAGCTCGTCGCTGCCGATCTCCTGGATCGTCAGCTTCCGGAAGGCGGCGGTATTGCGCATATGCTCCAGGATGCCCGGATCGATGATGCGCGCGCGGTAGTCGGCATCCAGGTCAAGCGTGGTGTGGATGGCATCGACCACGCGGTCTTCCTGCACGAGCCCGGCCGCCAGCTCGATGAAGGCAGGGTCCGAGGACATCGCCGCCAGCGCCCTGGCGGACATGATCGAGCGTGCATAATCCACGTCGTCCTGCGCGGCCTGGCGCACGGCCTCGATGATGGACGGTTCGCGAATCGCGCCGGCTGCGACGTTCAGGAACAGCGTCTCCCGCGAAATCAGCGCCAAGGCCTTCGGCGAAATGATGGCGCGGGCGTAGGCCGGATCCACTTTGGCGGCCTGCCGGATGGCGTCAATGACCGGCTCGGTGCCGATCATGTCCACGACCGTCGCCAGGAATAGCCGGTCCTCGCGGGCAGCGTCATACACGCCCTGTTCGAGCGTCGCGGCGCGGTATGAGGCGTCGGCGGCCAGACGGTCGGCGACCATTTTCACCATCGCGGGGCGGTCGAGGCGTTCCGCGATAAACGCGTTGAAGCCGGCGCTGTCGGCGAGGTGGCGCAGGACAGCGGGGCCCACAATCTCCCGCGCGATGCCGGGGTCATGTTCGGCACGCCGTGCGATGGCATCGAGCATGACCGGGTCGTCAATGCAGCTCGCGGCGACCTCGAGGAAGATCGGATGACCCGACAGTGCGAGCAATGGCTCGCGGGTGAGCACAGAACGGGCGTAGCCGGCGTCGCTCGCCAGCCGGGCCTTGACGGCCTCGCGCATAGCCGGCCGCGCCAGGCTCTCGGCCGCGATGGCGTCGAAGCGGCTCGCCTCGCTCAAATTCTTCAGGACGGGGTCACTCACCAGCTGCCAGGTGAAGGCCATGTCTGCTTCCATGCGCGCACGCAGGGCATCGACCATCGCCGGATTGCCCGCCTGGCGCATGAGCTGGGCGACGAAGCCCGGGCTGTTCACAAGCGTGGTGACAAATCCGGGGCTCGCCAGCTCGGGCGCCGCGCTTCCGGTTTCGGACATCCGGCCCTGCAGCGTCTGCACCAGTGCCTTGTCAGACGTGTGGGCGAGGACGGCGTCGGCAAGCCCCGCTTCATCCACAAGCCGGGAGGAGAGCGCCGGCCTTGCCAGCAATGCGGCCGCCCGTTTCGGGTTCGCCGTCACCGCATCATCGAAAACCACGCGCCCGTCCGGCCCTTCGAGAAAAGCGAGGAGGGCGGATCGGAAGCCCGCCCACTGCGACAGCAGCCCAAGAATACGGGTCAGAAGATTTTGCATGGTCGCGTCGTCATTCCGTTTTGCCGATGAGCGGCCGACCGGCACCTGGCGGCGAAGCTCGTTACCTTAACCCGCATGCTCACAAGCCCGATCAAGCCAGACCCGCAACCTGAAGTCGAACACTCAGCGCAGCCTGCAGCGGCATGTCAGGTCGAAGGAGCAGCTGCATCCGTTATCCCCTGCCAGGCCGGCGCGAGACTGCACGCGCGACCGGCGCGGTGCGCTTTTGATGGCGGAAAAATATCAGCGAAAACTCTGCCAATGCCGACCTCTTGCCCCAACAATAGCCGTCCGATTTTCGCGATGAGCCTCACATTGACCGGTGAAACCCGGCAGTCCATAAGCTCATGAACAAGCTATGATCATGAAGCTGTCATCGCATGATTTTCCACTACTATCATCTGGGCAACGGCAAATGAAGCTACTCGCGACAGTCCGCGAAGGATACCGGGCAGACATTGACGGGCTCCGCGCCCTGGCTGTGCTTTCGGTGGTCCTGTTTCACATCGACAAGGCCTGGGTGCCGGGCGGCTTTATTGGCGTCGACATTTTCTTCGTCATTTCCGGATTTCTGATCACCGGAAACATCGCGCAGGAAATCACCCGCGGCACTTTCAAGATCACCGAATTCTACCGGCGCCGGATCCGGCGGATCATGCCGGCGCTCTCGGTCGTCCTGCTGACCTGCCTCATCGTCGGACAATTCCTCTTCCTGCCGGAAGACATGATGGACCTGGCCTTCAGCGCCCTGGCCTCACAACTCTCCGTCGCCAACTTCTATTTCCTGTTCTCGATCGACACCGGCTATTTCGCCGACGATTCCGCGCTGCACCCGCTGCTGCACCTGTGGACGCTGGGCGTCGAGGAGCAATTCTACCTGCTCTGGCCCCTCGCCCTGGCCGCCGTCGGTGCCTTCCGCTTCAACCGTGTCCTGATCGGCGTCCTCCTCCTGGTCGCCGCCGCCAGCTTTATCGCCGCCCAGCTGATCGCGCCGGAAGCGCCCATGGTCGCCTACTACATGCTGCCGACCCGCGCCGGTCAGCTGCTGGCCGGGGCCCTGTGCTATTTCCTGATCCGCCAACCGGAAACGATCCCGCCCGTACCCGGCTGGGCCCGCGAGGCGATGGGCTGGGGCTCGATGGCCCTGATCGTCGCCAGCCTCATCTGGATCGACGAAACCATGCTCTTCCCCGGCCTGCTCGCGGTGCCGGTGACGCTTGGATCGGCCGGCCTGCTGCTGACCGGAGCGCTTGGCGGCTCCTCCCTGTCGCGCGCCCTCACCTTCCGGCCCTTCGTCTGGATCGGCCTGATCTCCTATTCGCTCTATCTGTGGCACTGGCCGGTCCTCGCCTTTGCCCGCTATGTCACCGGTGAACTCAATCTGGTGCAGCAGGGACTGGCCTTCCTTGTCATGGTGGGGCTGTCATGGATGTCCTTCCAGTGGGTGGAGGGGCCGCTGCGCCGCACCCGTGCCAGCTTCAAAAGCGTGTTCATGACCCACTTCCTCCTGCCGACCGCCTGCCTGGCGCTCGCCGTCATCGGCATCCGCGCCACGGATGGCTTCGGGGTCTGGCAGTTCAATGCCGGCTATGTGCAACGCCTCGCCCAGCTCGAGCGGGACAACATGCCCAGCACCGCTGCGAGCTATATCTGCCAGGGGCCGTATCTCGACCACGACGATGTCACCCTGCCGGCCTGCCGCATCAACAGTATCGATGAGCCAAGAGCCCTGCTCTGGGGCGACTCCAATGCCGGCCATTATGTCGGCACCATCCGCCAGATCGCGGAGCATCTCGGTTTCGGCTTCCGCAATATCGCGCATTCGGCCTGCCCGCCCCTGCTGGAGCATGCCCCGGAATTCGCCAATCCACGCACCGCCGACGGTTGCGCCCAATCGATCGCGGCGACGCTGGAAGTGCTCGACCAGTACCCCTCGGTCATCCTGGCCGCGAACTGGGAAAACCATCTCAATCAGTGGGGCGACCGCTTCCTGAACGAGGTTGGCGCCACGATCACCGAGCTGCGCTCGCGCGGGGTCGATGTACTGGTGGTCGGACGCCTGCCGCAATTGCAGGCCGTCGACCATGATTGCGAGCGCAAGCGGCTGCGGCTGGGCTTCATGGATTGCGATGCCCGCGCCGTCATCAACCGCTCGCGGCCCGACCGGGTCAACGCCGCGATCCGCGAAGTGGCGGAAGCTGCGGGCGCGCGCTATGTCGATTTCAACGACCATCTCTGCCAGGACGGCATTTGCCGGGGCATGCTCGAGGGCCGGATGGCCTATTACAATGTCGGCCATCTGAGCGAACGCGGATCGGAACGCCTCGGTGCCCTTGTCGTCGGTGATGACGCCATTCTCGACGCCTTCCGGCCCATCGCCGCCATCAGCCCGACGGACATGCCCGTCGTCCCCGCCGGAGCGGTGATCGAGGGACGGCCCTCACTCATCAATCTGATGGCCCCCGCCCTCTGGTCGAACGGACGCGCGACCTCGATCAGTTCCGGCCTGCTGTTCCGCGACGAGTCCGACACCGCCTACCAGTCGAGCTATGTTGAACTGGATGCGGCGGCCCTGCCGGCCTCCGATGCCCGTTCGCTGACACTCACCGGCGTGTTCCGGCGCCTCGATGCAAGCCGCATGGTCTTGCGGATCACCACCACCGGCCCGGACGGCCGCTATGACTTCCTCGCCAGTGAAAGCGGCGAGAGCCTCGGCCTGCGCCGGGGGCAGCCGGAAAGCTGGTCGGCGACTGTCGAGGGCGACATGATTACCCTGACCGCGACCATCCCCTTCCAGCCCGGCACCAGCACCCTCAGGCTCGACATTCTCCCGGGCGCCGCCCTGGCATCGGAAAATTCCTACAACGTCGCAGCGACCGGCAGCATCGTGCTGGCCGATCTGGCGCTGGCCTATCCCGAGGTCACACCCTGAGCCCTGCGGAAACTCCGCACTGATCCCGCACCCTACCCGCTGCGATAACGCGGCCTGGTCTCCAAGCAGAAGAGCAGATTGATGAGCTACCAGCACTCCGGAACCACGTCGAACTACCGGCCTGATATCGACGGATTGCGCGCAATTGCCGTGATGGCCGTCGTGCTGTTCCACATCGACAAGCACTGGGTGCCCGGCGGCTTCATCGGCGTCGATATCTTCTTCGTGATTTCCGGTTTCCTGATCACCGGCAATATCACTTCCGACATCGCCAAGGGCAGTTTCAGCATTGCCGGCTTCTATCAGCGCCGGATCAAGCGGATCGTGCCCGCGCTGGTTGCGCTGCTGTTCGTGACCCTGCTGGTCGGACAGGCCATCATGCTGCCGGCGGACTTCAAGGACCTGACGCTGTCCTCGGTCTTCTCGGCCCTCTCGCTGGCCAATTTCTACTTCCTGTTCTCGGTCGATACCGGTTATTTCGCAGACGATTCCACCACCATTCCACTGCTGCATCTGTGGACGCTGGGCGTCGAGGAGCAATTCTACCTGCTCTGGCCACTGGTGCTGGCGGCCTGGGGCTCGCGGCGCTATGGCCGCTTCATCCTGATCGCGCTCGGCATCGTGGCCGCCGCCTCCTTCGTGCTCGCGCAAATGGTGGCCCCGGCCGCACCGATGACCGCCTATTACATGCTGCCCATGCGCGCCGGCCAGCTGCTCGCCGGTGCGATCTGCCTCCTGGTCGTCCGGCACCGCTACCGTGACGTCCAGCTGCCGCGCCTCCTGCGCGAGGTCCTCGCCCTCGTCTCGCTGGCCCTGATCGCCGGCAGCCTGGTCTTCATCCATGAGGGCGACACCTTCCCCGGCTTCCTCGCCATCCCGGTCACCCTCGGCTCGGTCGGGCTGATCTATACCGGCAGTGTCGGCGGCTCGCTGGTGAACCAGGCCCTGTCCTTCCGCCCGGCGGTCTGGATCGGACTGATCTCCTACTCGCTCTATCTTTGGCACTGGCCGGTTCTGGCCTTCACCCGCTATCTGGCCGGTGATCTCGATCTGCAGCTGAAACTCATCTGTTTCGTGGTCATGGTGGCGGCGTCCATCCTCTCCTACCGGCTGGTCGAACAACCGCTGCGCCGGACAAAGGCCCCGCTCTCGCGGATTTTCACGGTCTATTTCGCGGTCCCCACCGCACTGCTCGCTGCCATCACCGCGGCGGTGTTCGCAACCGGCGGCTTCGGCCTCTGGCGCATCAACTCCACCTATGTCGCGCAGGTCGAGCAGATGTTCGCGGAATCAGGGCGTTCCACCGATATTGGCTATGTCTGTCAGCGGTTCATGCTTCGCGACACGATGCTGACCGATCCAGCCTGCCGCATCAATGCCACCGAGGAACCGCCCGTCCTGATGTGGGGCGACTCGAACTCGGGACACTATGTCGGCACCGTTCGCGAGATTGCCGATGAGGCGGGCTTCGGCTTCAGGAATGTCTCGATTTCCTCCTGCCCACCGCTCCTGGCCAATCCGGGCCGCTTCGCGGCGGCACGCTTCAGCGACAGCTGCGAGGCGTCCGTCGATATGGTCCGCGAAATCCTGCCGAATTACGACCACGTCATCCTGGCCGCCAATTGGGAGAACCACCTCTCACGCAACGGACAAGCCTTTCTCAGTGCCTTGGGCGAAACAATCGAAACCCTGACGGAAGATGGTACCGCCGTCCTTGTGATCGGGCGCATTCCGCAACTGGCACAAACCGACCCGACCTGCCCGATCAAGGCGTTGCATTTCCCGTTCCTGCGCTGCGCCAACAGGTCTGCCGTAGATCGCGGGGTCGCAGACGAGGTCAACGCTGTCATCCGGATGACAGCGGAGTCGCTTGGCGCGAGCTATGTCGACTTCAACGACTATCTTTGCGACGGGGCGACTTGCCAGGGCGTGATCGACGGCCAGTTCTCCTATTATGACCGGGACCATCTCAGCTGGCGCGGATCGGAACGGCTCGGCGAAGCGCTGCGTGGCGACGAAAACATCATCGCTCAATTCAGCAATTTCATCGGATCGGAAGGCGCAATCTCGATCCCGGTGACAGCCCCCGGTCTGGCCCTGACCATCGAGCCGGATCTCTCCCTGCTCGACCCCGCCGGATGGCAAGGCGCCGGCCTCTACGGCTCCGCCGCCGGTTTGCTGGCCAGTGACAACGCCGGGAACTCCTATCAAACGGCGCGTTTCGAAATCGATGCGGCAATCTTGAACCAGCACCCGAATGCCAATTCAGCCACGCTCGAATTCGTGCTGGACCGGCCACGAGCCAGCCTGCCGGTCATCCGGGTCACGGTTGACCCCGCCGGAACGCAGTATGACTTCCTGGTCGACAGTGCCGCCGGCCGTGTGATCGCCCGCCGCGATGCAAGGGCGCTCGACTGGTCCGAGACCTTCACAGGGGACAATCTGCGCCTGACCATTCCGTTCGACCTGCCCACGGGTACACGCAGCATCCTGGTCGAACTGCTCCCGGCCGCCAGCCAAGCTGGCGCCGATCATGGCTATTCACGGGAATACACGGGTTCCGTCACCGTCCGGGCGGCCGCGCTCGAATTTCACGAGCGTTGATTTTGGCCGCCGGGAACGGGGATCAGAGCTTCTGGTCGAACTCGCCGACTTCAGGATAGGCGGACAGAATCTCTTCGATGGCCGCGAATACCGAGGCGACATCCTCGGCCGACTCGGTGCTCTCGATGACCACGACCAGGTTGGGCGTGTTGGAACTCGCCCGCACCAGGCCCCAGGCCCCGCCCTCGAGGGTGAAGCGGACGCCATTGACGTTGTTGACGTCGATGATCTTGCGGCCGGCGACCTTTTCGCCCGCTGCCTGACGCGCCTGGATATCGGCGACGATCCGCTCGACAACCCCGTATTTGACCTCATCACCGCAGGCCGGTGACATGGTCGGCGAGCCGAAGCTGACCGGCAGCGCCCGGCGCAGATCGGCCATGGAGCGGCCCGGATTGCGATCAAGCATTTGCAGGATGGCGCGCGCCGCGACCAGTCCGTCATCATAGCCGCGGCCGATCGGTGGCTGCAGGAAGAAATGTCCGGACTTCTCGAAGCCGGCCAGCGCGCCCAGCTCGCGCGAGCGGCGCTTGATGTAGGAATGGCCGGTCTTGTAATAATCCGTCTTGCAGCCATGCTCGGCCAGCACCGGATCGATCGCGAACAGGCCGGTCGATTTCACATCGACCACGAAAGTCGAATTGGGATGCAGCGGCGCCAGGTCGCGCGCCAGCATCAGGCCGATCTTGTCGGCGAAGATTTCCTCGCCCTCATTGTCGACAACACCGCAACGGTCACCATCGCCGTCGAAACCGAGGCCGACATCGGCCTTGTGCTCGAGCACGGCATCGCGGATCGCGTGCAGCATTTTCATGTCTTCAGGATTGGGATTATAGCGCGGGAAGCTGTGATCGAGTTCGCAATCAAGCTCGACCACCTCGACGCCCATCGCACGCAACGCCTGCGGTGCGAAGGCGCCGGCCGTGCCATTGCCGCAGGCCGCAACCACCTTGAGCGGCCGGGCGATCTGCGCGCCCTCGGCGACATCGGCAAGATAGCGTTCCGCCACACCGGTTTCGCGGACATAGGCACCGCCCGCGCGGGACTGGCCCAGCCCGCCGAGCACGATTTCCTTGAGCCGGGACATTTCATCGGGGCCGAAGGTGAGCGGACGTTCCGCGCCCATTTTGACTCCCGTCCAGCCATTGGAATTATGGCTGGCGGTGACCATGGCAACGCAGGGCAGGTCGAGATCGAACTGGGCGAAATAGGCCGTTGGCGACAGGGCCAGGCCGATATCATGGACCTCGATGCCGGCATCCATCAGCCCGACTTCCAGCGCCTGTTTGACGCTCAGCGAATAGCTGCGGAAATCATGTCCGACGGCGATTTTCGGCGCAACGCCGAGCTCGTGAATCAGCGTCCCCAGACCCAGCCCCAGCGCCTGCACGCCATAGAGATTGAGGTCCGGCGCGACGTCGGAGGCCGGATGTCCGAACCACCAGCGCGCATCATATTCGCGGAACCCGGTCGGCTTGATCAGCGCTTCATTTTCGAACGCGGAGGTGTTCGGTTTCAGGCTTGCTTTGGGGATCTGGCTCATTCTGCGCATCCATCTGACGGGTTGGAGCACCTACCTATGGCATGGCCGCAATTCTGCAAACCCCGGCATCAAGATCCCGGGTCGGCCGGCATGCTCCCGGCGGCGCGAAACTGCGGCGCCGGGCCTCAGGCCGTTGGCCGGCCCACACTCGAATAGGCGAAGCCGGCGGCCGCCATTTCTTCCGGTGAGTAGATATTGCGCAGGTCGACAATCACCGGCGCGCGCATCACGGCCTTGATCCGGTCGAGATCAAGGGCGCGGAACTCGTTCCACTCGGTGATGATCACCAGGACATCGG
>NZ_JBLWTD010000029.1:0-29233 GCF_048270265.1 Maricaulis sp. | reverse complement strand
GCCCGCCTGCTCCGTGGCGTTGGCCTGCACGGCGGCGTCGAACGCGTTGGGTGGGGACGGGCGTTGGCTCATGGCTGTTGCGCCACCGGCCCGGCCAGCAGGGCGTCGCCATAACTGCCTTCGAGCTGGCCATTGCGGGCCCAGTCACCCAGCAGCCGGAAATAGCCATCGGCATAGCGCGTCGATTCCCGCCCGGTATCGGTTTCAACGAATTCGAGAATACCGTGATCCGCATTCGCGAACTCGACCAGTTCGATATCCCGGCCCTCGGCGATCAGGGCGCGCAGGATATCGCGCGTCGCATCCGGGGGTGCCTCGCGGTCCTGCCCGGCGAGAACCCACAAGACCGGAACCTCGACCTGGTTCATGACCTCGATGGAATCATGGCCCCAGCTGGTGCCCGCATCAAAGAAATTGAGATAGACGAATTTGAAGCCGGTCACGCCCGCATCCAGCATCTGTCCGGAATATTCGCCTTCAATGGCGCGGAACCAGTCCTCATTGCCCCATTGCTGTTTCAGCCGCGTAAAGTCCTCGCGCCCGTCGGTGAAGCCCGAGGCCATCAGGCGTCCGGTGACATCGGTAACCTGTGCGGCCTGGGCCAGCACCTCATCGTCATAGCCGGCCGCGCGCAGTTCGAGCTGGACTTCCGATGCGTCCTCGTCGGTCGGGGCGACCATCATGCCGAAACTGACCATGACAAAGTCGGCATCGCTCATCGTCGCTGCCAGCGGCGCAACCCAGCCACCCTGGCTGCCGCCGAACAGGCCAACGCGTCCGGCCCGTGGCCCGGCCAGTTCGCGGGCGCGTTGCAGCGCCATCGCTGCATCACCGGCCAGCGCCTCGAAATCCTGTGAGTATTCGCCCTCGGAGGCGCCCGTCCCGCGCTTGTCATAGACAAAAATGCCCACGCCCTGCGCCGGCATGATGCGCTGGGCATAGGCCCAGTCGAGGGCCGAATCGCGCTCCGATCCATGCACCCAGACCGCAATCGGAACCGGCTCGGCACCTTGTGGCAGGAGCAGGCGTCCGGCGAGCGTCAGCCCGTCGCTTTCAAATTCGGTGTCGATGATGTCGAGCTCAATGCGCTCGGCGACGCCGTTATAGCCCTCGAGTCCCTCAATTGTGAGGCTTGTCGTGCCGCATTCGCCGAGATCGAAACGGGCCGGATTGGGCTGGTCGGTCCAGCCGGTTGTGCCCGACCAGAGACCGTCTTCACCGGCCGAGATGCGGCCGACCTGCCCGTCGAGGGCGCGCCAGCGCAGATCCGCGCCCGCCACCGGTGCGAGGTCGATGATCGAACCGGATGCGGTCTGGTAGACGCCGACATGGCAGATCGCGGCCGGGTCCAGCGCCTCGTTTCCGGAACAGGCTGTGAGCAGCCCCGCGGCGCCGAGCGCCAAAACAATACCGGACTTCAACATGGGCAGCTCCAACCTTGCCGGGTCTGAAATGCCCGGGAGCTCAGAGGATAGCGGGCCCGCAACCCAGTCAACCGGGACGCAAGCTGCGCCTATTCCTCCAAAGCCGCCAACCGGGCGGCCTGGTCTTCCGCGATCAGGGCCGAGATGACTTCGTCGAGCCCGTCGCCGGCGACGATATCGTCGAGCTTGTAGAGGGTGAGGTTGATGCGGTGATCGGAAACCCGGCCCTGCGGATAGTTGTAGGTACGGATGCGTTCCGAGCGATCGCCGGAGCCGATCTGGCCCTTGCGCTCTGCAGCGCGCTCGGCATTGGCCGCCTCGCGCTGCATGTCATAGAGCTTGGCTTTCAGCAATTCGATCGCCTTGGCCCGGTTCTGGTGCTGGGACTTTTCCTGGCAGACGACGGCTATGCCGGTCGGCAGGTGGGTCATGCGCACGGCGCTGTCGGTCTTGTTGACGTGCTGGCCGCCCGCGCCGGAGGCGCGCATGGTGTCGACGCGGATCTCGGACATGTTGAGTTCGATATCGATATCTTCCGGCTGCGGCATGATCGCGACCGTCGCGGCGGAGGTGTGGATCCGCCCCTGGCTTTCCGTCGCCGGCACGCGCTGAACCCGGTGCACGCCACTCTCGAATTTCAGCCGTCCGAACACGCCATTGCCCGAGATCGAGGCGATGACTTCCTTATAGCCGCCATGATCGCCTTCCGAAGCCGAAGCCAGCTCCCAGCTCCAGCCCTGCAGCTGGGCATAGCGCTCATACATGCGGTAGAGATCGCCCGCGAAAAGCGCCGCCTCATCGCCGCCGGTGCCGGCACGGATTTCGATCAGCGCATTGGCCGCGTCATCCTTGTCCTTGGGCAACAGCGCCAGGCTCATTTCAAGCTCGAGCGCGGGAAGGGTTTCCTTCAGCTCGTAGAACTCCTCACGCGCCAGATCCGCCATCTCGGCATCACCGCTCTCCATCATCTCGGCGAGCTCGTCGAGTTCGGTGCGCGCGGCGCGCAGGGCCTTGGCCTTTTCGGCCACGGGCCGCAGCTCGGCGTGCTCCTTGGAGAGTTTGACGATTTCTGATGAGTCGGAGGCAGCGCCAAGGCGCGCCTCGACCTGGTCGAAGCGATCAATGACTTGCGCGAGTCTGGAAGCGGGCGTGTGCATCACGCTCGGTTAGCACCTGACGCTGTTCTTGCAAATGCCGCGCGGCTGTTTGGCCGGCCTAGATCAGCGCCAGGACCGCGATAACCGACATCACCACCAGCACAATGGTCGAGCTGACAAACACCAGGAAGCGGACCGGAATGAAGTTCCAAAGCGCCTGGATCAGGCTGTGCAACACGCGCAGCGCGACATAGCCCCAGGCCAGTCCGATCATCAGCGGATCGGTCAGACCGACCAGGTGGCAATAGACCGCCAGGGCGTAGAAGATCGTCGGTTGTTCATGCAGGTGATTGTAATTGTCGGCGATGCGGCGGACTTCGACCGGCAACACATCCATTTCGCTCTTCGACGTCATCTTGGCGGCATTGATGCCGGCCTTCTGCATCGCGGGAATGCGGGTGGCATACATCCACAGCCACATCACCAGCGTCCACACGATCAGCGCCAGTACTGGCGTCAGGATAGTCTCATACATCGCACTCTCCCCGCTTTGTCTGCCGGAACGCTAAACGCATTCGCGGCCCCAAGGCGACAATTTTCTTGTGTGCATCGCCCGTGGAGAGCGAACCGCGATCAGGTCTGGAGCGTCTTGAGCCGCACATCGGCGGGCGGTGCCTCATAGCCCTCGAATTCCTGCAGCAGGGCTTCGATATCGTCGGACACCATCAGCGAGGCGCGATGATCGCCGGCGAGGAAATCCTGCGCCGTCATCTTGTCGAGAAAGGCCACAAGATCATCGTAATAGCCGTTGACATTGAGCAGGCCCACCGGCTTGCGATGCTGTCCCAACTGCCCCCAGGTCCAGATCTCGAACAACTCTTCCATCGTGCCGATACCGCCCGGCAGGGCGATGAAAGCATCGGAGAGATGCGCCATCTTGGCCTTGCGCGCATGCATGGACTGCACGACGTAGAGCGCGCTCAGATCGAGGTGGGCGATTTCCTTCAGGGCGAGGAATTCCGGGATCACGCCGACAACCCGGCCGCCGGCCTGCATTGCCGCATTGGCCAGCTCCCCCATCAGCCCGACCTGGCCACCGCCATAGACGATCTCGATTCCGGCCCTGGCGAGACGCGCGCCAACATCCTGCGCTGCGGCAACAAAAGCCGGATCGCGGCCCGGATTTGACCCGCAATAGACGCAAATCGATTTCATCGGCAACATTTCCCCTTGGCGGACCGGGCCAGCTGGGTAAGCTGACCGGCAGGCTTGGAGCTCAGTCCCTTGATCCAACACGCATTGCTGGCCATCGCAAGTTTGCTGAGCATTGGCAGCGCCGCCCTGGCCGCCGAGCCTGTCATCGTACCCACAGAAATCTGTCGCGGCTACTTTCTCATCCCGATCACACTCTCCCCGCGTGAGGGCTATCCCGAGGACCGCACACTCTGGTTTCTGCACGACACCGGCGCCTCATCTTCCTATGTCGATCCCGACAGTATCGAGCGCGTCAGCGGCATACGGCTCGGTCTGCGTGACCGCGCCAATATCCGCGATGCCCATGCCGGGCCGGTCTCGATCAATCATCTGCAGGCGCGGGTCGGCGAACTCGATCATCTCGCCCGGGCCCTCGGGCATCCGATTGACGGCATTCTTTCCTTCGGAGCCTTCAGCGATTTCCTGCTGACCCTCGATTACGAGCTGGGCGAGATGCGGCTAGAGGAAGGCCGCCTGCCACGGCCCGACGGCGTCACCGTGTTCGATGCCGATGGACCGGACTATCGCCCCTGGATGGTGGTGGAGTTTCCCGACCGCCGCCGGCGGATGCTGATCGACAGCGGCGCGGCCCTGACCAGCCTGGCGGTGCGCCGGATCGACCTCTATGACACCGTCGAGCCACCGCGGCCGACCGGGGCCTCAATGCGCCTGCGCCAGGTCGAACGCCGCTCGGGCGCCCGCTCGCGCCAGGATGCCCGCATCGGTCCCAACCGGCTGATCGCACCGACGCTGCAATCCACCCCGGGCACCGAACTGATCGGCGGCGAGGTGATGCGGCATTTCATCTGGACCTTCGACCAGGCCACCGAGCGCGTCCGCATGGTGCGCACGCATCCGGAACGGCCGATCACCTTCGAACCGGATTATGATCACGGCATGGTGTTTGAGCCGCATCGGCTGGGGTACCGGGTCGAAGCCGTCATCGACAATACCCCGGCCAGCCTTGGCGGCGTCCAGGCCGGCGATATTGTCACGGCCTTCAATGGCCAGCCGCTCGACCGGCGCGGCTGCGAGGGGCCTCCACCATCCAACACGCTGGATGTCAGCCTGGTCCGCAATGGCCAGCCCCTGACCCTTAGGCTTCAGTTGTTTGCGCTGGTCGAATAGGCGCCGCAGCGATCTCCCGGGCGAGCACCGAGACCGCCTCGGCCAGACGTGCATCGGGAATATCGAGCAGGGCCTCGCCGGCGGTTATCTCCAGCGCACAGACTGCGCCGCCCTCCAGATCCCAGAAACGGTTTCCGAGCCAGACGCCGGTCTGCCGCGCAGCTTCATCACGGGCGCGTTCGGCCGTCGCCGCGTCACATGGCACGCGCAGATGCAGCATGTTAACGTGCGGCGGGTCGGGCGTGACCGCAACGCCCTCAATCCCCGACAGGGCCGCCGCCAGCATGCCCGCCCGCGCGACGAAGGCCGGCATCAGCTCGAGCTGACGCTCGATCAGGCGCAGCGCGTCGGGGACCATCGGCACGGGTGACACGATGCGGCCACCCAGGCGCGCCACCCACAGCCGCGCGTCGGCGATGAAGTCCGCCTCCCCGGCCAGCACCGCGCCGCCGAGAGCGCCGATATCCTTGTAGAGCGAGACATAGACCGAGGCGAAGCCATCGCAGACCCCGGCATAACTCCGGTCATCATAGAAGGGCCGGGTCGACCACAGGCGGGCACCGTCCAGGTGCAGCGGCAGGTTGAGCGCCCGGGCGCGCGCCTTGATCGCCTGCAATTCGTCCCAGGCCGGCAGGGCACCGCCATTGTGGCGCTGCGGCAATTCGATGAAGGCGCAGGCTGCGCCGGGCTGAAGGTCATCGGCCGCCAGCGGTGACGACCATTGCCCGATCAGTGTCGCATCAAGCCCATGGGCGAAATGATAGCCGCGCTCCTCATGCAGTTCGAGATGCGACGTCGGGTGAAGCTGGATGGTCCGGGACCCGGTCGCACCGGCATGAATCCGGGCTGCAATACCCTGGGCCATTGTGCCGGTGGGGCACCACATCGCAGCCGGTTTGCCCAGCAGGTCTGCGATTTTCGCTTCCAGCGCCGCGACCATCGGCCCGCCGAGATACATCTCGGCCTCAAGCCCCTCGGCATCCATGTAGCTGGCGACGGCGCGCAGATGATCGGCCGCCGTCACCACACCGTGATGCGGGAAGCCGAGGCTGATCTCGCAGCCAGCCCGCAGCTTGGCATCAATCGTCATGCCGCAGGACCCAGTACAGCCTCGCGCACGGCCGGCGCCCAGCCGACATGGAGCTTGCCGCCGACCGTGATCACCGGCCGTTTGACCAGAGTCGGGTTGGCGATCAGCACTGCAGCAGGCTCGCTTTCGGCCAGCTGCCGGTCCTGGATCGACAGGCCACGCCAGGTCGTCGACCGGGTATTGAGCAGAGCCTTGGCGCCGGCCAGTTTCAACCAGACCGGGATCAGCGCCATCAGGTCCGCATCGCTGCGGATATCGACAAAGTTGTGCTCAAGCCCCGCCGCCGTGATTTCCCGGAGCGCGAGCTTGCAAGTGTCACAGTTTTTCAGGCCGTACAGGGTGAGGGTCATGGGCGAAGTCTCATTCAGCTAAACCGGCCCGTCCGGCATAGCCGCTGGCTTGCAGAATGCCAATCGGATCATCGAGCGCAATCAGGGCGTCAAGGGCTGCCACCTTGTCTTCGGCCTGATCATAATAGGCTTGGGCAATCTGGCGTCCGATCCAGTAGCCGGCCTCAAAATACCAGCCCTCCGGGGCATTGCCGTAATTGCTCACCCAGTTGCGCACGGCCGCATTCGCGGGCTCGTCGAAGGCCATGCCGGTTTCGCTCAACGAAAACCCGTCACGCACCGTGATCCGGTCCCGGGCAAATTGCGTCCACAGCATGGCCTCGTTCTCGCGGGCCCAGGCATCGCGCTCGGTCCAGGGCAGCTCGCCGGTGACCTGCATCGCCATGAAGTCCGGCACGCCTTCCATCAACACCCCGAACAAGAGCGGATCAGCGATCAGGATCTGTGGATCAGGCTGGTGCTGGAATGTGTGAACCGTCTCGTGGGCGAAGAACATCCGGAAGGCCTGGCGGATATTGGGCTCATTGTCCTTGATGGCGCAAATCACTTCCAGCCCGAGCACCTGCGCGCCCGGCCCTGCCGTGCCACCCGAGGTGCCGGCGCCGAACAGGACGTGGATTTGCGGCAATTCGCGGTCCGGAAGAAGCGTGTGCATGGCGCCGTAAATCTGGCGCAGCTCCGGCGTCATGGATTCGGCGATGGGCAGGCAGACATCGATCGCTTGCCGGTATTGCCCGCTATGGGTATCGACATATTCGGCGAGGTGTTCGGCGCTTCGGATGCGGTTCGGGGTGAAGATCGCGACGGCTGGCGATGCGCCATCAATATATCCCGTCTGCAGGGCCTCCGCATCCGGATGCCCGTTGGCGGCCTCGTAGACCGCGACAAACCGGTACGCATCGCTGCTATTGACCTGCGCGGTCTGCGGGTCGGCGCCCTGGGCCAGAACAGGGGTGGGTAAGGCGGCCAGCAGGCCGGCGGCAAGTATATGTTTAAACATGGCTTATCACGTCCAGATGTGATCGCTCCCCAGCAACAGCCCTACCTAGACGATCATGACAGCCGGATCAGGGGGGAAAGACATCCGATCCGTCCCGGCAAGCCGGACAGGCCCTACTCTGCCGCCGCTTCGCGTTCGGCCCGCAGCAATTCGGCGCGTGCCTCGACCATCTCGACGATGTGTTCGACCATGTCTTCATTGCTGGTATTGTGATCCGGCTTGCCAGCGACATACATCTTGCCGCGCCCGGCGCCGCCGCCGGTGAAACCGAGATCGGTCATCAGCGCCTCGCCGGGACCGTTGACGACACAGCCGATGATCGAGAGCGAAATCGGCTCGGCGATATGGGCCAGCCGCGCTTCCAGGGTCTCCACCGTGCGGATGACATCGAAGCCCTGACGCGCGCAGGAGGGGCAGGCGATGATATTGACGCCGCGCGTGCGCAGCCCCAGCGATTTGAGAATATCGAAACCGACGCGAACTTCTTCCTCGGGCTCGGCCGAGAGCGAGACGCGGATCGTGTCGCCAATGCCCGCCCAGAGCAGGGAGCCGATCCCGATCGAGGACTTCACCGTGCCGATGCGGGTGCCGCCAGCCTCGGTGACGCCGAGATGCAACGGCGCATCGGTGGCCTCGGAGAGTTGCTGATAGGCGGCAACCGTCATGAAGGTGTCGGAAGATTTGACCGAGATCTTGTAATCCCGGAAATCGAGATCATCGAGAATGCGGGCATGTTCCAGCGCGCTCTCGACCATCGCATCGGGGCAGGGCTCGCCGTATTTTTCCAGCAGATGCTTTTCCAGCGAGCCGGCATTGACGCCGATGCGGATGGCGCAGCCATGATCGCGCGCCGCCTGGACGACGTCGCGCACCCGGTCCATCGATCCGATATTGCCCGGATTGATGCGCAGACAGGCGGCGCCCGCCTCGGCAGCCTCGATGCCGCGCTTGTAGTGGAAATGGATATCCGCGATCAACGGCACGCTCGAGGCCCGGACAATCGACTTCAGTGCCGCCGTCGAGGCCTCGTCGGGACAGGAGACCCGCACGATATCGACACCAGCCTCTTCGCAGCGCCGGATCTGGCCGATCGTGGCGCTGGCATCGGAGGTCAGCGTATTGGTCATGGTCTGGACGGAGATCGGGGCATCGCCACCGATCTCCAACTTGCCGATACGGATGGTGCGGCTCTTGCGCCGCTCGATCATGCGCCAGGGACGCACGGAACGGGGATCATGGGCAGGATCGGACATGGCGGACTCCCTCGGCGCAGCGCGCGTCAGCTTTGGTCCACGATATAGAGCGATTGCGGCAGGCTTGCGAGCGCGCGCTGTGAATTATTCCGGCTGCACCGCAGCCGTGTCGGCCACCGCGACGGTGATGTTCTCAACCGGAATGCCGGCCGCACCAAGCGTGCCGATCTCGACGCCGCCGCGCTCGAGCTGAATGGCGCCGGCATTGGAGGCGGAGAAGGTCAGCCCCTCTTCGCGGGCCTCGTAAGTATCCCCGGCAGCCAGCATGCGCGAATACAGGATGCGGCCGGAAGCGTCCTGGATTTCAAGCGTGGTCGGTGCCGTGGCCCGCAGGGTCAGGCGCGCATCACCCGCGGCATCGCCGAGCGGGACGCCGCTCCAGATCGTGTCGATATCGGCGGGCTGACGGATCGGTTCAAAATCAGCGCGGGCCCATTCCGGCGCCGCGTCCGGCGGCGAAGGCAGATTGGCAATATTCCCGAAGGAGGTCGATTGCTCGGAATACCACCAGGCCACTGACGCCACACAAACCAGGATCAGCACGGCACCGAAGGCGCCGCGCGGCAGCTTGATCGGATCGCGCGTCTTGGCCGATGCCGACGGCACGGCGCGGCCGGTCTCGGTGTCCACTTCGCGCTTGAACTGTTCGACAATGCCGACCGGTTCGATGGCCAGAAAGCTGGCATAGGTGCGCAGATAGCCGATGGCATAGGCCCGGGCCGGCAGGCCGCGTGTGTCCATGGTTTCAAGGGCTTCAAGGTAGTCGCGGCGGATGCGGGTCCGCGCTGCGGCTGAATCGAGGGTCAGGCCAGCCTTCGTGCGGGCCTCGCGCAGACGCTCACCGGCCGAATGCTGCACATAGCTGGCACCACTCTCCGAAAACACAGCATCCACCGGTACGAAACCCGCCATCGTTGTTTGACTCGACATGACCCTAAAACCCCTCCCCAATCGGGGTCAGAACACTCTCTCAGGGCAGGAGATCGAGGCTGCCCCCAACCACTCTTAACCATAAGATCAAATTCTGCGCCCGTTTTCAACAGCCTCGCCGGGCAAACCGGCGTCGGTCCCGGCTTTGAGCAAGAGCGGTCTCAAGCTGTCGGCCGGGCTATCCATACGGCTAGCAAGCCAGGTGCCAAGCTTGGCGGTGTCGAGTCCGGAGACCATTTTCCTGATCGGGCCGAGATTGGCGGCAGCCATGGAAAGACTTCGGTAACCAAGCCCCAACAGGACTGCCGCCTCCAAAGGCTTGGCCGCGATCTCGCCGCATACGGAGACCGGCACATTGTGGGCGGCGCAGGCATCGCGGATCTGTTTGAACAATCCGAGCGCCGCCGGGCTGAGGACATCGTACCGATCCGACACACGCGAATTCTGCCGGTCGGCGGCAAAGAAATATTGCATCAGGTCATTGGCGCCGACGGAAACGAAGTCGACGGCGTCGATCACATGCTCGATTGCCCAGGCAATACCCGGGGTTTCCAGCATGAGACCGATCTTGACCTCCGAGGGCATCGGATGGCCGTTATGGGCCGCATGCTGCAGCTCACGTTCCAGCATCGACCGCGCCGCCCGCATTTCCCACGGCGCCGAGATCATCGGGAACATCACGTGCAGTGGTCGCCCGGCAGCGGCCAGGATCAGGGCGCGCAGCTGGTAGCGCAGCAGGCCTGGCCGGTCGAGGCCCATGCGGATGGCGCGCCAGCCCAGGGCCGGATTGGGTTCGACCATGGAGGGCGCGAAAGGCGCCACCTTGTCACCACCCAGATCGAGGGTTCGGAACACGACCGGCTTGCCATTGGCGGCGTCGAGCACGGAGCGATAGACCGCCGCCTGGGCATCGAGCCGCGGCAGGGTGTCGGCGACCATGAACTGGAATTCGGTGCGAAACAGTCCGACGCCGTCGGCGCCGGCATCGGAGAGATGGCTCAGCTCCACCAGCAGGCCGGCATTGATGTGCAGGCCGATGCGCTCACCATCACGGGTCACGGCCGGGCCACGCATCTCGGCATAGGAGAGCCGGCGGACCGACAGGGCGTGCAGGCGCTCGTCATAGGCCTCGATCACATCGGCAGGCGGACGGATATGCAGCACGCCGAATTCGGCATCAAGGATCACCGGGTCGCCATTCTCGGCCCGGTCGAGCGCGCCTTCCAGGCGTCCGATCAGGGGAATGCCGAGCGCCTTGGCGACAATCGCCGCATGCGAGGAGGCCGAGCCTTCCTCAAGGGCAATCCCGCGCAATTTCGTGCGGTCAAAATCGAGCAATTCGGCCGGGCCGATATTGCGCGCAATCAGGATCGCATTGTCCGGGAGTTCAATCTGGGGCGTCGCCGCGCCGTCGAGATGGCGCAACAACCGGTTGGCCAGGTCTTCCAGATCGTGCAGCCGCTCGCGGAAGGTGAGATCAGCGGCCTTCATCAGACGCGCGCGGTTTTCATTGCGGACGCGTTCGATCGCCGCTTCCGCCGTCAGCCCCAGCCGGACAGCCTCGCGCAGGCGTTCCAGCCAGCCACGATCATGGGCAAACATGCGATAGGCCTGCAGCACGTCACGCGTCGGGCCACCGAAGGGCACACGTCCGCCCTCGAGCATGTCGTCGATCGAGGACCGGAGTCCGTCAATCGCGGCGTCGAGCCGGGCCTCCTCGCCGGTGGCATCTTCGGAAATCAGTCGGTCGGAACCGACATGCGGCTCGAAGAGGACGGCAACCCCCTTCACCAGCCCGCCAGAGAAGGCACCGCCTTGCAGCCGGTCGGGCCTGGACTGGCGCACATCGAGACCGGCCATTTCCTCGGAATCGGCAATATCGCCGGAGGCGACGATCTCGGCGAGAACCATGGCGACGGTCTGCAGCGAGTCGATTTCCTCCTCGCCGACCTGGCGCTCGACCGTCGACTGCGCCGTCAGCACACCGACCAGCCGGCCACCACGCAGGATCGGGACGCCAACGAAAGTGTTGAACGGCTCCTCACCGGTTTCCGGCTTGTAGGAAAACGCCGGGTGCGACCGGGCATCGAAGGTGGCAAACGGGCGGGCGCGTCGCGCCACAAGGCCCACCAGGCCCTCGCCCGGCTGCAGCCGCGTATGGTGGACGGCCTCGGCTTTCAGCCCGTGCGTGGCGCACAATTCCAGCGCACTCGAGCGCCGGGCCAGATAGATCGAACACACGTCCCAGCCCGCCTCTTCGGCGATCAGCGTCGTGAGATGGTCGAGCCGGTCCTGGGCGTTCTCACGCGTTGCCATGAGCTCGCGCATACGTCGCAACAGACGGCGCGGGTCGCGGGTATGGGGCGTTTTCACTTCCATCAATTTCCTACCCGGTCCAGGCCATAGGCCGCATGCAGGGCGCGCACCGCGCGCTCGACCGCATCATTGTCAATCAGTGCCGAGATCTTGATCTCGGACGTCGCGAGCACCTTTACGGCAATCCCGCTCTTGCCCAGCACGCCGAACAGCGAACGGGCGACATCGGCCCGCTGCCGCAGGCCGGCCCCGACAACCGAAACCTTGGCCAGACCGGTTTCCGAACCGATCCGCAGGCCGGGCAAGCCACGTTCCAGGGCCGATTGGGCACGATCAAGGTCGCGATGCGCAACTGAAAATTCCAGATTGACCGTGTCCGGCTCGCGCCCATGGGCCTGGACGATCATGTCGACGCCGATCCCGGCCTCGGAGAGAATGGAAAATGTCTCTCCAGCGAAACCCGATTGCGACGCGGCGCCCAGCACGGCGATGCGCGCCTGGTCGCGCGCATAGGCGACACCGGAGACGACGCGGCGTTCGGCGATATCGCGGTCAGGAAGGATATCCGTGCCGCGGCTCTCACCGGCGGCGAGAAAACTCGACAAGACCCGCATCGGCACATGGCGTGACTTGGCGAACTCGACCGAGCGCGCCTGCAGCACCTTGGCGCCCTGGGCGGCCAGTTCGAGCATTTCGTCATGGCTGATCGCATCCAGCCGGCGTGCGCCCGGCTCGATGCGCGGGTCGGTCGTGTAGACACCGTCGACATCGGTATAGATATCACAGCGCGCACCAAGCGCGGCCGCCAGGGCCGCGGCCGACAAATCCGTGCCACCGCGGCCAAGCGTACGCAGGCGGCCGTCGGCGGCAATACCCTGATAGCCGGCCAGCACCGGCACGATCCCCGCTTCCATCGCCGCTTCAAAGGCGGAAACCTCCATCCCGGCGATCCGCGCTGCGCCCGGCGGACCGTCGGTGAAGACCGGGGCCTGCCAGCCGAGAAAGGAGCGCGCCTGCAGGCCGCGTTCGCGCAAGGCCAGCGCCATCAGTGCGGCGGAGACCTGCTCGCCGGCCGCCAGGGCGACATCGGTCTCGACATCTCCCAGCCCGGCTGAGAACTCACCGGCCAGTCCGAGCAGACGGTCGGTTTCGCCGGCCATGGCCGACACCACCACCGCCAGGGTCTCGCCCCGCGCGACCGCATCCGCCACGAGGCCGGCAGCATGGCGGATGCGCTCGATCGTGCCGACCGAGGTTCCGCCGAATTTTGCGACCACGCGTGTCATTCCGCCTGTCCCTTGCTCTGCGCCACGGCCGCGACTGTTCAAATCGTCGCACCCGGCTCGATTAGCCCGCCGGGTAGGGCCATAATATGGCTGTCAGGATATCGTTGATGGTCATGGCCGTGCTATCGCGGTTTCCTACTTGGGCGAAGCCTTGTACGCAACGCTCGAACGCAATATCGCAAGAATTCGCCCGTCGGGAGAACAGGCATGTCGACAGCAACTGCGCCGGAAACCCTGTCGCGTCCCTCGGTGGATCCCGCCGAGGTCGAGAAATTTTCGCGCATCGCCGCCGACTGGTGGGATCCGGACTCCAAGTTCAAACCGCTGCACAAATTCAACCCGGTGCGGCTGGCCTTCATCCGCGAAACGATCTGCGCGCATTTCAACCGTTCCGGCGAGCGTCCGTTCGAGGGTCTGCGCATTCTCGATATCGGCTGCGGCGGCGGGCTCGCCTCGGAACCGATGGCCCGGCTCGGTGCCAGCGTCACCGGCGTCGATGCGGCCGAGGCCAATGTGAAGACCGCGTCGGTGCACGCGGCCGAACAGGGGCTTGAAATCGACTACCGCCACGGCGTCGCCGAGCAATTGATCGAGACCGGCGAGCCTCCCTTTGATGTCGTGCTCAATCTGGAAGTGATGGAACATGTCGCCAATCCCCACACATTCCTGGTCGATTGCGCCCAATTGGTGAAACCGGACGGGCTGATGATCTGCGCCACCATCAACCGGACCTCGAAAGCCTTCGCCCTCGCCATTGTCGGCGCCGAATGGGTGATGGGCTGGCTGCCGCGCGGTACCCACCGCTTCCACAAACTGGTGCAACCGACAGAACTCACGGCCGCCCTGCGTGCGGGCGGCATGGTTCCGGATGCGCCTGTGGGCGTGAGCTATAACCCGCTCAATGATCAGTGGAGCCTGGGCGAGGATACGAGCGTGAATTACATGGTGGTGGCGCGCAAAGCGGCGGACTGAGCCGGCTCAATTCGCCTTTTTCGGCGGTGTCGGGGCCAGCGCCTCGGGCAAAGGCGCCACCGGCACCCCCTCCTCGCGCAGCGCCTCGCTCTCTTCGGCCGAGGTCTCGCCATAGATCAGGCGTTCCGGCTTGTCGCCGGCATGAATGGCACGCGCCTCGGCGGCGAAGTCCTGACCGACATAATCATAATGCGTCCGGATATGCGCCTTCACCTGGGCCGCCATCGCCTTGAGTTTCGATTCCGGGGTCGCCTCCCGCTTGCGCGAGGTCGAGACGGCCGGCGACATCACCGCCTTGCGCACATCGTTTGAACCGCATTGCGGACACTCAACCAGGCCGCGTTCATTCTGCTCGTCAAAGGCCGCCGAGTTCGAAAACCAGGCTTCGAACCGGTGTTCACCGTCACAAACAAGGGCGTAGCGGATCATCGCAGGATCATTTCGTCCGGCCCGCCCAATTCACGGTCATGCAGCAGGGCGGGAATGCGCGCGCGGGCATCATCAGCCTTCGCCGGATCCAGCTGTGCCAGCAATATGCCGGGCTCATCATGATCGAGCATGGCCACGACCTTGCCCCACGGATCGACAACCATGGAATGCCCCCAGGTACGGCGGCCATCCTCGTGCAGGCCACCCTGGGCCGGCGCGATCACCCAGGATCCGGTCTCGATCGCGCGGGCGCGCAGCAGGACTTCCCAGTGCGCCCGCCCGGTTGGACGGGTGAAGGCTGCCGGCACGGCGAGGATATGCGCCCCGGCCTGGGCCAGGCGGCGATAGAGATAGGCGAAGCGGATGTCATAGCAGATCGACAGGCCCAGCCGCGCATCACCGATATCGGCCAGCACCAGCCGGTCACCGGCGCGATAATTGGCGGATTCGCGATAGGTCTCGCCCTGCCCCAGCCCGACATCGAACATGTGGGCCTTGTCATAGGTCGCGAGCAATGTGCCGTCCGGGGCAAACAGGAAGGACCGGTTGGCAGCGCGCCGCTCACCCAGCTTCACGGCGAGAGAGCCGATCAGCAGGGTAATGCCGAGCTCCTTTGCCAGGGCCGCAAAGGCCGGGATCGCCGGATCATCCTCGGCCGTTCGCATCACGGCAAAGGCCCGGTCGGCATCCTTTTGCACCAGGTGCGTTGTCTCGGGCGTCGCTATCAGCCTTGCACCCTGTGCGGCGGCCTGACGGATCAGATCGCTGGCCATGGCCAGATTGGCGGCCGGATCGATACCGGAGCGCATCTGGATCAGGGCTGTCGCGATCGTGCTCATTTCAGACCGAGCAACCCGTCCAGCTTGCCGGAGCGTTCCAGAGCCATCAGTTGGTCGCACCCGCCGACATGGTCCTTGCCGATGAAGATCTGCGGAAAGGTGCGCCCGCCGTGGGAGCGCTGCACCATCTCCTCGCGCTTTTTCTGGTCGAAGCCGGCATCGATTTCCTCGAAATCGACCTTCTTCTGCTTCAGCAATGAGACAGCACGGGCGCAATAGCCGCACATTGGTCGGGTGTAGATTGTCACTTTGGCCATAAACAAACTCCTTCACGCCTTACATAGTGGCATCGCTGGCGCGTACAACACGGCAAAGCGTCACGACAGTCACAAGGGCAGCGCCGGCACGCCGGAGCTGCCGGGCGCAGGCCGAGGCGGTGGCGCCCGTTGTGAACACGTCATCCACCAACACAACATGCCTGCCGTCAAGCCCGTGCCCCGGCGCGATCCGGAATGCACCGGCCATGTTGCGCCGCCGCGACAGCACACTCTTGCCCGCCTGGCTCGGTGTCGCGCGGGATCGCAACAGCCAGCCGGCCCGCATCGGAATACCGGTCTGGCGAGACAATGCCTGGCCCAGCAGCGCCGACTGATTATAGCGCCGCGCCAGCAGCCGGCGCCAATGCAGTGGCACCGGCAGGATATAGTCGGCGCCCGAGAGGCAGGCCGCGCCGGCGCGTGCCATCCAGGCCGCAAACTGGTCGACCATTTCACGGCGGCCGCCATTCTTGAAACCGAGCACCAGTTGCCGCGAGACGTCGCCATAGACCAGCGGCGCGCGGGCGCGGTCGAATTTGGGCGGCCGGGCCAGGCAGAGCGCGCACAACAGGCCGCTCGTCGTGACCCCTGTCCCGTAGGGGAAGGGCACGCCACAGCAATCGCACCAGGGCGCGTCGATAAATTCCAGCCCCTGCCAGGCAGCAGCGTCGAGCCGCCCGCTGGCATCAACCGGGACGCTGCGCACCGGGCAGACCGGCGGCCAGACGGCATCGGCCAGAGCGGTCAGGACAGACTTGCTCATCACACCCCTTCCCTTCGGCGGGCGCAAAAGGCATATCGGCGGCATGTCATCCACCCTGCCCCCGCAATTATTTGATCGCGACCTCCTGCGCCAGCGTCGCAGTCGCGCGGCGGGCAGCATACAATCATACAATTTTCTGGTGCAACGGGCCTTCGACGATATCTGCGATCGCGTCGAGGGCGTGATGCGCGATTTCGACGAGACGCTGATACTCGGCGGCGGACCGGGCCTGCTCGGCGAATTGCGCCAGCGCCATGCCGGCAACAAGACGGCCCATGTCATCCAGAGTGATCTCGCCCCGGCTGTCGCGGGCCAGCTGGACGGCCCTGCCTTGGCCCTGGACGAAGAGCGCCTGCCCTTCAGCGATGCCAGCCTCGATCTCATTCTCGCGCCGCTCGGCCTGCACTGGACCAATGACCTGCCCGGCGTGCTGGTCCAGCTGCGCCGCGCCCTCAAGCCCGACGGCTTCTTTGCCGCTGCCCTGCTGGGCGGCAACAGCCTGACCGAATTGCGCCAGTCCCTGATGACAGCCGAGGCCGAGCTCACGGGCGGCGCCCATGCGCGCGTGTCCCCGCTGGCCGGGACCTTCGACATCGCCGCCCTGCTGCAGCGCGCGGGCTTCACCATGCCGGTTGCCGATATCGACCGCGTCACCGTGCGCTATGACAATGCCTTTGCCCTGATGGCCGATCTGCGCGGCATGGGTGAGACCAGCATTCTCGCCGACCGCCCCCGCACCCCGGCGACACGGGCCCTGTTCGTGCGGATGGCGGAAATCTATGCCGAGCGCTTTTCCGATCCGGACGGACGTATCCGCGCCAGCTTCGAGATCGTCCATGCTGCCGGCTGGGCGCCTCATCCCGATCAGCCGAAAGCTAAGCGGCCCGGCTCGGCAACGGTCAGGCTGGCTGATGCGCTGGGTGTGACGGAGGAATCTGCGGGCGAGAAGGCCGGGCGCTAGAGCGCGCCGGCGACGTCTTCATAAAGCCGGGCAACGGCCGGGCCGAAGGTGGCCCACAGCCCGAGGATCACCGTCGCCATTGCGGCGGCAATCATGCCGTATTCGATCGCCGTGGCGCCGTTTTCATCGCGGATGAAATTCTTCAGCAAGCTCATCACAGGCGATCCCTCAACTCCGCAGCCAGCGGGAGATCCGCGGCCGGCATGCGATAATCGCGCAGCTTTTCCTTGCGGACCCAGGCCAGCTCCTGGCCCTCATTGGCCTGCGGGAAACCGTCCCAGGTGCGGCACAGGAAAAAGGGCATCACGATGTGAAAATCCGGATAGGCATGGGAGACGAAGGCAAAGGGGTGCAGGCACCGTTCGCACGGCTCGACACTCAGCTCTTCACGCAATTCGCGAACCACAGCCTGCTCCGGTGTCTCGCCCGGCTCGATCTTGCCGCCGGGGAATTCCCAAAGGCCCGCCATCGGCTTTCCCTCGGGGCGCTGTGCAATCAGGATACGGCCATCCGCATCGAGCAAGGCACAGGCAGCAACATAAAGGACCGGTTTGGGGCCAGGTTCAGCCATTATGAAGAAACTCCGTTAAGGGCGGGTGCAGGAACGCGGTTAAGCGGGTCTTAGCCCGGATCCGCCGGGGGTTCATCCGCCTGGGGCGGTTCACCATCCACATCGGGCGCGTCATCCGGCCCCGCCACTTCGCCGGTCGCCGTCTCGAGGCTGATATCGCCGTCCGGCAGGGCAATCCGTTCGATCACAGCCTGCTCGCGCAGCCCGTCGATCAGGCCTTCCAGCTGGTCGAATGTATAGAAGCGCACAATGTTCGGCCGCAGGTCCTCGAGCGAGGGCGGTGGTTCGCGGCGGCGGTCGACCACCCGCAATATGTGCCAGCCGAACTCGGTCTGGAAGGGTTCCGAGGTCTCACCCTCGCCGGTCCTGAAGGCGACCGCACCAAAGGCCGGCAACACGCCCTCGCGGGTGAAATAACCCAGATCGCCGCCCTCCAGCCGCGTCGCCTGGTCCTGGCTCATGCGCACCGCAAGCGCGGCGAAATCCTGCCCGGAATCGATCAGGGCCTTGATCGCCTCGGCTTCCTCGCGCGTGTCGACAAGGATATGGCGGGCCCGCACTTCCTCGCCGAGCGGGATCAGGCGGACCTGCTCCTGGTAAATGCGCTCGATGGTTTCCTCATTGACCGCATCAGCCAGCGCCGTCTCGACCAGGACATTGCCGAGAATGCGCTCTTCCGCCAGCGCCAGCCGGCGCAGCGCCTCTTCCGACTGATCAAGCCCGCGCCGGCGCGCCTCCATCGCCAGCAGGCGCTGATCGATCAATTCGTCGAGAATATCGGCAAAGGCTTCACTGCCCGGCGCGACCTGCGGCGAGTCGCTGCCTTCGGCCTGGCTGGCCGCCTCGCGCTCGACATCGGAGCGCCGGATTACGGTGCCGTCGACCCGGGCAAGGACCGGGTCGCGCTCATCCAATGACAGCGTCGGATTCGCAGCCCGGAGATCCTCTGCCGTGCGACGGGGTTCAGGGCCGCATCCGGCAAGTACGGCAAGCACCAAGGCACCTGCAAAAAGACGTTTCATCGACACTATCTTCACCTTGCCGGGCCGCACGGACGCAAACGGTGCCGCGCGGCTTGATTGACACTGAATGCCCCCATCCTTAAGTCAGCCAGACGTTTCAAAGCAATGCCAGCGCCTGCGCCGGTCCATTGATCTGGCCCTTGCAGAGTTGCTAGCCCAACCGTTGTTCGCAAAGCCAGACCCCATGCTCTCACTTGCCCGCAAGATCTTCGGAACCGAAACAGGCCGCAAACTGCGCCGCATGAAGCCGGTTGTCGATCAAATCAACGCATACGAGGCCGAGTACAAGGCGCTCTCCGACGATGCCCTCAAGGGCAAGACCGCCGAGTTCCGCGCCCGTCTCGAACAAGGCGCCAACCTCAATGATCTCCTGCCGGAGGCCTTCGCGGCGGTTCGCGAAGCGGCCGACCGGGCGATCGGCCTGCGGCCCTATGATGTGCAGCTGATGGGCGGCATCGTGCTCAATGACAGCTCGATCGCCGAAATGAAGACCGGTGAGGGCAAGACGCTTGTTGCCACCCTGCCGAGCTATCTCAACGCCCTGCCCGGCACGGGCGTCCATGTCGTCACCGTCAATGACTATCTGGCGACGCGGGATTCCGAGTGGATGGGCAAGGTCTTCGCGCAACTGGGCATGACGACCGGCGTTATCTCGCACGGCAAGTCCGACCAGGAACGCCGCGAGGCCTATGCCTGCGACATCACCTACGCGACCAATAACGAGCTCGGCTTCGATTATCTGCGCGACAACATGAAGTATTCGATCGAGGAAATGGTCCAGCGCGGCCATGCCTATGCCCTCGTCGACGAAGTCGATTCCATCCTGATCGATGAAGCCCGTACGCCGCTGATCATCTCCGGCCGGACCGAGGATCGCACCGAATTCTACAAGACGATCGATGCCCTGATCCCGCAACTGGGCGAGGACTGCTACGAGATCGACGAGAAGGCCCGCTCGATCCTGCTGACCGAAGAGGGCAATGAAGAGATCGAGCGCCTGCTGCGCGAAAACGATCTGCTCAAGGAAGGCGATCTGTATGACGTCGAGAATGTCTCGATCGTCCACCACGTCAATCAGGCCCTGAAGGCCCACAAGATCTTCCACATCGACAAGGACTACATCGTCAAGGACAGCGAAGTCCTGCTGATCGATGAGTTCACGGGTCGCATGATGCAGGGCCGCCGCCTGTCGGATGGCCTGCACCAGGCCATCGAGGCCAAGGAAGGCGCGAAGATCCAGCCGGAAAACCAGACTCTGGCCTCCGTCACCTTCCAGAACTATTTCCGCCTCTACAAGAAGCTCGCCGGCATGACCGGTACGGCTGTGACCGAGGCCGACGAATTCCATTCGATCTACAAGCTGGAAGTGGTCGAGATCCCGACCAACCGGCCGATCGCCCGTATCGACAATGAAGACGAGGTCTTCCGCACCCTGACCGACAAGTATGCGGCCATCGTCGATGATCTGGTCGATTGCCAGGAACGCGGCCAGCCGGTGCTGGTCGGTACCGTGTCGATCGAAAAGTCCGAGCAGTTGTCGCAATTGCTCAGCGACAAGAAGACCTTCCGCGAGACCCTCGGCCATCTCTATCCCAAGGATGAGGCCGAGATCGAGGCGTTCAAGAAATCGGGCCGTCCCGATGCGCGTCCACTCAAGGAAATGCTCAAACTGATCCCGCTCGAGCACAAGGTGCTCAATGCGCGCTATCACGAGCAGGAAGCGATGATCGTCGCCCAGGCCGGCACCCCCGGTGCGATCACCATCGCCACCAACATGGCCGGCCGCGGCACCGATATCCAGCTCGGCGGCAATGCCGATATGCGCATGACGCAATGGATCGCGGAACAGAACGCAAAGGGTGTCGAGCCCGACGATGCCGCCATCGAGGCCCAGAGAGCGGTCATCGCAGCGGATATCGCCGACAAGCGCGAAATCGCGCTCAAGGCCGGCGGTCTCTATGTCCTCGGTACCGAGCGCCATGAAAGCCGGCGCATCGACAATCAGCTGCGTGGCCGGACCGGCCGCCAGGGTGATCCGGGCCGTTCGAAATTCTATATCTCGGTGCAGGACGATCTGCTGCGCATTTTCGCGCCGGAACGCCTCGACGGGATCATGAAGACCCTTGGCCTGAAAGAGGGCGAGGCGATCACCCACCCCTGGATGTCCAAGGCGCTGGAGACCTCGCAGAAAAAGGTCGAGCAACGCAATTTCGACATCCGCAAGAACGTCCTCAAATATGATGACGTGATGAATGACCAGCGCAAGGCCGTGTTCGAGCAGCGCATTGATTTCATGACCTCCGGCGATGTTGCCGACGTCATCAAGGACATGCGCCACCAGACCGCCGAGGATCTCGTCGTCGCGCACATTCCGCCCAAGGTCTATGCCGATCAGTGGGATGTCGAAGGGCTGACGACCGAATTGCGCGACGTCTTCGGGCTCGACCTGCCCGTCGCCGAATGGGCGCAGGAGGAGGGTATCGCCGACGAGGAAATCCTCGAACGCGTGACCGAGGCCGCCGACCGGGCTTTCGCCGAGAAGGCCGCCAATGGCGGTCCCGAGCTGATGCGCCGGATCGAGAAATCCTTCCTGCTGCAGGCGATCGACCAGAACTGGCGCGAGCATCTGCAAAACCTCGATGCCATGCGCTCGATGATCGGCCTGCGCAGCTATGCCCAGCGCGATCCGCTCAACGAGTTCAAGACCGAGGCCTTCGAACTGTTCGAGAAGATGATGGACAATCTGCGGGTCGAAGTGACCAAGCAGTTGATGATGATCCGCTTCGAACGGGCGCCGGAAGCGCCGCAAGCGCCACAGGGAATCACAGCCACGCATGTCGACCCGCGCACGGGCCGCAATGAAATGGGCGATCCCGATGCCGGACCTGTCGCGGCGCGTGTCGCACCGACCCTGCGCCGCACCTCGACACCTGTCGATCCGAACAAGCCCGAGACATGGGGCCGGGTCGCGCGCAATGCCGCCTGCCCGTGCGGTTCCGGCAAGAAGTACAAACAGTGCCATGGCGCGATCGACAGCCAGGTCTGATATCCGGCTGCGTCCCGCCCGTCCGGGCGAGGAAGCGGCGCTGTCGGCGCTCTGTCTGCGCTCCAAGGGCCACTGGGGCTATGACGCGGCGTTCATGGACGCAGTCGCGCCCTTTCTCCGTGTCACCGGCGAGGCGATCCGCAAAGGTCATGCGACCGTCGCGGAATCAGCTGGCGGCCGAGTGCTGGGCGTCTGCCAGATCGACCCGGACGGCCATGGCGGCTCACTCGATTTGCTGTTCATTGAACCCGACGCGATCGGGACGGGCGCTGGCCGTGCGCTGTTCGAACACGCCAAGGCGCAATTGCGGGCGCTGGGCCTGCCCGTGATGACGATCCTCTCCGATCCCTATGCCGAACCCGCCTACCTGCACATGGGCGCACGCCGCGTCGAAATGCGCGCCTCGGACGTGTTCAAGGGACGGGAACTGCCCTGGCTCGAGGTCGACCTCTAGATTCTTCCGGCAGAGTGGCGCGGGCCGGCCCGCAGGCCGGGCCCCATCACCAGACTAGAACGCGCCGCCGCCGGCACGACCGATGGCGAGGAAGCGCTCGCGGCGCTGCTGACGCAATTCCTTGTCCGACAGACCGTCGAGCTTGGCCAGATTGGCTTCGATCGCATTGCCGACCGAGCGCATGGTCTCGACCGGATGACGGTGGGCACCGCCGATGGGCTCGGGAATGATCTCGTCGATGATCTTGAAGCCAAGCAGGTCCGGCGCGGTGATTTTCATCGCCACGGCGGCATCCTTGGCCTTGGCCTGGTCTTTCCACAGGATCGAGGCACAGCCTTCCGGCGAAATCACGGAATAGATCGAGTGTTCCAGCATCATCACGACATTGGCACTCGCCAGCGCCACAGCACCGCCGGAACCACCCTCGCCGGTAATGACCGAGATCAGCGGCGTGCCGAGCGTCAGGCAGCGCTCGGTTGAGCGCGCAATGGCTTCAGCCTGGCCGCGCTCTTCGGCGCCGAGCCCCGGATAGGCGCCGGCGGTATCGACGAAGGTCAGAACGGGAAGGTCGAATTTCTCGGCCAAATCCATCAGGCGGATCGCCTTGCGATAGCCCTCGGGCCGCGCCATGCCGAAATTATGGTGCAGGCGGCTTTCGGTATCATGGCCCTTCTCATGGCCGATCACCACCACGGAACGGCCACGGAAACGACCCAGCCCGCCGACAATGGCGGCGTCTTCAGAGAATCGGCGGTCGCCGCACAGCTCTTCGAAATCCTCGATCAGCGCCTTGCGGTAATCGCGAAAATGCGGCCGCTCGGGATGGCGCGCGACCAGCGTCTTGCGCCAGGGATCGAGCTTGCCATAAAGGGTGGCGAGCTGTTCGGACGCCTTCTGGCGCAGTTTCGCCGTTTCCTCAGCCATATCGGGCGCATCGTCGCCGCCCGCAGCGGAGAGCGTTTCAAGCTCTTCGATCTTGGCTTCCAGCTCGGCCAGCGGCCGTTCGAAATCGAGATAGGTACGCGTAGGATCGGACATGCCGGTTTAACGCCTGTGGACGTTTCAGAAGGCGCTGAACCTAACCAGCCCAGCCGGGCGTCACAAGTCCGCAATACTGTCAGCAGGCAGCGGCCGGCACGGGCAGACGTCAGGTTTTGCGCGCCAGCGGGTGCGCATTCTCGACCAGGGATTTCAGGCGCTCGTCCAGCACATGGGTGTAGATCTGCGTCGTCGAGACATCGGCATGACCCAGCAGGAGCTGGACGGAGCGCAGATCGGCACCGCGCGCCAGCAGATGCGTTGCGAAGGCATGCCGCAGCACATGCGGCGAAACCCGCCCCGGATCGAGGCCGGCCGCCAGGGCCAGTTCCTGCAGGATCTGGGCAAAGCGCTCGCGGGTAAGATGGCCGGACTTGGCCGTACGCGAGGGAAACAGGAAACGCTGGGCCTTTTGCGAGCCCGATTTGGCTGGTGGCAGATGGGCGGCGCGGACCTCGCGATAGGCCGCCATCGCCTCAAGGGCTGATGCCGTCAGCGGCACCAGCCGCTCACGCCCGCCCTTGCCGGTCACGAAAATACAGCGCTCGGTCTGGATAAAGGCGCTCAGCGGCAGCGAGACCAGTTCGGTGACGCGCAGGCCGCCGGCATACAGGATTTCCAGCAGGGCGCGGGTGCGCAGGCCCGAGGGCCCCGGCAGTTCGGCAGTGGCGGCGAATAGGGCGTCGACATCGGCCTCGCTGAGGATTTTCGGCAGGCTGCGCCCCTGCCTGGGACCGTGCAGCGGGGTGCACGGATCGTCACTGCGCCGCCCCTCGGAGAGCAGGAAACGATAGAATCGCTTCATCGCCGACAGGCGCCGTGCCGCTGTCGCCGCTGACAGGCCGTCGGATTCGATTCCGCCGAGCACCTGTTCCAGGTCCGGCGTCGTCGCCTGCGCCAGCCCGACGCCACGCGCCGCGAGCCGGGCCGAGACATCGGTCAGGTCGCGGGCATAGGCATCGAGTGTGTTCTTTGCAGCACCGCGCTCGGCGGCCATCATGTCGAGGAAGAGGTCGATCTCCGGACCGCTGCTCACACCGCCCTCGTCACCAGCCGTTCCAGCAGGATGTCGAGCGCTGCCCGGCGAAGGCCAATCGAATCGAGCACCGCGACGCAACGGCTCAATGTCTCAGCATTGGGCCGTGCCCCGCCGCGTACCAGGCTCGCGATCGCCAGCATGGCGGCCTCGGCATCAGCATCCGCCCGATCAGCCGCTTCCATGGCCAGCACTTCCGGACCCACCGATACCGGCGTCAGCTGCAGCAGGGCCGGACGCAGGCCCTCCGTCGCGCTGGCACCGAGCCGGTCGAGCGCGAGAATGTCGGCCAGGGCGGCGCTGCCATAGGCTTCGAAATGCGCCGCCAGCAAGGCTGAGGCCTGGTCGCCCGCCACCCGGTCGCGGGCAATGGCAATCGCCAGGTCGAGATTGACCATGCGGCGCGGTGATGGTGGCTCCCAGGCTGGCGGCACGCCATTGGCCAGGGCAGCAGCTATCGGATCCAGCGGTTTGCCGGTTTCGTCAAACATGGGCGCCGCTGGTTGTGGTGGTCCGTCCATCAGGGCATCGCGCCAGTCCGAAGCCGTCCGCACATCGCCGCCGAGCAGCGCGGCCAGCGCAAAACGATAGCCATCGGCCAGCGTTTCGCGCGTCAGTGGCAGGGTGTGAACTTCGCGGCCATAGCGGCGGCCTGCAGCAGCAAACCGCCCGGCCGCAACGGCATCATCCAGCAAGCCGGACAGGGCGGCTGCGGCGATGGCCCGATCAGTGCCCTGCACGAGCACCGCCTCGAGAGCGGCGGTACGTTCGACGCCAGACAGGGCCAGGGCTGCGGCCAGGGCCTCGGCCGGTTCGCTGGCCGGCACCGGTGTCGGCGCGGCGCGGCCGTGCACAAAGCGCTGCAGCCAACCCGGAGCGCCCGCCAGATCGAGGGCTTCCAGATCAGTGTCGCCATCGAGCTGGAAGGCCATGGCAAGCTTCAGACCGGAATCGATCGCAGGCAGGGCCGGCGGCGGCGTGCCCTCGAGCGTGATGGCGAACAGCATCGCATCATAGCCGGCATCCTCGCTGGCATTGCGGGCCAGTTCGGCCGTCAGCTCGGCGGCACTACCCTGACCGTCGAGGGCGAGGCAGAAGCCGCGCGCGCGCAGCCAGTAGGCCTGCTCGCGGCCCCGCAGCAAGGCATCGGCCGTATGGCAGGCATTGCGGGCATTGCCGGTCGCGAAGGCGAGCTCGGCATGCAGGCGTGACAAGGCTTCATTCTGATTGAGATTGGGCGTGCGCTCGAGCAGGTCATAGGCTTCGAACACGCCGCCTGCCGCCAGCAGACGGTCGGCACGCACTACCGGCAAGCCGGGGTCACCGCGTCCGCCCGCGGGCGGATAGCCGCCGGAGCTCAACACGGCGCGCGACAACTCGGCCAGCGCCGGCGACGTATAGCCCGCTCCGTCAGCCTCAGGCAGCAGGGTCAGGACCTGGCTGGCCATCTCGGCATCGCTGCCGTCCCATAACGAGATCCCCAGCGCGGCGCCGGGCAGACCCACTTCGAGCGGATCAAGCGCATCGAGACTTTGAACTTCGATCGGTCCCTGGGCGAGGGCGGTGCCGCCCAGCATCAGGGCCAGACCGCTAGCGCGGAAAATTATCGTCCAGCTCGACACGTACTTCCTCCTGCGACGGCTGCAGACCGTTCGCGATAACAACCAGCGTGCCAAAGCCCGCCGCGAAAATGCCGGCGATAATCACCAGGCCGACCAGAAAACCCCGCATGAATTCACCTTCCTCATGTGCAATTGGTGCGCCACCAGCATGGCAAACATCCGCGCGACAAGGGTAACCCCGATTGCGGCGATTTCCAGACGCTTTATACCGAAGGCATGACCCGTACTGCTTTACAAGATCATTCCATCGTCCTGATCGGACTGATGGGCGCCGGCAAGACCACGGTCGGACGCCGTCTCGCGGCGGCCATGGAGCGTCCCTTCGCCGATGCCGACCATGAAATCGAACGGGCCGCCGGGCGTACGGTCAGCGATATTTTCGAGGATTTCGGCGAAGCCGCCTTCCGCGATGGCGAGCGCCGCGTGATCGCGCGTCTGCTCGACGAACCGCCAATGGTGCTGGCGCTCGGCGGCGGCGCCTTCGTCGATCCGCAGACACGGGCACTGGTCAAGGACAGGGCCATCTCGATCTGGTTGCAGGCCGATGTCGAGACCCTGGCGGCACGTGTCGGCAGGCGTGATACCCGGCCCCTGCTGCGCGAGGGCGATCCGGCGGCCATCCTCGGACGCCTGCTTGAAGCCCGCCAGCCCGCCTATGCAGAGGCCGACATCCATGTTGATGCGTCGGCAGGCACGCATCAGGCAACGGCCGAGGCCATCCTCGACGCCCTGCAAGCCTGGGAGACGGACGCGTGAGTTCAGTTCTGACAGTACCGGTTGGCCTCGGATCGCGCGCCTATGACGTGCTGGTCGGCGATGGCGCCCTGGACGCCGCCGCGAACCGCCTGCCCGGCCTCTTTCCGCGCAAGCGCGCCATCCTCGTCACCGACAGCCATGTCGCGCCGCTGCATCTGGACCGCATCATCGCGCTGCTGGCCGGCGCCGGCCTCGCCTGCGATCCGATCGTGATGGAGCCAGGCGAGCGCACCAAGAGCTTTGCCGGGCTGGAACAGCTGGTCGATGCGCTGCTGGACCGCAATATCGAGCGCTCCGAGGCAGTAATCGCCCTGGGCGGGGGCGTCATCGGTGACCTGACCGGGTTTGCCGCAGCAGTCACCAAGCGCGGTGTGGACTTCATCCAGATCCCGACCACACTTCTGGCCCAGGTCGACAGCTCGGTGGGCGGCAAGACCGGGATCAATACCCGCCAGGGCAAGAATTTCGCCGGTGCCTTTCACCAGCCCCGCCTGGTGATCGCCGATACCGGCCTGCTCTCCACCCTGCCCGATCGCGAGCGCCGCGCCGGCTATGCCGAGATCGTCAAGGCGGCGCTGATCGGCGATGCGGCCATGTTCGAACGCCTCGACGCAGCCGGTGCCGGTGTGTTGCAAGGCGCGCCGCTGGCCCGGGCCATCGCCGATGCCGTCGCCTTCAAGGCACGGATCGTCGCCGAGGACGAGCTGGAACACGGCAATCGAGCCCTGCTCAATCTCGGCCACACCTTTGCCCATGCCTTCGAGGCCGAAGCACCCAAGGATGCCATCCGCCATGGCGAGGCGGTCGCCGCAGGTATCGCCCTCGCCTTTCGCTATTCCGTCGCGCGGGGCGAATGCCCGGCCGGCGATGCCGAGCGCGTCGAGGCGCATTTGCGTGCCGTCGGCCTGCCGTGGAATGCGGCAAGCCTGGCCCACCAGGACTGGGATGCGGCACGGCTGGTTGCGCGCATGCGTGATGACAAGAAGAACCAGGCCGGGGAAATCACCTTGATTCTGGCCCGGGGTATTGGCAAAGCCTGGATAGACCCTAGGATTGACGCGACGCATCTCGTCGCATTTTTGGAGACTTCGCTCTCATGAGCCTCGACTGGAGCCTGATTGGCCCCGCCCTGCTGATTCTCGGCCTGCTGTGTCTGTCGGCCTTTTTCTCCGGTTCGGAAACCTCGCTGACCGCGACCTCTCGCGCCCGCATCCTTCAGCTTGAGCGCGACAAAAATCCCGACGCGGCACGGGTCAACCGGCTGATCAGCGATGGCGAGGGCCTGCTGGGATCGCTTCTGCTCGGCAATAACCTGGTCAATATCGCGGCCTCCATGCTGACCGGGCAATTATTCGCCCGCGTGCTTGGCGGCGAGCACAGCGTCTGGATCGCCACGGCCGTGATGACCGTGCTGGTGCTGGTCTTCGCGGAAGTGATGCCGAAGACCTACGCCCTGTCCAATCCGGAACGCTTTGCCCTGTTCGTATCGCGACCGGTTCTGATCATCGTGCGCGTTTTCGCGCCGATCGTCGGGGCGGTACAGGCGATTGTGCGCGGTGTGCTGCGCCTGTTCGGCGCGACCGTCGAAGGCCCGGTCCTGTCTGCCCATGACGAATTGCGTGGCACCATCGCGCTGCATCACGAGGAAGGCGGCGTGGTCAAGAATGACCGCGACATGCTTGGCGGCGTGCTCGATCTGCGTGATCTGACCGTTGACGACATCATGGTGCACCGCAAGTCGATCCACATGATCGATATCGAACGCCCGGCTTCGGAGATCGCCCAGGACGCCCTGCACAGCCCGCATACGCGCCTGCCACTCTACCAGGGCGACCCGGACAATATTGTCGGCGTGCTGCACGCGCGCGATCTGGCGCGGGCCATGCACGACAATGATGGCGACCCGTCAACGATCGACATCAAGGCGATCCTGCGTGAACCCTGGTTCGTGCCGGAAACCACCGAGGTGCTCGACCAGCTCAATGCCTTCCGCGAAAAGCGCGAGCATTTCGCCCTCGTCGTCGACGAGTACGGCGCGCTGATGGGCCTGGTGACGCTGGAGGATATCCTCGAGGAGATCGTCGGCGCGATCGAGGACGAGCACGACATCACGGTCGAGGGCATCCGGCCCGAGGCGGAGGGGATCTGGCTGGTCGATGGTGTGGTGCCGATCCGCGATCTCAACCGGGCACTGGACTGGCAATTGCCGGACGAGGAGGCCGTCACGCTGGCCGGCCTGGTGATCCACGAGGCCCAGACCATTCCCGAACGGGGCCAGGTTTTCCATTTCCACGGCGTACGCTTTGAAGTCGTCGAACGCCGCCGCAACCAGATCACGC
>NZ_JBLWTD010000028.1:0-32022 GCF_048270265.1 Maricaulis sp. | reverse complement strand
CCCTTCGCCCTGCGGGCTTCGGGTGGCAAGCCACCCGCAGCGCGCATACGAGCGAAGCGAGTGGGCGAAGAGGTGCCGTCCGAAGCCTTTGGCGTAGGAGGGCGTACGCTCGACAGCAAGTTCAAGCTCTTTCTCTTTCGACCGTAAGCTTACTCATGTCCGCCCTGCGGGCTTCGGGTGGCAAGCCACCCGAAGCGAGTGGGCGAAGAGGTGCCCTCCGAAGCCTTGGCGCAGGGGGGCGTGCGCCGCAACACCAAGGATTCTCTCTGAATGGCACCCGCACCCGGGGCGACGAAGCGCCGCGCCCCTGGATCGCGCCGACGGCGGCCACCACCCTTGAGGCGCGTCGCCCACTGGTGCACTGTGGGGCCTCACACAAAGGTCCCCCACGCCATGCGCCCCTATCTCTTCTCGTTCAAAATCGGCGGCGTGATTGTTCGCGCCGAGCCGTCCTGGCTGTTTCTGGCGCTGCTGGTCGGCTGGTCGCTGGCCGTTGGCTTCTTTCCGGACCAGACCGCCGGGCTGGAGACATCGACCTATGTCTTCATGGCGATTCTCGGCGTGGTCGGGCTGACCTTCTCCATCATCGCGCACGAGCTCTCGCATACCTTTGTCGGCCGTGCCTTCGGCATGCCGATCAACCGGGTGACGCTGTTCATGTTCGGCGGGGCGGCCGAGCTCGAGGAAGAGCCGAAAACGCCGATGACCGAACTGGTGATGGCCCTGGCCGGACCCTTGATGAGCCTGTTCCTCGCGCTTGTGTTCAGCCAGCTCGCCGGGCTCGGGGCCGTTGGCGGCGCGCAGGCGCCGCTGGCCATGGTGCTGGCCTATCTCGGCCTGATCAATTTTCTGCTGGCGATGTTCAACATGTTGCCGGCCTTTCCGCTCGATGGCGGGCGTGTGCTGCGTGCCCTGATCTGGCTGTTCAGCGGTGATCGCCGCCGCGCGACCCGCTGGGCCAGTCTGGCCGGGGAGGGTTTTGCGGTCTTCTTCATCGTCGCCGGCATTTTCCTGCTGCTCTCCACCGGTTCGCTTGGCGGGGCCTGGTGGGTGCTGATCGGGTTCTTCCTCAGGGGCGCGGCGAAATCATCCCGCGTCGAACTGGAAACGCGCGTCGCGCTGGGCGATGTCCGGGCGCTTGATCTGGTGACGCCCGGCATCGAGACCGCTGATGCCGGCATGACGGTCGCCGATTTCATCGCGGACAAGCTAGTGCGTCATCACCGCGACTGGTTCGCTGTCACGGAGGGTGAACGTCTCGTCGGCCGCGCCGGTCTGTCCGAAGCACAGGCCGTGGTACCGGATGCACGGGCGCACACGCGCCTCTCCGCCATCGCGGTCAGGCCGGGCGCGAATGAGCTGCTGCCAGCCGATGTGAGGGGCGACCGGGCCTTCGCCCAGATGCAGCGCCATCATCTCCAGCGGATATATCTGGTCGATGGCGAGCGCTTTGCCGGTGTGCTGTCGATGGCGGATTTGCTGGAATACGCACGTCTGCGCAATCTGTTTGCCGATGCGAAACTGGGCTGACGCCCGGCGCTGATGATTCCGGCGCCGGGCCTGGCCCGGCCTCTAGCCCATCGCTTGCGAGGCCTCGCGCACATTGCGGGTCGCCGCGTCGATATTGCGGCTGGCATTGGCGATCTCGCGAATGCCCGATGTGATCTGATCGACGCCGACGGCGACCTCCTGCATATTGCCGGAGATCTCCCGGGTGACGCAGGATTGTTCCTCGACAGCGCTGGCGACCGAGGAGGCCACCTCGTCGATTTCGGAAATTGTCTTGCTGATCGAGGCAATCGCCTCGACCGCATCCTGGGTCGCTTTCTGGACATGAGCGATCTGGCTGGCGATCCCGTCCGTGGCCTTGGCGGTCTGATTGGCCAGGCCTTTCACTTCCGACGCGACAACAGCAAACCCCTTGCCCGCTTCGCCGGCGCGTGCCGCTTCGATCGTGGCGTTGAGGGCGAGCAGATTGGTCTGTTCGGATATATCATTGATCAGCGAGATGACTTCATTGATCCGCGCTGCGGATTCGGCCAGGCCGCCCATGACGCCACTGGTTTGTGTCGCCATGTTGACCGCATTGCGGGTGATCTCGGTGGCGCGTACCAGCTGGCTGCCGATTTCATTGGCCGATGCGGCCATTTCCTCAATGCCCGCCGCGATGGACTGGACCGAGGCGGAGGTCTGTTCCGAGGTTGATGAAACCGTCGTCGCCTGGCCCGCGGCCTCGGTGACGCTGGCGGCAATCCCGTCGAGGTCGGAATCAATGCTCTTTTGTGCTGCGGCCCGCTGCTGGCGCAGCTCAACCTGGGCAGTGATGTCGGTTGCGAACTTGATGACGCGGTAGATTTTGCCATTCATGTCGCGGATCGGATTATAGGTCGCCTGGATCCAGACTTCCCGTCCGCCCTTGCCGATACGCAGGAATTCAGCGGACTGGAATTGGCCGGCGCGCAGCTCGTCCCAGAATTTCCGGTAGGCCTCGCTGTCCCGCTCCCCGGCCGGGACAAAGATTGAATGATGCTGGCCGGCGATTTCGTCGAGCGAATAGCCGACCGCACCCAGGAAGTTTTCATTGGCGGTCAGAATGGTGCCATCGAGTTCGAACTCGATCACCGCCTGAGAATTGTGGATCGCGTCGATCTGGCCCCGGGCGTGGGCGGCGTCGAGCTTTTGCTGGGTGACGTCGGTGGCGAATTTGACGACCTTGCAGACCTTCCCGGACCGGTCGAGGACGGGGTTGTAACTGGCCTGGATCCAGATTTCCTTGCCATCCTTGCCGATGCGGCGGAACTCGGCGGCGTTGAACTCACCCTTCGCCAGGTTGGCCCAGAATTGGCGGTAACCCGCGGATTCCCGCTCTGCCGGGTCGACAAACAGGCTGTGGCGCTGGCCAACGATCTCCGCGAGGCTGTAGCCCATGGCGTCGAGGAAATTCGCATTCGCCGTGAGGATGGTCCCGTCCGGCTTGAATTCGATGATGGCCTGTGAGCGGCCGAGTGCTTCGAGCGTGGCACCGGCACCGCTGCCGCCCTGATTGAATATGGATTTCATGATGCGCGTCCCCCGACTAAACCCTTGATGGGCAATTGAGCCGGAGTAGGCACGCCTTTTGGTTAACGGAATGCATAGCTCCGGGTCGGTTCTTTCCCTTAATCTATTATAATCGTTCCGGAAAACACCCGTAGGCGGCATTAACCACACGTCTCGCGCAGGGCGTGCGTCCGTGGCCGTCGCCACACTCATCGGTTGATAGGGGCGCGGGCGGACACACACGCGGTGCCCGAGCCGGCCGTTTGAGACCGGAATCCTGGCCGTGAACGGCATGGCGGGCCGCCAGCATATTGGTGCCGGCGGCCCGCCCTGCGCGCTGTCCCGGATCAGCCCCTGAGCGTCAGGCGCAGCCCCAGTGAGCGGCCGGTGCCGGGCAGGCGTTCGCCGAGCCCCACATCGGATCCCGCATTGCGGTTATAGCCCGCCAGATGCTGGCGGTAGCTGTGATCGAACAGGTTCTCGACCCCGGCTGCCAGGCTGACGCCTTCGCGAAGCGTCCAGCTGCCATAGAGATTGACCAGCACATAGCCGGGCGTTTCCGCCTCCGAATTGGCCGCCGAGACACGGTCCTGCCGCGCCACCGCCAGGGTTTCCAGCGTTGCCGACCAGGCCGCCGCTTCGCGGGTCAGGCCGAGCCGCAGGCTGGACGGTGCGGTGCGGTAGAGATTGTCGTCAATATCGCGCCGCTCGCCGCGCACCCAGGAAGCGGTACCGTCGAGATGCCAGGCCGCACTGAGTTCGACACCGAAGTCCATGTCGAGGCCATAGAGGCGCGCATCGGTATTGGCAAAGCGCAAGGGTGTCGGATCACCATTCATGCTCGAGACCATCTCGACGGGCGTATCGATCACCCCCGGTGTGGCGTCATAGGGCACGCCCTGGATGAAATCATCGACCGAGCGATAGAAGAGGGTTGGCCGGGCATAGGCCGTGGCCGACGACCAGTCCAGACCGGCCTCGGCGATCCAGGCGGTTTCCGGCGTCAGGTCGGAATTGCCGACATAGGTATTGCCGTCGGCGAGCCCGCCCGAGGCTTCGGTCGGCAGCCAGGCGAAGCGCTCGACATAGCCGGGCGCACGGGTCTTGCGGGCGAAGGTGAGGCGCAGTGTCGTGGTGTCATTCACCGGCCGCCAGAGGCGCGCAACCGCGTCGAGCGTGGTGTCGTCCAGGCGCCGGTCGGTGGCATTGAAGGCCATGGCCAGCATGCCCGGCATGGCGGGAACAGCCGAGCCGACCGAGGCCGGGCCGGCTTCGGCCCTGTGCCGGTCAGCGCGCAGGCCCAGTTCACTCTCCCAGCCGGCAACGGCACCGGTCCATTCGGCGAAGGCGCCGGTGCGCTCGATGGTGATATCGGACAGGGAGTTGAGCACGAAATCGGCATTGTTCGGATTGGTGATGGCGAGGTCGTGTTCGGCCTGTTCGCCGCCGAATCCGAGACGGAGCGAGCCGCCCAGCGCCGAAAATACCGCATCGCCGCCGCCAGACACGGTTCGCGCCGTGGCCAGGGATTCGCGATACATCGCGGCCATCATCGGTGCCGGACGGAGATCGAAATTATTCATGGCATGCGCGACATCGGCAAAGGCGAGATGCGCCGTGACGTTCACACCATCCCAGTCCCCGCGATAGCCGATGCGGGCAAAATCGGTGTCGAAATAGCGGATATCCATGGCGAAGGGCGGATTGCCGGTTGCGCCGGTTTCCTGGCGCCGCAGGTCGAGACTGAACTCATGCACGCCGGTGCGAAAACCCAGTCCGGCGCCATAGACGAGGCGTTCATGGGCTGAGCCGCCGATCGTGCCGCCGGGCCAGCTGATATCATCGCCGGACTCGCTGGAGCCGAGCAGCTGGATACGGAACTGGTCATTGGCCATCCCGACCACGCCGCCGACCGAGCTGCTGTCGTCGGCGGTCCGGCCGGCCAGGGTCAGGTCATACCGGGTCTGCCATTGATCCGTCTCGCCGAACCCGACCTGTTTGAAGACCGCATTCACGCCGCCGGCGAGGCCGGGGCCACTGCGCACCGGGCTGACGCTGCGGTCGACCTCGATCCGCTCGATCAGGGCAATCGGCGCATAATGCAGCGGCGGGTCCATGAGATTGGGGCCGCCGGACGCAAAGTTCTGGCCATCAATGCGCAGATTGATGCGCCCGCCGGACAGGCCGCGATACTGGACCTGGCTCGACAATACGCCATTGCCGACCACCGCAGCGCCGGGCAGGCGGGCAATCAGGGCTGCCGCATCCGGTCCGGACGGCGGCAGGGTGGCCGGGTCGAGCCGGTCGAGGCGTTCGGTGTCGAGCTGCTGGCCCGAAACGGTGATGATATCGGTGAGGGGAGAGGCGTCCTGGGCGAGCGCCGGCATGGCGGTCAGGCAGGACAGGGCGAGCGCGCTCGCGGAATGCAGGAGAATGGAAGACATGAATAGCTCCGTGGCGGCCCGGGCGGGCCGCCGTCTGACGGTCATTGGAAATGGTTCTGGCTGTCAGAGCGAAGCAGGCGGGGCCCGTACCGGCGGGTTGTTGCGGCGATGGCCGGCGGGCAGGGCGGCGTCGGCCAGCACCATGTTGTCGGCGCTTGCCGGGGCCGGCGGGAGAAAGGCGGGGACGTGCGGCAACGGGCCGACGGCGGCAGAGGCCATCGCAAAGGCGCAAGGCTGGTCCCGGCCGCTGTCGGCCGGTGCCGGGGCGCCGCCCTCGCGGACTTCGCCGGTGGCCAGATCGAGCCAGCGCTGCTCGGCACCATGTCCGGTACAGAAGACGACCGAGACCCCGCCCGAGGCGGCATCGCGGTCGAGCATATAGCCCTGGGGCAGGCTGGCCTGGATGCCGGCCGCCAGCAGCGCAAGGACGAGAATCCCCTGCGCGCACAATGTTCGGCCCTGGCGCAACATGGTCAGCATGTTCGCCGGTTAGCATGCAGCTCAGGGCCCGGCCATGCGACAAACGCGTCACCGGGCTTTCACGGCTGTAGCGGGCAGGCTAGCGTGACGCCCATGACACATCACGCCGTTCACCGTCACCTTGTCGACGCTGCCGCCGGGCTCTCGCCCGAGCTTGAGGCGGCATTGATCCGGCTCGGCCCGCTGGAATTCCCGCGCCGCGACAGCCAACCCTTTCCGCATTATCTGTGCCGCGCCATCTCCGGTCAGCAGATCTCGGTCAAGGCAGCCCAGAGCATCTGGAACCGGGTTGAGGCGAGCGCGGAAGGCCGGCCGCTGCTCGACCATTTCGTGCCGGAGAACACCGATGCCCTGCGCGCCTGCGGCCTGTCGGGCGCCAAGACAAAAACCATCATCACCATCGCTGATACCCACAGGAATGTCGGGCTCGACACTGACGAGCTGCGCGCCCTATCGGTGCCCGAGCGCACGGCGCGGCTGACGGCGATCTGGGGCGTCGGTCAGTGGACGGCGGACATGATGAACATGTTCTATTTCGGCGAGCCCGATATCTGGCCCGATGGCGATGTCGCCGCCCGCAAGACGCTCGAGCGGCTGACCTCAAAGCGCCGCAAGACGGTGCGCACGGCCGAGCGCTTCAAGCCCTGGCGCTCCTGGCTGGCGCTCTACATGTGGGCCCATGCCGATGCGCCGCCGGACGGGCAGGCGGTGGGGTAGGTGTGTGCTTGGCCAAGCAGCGCGATTTTGTTAAAATCAGCGCCTCCCGCGAGGCACTCATGACCAAGGCTATCAGCATCACTCTCAGCGAGCATTGGGCCAATTTTATCGAGCGGCGCGTCGAGCAGGGTCACTACGCCTCTGCAAGCGAAGTCGTGCGCGCTGGTCTGCAACTGCTGGAAGCCGAGGAGCGGCGCCGTCAGGCGCTTCGACAGGCGATCGACGAAGGTGAGGCCAGCGGCCGGGCCGAGCCGTTTGATATCGAGGCCTTCCTGGCCAGAATGCACGCCGGGCGATCCTGGCGTATTGCGCCTTCTACCGCGCCTTGAGCGATGGCATCGAAGTCGTTCGCATCCTGCATGGTCGCATGGATCCCCGCGGGCAGTTTGCCATGGCCAGAGATGGCGATTGACTCAGCTACAAACCTCACTCGACACGTCCCGCGCCCGCCCCTAGTCTCGCGCTGAACAACGTTCACGCCTGCGGCCGACTTCAACGAGCCGGGCGGAACCGGTCGATAAATGTCGAGATACAAGGGACTACATCATGGCTGAACCGGACATCCTGAAGGGCAGACTGCGCCTGCCCGTGATTGGCGCACCGCTTTTCATCATCTCCAATCCCGATCTGGTGATTGCCCAGTGCAAGGCCGGGATCGTCGGATCCTTCCCCTCGCTCAATGCGCGCCCGATCAGCCAGCTCGATGAATGGCTCGACCAGATCACTTCGGAACTGGACAGCTATAACCGCGCCAATCCGGACAAGCCGGCCGCGCCCTTTGCCTGCAACCAGATCGTCCATCGCTCCAATGGCCGCCTGCAGGAAGACATGGCGCTGTGCGAGAAATACAAGGTGCCGGTTGTCATCACCTCGCTGGGTGCCCAGGCGGAAGTGAACCAGGCCGTGCAGGGCTGGGGCGGGATCACCCTGCATGACGTGATCAACCAGCGCTTTGCCCACAAGGCGATCGAAAAGGGCGCAACCGGACTGATCTGCGTCTCCGCCGGTGCCGGCGGCCATGCCGGGGCCTTGTCGCCCTTCGGCTTCGTGGCCGAGACCCGCGCCTGGTTTGACGGCCCGATCCTGTGTTCCGGCGCGATCTCGACCGGTGGTGGCGTGCTCGCCGCCCAGGCCATGGGTGCCGACTATGCCTATATCGGCTCGGCCTTCATCGCGACCGCCGAAGCACGCGCCGACCAGGCCTACAAGCAGGGCATTGTCGAGGGCAGCGCCGAGGATATTGTCTACACCAACCTCTTCACCGGCGTTCACGGCAACTACCTCAAGGCCTCGATCAAGGCGGCCGGGCTCGACCCGGACAATCTGCCCGAAAGCGATCCGTCAGCGATGAATTTCGGGTCCGGCGGCGGCTCCGATGCCAAGGCCTGGAAGGATATCTGGGGCTCCGGCCAGGGTATCGGCTCGATCAAGGCCGTGCAGTCGGCCGGCGATTATGTCGAACAGCTGATCGCGGAATATGCCGCCGCCAAGGCGAAAATCTGCGGTTAGGCTGATCAGCTGTGAACGGGTTGGGGAGCGGGCCGGACTGATTTGATGTCCGGGTCGCTCTCACCGCCCGGGCCTGCAGGCTGACCGTCGCGAGCATGACGTCCAGTGACGGGAAGGCTTCAGGATGCAGATTGCCGAGATGAGCCTGGAGTCACTGCCCGGCCTTCTGGCGGTCATCTCCATCCTGATCGGCTTTGTCTGCGGGATACTCGGCTGCTTCCTGATCGCCACGCCTTCGGATCGCCGTGCGGCCAATCTCTTCTTTGCCGCCTTTCTCATCCTGACCGCCATTGATGTGAGCGGCTGGCTCTTTGTCGGCGCATCGCCGGCTGACTCCTGGCTGGCGGCGTTTCGGGTGGTACTCGCCTATCTGCAAATGCCGGCCTTCGCCGCCTTCGTGCTGGCGACCTGTTTCCAGGACTTCGCCCTGCGCCGCCGTGATCTCCTGCACGGTCTGCCCTTGCTCGCCGCCCTCTATCTGAGCCTGCCGGGCAATCAGCTGGGAGGATTTGACGGGGGCGCCGCCTATCTTGGCGATACCGAATTGATCGCCGTGATCACCGGCCTGCACGTGCAGTATTATCTCTATATCGGCTGGGTTATCCTGGCGCTGCTGCGCTTCAAGCGCGCCTATCTGCAGCAATATGCCGGTGATGGCCCGGTTGTCCTGCGCTGGCTGGTGCAGCTGATTGCGACCTCCGTGTTTGTCCATACGCTGGTCGTGGTGCGGACCGTGGCGGCGTTCGGCGGCGCCGGGGGCGCGGCGCAGGTGCTGGAAGCTGTCGGGGCTGTCATCGCGCTCTTCATTCTCAGCTGGATCACCTTCAATGCGCTGCGGCATCCGGAGCTCTTCCGCACCGTCGATCCCGGCCTCGCTGTCGCGCCGGCACCGCCATCGCGCGACGCTGGCGTGGGCGCCGATTCAGGCGAGGCCCGGCGTCTGCTCGCCTGGATGGACAGTGAGACCCCCTATCTCGATGCCGAGCTGACGCTCGCCGCCCTGGCACGGCAGCTGGGCATGGTGCCGCGTGATCTCTCCATCCTGATCAATCAGGCGATGGGCGTGCACTTCTTCGACTTCATCAATCGCCACCGGATCGAGTGGGCGAAGCAGCGCTTGCTGGACAATCCCCGCATGACCATTCTCGAAATTCTCTATGACGCCGGCTTCAATTCCAAATCCTCCTTCAATGCCGCCTTCCGGCGCTGCGAACAGATGAGCCCGACACAGTTCCGCAAGCTTCATGCGGACAGGTCCGAACCGGCCGCCTGATCCGGCCCGGCTGCGGCTTCCAGACGAGAAATGCGACCGACTTCATGAAGTCGGTCGATGGGATCGATCCCGGTCTTCAAGGTCGCCCCATTGCGTTTTGAAGGAGACGATCGTGACTTTCCATTTCCGCCGCCTGATCATCATCATGTTTGCCCTCGCGGCCGCACTGGCCGGGAGAATGGCGCCCGCACAGCCCCCGGACCCGGTTGAGGCGTCACCTCTCGAGGCGGCCGAGGCCCTGCTGGAGCGCTGGCAGGACGGGTCGGGGCCCGGGCTGACCGTCTCGGTCCTGCGCGATGGCGAGACCGTGTTCAGTGCCGGAGCCGGCCTCGCCAATCTGGAATATGCCGTGCCGATCGGGCCGGACACGCCGATTCATGCCGCCTCGGTGTCGAAACAATTCACCGCCTTCTCGATCATGCTGCTGGCCGACGAAGGCTCGCTGTCTCTGGACGATGATATCCGCACCTATCTGCCCGAATTGCATGCCCGGCCCGAAACCGTGACGATCCGGCACCTGCTTGATCATATGGGCGGCTATCGCGAGCAATCGACCCTGTTTGGCATGGCCGGCTGGCGCGGGGATGACATCACCACCCAGGCCCAGCAATGGCGTCTGCTGACCCGTCAACGGGGCGCCAATTTCCCGGCCGGGGCCCATATGGAATACTCCAATACGGGCTATGGCATGCTGGCGCGTATCGTCGAGCGGGTCTCCGGCCTCTCTTTCGAGGACTTCACCCGGACGCAGATCTTCGATCCGCTGGGGATGGGTGCGACCCTTTTCTACACCGACCCGTCACAGCCCTTGCCCGGGCGCGCCTATTCCTATGCGCCCGATGGTGACGGCTTCGCCGCCCAGCCCTTCAACTACACGCTGGTCGGATCGACCGGGCTGCAGACCAGTACGGCGGACCTGCTGCTCTGGGCCGAAAATTTCGAGACCCGGACCATTGGTTCCGACGCCGTCTTTGCAATGATGGCCGAGCGCGCCATCGCCGGGGACGGCCAGGCCTCAACCTTCGCCAAGGGGCAGGAAAGACGGACATTCCACGGCCTCGACACCTGGTCGCATGGCGGACGGGATGCCGGTTTCCGCGCCTTCCTGCTGCGCGTGCCGGAAGCGCATTTCGCGGTCTCGGTGCTGGCCAACCGGTCGGATATCGATGCCGCCGAGATCGCCTTTGCCATGTTCGATGTCTTTCTGGCGGATGCGCCCGGCTATGCGGCCGAGCCCCTGCCGGTCTGGGAGCCTGCGACGCCCGGGCAGCTGGCGGCCTATTCGGGTGAGTACGCAATCTTCCCCGGCCTCATCTTCACGATCTCGACTGACGGCGATGACCTTTTCTTCGCGCCGCGCGGCAGCACGCAGGGCTCGCCCATGCCGCAGATTGGCGAGCATGTGTTCAGCCTTAATCCGGGCCTGAATATTGCCGTCGAATTTGTGATGGACCCCGACGGCGCGGCTACGGCCTTCAACTATGTGATCGGCCTCAATGGAAGCATTCCCGCGCCGCGCATCGAGCTGGCTCCGTTTGATCCCGAGGGGCCGGACCTGTCCGCCTATACCGGCCGCTATTACAGCGAAGAGCTTGTTGCCGAGTATGAGGTGAGCCTCGAAGACGGCGTCCTCCGTGCCACGCATTTGCGGCTGCCGGTCATCGATCTGGCGCCCTATCAGAGCGATATTTTCGCCGGCGACTCCTCAAGTGTCCGCAGGGTGGAGTTTGTCCGCGGACCGGATGGCACGGTTATCGGCTGCCGCATATCCGGGGCGCTCGCCAATGATGTCTGGTTTGCGCGTTTGCCATAGCCCTGAGGGGGCCGGCATGGGGTTGCTTCAGATGGCGGGGCGAAAGCCGACGCTAGACGGAATGACCGGCTTGCCGGCCCGGCGCGGCCGCGTCAGAGGCCAGGGCATCAAGCGCGATCTCGCGGACCTCGCCATACAGCCTGTCGGGCGCTTGGGCCTGCAGGATTTCAGGTGTGGCGAAGCCCCAGCTGACGGCACCGCAGGCACAGCCGGCTTCACGTGCCGCTTCGATGTCGCGGACCTCATCGCCGATACACAGGGTGCGCGCCGGCGTGCTGCCGGCTTTCTTGACGACCTTGCGGAAGACCGCGGCCTTGCCGAACAGGGCCGCCCCGCAAGCGTATTGGTCCACCAGCGCGCCGAGCTCGTTCCCGAGCACGGCGCGGATGGCGGTCTCGCCATTGGAGCTGACGACGGCGATCGAAATGCCAGCGTCCGCCAGGTCGCGCATCATGGGGGCAATCCCGTCGAACAGGGTGATCTGGTCGACATTTTTCGCGGCGCGGTCGCGGACATCGGCGGCGATGAAGGGGAGTTTCCAGGTCGGGATGCCCAGCTCGTCCATGATCGCCTTGGGCGCCATGCCGCGCAGGGCCTCGGCGCGTTCCTCGCAGATCGGGGTGAGTCCGTGCTTCTCGACCACATCGGACAGCGCGGTGCGAAACCAGGTCAGGCTGTCGGCCAGCGTGCCGTCGAAATCGAATACGACGAGGTCGTAGCGCAAGGTCAAATTCAAACTCCGGCGGACAGCAAAAAGGGGCCAGCTGGCGCCGACCCCTTGTAGTTTGCAGATTCTCAGGCGGCTTGCACCCTTAAATCGACGTCAGCCATTCCGGTTTGACGTAAGGCATATTGAGATCGCGGGCGACCGGTTCGCAGCAGATCTCGCCGCCGGCGACATTCAGGCCGCGCGCCAGGTGCGGGTCGGCATTGAGCGCGGCGCGCGTGCCCTTGTTGGCGATTGCCAGGGCGAAGGGCAGGGTGGCGTTGTTGAGTGCGAAGGCCGAGGTGCGCGAATAGGCGCCCGGCATGTTGGCGACGCAATAATGGACCACGCCGTCAATGATAAAGGTCGGGTCATTGTGCGTGGTGGCTTTCGAGGTCTCGAAACAGCCGCCCTGGTCGATGGCGATATCGACGAGCACGGCGCCGTCCTTCATCTCCTTGAGCATGTCGCGCGTGACCAGTTTGGGCGCTGCGGCGCCCGGGATCAGAACGGCGCCAATCACGACATCGGCCTGCAGCACCGCCTGGTCGAGGGCGACCTGGGTGGAGTAGGCAGTCTTCACGGCCCCGGCGAATTGTGCGTCGAGTTCGGACAGGCGTTTGGCCGAGCGGTCAAACACGGTGACGTCGGCGCGGGCGCCAATCGCCATTTCCGCGGCATGGCTTCCGGCGACACCGCCGCCGATGATGACGACCTTGGCCGGCAGCACGCCCGGCACGCCGCCGAGCATCAGGCCGCGTCCGCCCTGGGATTTTTGCAGGCAATGGGCGGCGACGGAGACCGACATGCGGCCGGCAACCTGGCTCATCGGGGTGAGGAGCGGCAGACGCCCTTCATTGTCCGTGACGGTTTCGTAGGCGATCGCAGTACAGCCGGAATCGCGAAGGGCCTGGGCCTGGACCGGATCGGGTGCCAGGTGGAGATAGGTGTAGAGCGTGTGGTGCGGCTTCAGCATCGCCGTTTCCGACGGCTGGGGTTCCTTCACCTTGACGATCAGCTCGCCGAAATCGAACACATCCTGGGCGGTCTGCACGATGACGGCACCGGCCGAGACATAGTCTTCATCGCTGCAGCCAATGCCTTCGCCTGCGCCGCTTTCGACCGCGACTTCATGGCCGGCGAGCACGAGTTCGCCGACGCTGGCCGGTGTCAGGCCGACGCGATATTCGCGAACTTTGATTTCTGTAGGGACCCCGATACGCATGATATTTCCCGCTTCTGTGTGATCGATGTGGCGAATCCGGCGTTCAGGGCGTGCCTGCGATCCAGAAATAGAAGAATATTCAAGGTTTACGGCATTTCGCTTGAGTTATATTGCGTCTCACGCCATAAGGCGCGTCATATATCGTTTGATTGGGCGCAAATCCAGAATATTTTGCGCAGCCAGTCACGGATTGGGGGAGAATGTCCGTTGCGCCTTGATAATGTTGACGTCGCCATCCTGACCGAATTGCAGGAACAGGGTCGCCTGACCAATTCCGAGCTGGCCGAACGCGCCGGACTGTCGGCCTCGGCCTGTCATCGCCGGGTCAAGACGCTCGAGAGCAACGGCGTGATCGACCGCTATGTCGCCATCCTGTCGGAAAAGGCCCTCGGGCGGGGCATGAATGTCTATGTCCAGGTGACGCTCGACAACCAGAAGCGCGAGACCCTGTCCGGTTTCGAGGCCGCCGTCGAGGGCGTGCCGGAAGTGATGGAATGCTATCTGATGAGCGGCGATGCGGACTATCTGATCCGCGTGCTGGTGCGTGACGCCAATGATTATGAGCGCGTGCATCGCGAAGTGCTGTCCGGCCTGCCCGGCGTGGCGCGCCTGGTCTCCTCCTTCACCATTCGCCGTGTCTTCTCGCGCACGACCATGCCGGTCCCCGAGGAATTGCGGATCGCCGACTAGACCGGGTGCTGCGCCTTCGCGCGCGGCTCCGGCGAAACCGGCCGCCAGGGCGTTTGGCGATTGCATCGCGCGCCCGCCGGGGTTAATGGCGCGTCATGACCGATAACCGATATCAAGACCTCGGCCAGCTTGGCGCCACAACGCCGCTGCCCGACAATCCCGACATTGCCGCGCTCGAGCGCGTCGCCAATCCGTGCGATGCGCCCTACATGATCCGCTTCGCCGTGCCGGAATTCACCTCGCTCTGCCCGGTGACCGGCGCGCCGGATTTCGCGCATCTGGTGATCGATTACGTGCCGCGCGACTGGATCGTCGAATCCAAGTCGCTCAAGCTCTATCTTGGATCCTTCCGCAATCACGGCGCCTTCCACGAGGCGTGCACGACGCAGATCGGCCAGCGCCTGGTCAAGGAGCTCGACCCGGTCTGGCTGCGCATTGGCGGCTACTGGTATCCGCGCGGCGGCATTCCGATCGACGTATTCTTCGCCACGGGCGAGCCGCCGGCCGGTGTCTGGATCCCCGAGCAGGGTGTCGCCAGCTATCGCGGCCGCGGCTAGGGCCTTCTCGCCGGAAGCCGGAACCGGATTTGCGGTTCGACAATACGGTCCTCAACGAAATGGAGCCGCTGCACCGGATGGGTGCAGCGGCTCCGCGCATAAAAAAGGCGCTGTTCCTTCGGGGGGAGGGAGGAACAGCGCCTGGGCCGGATCGGCAGGGGGGTGCCGATCGGGCGGGGTGTGAGCTGTCTAGAAGCCGACCTGGAGCCGTAGTTGAACCACGTCGCTGGTCTCGGTGTAGGTGGGGGCGTCATGCTCGCCGGAGACATAGTTGAACATCACCCGGGCATAGCGTTCGACATACCAGTTCACGCCCAGTGTCATCGTTTCCACCGTGCCCAGACCGGCATCGCCGAGATCGGCATAGTCGGCACGCGCCGCGATCTCCCAGGCGCCAAGGCCACCGGTGGACAGGGCGGCGTCGGGGGAAATGCCGCCGAACACACCACTGGAACCGCGATAGCCACGGGTTTCGCCCGTCAAAATATAACCGGCTGAAACAAAACCACTATCGAAGGCGGGGTCTCCGGCCGGGCCGTCGAGCGTCATGCGCGCAAATTCGCCATGAGCCCAGAAGGAACCACGGATGAGCGCGGCTTCCAGGGCGAACAGGTCTGAACTGTCGGCTGCGCCGAGCACGCTGCCGGTCCGGTAATCGGCGGCGGCGAAATTGTTGGACAGGTGCGCCCCGGGCCGGTTGCGCAGACGCACGCCGCCATCATAGTCGAGGCCGCGATAGGAGGCGCCCAGGTGCACCGTCGAGCCGTCGGCACGTTCGGTATGCCAGGTGACACGGCCGGCCAGGCCGCTGGAATCATCGGCTTCGGCGAGTTCGAAATTATCGGCCATCTTGCCGCCATAGACACCGCCGGAGACCGAGAAACTGTCATTGGACCAGAAATATCCGGCGCCCAGACGGCGATCGATCCCGAAATAATCCGTCAGCAGGCCGCGTTCCATGAAGGTGATGTTGAGCGAGGAGGTCTGCTCGTCCATCGAGTTCATGGTCTTGAAATTGCCGACCCGGACGCTGCCCACGGGCAGGCGGTAGGTCAGGTGCACGTCGACCGGCGCCGGATTGTCGGGCTGCCAGTCATATTCGGCGACCAGTTTGAGCTGGCCGATCTGACCCTCGATGCCGGCCCAGACGGTCCGCCATTCCTCGCCGTCGGCCGGCGCTGTGCTCAGAGGACTCGACCAGTCGACATCCGCGAGATCGAAGTAGGCGCGGCCACGAAGCTTGAAATAATTGCTCGTTGTCGGGCTGTCCCAGCGCGGGCCGGGCGCCATCGAGAATTCCCAGGCCTGTGAGATCGCGGCGGGCGCCGTGGTCACAAACAGGCCGAGGACCGCTGCCGCAAGTTTCAGGGATTTCATGTCACACGTCTTTCCGGTTCGCCCTGCCGGGCCATCAATGGGTCGGGCAGGGCGGGACCGGGTTGCTGCTGACGCAGCCAAACCCCTTCCCCGGCACAATCCCCGAGATTTCAGTCGGGACCATGGCGGGGCGGATGCCGGATTGACAGTATTATGAAATCTGGACGGCTTTAGACGTCCATTAACCTTGCGCTGCCTCAGGCCTTCCAGCGGCCGACATGCGCGCGCGGCCGCGGGCGCTCCACCACTTCCTCGGTGGCCGAACCGATATAGATATAGCCGGCAATACGCTCGCCGGACCGCAGGCCGAGTGCGTCCTTGATGTCCGGGTCATAGGCATACCATTCCGTCAGCCATTGCGCGCCAAATCCCATTGCCGAGGCGGCGACCAGAAGGTTCTGGCACACGGCTCCGGCGGATAGTTCCTGTTCCCAGACCGGTATCCTGTGGCTTTCGATCACGGTTGAGATTACCGCGATCACCAGCGGCGCGCGCTCGAGCCTTTGCTGCTCGAAGGCGATCTGGTCGGCCGTGGCGCCCGGGTTCTTGACCGCCCAGACCTTGCCCATGATGGTGCCGAAACTGCCGCGCGCATGGCCTTCGAACAGGATGAAGCGCCAGGGGGCCAGCTTGCCATGATCGGGGACGCGCGCTGCGATCCCCAGCAGATGCTCGACCTGGTGTGCATCCGGTCCGGGAGCCGAGAGGCCGACGGCGGTGGTCGAGCGGCGGCGGGTCAGCAGGGCCAGTGTCTCGGCGCTGGCGTGGTGCGGTGCCAGGCGCTCTCCCGTTGCGGGAAAATCAACGGAGATCTTGTCGTTCATCGGGGGCCTCGTCGGGGGGTGAGAGAATGTCGCTTTGACGTTTGGGGTCGGGGATCGTTATATCGGTAGGGCAATAGTGTAACGACGCCCCGTTGATGCGGGAGGGAAAGTGTACGGATGACTGTGGAAATTGCCATTGAGGATGACACGCCGGCCGACCGCCGCCGCCGCAAGGTACGCGATGCGATCATAGACGCCGCCGAGGTTATTTTCTCCGCCGAGGGCGAAGAAGGCATTTCCATGCGCCGGCTCGCCGAGTCGATCGATTACAGCCCGGCGGCGATCTACAAATACTTCTCCTCCAAGGACGATCTGTTCGAGGCGATTCGGGAAACCTTCTTCGAGCGCCTGATGGAACGCATCAATGGCGCGCGGGAAGAGGGCGGCGATACGCCCAGCCTGTGTGCCCGCTGCATGCGCGCCTATATCGAGACCGGCATTGAAGAGCCCAATCACTACATGATGGCCTTCTATTCCGGCAAAAAGATCGAGCCGCACGCCCATGACGAGCAGGACATCGCATTCCAGGCCGAGCATGCCCTTGTGGACATGATCGAGGCGGGAATGGCCCAGGGCGTGTTCCGTCCAATCGATCCCAAGCTGGCCTCCAAGAGCGTCTGGGCCAGCCTGCATGGTCTGACCACGCTGATGGTGTCCATGGAAGGCTTCCCGGCCGGCATGCCGGGCTCGGAACATGTCACCGCCGATGCGGTGATCGATTTCCATACCGACATGATCCTGCGCGGGCTGCGGACATAGCGAATAGCAGCTATGCATAAATTAGTGAACACTGTTCACTTTTCAAACGCCATCGAGCACCCTATATGGAGCTGTAACTTTACAGCGAGGGTGGACACATGTCCGGAACAAGTCGGCGACTGAGTGCAAAGGCGGGGGTGGCACTGGCCGCGATCTGCGTTGCAGTATTGGTCTTCGGGGTTTCGACCCTGCGCGCGGAAGCGACCTTGAGCGTCAATCCGCCCGCGCCTTTGCCCGTCTCGGTGGTCGCCGCCGATTATGACAGCGATGCCCGCATCGAGGAATTCTTCCCCGGCCTGATCCTGGCCCGCCGCCAGAGCGCGCTCGGTTTCGAGCGCGGCGGCCGCATCGATGCCATCCATGTCGATGTCGGTGACCGGGTTGAGGCAGGGCAGGTCATTGCCGTGCTCGACACCCGTGCGGTGCAGGCCCAGGTCGCTGCGGCCGACGCCCAGACCTCCGAGGCTGCAGCCCAGACCGCGCTTGCCGCCGAGACCGAGGCCCGCCAGGAGCAATTGCTCGAACGCGGCCATATCTCGCAGCAACGCCTTGACGAAGTGCGCACCACCACCCGCGCTGCCCGCGCACGCCAGGCCGCGGCTGCGGCGGCGGCCAATGCGCTGCGCATCCAGCTCGATCTGTCGATCATGACAGCACCTTTCGACGGCGTCGTCACGGCGCGGCTCGCCGACGAGGGCGCCATTGCCGCGCCCGGACAGGCCTTGCTGGAACTGGTCGAGAGCGACTCGCTGGAAATCCGTGTCGGCCTGCCGCCCTTGCTCGCGGCCCGCCTGGAGACCGGGCGGGAGTATCGCTTTATCGCCGATGGCGAGCCGATGACGGCCCGTTTCCGCGCCGCCACCGGCGTGGTTGATCGACAGACCCGCACCGTGACGGCCCTGTTCGATATTGAAACCGGGCCGGCTTCGGCGGGTCAGGTCGTGCGCCTGGCCATGGCGACGCCGATCGAGGCGGAAGGCTTCTGGGTTCCCACCTCTGCCCTCGCCGAGGGGCGGCGCGGATTGTGGACCGTCTATGTCCTCAACGAGGACGAGGCCGGTTACCGGCTCGAGCCCCGCGTCGTCGAAACAGTCCGCATCGAGGCCGACCGGGTCTTCGTGCGCGGCACCGTCGCAGATGGCGAACTGGTGCTGGCCTCCGGCATCCAGCGCATCACACCGGGCCAGAGCGTCATGCCCGCCGTCGAAGGCGAGCTGATCGAGGCCCGCGCGCAATGAGTACGGTCTTCTTCCGCTATTCCCGGCTGACGATCCTGGCGGTTATCCTGCTGGTTGCTGCCGGCATGGGCGCCTTCATGTCGCTGGGCCGTCAGGAAGATCCCTCCCTGGTCGAGCGCTTCGGCGTTGTCGTCACCGCCTTTCCCGGCGCTTCGGCGGAACGGGTCGAGGCCCTGATCACGGCGCCGCTCGAGGACGCCATTCACGAGCTGGCCGAAATCAACGAGACCAGCTCGACTTCGCGCTCGGGCATTTCCATCATCCATCTGCGCATCCGCGAGGATCTCAGTGCCACCCAGGTCGACCAGGCCTGGACCCAGATTCGCGAACAGGTGGAGAGCGTGCGTACCTCGCTGCCCGCCGGGGCCACAGCCCCCGATGTGCGGCGGCAATATCTGGGCGCCGCGACCATGATTGTCGCCCTGTCCTGGGGCGATGAGGGCACGGAGAATCTGCCGATCCTCTCGCGCCTGGCAACCGATCTCGAGAACCGGCTGCGCAATATGGCCGGCACGGAAGAGACCGCCATTTTCGGCGAGGTCGAGGAAGAGATCCGCATCATCGCCGATCCCGATACCCTGGCCGCGCTGGGGCTGAGCGTCGCCGATGTCGCCCGGCTGACCGCCAGTGCCGACGCCAAGGCGCCGGCCGGTGAATTGCGTTCCGACACGGTCGACCTCAATGTCGAGATCGCCGGTGAATTCAACAGTGTTGACCGTATCCGCGCCATCGCGCTTGGCCAGGGGCCGGACGGCTCCTTCATCCGCGTCGGCGATGTTGCCGATGTCGAGAAGGGCGCCCGCAGCCCCGTCGAGGCGATCGCCACGACTGATGGCCGCCGCTCGGTCTTCGTCGCCGCCTATCTGCAGCCGGAATTGCGCGCCGATCTCTGGTCGCTCGATGCCGACGCACTGGTCGCCGAATTCGCCGCCTCTGTGCCCGGGGTGCGCGTCGACACCTTGTTCCGGCAGGGCGATTATGTCGCCTCGCGGCTCAATGGGCTGGCGCAAAACCTGGGCTTTTCGGCCCTGATCGTGTTTGCGGTGCTGTTCCTCATGATGGGCTGGCGCGCGGCGCTGATCGTCGGCTCGGCCCTGCCGCTGACGGTGCTGGCCGCGCTGCTCCTGACCCGGATCTACGGCGAGCCGCTGCACCAGATGTCGGTCACCGGCCTGGTCGTCGCGCTCGGCCTGCTGATCGATAATGCCATTGTGGTGGTCGATGAATACCGGCTGTTCCGGGCCCGCGGACGCTCGCCGATTGATGCGCTCGACGCATCGCTGAAACACCTGTTCGCGCCGCTGCTGGCGTCAACCATGACCACGATTTTCGCCTTCGCCCCGATTGCACTGATGCCGGGCGCTGCGGGCGAGTTCATCTCGATGATCGGGATTTCCGTTATCTTCGCCGTCGGTTCCTCCTTCATCCTGGCGATGACCGTGGTCGGCGCCTTCGCGGCCTGGTTTGACGATGCCGGTGCCGGCGAGGAGCCCAGGCGTTTCTGGCGCCACGGCATGGGCGCCGGTCCGCTGGCACCCTATTATCGCAACATGCTCGACACGATCACGGCGCGGCCCTGGGTCGGGATCGGTGCCAGCCTGCTGCTGCCGATTGCCGGCTTTGCTGCGGCCTCGACCCTGCCCGTGCAATTCTTCCCGCCGACCGACCGCGACATGTTCCAGATCGAACTGGAATTGCCGTCTTCGGCCTCGATCGCCGAGACCGAACGCCAGACCGAGCGTGCGCGCGCCATCATCGAAAGCTATGAGGGCGTCGAGCACGTCTCCTGGGTAATCGGACAGAGCGGGCCGCGCACCTATTACAATGTCGTCGGCAGCCGTTCGGGCATGCCCAATTACGCGTCGGGCTTCGTGCACACCAGCTCGGCCGCGGCCACGCATCGCATCCTGCCGGCGCTGCAGCGTGAAATGCTCAATGCCTTTCCGCAGGCGCGTTTCCTCAGCCTGCCCTTCGAGCAGGGCCCGCCCATCCCGGCACCGATCGAACTGGTGCTGGTCGGACCGGAGCTGACCGAGCTCAACCGGCTGGGCAATGAAATCCGCAGCGTGCTGGCGACAACACCAACCGTTACCCACACGCTCGCCCTGCTTGAAATGGGCGAGCCCGTCGCCCGCATCATGGCCGATGAAGCCTCGGCCGAACTCTCCGGCATGCGCCTTTCCGAACTCGCCGACCGCTTGCGCGGCGATCTGGACGGGGTCGTCGGTGGCAGTGTCCTGGAAGGTGTCGAGGAACTCCCCGTTCGCGTCATCACCCGGGACGACAGGCGATCCAACCTCGCCTCTGTCTCCGGCGCTCCCCTGACCTCCCATGGCGGCGACATCTTCGCCGCGCCTGTCTCGGCGCTGGGCGAGATGACCCTGGCGCCACAGGTCTCGGTCATCCCGCATGAGGATGGCCGCCGGGTGAATACGATCTATGGCTATCTCGAGCCCTACACCCTGCCGGCGCCGGCGCTGGAGCATTTCTTCACGGCGCTGGACGCGGCCAATATCATCCTGCCACCGGGCTATGAGCTGCAGATCGCCGGCGAGGCGGCCGAGCGCGGCAATGCCATGGCCGACCTGCTCAGCACGGCTGTGCCGCTGCTGGTGCTGATGATCGGTTCCGTCGTGCTCGCCTTCAACAGTTTCCGCTATGCGGCCATCATCCTGGTTGTCGCGGTGCTGTCGGTCGGGCTGGCCATGTTCGGGGTCTGGCTGTTCGGTACGCCATTGGGTTTCAACGCCATCGTCGGCTCGATGGGGCTGATGGGCCTGTCGATCAATGGCGCGATCGTCGTGCTCTCGGCCTTGCGCACCAATCCGGCCGCCGTTGCGATGCAGCCGGGTGCGGTGCAGGACACGGTGGTGGATGCCACGCGGCACATCATCTCGACCACCCTGACCACGATCGGCGGTTTCGTGCCGCTGCTGCTGTCGGGCGATGCCTTCTGGCTGCCCTTTGCCGCAGCGATGGTCGGCGGTGTCGCCGGCTCGGCGATCCTCGCGCTCGTGTTCGCGCCTGCGGCCTTTGCCCTGCTGGCTCGGTTCGAGGACCGCAAGCGCCGCATCCGCGAGAAGATCCGCAGCTACAAGCTGAGACGCGCGACGGCTTGATGCCGGGGGGCGAACTGGCCTAGAGCAGCGCCCCTGATGGAGGCGCGAGGCATGACAAAGACACGAGGTCCCTGGACCGTTCATGGCGAGCGGACCGTGTTTGAAAGCCCCTGGATGCAGGTGCGCGAGTTTGATGTCACCCAGCCGGACGGCAAGCCGGGCGTCTATGGCGTCATGTCGCCGCGCAATCTGGCGCTGGCCATCTTGCCGGTGCATGCCGACGGCACGATCACACTGGTCGGCCAGCATCGCTTCCCGCTCGACCGCTACAGCTGGGAAATCCCCGAGGGCGGCGGCCCGTTCGGCGAGGAGCCCATCGACAGCGCCCGGCGCGAGCTGAAGGAAGAGACCGGGATGACCGCCGACAACTGGCTGGAAATCCTGCAACTCGACCTGTCCAATTCCATCACCGACGAGCGCGCTGTCGGTTATCTGGCCACCGGCCTGCACCCCGGCGAGCCTGAACCGGAAGGGACGGAAGTCCTGCTCACGCGCACCCCACACTTTCTTGATGCGCTTGATGAGGCGATGTCAGGCAAGATCACGGACGCATTAACGGTGGCGATGTTGTTGCGCGCTTACTATATGGCCGGGCAAGGCCTGTTGGCGGCAGGGCTTGCTGATGTCATGCTACGCCGTTGAAGGCAGGAGAGACCCATGTCACTGAGCCAGGCCAATGCCCCCATCGCGGCGCGGACCGGAACCCAGGCCGTCTGGGCGCGCTTGCGCGTCGAAGCGGCTGCGGCTGCGGCCGAGGAGCCGATCCTCGCCAGTTTTCTCAATGCCGCCGTGCTGCGCCATGACGAGTTTTCCCATGCGCTGGCCTATTGCCTGGCGAGCAAGCTGGCTGATGCCCAGCTCGACGCCATGCTGGCGCGCGATGTCGCCGAGGCAGCCCTGAAGGGCGATCCGGGTATTGTGGACCAGGCCATCGCCGACATGGTGGCCGTCGAGGAGCGCGATCCGGCCTGCAAGAGCGTGTTGCAACCCTTCCTCTATTTCAAAGGCTATCAGGCGCTGCAGCTGCACCGCGTCGCCCACTGGCTGTGGAATGAAGGCCGCCAGAATCTCGCCTTCCACCTGCAGAGCCGGGTGTCCGAGCGTTTCGGCGTCGATATCCACCCGGCGGCGACCATCGGCCAGGGCGTCATGATGGACCATGCCACCTCGGTCGTGATCGGCGAGACCGCCGTGGTCGGCGATGATTGCTCGCTGCTGCACGAGGTCACGCTGGGCGGGACCGGCGCCGCACATGAAGACCGCCATCCCAAGGTTGGCCGCGGTGTGCTGATCGGTGCCGGCGCCAAGGTGCTCGGCAATATCGAGATCGGTGACCATGCCCGCATCGCCGCCGGATCAGTGGTGCTCAAATCGGTTCCGGCCGGCTGCACGGTGGCGGGCGTGCCGGCCCGGGTGGTGGGCGATTGCTGTCCGCAACCGGCGCGCAGCATGGACCAGAGCATCCCCGACGGAAAATAGGGCCGTCCGTCTGCGTTCGGCGAGGCGCGGGCGCGGATCAACGCAGGCATCGCACTGGACGCGCCCCCCTTGCATGGGCTTATTTGTCGCCAATTCGAATCCCCCGACCGGAGAGATACCGTGAACAAGAACATGACCGCAGTCGAAGCCGCGAAACTGCAACGCTTCCTGCGCAACAAGCTGCACCCGGACATGGCTGTGCAATGCCGCAACCGTCCGGACGAATGCGCCGAGATCCATATCGGCGATGAGTGTCTCGGTGTCGTGGCCAAGGTCATCGACGAGGGTGAAACCTCCTATTCCTTCGAGATCACCATCCTGGACATCGATCTGGAAGACCTTTGATCGACCCGTCGACGACCGTTCTTGAAGCCCGGCAGGTCACCAAGACCTATCCCGGCGATGTTCAGGCGGTTGCCGGCGTTGATCTCACCCTGCAGCGCGGCCAATTGCTGGCCCTCGCGGGCACATCGGGCTGCGGCAAGACCACCATGCTCAAACTGATCAACCGCCTGGAGGAGACTTCGGGCGGTTCGATTCTGTATGAGGGCGCGGATATCGCCACGCTCGATGCGGTGCAGTTGCGCCGCTCGATGGGCTGGGTGATGCAGGGCGATGGCCTGTTTCCCCATTATACGGTCGCCGAAAATGTCGCCATCGTGCCGCGCCTGCTTGGCTGGGACGCGGCGGTGATCGATGCGCGCGTACGCGAAATGCTCGACCTGGTCCGCCTCGACACGCATGAATTCGCGGATCGCTATCCCGATGCCCTGTCCGGCGGCCAGCGCCAGCGTGTCGGCTTTGCCCGCGCCCTGGCCGGCAAGCCGGATCTCCTGCTGATGGACGAACCCTTCGGCGCGCTCGATCCGATCACGCGCGACGGGCTGCAGCAGGACTTCATGGCGCTGCAGGCCCGGCTCGGATTTTCCGCCCTGATGGTCACCCATGACATGGCCGAGGCCCTGATCATGGCCGATACGGTCGCGGTGATGCGCGCCGGGCTGATCGTGCAGCAGGGCACGCCGGCGCAATTGCTCCATTCACCGGCCGATGATTATGTCGCTGACCTGCTGGAGACACCGCGCCGCCAGATGCGCCGGATCGCGGAGCTGGAGGCATGACCGGGAATTTCGCCGAACGCTGGGCCGAGCTGCCGCATCTTCTGGCCGGCCATGTTCTGCTTTCGCTCGCGGCGATTTTCGTCGGCATGGCGATCAGCGTGCCGCTGGGCATCTATGCGGCGCAGCGCCCGCGCCTGGCCGGCAGTGTGCTCAATGTCGCCGGCGTCATCCAGACGATTCCCGGCTTGGCTTTGCTGGCGCTGATGGTGCCGCTGCTGGGCGGGATGATCGGTTACTGGCCGGCCTTCCTGGCGCTGATGCTGTATTCAATCCTGCCCATCCTGCGCAATACGATTGTCGGCCTGCAGGGCGTCGAGCCCGGTGTGCGCGAAGCGGCGCGGGGGCTGGGCATGACGGAGCGCCAGCGGCTCTGGCAGGTCGAGCTGCCGCTGTCCCTGCCGGTGATCGTGGCTGGCCTGCGCACCTCGGTCGTCTGGGTGGTCGGGGCAGCAACGCTGGCAACCCCGGTCGGGGCATCGAGCCTGGGCAATTACATCTTTGCCGGCCTGCAGACGCGCAACTGGCTCTCGGTCCTGTTCGGCTGCGTCTTTGCCGCCGGTCTGGCGATCCTGTTTGACCAGATGATCCGCCTGCTCGAAATCGCGGCGCGTGACCGCCGGCGCGGTCTGGCCAGCGGTGTCGGGATTGCCCTGGCCCTGGTGGTCGGCCTCTCCGTCCTGCCTTCACTGATCCCGGCCTCCGCGCCCGCCGCAAGCGCGGGCAGCCAGAGCGCTGCGGCTCCGGCGAGCCTGGCCGGACAGACCATCAGCATCGGCGCCAAGGCCTTCACCGAACAATATATTCTCGCCGAACTGATGCAGGGCGTGCTCGAGGAGGCCGGCGCGACAGTCGAGCGCCGCGACAATCTCGGTTCGACCATCGCCTATGACGCGCTGCGCTCGGGCGAGATCGATGTTTATATCGATTATACCGGCACCATCTGGGCGACGGTGATGGGCCGGACGCAGGCGGCGGAGCGTCATCTGATGCTGGCTGAAATGACGGCCTGGCTGCACCGGCGCGACGGCGTTCTCACCCTGGGACGGCTTGGCTTCGAAAACGCCTACGGTTTTGCCATGACGCGCACGCGCGCCAATGAACTCGGCATCGACAGCTTGGCGGATCTGGCCCCGATCGCCGGTGAGCTGACTGTCGGCGGGGATCCGGAAGTGTTTGTCCGTTCGGAATGGATCGGCACCCGCGATGCCTATGGCCTGGGCGCCATGCGCACGCGGGCGATGGATTCGACCTTCATGTATGGCGCTGTGCGCGATGGCCAGGTCGATCTGATCAGCGCCTACACCACCGATGGCCGCATTGCCGCCTTCGATCTGCAAGTGCTCGACGATCCGGCCCAGATCCTGCCGCCCTATGATGCCGTGATCCTGCTTTCGCCACGCGCCGCAGCTCTGCCGGGCCTCGCCGAAGCGCTGGCCCCCTTGCTCGACGCAATCGATGGCGATGCGATGCGCGAAGCGAATCGCCGGGTTGATCTCGAGCATGAAACACCGGCCCAGGCCGCCGCCTGGCTCGCCACCCGGCTTGGAGACCGGTAATGGCGGGCTATGTCGGTCATGGACGTTTGCAGGATGCTGAATGGCTGATGCGTGCCTGCGCCCTGATGAATCGCGATCTGCCGCCGCACGCGCCGGAATACACGCCGGACACCGAACTCAATCGCTCCTACACAACCCAGGCGGCGGAATTTGAGACCCTGTTGGCGAAAATCGATCCGGAGGGCGATATCGACCGCTCGATCTTCCCGGTCCTGGCCTATTTCACGGCGTCGGAAGGCTGGCCGCTGGATATCATCTTTGCCGCCATCGCCGCCTTCCTCGTCTGGATCTTCATGCCCAACTGGTATGGCATCATGGAGTATGCGGCTTATGTCGCCATCGCCGGCTTCGTTGCCGTCCAGTATCTGCGCGCCCGGCGCGTGCGCGCGCGCGCCGAACGCGGAATGGAACGCCTCGGCTTGCAGCCGGGCGGGGAAAACAGCCTGACTTTGCGCATGCTGGTGAAATACCGCGTGATTCCGCCGACGATTCACTGAGGCGATCAGGCGGAGCCCCGTCCGCCGACGATCCGGGCGACAGCCAATATTTCAGGTGATTCGCTCCCGCGCCGAAAGCGTGCTACTGCTGCGTGCATTGAAAGTGCGTGATAACCCCGGCTTGCGGAGGTAGCAATGCGCGTATCCCTGTTGATCCTGCTCACGGTGTCGCTGACAGGCTGCATGACCCAGCGGAATGGCGAACTTGCGCCGTCTGCGCTCCCTGCGATCACCTTCAGTCCAGCCGAATACCGGCATTATACCGGTCTGGTACCGGCCGCGGGCCAGGAGACCATTCCCTGGTACGAACTTATTTCGGCCCGGTCTCGCAGTGCGGACCCGGAAGAACTTCGCAATCGAACAGATGGCGCAATCGCCGGCATCTTGATTTCGAAGTCAGACCTGATCTGCGACCATTATTTTGAACGCGTGATCGTTGTCCGCAATCAATCCGTATCCGCGCTGCAACTGGGCGCGCTGGCCGCGTCGGGAGCCGTGCCTCTGGCAACGCCGGATCGCAGCGGCCGCGTGCTCGGCGGTGTGGCCTCCTTCCTCACGGGCTCTCGCTCTGCGCTGGAACAGACGGTGTTTGACGGGGAGGATATCCGCGAATTGCGCCGGGCCGCCCTGACCTCGCGGGAACAATCGCGAATCGCTTTGCTGGCCCGAATGGACGAGGCCGCGGGCGGGACGGCCCAACTGGCCGTTCTCGCGGCAGAGCTCGGAAATTATCACCGCCAGTGCGGGATCGAGTTCGGGGCCGACTTCCGCTCCTCCCTGGTTGACCAGGCGGCGCGGGAAACGTCGGACGAAACAACTGAGCCACCGGTTACACCGGTGCCGCCGGCTACAACGCCCACAGTGGCGGGTGGTGCACAAGCGACGGGAAATCCTGCCGAACCCGCTGCGGGAACAACCCCCTGAATCAAAACGGCGCGGCCCTTTTCGAGCCGCGCCGTCCTGATTCTCTGTTCGAAACGGCCCTAAAGCACCGTCAGCATCGTCGCCACCAGCGGGTGGCGCACGATATCCTCCGCGGCCAGGCGGCAGACGGCGATGTCCTCCAGCGGCTCCAGCTTGTCGGCGATGATTCCCAGTCCCGACATGCCGGGCAGGAGGTCTGACTGGGCCGGATCGCCGGTGACGACCATGGTCGCGTTCCAGCCGAGCCGGGTGAGCAGCATTTTGAGCTGCACATAGGTGCAGTTCTGCGCCTCGTCGACGACAACGAAGGCATTATTGAGCGTGCGGCCGCGCATATAGCCGATCGGGGCAATCTCGATCAGGCCCTCGGCCATCATCGCCTGCAGGCGTTTTGGCGAGAGCCGGTCGGCGAGGGCGTCGTAGAGCGGGCGCAGATAGGGGGCGAGCTTCTCTTCCATGGCGCCGGGCAGGAAACCGATTGATTCGCCGGCCTCGACAGCAGGCCGTGACAGCACGATGCGGCTGACCTGCCCGGCTTCGAGCGCCTCGACGGCCTTGGCGACGGCGAGATAGGTCTTGCCGGTGCCGGCCGGGCCCAGTGCCAGCACGAGATTGTGCTCATCGACGGCGCGCATCAGGACGGCCTGGCCTTCCGAGCGAGGTTTGACGTTCTTGACGTATCTCTGGTCGCGCATGGGATCGCGCGCTTCCGGAGTCCAGTTGGTGCCCGGGAAAAGGGCGCGAACCTTGGTCTCCTCTGTCTGGTAATGCGCTGAGTTGAATTCACCGGTGCGGCTGCGACGTTTGGCGATACGCTTGGTCATGGCTCAGGTCTCCACACATGAAAAACCCCTCGGCCAAAGGCGGAGGGGCAACAGGAAGCTTGCGACGGGGATGATTCGGAAAACTCCGGCAGGCAGGGCCGCGGGGCACCAGTTTCTGGTGGGCTTGGGTGCAGACTGTCCATGACGTCTGATCAGGCCTTTCGTCCGGCGTTACCGAAAGGATTGCGAGGCAGCGCCCCGAATCGCAGCTACAGTGTGAGTGTAGCGCGGTGAATGAAATCTCAACGTTCGCGTCACCAAAATTTCACGGAATTCTTCAGGGAGACAGACATGGCCATTTATGCGTTGGGCGATTCTCAACCGGAACTTCCGGCCGATGGCCAGTACTGGGTGGCCCCGGACGCCAGCGTGATGGGACGGGTGATCCTGCGCGAGAATGCCAGTGTCTGGTATGGCGCCGTGGTCCGCGGGGACAATGATCCAATTGAAATCGGTGAGGATTCCAACGTCCAGGATCTTTCAGTCCTGCACACGGATGTCGGTGCGCCGCTGAAAATCGGCAAGGGCGTGACGATCGGACATCGCGTGATGTTGCACGGATGCACGATCGGCGACTATTCGCTGATCGGGATCGGCTCGACCATTCTCAACGGGGCGGTGATCGGGAAAAACTGCATCATTGGCGCCCACACATTGATCACCGAGGGCAAGGTCATCCCAGACAATTCGCTGGTCGTGGGCTCGCCTGGCCGGGTCATGAAGACGCTCGACGCGGATATGGAGGCGATTCTCAAGGCCTCCGCTGATCATTATGTCGAGAACTGGAAACGGCACAAAGCCGAGCTGCGCCGAATCGACTAGCGCGTCGGCAATCAGCGTCCCGGGCCGTGCCTAATTGGCGCGGCCCCAGAGATTGCGGATATTCTCGTCCGCATCGCGTCCCAGATTGAACCAGGCGGCACGATCATGGGTGGCGTCGATAATCAGCAGGCGATCATCGCGATCGAGAATATGGCTGAGCTCATTGCGCAGCACGGCGGCCGTTGTCGGCCCGCGCAGCAGCCAGGTGCCCGGCGTGATCTGCTCCAGCTCGCCATAGGCGGTCAGCGCATTGCGGAATTCCGGACCGGCTTCAGACTGGATTTCCGTCACGATCACGAAGTTCGCAGGGCGAACGCCAGCTGTGACACGCTTTTCCGGGGCAGGGCCGCCGGCATTCTCCGCCAGCCAGCCGGTGAATTCCTCCACTTCGGAGGCAGCACACCAGCCTTCATCGCGGGCATTGGAAACCTGGGAATGGGCCGCAATCCGGCCCTCGCTGACGAAAGCCTTCATCTGCGGCGGGGTGTAGGGGCCGTAAACACGGCCTTCGACTTTTACAAACCAGGACATTGCGATTCCGTCATCGCGAGGCATATCGGTTCTCTCTCGCACTTGCACAGGTACTTTCTATTCCACGGATACGGCAAGAATCAGGCCGACACGGCGATTTTACCGGGGAAACGCGACTCAAGTACGATCGGGGGGTGATCAGGCGGCTTCGCTACTCTTCTTTTCTGCGTCAGGGGGATCGAACACGACCGCGAAGCCATTGTCCAGAATACGAGCCACACATCCTGTCATTTCACCCACACGTAGCAATTCGCCCAGCCGCGGCCTTTCCAGACACTCGAAGGCGGCCCCGGAGACCGAGACATCGATTACGTTCGCCTGGATCACCACACCGTCATTGAGCAGGATGCGCGCCCGGCCACGGCCAGGCTTGCGCGCCGCGGCGCGATCTTCTTCCAGACCGAGCCGGTCCTTGTTGAAACGCCAGGTGATGGTGTCGGCGAGCTTGTCGCGTTTGCGTGAGGTGGCATTGAAGCGGACGGAGAATTCCTCGCCCTCGGTGCGGACAATCGTGCCCTCGATCCGGCCAATGCTGGAAATCATCAGCACGATGCGGGCATTCGCGGCCGGCACGGTGCGTGACATCACCCGGGCACCGCCCGGCGAGATATCCAGCAGCCGGCAGGCGTGCTCACCCAGCGCTTCCGACCAGAAACGGCCGTGCAGCTGCAAGGGAACGCGCGTATGGCGGCGCCTTTCCTGGGCGCCGCGCGCGGCAATCTTGATCTTGCGGCGGTCCAACCGGCCTGTTTCCTGCTGCATGGCGTCCACCTCCTGCAAGCGGGGAGGATAGGGCCAAGCGGTTAAGAATAGTTTTCAACTACTGGTCGTTCGCGATCATGACCGAAAGGCGCGAATCACGGCCGGGCTGAGGCGGGAACAGGAAGCCTGGATTGGCCGGCGGCCGCACTTCGCGCAGGCTGGTGCGCAGAATCGGACGGCCGTTCAGCGAATCGGCGGGCTCGAGCGGCTGGAACAGGCCTAGCGTCCGGTCGACCAGGCCTTCCGGCCCGCGCAGCGGCAGGAAGCAGATCTCGACCTGGATCTGGTGCATGTCCATGGTGGTCGCCCGCGCAATCACCGAGGCCGGCGACACACCGCCCAGCGAGGCTTCCAGGACCGCCTGGATATGGGTGGCATCATGGCCGCGCCACAGGCTCAGGAAATTCTGGTCCCGGAATTCACGCTGATACAGCTCGCACAGGCTGGTTCCGGCCAGCCGGAAGACGTGATGTTGCGGATCGATCCGTCCCAGAATGAAGACATGACCGAGCAGGGCGGAGATATCCTGTGGCTCGATATCAGCCCGGTATGGCGCCGCGCCGCCGAAACGGCGGGCCTGCCAATAGGCATGCAGGGCTTTCGATTGCGCGTGGCGCATTCCACTCTCCTGACACTGCGGTCATATCGTCCGGCGGCTCGATTGCCGTGCCGGCTTGGCGGAGAGGTTTCAAGATCGGGGCCATGCAAGTGGCTGGCGAAACACCCCGATCGCGCTCGCCAATCGCGGGAATCGCCTCTGCGGGGAAAACGGCCCGGGGTTTGCAAGACCGGTCCCAGGATAGAAGGAGCATGGCCATGCGCGTATCAGCCCGGCACGGTTTTACCATTCTGGCGAGTTTTGCCTTCGTTTTGTGTATCGCCCCGGCCGCCTCGGTCAGTGCGGTGGCACAGGATTGTTGCACCCCGCCACCGCCACCGACCTCGTGTTGCGATCATGGCGGCGGACATACGGTCAATGTGCCCAACATCAATATCCATGGCGGCAATATCAATGTCGGCGTCAATGTCTCGACGCGGGTCAACGTCAATACGAATGTGACGACGAATGTTGATGCCTCCTCGAGTGCCACATCCAATGCCACGGCGGGTGCCGGAGCGGGTTCGCGGGCGGGCGCCGGCTCGGTCACCTATATCGGTGGCGGCAGCTACTCACCCTTTGCCTCGGCACCAGCGGCCACCGCGATCACCGGCCTGAATGTCGCCGGTCTCGAGCGTGAAGCCGAATACGAATTCCGCGAGGAGCAACGCTCGCGCTGGGTCGAGGAATGGCGCCTGGTGCGCGCGGTCTGTGTCGATGATACCGGCACGCCGCATCCCGCCTCGCGCGTTGACAATGGTGACCGCGTCGCCCCGACCTATGACGGCGAGATCTATCGCTGCGTTGCGGGAACCGCGATGCAGGTGACGATCGGCTGGCGTCAGGACGGACAGGATAACTGGACCGATGCGCCGACCATCATGTGCCGCAAGGGCGAGGCCCTGCGTCATTCGCCGGGCGGCACGCTCGTCTGCGCCACCCAGGAGCCGCGCCGCAATTGTAATGAGCGCTCCCTGCTTCGCATGTATGGCCCCGGCGCCAAGCTGGTCTTCATGCGCCGCGAGGAGCACTACACCGAACAGGTCCGCTATGAGCGCGAAAGCGAAAGCATGCGCCTGAGCTCGATGACCCTGATGCTCGATGGCGGCGTCGGCGGCTATCGCTGATCGAAAACAAG
>NZ_JBLWTD010000027.1:0-37587 GCF_048270265.1 Maricaulis sp. | reverse complement strand
GACAGCGCCGAGAGCACGATCACCATCGGCAGGGCCTGGAAGGCAAACAGGAAGAGACTGCCGCCCTCCGGATCAACGACGAATGGCGATGGCGCGCCGGACAGATAGCCGAAGACGAATTGCGCGCCCTCATTGGTCACCTCCTGCAAGACCATCACAACGCCGGTCAGCGATTGCAGGAAGGCGCGAAACGGGGTCACGGAATAGAGCAGCCAGGCGATCAGCAATTGCATGCCGATCGAGCCGAGCAGCAGGACAACGGGAAAACGCTGGCGCGGCCCCAGGGCCCAGGCCAGTCCGGCAAACACGAACAGGCCTGCGAAACTGCGCAATTGCAGCGTCATGTCTTCCATCTGGTCCCCCGCAAACAGCTGCGGCACCCTATTCCGCCCCACTGTGCGGCTGCAAGCACTTGCCTCAACGCCCGCGCCGGGAAATGCTGACCCCATGGCTGAAACCCCGATCAAGACCCCCTGCGTCAAAGTCTGCTTCGTCGATCCCGCCGCCGGCCTCTGCGTCGGCTGCTTCCGGACCATGGACGAGCTCGGCCTCTGGACGAAATATTCCGACGCCGAACGCGAGGCGATCCTGGCAGCACTGCCGCAGCGCGAGGCGGCCTATGCCGAGCGCGCCGGGCACACAAAGGCTACGGCACGATGAAACGCTGGTTGCCCCACCTCGCCCTCGGCGCACTGGTCACCGCCGCCGTGCTGCTGGCCATGCGCTTCGCGGCGCCCGGCAGTCTGGATGACAGCGATACGGCGATGCGCCTGGTCTATTCCGCCGGGCTGATTGTGCTGATCTCCGGCGGCCTGGTCGGCGCCTTTGCGACCCGCCCCGGCCATGCGGTGCGGGATCTGGCGATCTGGATCGGGATCGGCCTCGTCCTGATGACCGGCTATGCCCTGCGGGAGGACTTCGCGATCATCGCCGGACGGGTGACCGGCAATCTTGTTCCGGCGCGAGCCCAGGGTGAAGCGGGCGGCGAACAGACCATCCGGCGCAATGCCGACGGTCATTTCTACATCGTCTCGGAAGTCGATGGCCGCCCGGTCCTCTTCCTCGTCGACACCGGCGCATCCATGGTCGCGCTGAGCCGCGCCGATGCCGAGCGCGTCGGGATCGACACGGCGGCCCTGCGCTTCAACCGGCCGATCCAGACGGCTTCAGGCTCCTCCGCCGCGGCCGGCGTGCGGTTGGACACGATGCGGCTGGGCGGTCTGGTGCTGCACGATGTCGATGCGATCGTGATGATCGACGGCGGCCAGTCGCTGCTGGGCATGTCGGCACTCAACCGCCTGTCCGGCGTCGAGATCCGCGGCGATGAGCTGGTGCTGCGGCCCTAACGCCCGGTGGTCGCATTTTCGAACCGCAAAACCGGTGCCCGCTTTTGCCGAAAATGCTCCGCTCAGCCGCCCAGTACCGCTTCCTTGAGCAGCATGCCACCAACGATCAGCAGGCCGATGGCGAAGAAGCGCTTCAAGGTTGCCGCCGGCAGATCATGGGCCAGCCTGGCGCCGATCGGGGCGACGAAGAAGGCCGAGCCCGCCAGAAGCGCGAAGCCGGGCAGGTTCACATAGCCCAGCGACCAGGGCACGATATTCGATCCCCAGCCATTGGCGATATAGCCGATCGCGCCGGGCAGGCCGATGGCAACGCCAAAGCCGGCGGCGGTCGCGACTGCCTTATGGATCGGCTTGCCGCACAGGGTCATCAGGGTGACCCCGAACACGCCGCCGCCAATCCCCATCATCGCAGAGAGAATACCGATCATGCCGGCCAGCCCGGCCCGGCCCGCACCGCCAGGAAGATCATCGCGCAGCTTCCAGTCCGGACGTCCGAAGAAGAATTGCAGTGACAGCAACAGCGCCATGCCACCGAACAGGCCGGTCAGCACCCGGCCCGAAACCTGGTCGGCAATCACTGACCCCAACAGCGTGCCGGCGACAATCCAGGGCCCCCAGCTGCGCAGGACCGCAAAATCGACCGCGCCGCGCTTGGCATGGGCGGCGACACTGCGGGCCGAAGTCGCAACGATGACGGCCAGCGAGGTGCCGACCGCGACATGCATCAGCTTGTCGTCATGATAGCCCAGCGCCGTGAAGGCATAATACATCGCCGGCACCATCACGACACCGCCGCCAATCCCGAACAGGCCCGCAACAAGGCCCGCGAAAGCGCCGGTCGCCGCCATCACGGCCACCAGCAAAAGCATATCGGTCATCAGGCGGCCTCATCTTGTTGCGGCACAGCGGCGCTGGCCTCGTCGAGCACGTCGAGCCCGGCCCCGGGGCGGCCGGATTTTTCAGACAGGATACGGCGCCATTGCCGCGCGCCCGGCAAGCCCTGGAACAGGCCCAGCACATGGCGCGTCATCGAATGCAGCGTCACGCCCTCATCGAGGCGCGCCTGCATATAGGGGCGATAGGCGCGCAAGGCATCATGGCGCGTCGCGACCGGATCGCGCTCGCCGAAAATGCGCGAGTCGACGCGGGCCAGAACCCAGGGGTCGTGATAGGCAGCGCGCCCGATCATGGCGCCATCAAGCCCGGCGCTCGCCGCGATGGCCTGGTCAAGCGTTTCCAGTCCGCCATTGAGGATGATCTCAAGCTCGGGCCGATCCTGCTTGAGGCGATGGACGAGGTCATAATCGAGCGGCGGAACGGTGCGGTTCTCTTTCGGGCTGAGCCCCTTGAGCCAGGCCTTGCGCGCATGAACCGTAAAACTCGTCACTCCGGCCGCCGCGACCGTATCGACAAAAGCCGGCAGCGCCGCTTCCGGATCCTGGTCATCAACGCCGATCCGGCATTTCACCGTCACGGGAAGGTCGACCGCATCCTGCATCGCCCTGACGCAATCGGCGACCAGTTCCGGCTCCCGCATCAGGCAGGCGCCGAAACGGCCCGACTGCACCCGGTCCGAGGGGCAACCGATATTGAGATTGATCTCGGCATAGCCAAAGCCGGCCCCGATCCGAGCCGCCTCTGCCAGATCCTCCGGCACCGAACCGCCGAGCTGCAACGCAACGGGCTGCTCGACCGGGTCGAAGCCGATAATCCGCTCCGGATCGCCATGGATCAGCGCCTTGTCGACGGCCATTTCCGTATACAGCAGGGCATGCCGGCTCAGGACACGGTGAAAGGCCCGGCAATGCCGGTCGGTCCAGTCCATCATCGGTGCCACAGAGAGGCGGCGATCAGGATTTCGATCAGAGCTCATGCCGCCACATAGCGCGCGAGCGCCGCGCCCGCAATTTGTGTCCGCCGCCCGGCTGGCAGAAGGATCAAATGCCGCCGGCCGGATTTACCCCGTTTCAATCCGGCTGTGGTCAGCTCGGGCTGCAGGAGGACGACATGGCCAAGGCATTGTTCCACAAACATCAACGCGTTTACGTGGCGCCGGTTGGCACATGGGCGATCGTCGAACACGTCAAACCTCACTGGGTCAAGGATGTCGAGGAACCGGTCCGGATCTATTATGATTGCGGGCTCGGACGCGACTTCACGACCCACGAACTGGCGTCCGAACAGGCCGACACGGTTGATGGCGAGAACTGGCGTGTGCTGCGGGCGAAGAACAAGTGGCAGAGCATGGAAGAATGCAGCCGCCACCCCTTCCCCGGCACTTTCCCTGTCGTTGTCACCGATCCGAAGGACTGGGGCGGCTGGCGTGTCCCGGCGGCAGAATATGACCGCGACCCGAACCGGATCGAGGCCCAGGCCCGGCTGATCACGCGCAGCCCTGGCCTGCTTGAGCTGGCCGAGCAACTGGTCCAGCTGGCCTCGGACGACACCGAGCTTCCCGACGCAGTGTCGACGCTGGCGCGGCGCGCCGGAGAACTCGTCCGCGCCATCAATACCAAACCGGCTGAAGCCCCGTAAAGACAGGCCGCTGCCAGCATTGCCGCCGCAGCGAACCTTAACTGCCCCCTAACGATTTCATTACAATACTACATCCAATCTTTGGGTGGACTGACTTATTATGTCTTTGATTGAACAAAGAAATCGTTTCCTGTCGTTCGCCTTCGCTGCGGCGGATGTCCTTGTCGAAACCGATCTGAACGGCATGACGAGCTATGCCGCCGGCGCGACCGCCACGCTTAGCGAACCCGCGCTCGACTCCGGAAGCTTCGATTTTTCCCAGCGGCTCGACCGGACCTCACAGGCCATCGTCAAGGCCTTGATGCGCAGCCTGAAGCCGGGACGCCGGGTCGGACCGGTCCGCGTCGCGGTCGGCGGGCGCGAGGCGCAATTGAGCGCCTGGCTGCTTGGCGATGACGACAAGATTCGCTGGACATTGTCCTTCCACGCCCTGACAGCGCCGACAGAGCTTGATCCGCAAGCCTTCGCCCGCACGGCACAGAATGCGATTTCCAAGGCCCGGGAATCCGGCGTGCCGATGAGCATGTCGGTCCTGCGCATTGACGGGATTGAAGATATCGACCGGCAGGTCGGCGCCAAGCGTGCTGAAATGCTGCGCCAGGCCATTGCGGCGGAATGCGGTGCCGCTGTCGGGACCGACGGACTGGCCAAGCGCGTCGACCCTGCCCGGACAGCGCTGATCCATCCGGCCAGTGCCGATCTGAAAGCGCTCTGCGCGGATATCGAGGCCCTGCTGGGCGACAACCGGCTCGAGAAAACCCGCGTCCGGCTTGAGTCCATTCCGGACGCGCCCGAGCTTGAACCCGATATTGCGATCCAGGCCTTCCTCTATGCCGTCAACCAGGCGGCCGACAGCGCCAATGTGCTCGACGTCACCAGCCTGCAACGGGTCGCGACGGAAATGCTTGAGGATACGCGGCGGCGGATGAACGAAATCCGCGCGACGATCGCCGGCCGGGTCATCGAGCCGCACGCCCAGCCCATCGTCTCGCTTGAAACCGGCAAGATCGAACATTACGAGCTGCTGCTCCGCCTGCCCGGCGGCATGCCCGTCTGCGACAGCGTCAACTTTGCCGAGGGCACCGGCCTGATCTATGAAATCGACATCGCCATGGTCGAGATCGGGGCCAATTTCCTGCGCGATGATTTTGATCGGCCTGCCCTGGCGGTCAATCTGTCCGGCCGATCACTGGAAAACCCGGCCTGGGGCAAGAAATTCCTGCAAATGCTGGCCGACCTCCGCATTGATCGCAGCCGCCTCAGCTTCGAATTGACGGAAACCGCGTCGGTCCGGAACGTGAAAGCTGCCAATGCCATCATCCAGAAAATCCGCGAGCGCGGGCACAAGGTCTGCCTGGATGATTTCGGTGCCGGTGCGGCGGGATTCCAGTATCTACGGGATTTCCCGGCCGATATTGTCAAGATTGACGGCTCCTATGTCCGTCATCCGCAGCTGGGCGAACGCGATACGGCCATCCTCAAGGGGATGGTCTCGCTGTGCCGGGAGCTGAAACTCGAAACGGTCGCCGAAATGATCGAGACCGAGCAACGCGCCAAGCAAATGCAGGCGCTGGGTGTGACCTACGGCCAGGGTTACTATTTCGGTAAGCCTATTCCACTTAAAGTGCTCACTGATCCGCGGCGCAAATCCACGCGCGCCGCCTGAGGCGACGATAGGTAGAGCATGGCCGTAGATCTGAGCCGGTTGAAAATCCTCATCGTCGATGACAACAGCTATATGCTGACCATCCTGCGCACCCTGCTGCATGGTTTCGGCATCAAGAACATCTTTGAATCCCGCGACCCGGCCGAAGCCTTCGACACGGTGCGCGCGGATGTGATCGACATCATCATCACCGATTACCAGATGGATATTCTGGACGGGCTCGATTTCGTGCGCCTAGTGCGCACCGGTGACGACAGCCCCAATCCCATGGTGCCAATCATCATGATCAGCGCCTATTCCGAGCGCAGCCGGGTCCAGAAGGCCCGCGATGCCGGCGTGACAGAATTCTGCTGCAAGCCGGTGACCGCGCGTGACGTGTTCGCCAAGCTCACTTCTGTGATCAATGCGCCCCGGCCCTTCATCCGCAACAAGAGCTATTTTGGCCCCGACCGTCGCCGTGCAGGCGCCGAACAGGCGATGTATCGCGGTCCGGGCCGGCGCGCGAGCGACGCGGCTGAGGCCGCCGCCGCTGATGAAGCCGGTGAGGGCGTGGCTGACAAGGACGGCGCGAACGCAGCGTGAGCACCTCGAGCCCGATGATCGACTGTCGACAGAGCCGCCAAACGCAACGTAGTTTGGCACCATGATTCAGGACGCCCCCCGCACCGACAGACCCCGCAAGGTCGAGGCTGGCTCGCGAAGCCCGGCTGCGGCCGAAGCTGCGCGCGCGTCAAAGCCACGCCGCAATAGCGGTGCGGGCTGGATCATTATCGCCATGGTCCTGTTTTCGCTGGCCTATGGCGGCATCCTCCTCGTCAAGATCCAGCAGGAACGCGAAGCGCTGGTCAGCGAGGCCGAGCGTTCGCAGGCCAATGCCGCCGGCTATCTGGCCGAACGGGTGACCGGCCGCCTGGCCGAAGCGCGCTACGCGCTGTCCTTTGCCAGCACCGATCTGCGCAATACGCCAATGCGCGACATCGAGAGCGTTGCCCGTGCCCGTCTGGCGACCCTGGCGGACTCAGAACTGATTGCCGAGCTGGCCCTGCTGCTGCCCGATGGCCGCGTGCTCGCTTCCGGCGACAGCAATACCGGTCTGCGCGAAATCGCCGGGACGGCGCTCGATGCGGCCTCCGGTTTCACCACCGAGATCACGGCGGACGGCCAGGCCTTCCTCGTCCTCGCCGTGCCGGCCCAGCTCAGCGATGGCACGGTAGGTGCCTATGTTGCACGCCTGCCGGCGCTGGCAGTCCTGCCCGACTGGGGTGAGGAACGCGTCGTGGCCCTGGCCGACGGCGTCGGCGGCATGCTCGCCATCCGGCCCCGGATTACCGGCGCGCGTCCGGGCACGCCCCTCGCCCAGCGTTTCGGTCTGACCCACAGCTTCATCCAGCGGCTCGCAGCCGGCGGCGGCGGCGCGACGTCGCAGGCGCATTTCGGCGAGGAGCAGGTCACCTTCGCGGTCGCCCCGATCACCGGCACCGATCTGCACGTCTACGCACTCGGTGCCATGCGCATCAACCAGAACGCCTGGTACCGCACCCTGTTCTTCTACGGGTTGATGTTCATCGCCCCGATTTTCGTCGCGCTGGGCCTGAGTGCGCTGGTCTTCATGCAGATGGGCCGGCTGCGCTCGACCCGCCAGCAGCTTGCCGACAACGAACAGCGCTTCCGTTTTGCCATCGAAGGCGCTCGCTGCGGCGTCTGGGACTGGAATCCCGACGCCGACACCGTCTTCGTCACAGATTCGCTGGCCCGCATTCTCGGCCTCGGCGATGCGATGCAGTGCACCGGCACCGAATTCCTCAAACTCTTCAGCCGCCCCGATCGCGAGAAACTGCGCGCCGCCATGCGCGGGGCGCCGACCGGCGGTGAAGTCGATCTGGAAGTCCTCGCGGCCTCGGCCCCGGTCTGGCTGCAGATGCGCGGCGGCATTCTCAACGAGGCCGGCGATGCCACCAAGGCGCGCATTGTCGGCGTGGCGATCGACGTCACCGACCGCAAGGGTGCCCAGGCCCGCGTCGTTGCGGCCGAGACACGCCTGCGCGCGGCGCTGGAATCGATGACGGAATCCTTCGTGCTCTGGGATTCCCGCCAGCGCCTGGTGCTGTGGAACCGCAAATTCCGCGACCTGTTCAATTTCTCCGAGGGACGGCTCAAACCGGGCATGTCCTACAGCGCTGTCGAGCAGGCTGCCGCGCTCGCCATCAAGGCGGTGCATGGCGATACCGATGGCAGCGAGGCCTATGACATCGAACTCGCCGACGGGCGCTGGCTGCACTATTCCGAACGCGCCACCGCCGATGGCGGCCTGGTCAGTGTCGGGGCCGACATCACCGCCCTCAAACATCACGAGGCGGCCCTGACCGAGAATGAGGCCCAGCTCCGCAAGACCGTCGACGACGTCAAACGCAGCCAGGCGCGCATCGCCGATCTCGCCAAGAAATACGAAGAAGAAAAGATCCGGGCCGAGGAAGCCAATCGCTCGAAGAGTGAATTCCTCGCCAATATGAGCCATGAGCTGCGCACGCCGCTCAACGCCATCAACGGTTTCTCGGAAATCATGTTGCGCGAAATGTTCGGTCCGATCGGTGACCAGCGCTATGTCGGCTATATGAAGGACATTCTCGGGTCCGGCCAGCACCTGCTCGAACTGATCAATGACATCCTCGACATGTCGAAGATCGAAGCCGGCAAGATGCAGCTCCAGACCGAGCCGACCGATGCCGGCGATCTGGTCGATCAGTGCGTGCGCATCGTGCGGGGCCGCGCCGAGGAAAAGCAATTGCGCCTGCACGCCGATGTCTCGGATCTGCCGGAAATCGAGGTCGACCCGCGCGCCTTCAAACAGGTGATGATCAATCTGGTTTCCAATGCCGTGAAGTTCACGCCCGAGGGCGGACGCGTCACCATTCGCGGCTTCATGTCGGGCCTAGGCGTCGCTTTCCAGGTTTCCGATACCGGGATCGGGATTGCCGCCGACGATCTGCCACGGCTCGGACGGCCCTTTGAACAGATCGAAAGCCAGCACTCCAAGAGCCATCAGGGCTCGGGGCTTGGCCTGGCGCTGTCGAAATCCCTCGTTGAGCTGCATGGCGGTTCGCTGTCGATCGATTCCCGCCTCGGCGAGGGCACGACGGTCAGCTTCGTGCTGCCGGTCAGCCAGAACCAGCCACTGGAATCAGCCCCCGCCGCGGCCGCAGACACAGGCCTCGATGACGCGGACGCCTTCGGTGATTATGAGGATGAATTCGTCGATCAGCCGATGCAGTCCCGGCTCACCGCCAACGAATAGGGTGCCCCGCTAGTTGCGGTCCCCGGGTCCGCGAGGCGGACCGTCTCGCCGCGGCCCGTCCCGGTGCCGGCGGTCACCCCGGTGAGACGAACGGCGCCCGGCTTCCAGTGCCGCAGCACGCACCTCCGGGTCGAGCCCGGCGATAACCTCGATCAGCGATGCCTCCATCCGGGCTTCAAAGCCCAGCCGGATTTCACGCACGCGCTGCAATGCGGCCTGTGCGGCCTCCGGATCGAAGGGGTCGGCCGCGAGCACCTCATCGGCCTCACGCCGCGCCTCCCGGGCCTCACGGCCCAGCTCGCGCATCGTTTCCATATTCTCACGCAGGCGCCGGCCGGCCACTTCACGCTCGGCCTCCGGCAGGGCTTCCAGGAAGCCGCGGACATTGAAGCCGCTCGCCATGGGGGGTTCAGGCGGCGGCGGGCCGCCAGGCCCCGCGCCATCAGACCCGGCACGCCAGGACGGTCCGTCAGCGCTGCGATGGGCGACAAAGCCGATCAGCGCGCCATTCAGCAGAACCGAGACCAGCAGGGCTGCAATCCAGGGTGTGGGCGATCTCATGCGTCTCCTCCCAGCCAGTCAACCCAGTCCTCGTCCAGACCGTTGAAGGCATCGGCATAATAGGTTTCGACCTCATCAGCCGGCGAGATCAGGGCGCCGCTCGAGAAGCCGAGCATGACGCCGATCACCAGGGCCGCAGCCGCCGCCATGGCGGGGGCCTGCCAGTTCCAAATCGCCGGCTCGGGCAGGCTGCGCAGAATGCGGCGTTCAAGCAGATCGCTCGCCTGTCCCTCGCCACTGCCCAGCATCGCGTCCAGTGCCGCTTCCGCCTCGACTTCCGCCAGAACATCGCTCCGGTGCCGCGCCGCGAAGGCTTCCGCCTGGGCGCGCTCGGCCGCGGGCCAGCGTTCCGGATTGGCGCCATAGGCGCTCAGGATCTGGTAAAATCTCTCTTCGGTCATGGTTCTACACCTGTCTGCGATGGCTCGGGCTGACGATAGCCCGACATCAATTCCGTGGCCTCTCCGATCAGGATGGATCGCAGATTCCGCCGCCCCCGCGCCAGAAGAGACTCAAGGGCCTCGACGCTGACCGACATCATGTCCGCCGCATCGATATTGCTCATTTCCTGGAAATGCACGAGTTCCATCGCCAGCTTTTGCCGCTCGGGCAATTGCGTCATGGCTTCGGCAACCCGGTCCTGTGTTTCCGTCCGGACGACGGTCCCCTCCTGGTCCAGCGCCGGGTCACGGCGCTCCGGCAGGGTTTCCGGCAGGACCTCACGATGCTTGCGGCGGCGGTCGTGACAGAGATTGATCGCGATCCGGCTCATCCAGGTCGAGACCTGGGCCCGGCCCGGCTCCCAGCGCGGCGCCGCCTTCCAGACACGAATGAACGTCTCCTGGGCGATATCTTCCGCCGCGACCGGGTCATTGAGCATGCGATTGGCAAGGCCGAGAATGCGCGGCAATCGCCGCTGCATCAGCAGACCGGCGGCGGCGCGGTCACCATTGGCGATCCGCGCCATGAGGGCTTCATCGCTCTCTCCACCTACCATATTCATCGCCATGTTGCGGGTACGGAAGGGCGTCCGGTCATTGCTGACCAGGACTTCACTTGCCATTCCGCACCCGTCAAGCATGGCAAAGTCACTAGTTACGCCACCAGCGACGGCGATCATGACGCTCGTCCGCTGCCGCGTCCAGTTCCGCCGGCGTGATCACGCCATTGCTGTCCGCATCGAGCCGGGCAAAGCCGGGCCGTTCCATGGCAAGGAACTCGGCGCGGGAGACGCGGCTGTCACCATCGGTATCGGCACCGCGCAGACCGCGCTCGCCTTCACCACCACGATCACCACGACCGCCGCGATGTCCGCGTTCACCGCGTTCACCGCCATCGCCGCGACCCATGCGCCGGCGGCCTTCGCCCTCGGGCCGGTCGCCTTGGTCAGCACGCGCTTCGTGCATGGCACGCATGCGCTGGCGGACCGGGGACTGATCGGCGTCGTCCAGATAGCCATCGCCATTGCGATCCATCCAGTCGAACATCTCGGCCTGAAGTGCATCGACTTCAGCCTGGGTGATCGAATTGTCGCCATTGGCATCAGCCAGACGCAGCATCATCGCGCCGCGCTCGGGACCACCACCATGACGGCCTGCGCCATCATGGCCGCGGCCGGGTTGTGCCTGTGCAGCCGAACCAGCCATGACAATGGCGGTTCCGGCCAGCAGCATTGTGAGCATAGATTTCTTCATCGGAATTATCCTGTTTCAATGTCCTCGCTGTCCCTTCAACGCAGGGTCAGGGCAATTCCGTCGCGGCGATGTCAGCTATTTTCCAGATACTGACGGAACAGCGCCCTCACCTTGGTGCAGCGCGCGTCGAGGTCGGCGCGCAATCCGTCAAGGTCCGCCGCACCGGCCATCGTCACAAGGCTGCGCGTGAAGGCGGCGCTGGCACCGGCCGGATCGAAGCCGGTCCCGTGCGCGGCGCGCAGCAATTGCGCGATGCCGAGATAGAGATGGACACATTCATTCAGGAAGGCCGCGTCCGCGGCGGAAACAAGCCCCGCTTGCGACAGCGCCGCCAGGGCCGGATTGGTGGAGTTGCGGATCATGTAGCCGTCTGGCGCCGCGAGGAGCTGCAGGGTCTGGACGATGAACTCAATGTCCTGCAATCCGCCAACGCGGCTCTTGATATGCCACTCGCTCTGCGCCGGACGCGCGGCCTCCAGCCGTTCGCGCATTTCGCGCGCATCCGCCAGCAGCGTCTCGCGTGGCCGCAAACGTGTCAGCGCCGCATCGATCGCCCGCGAAACCTCGGTTTCAACCGCGGCATCACCGGCAACCACCCGCGCCCGGGTCATCGCCATCAGCTCCCAGGTCCAGGCCTCATCGAAATAATACTGCCCGAAACGCGCCAGCCGCACGGCCACAGGGCCCGCCTTGCCCGAGGGGCGCAATTGCATGTCGACATCGTAGAGCTCGCCCTCCTCGGTCGGCGCCGACAGGGCACTGATCAGACGCTGCGCGAAGCGCGAGAACCAGGTCTGGGCCATTTCATCGCCATCATAGATGATCATGATGTCGAGATCGGAATCGGCGGCCAGCTCGCGCCCGCCGAGCTTGCCCATGCCGAGCACCACATAGCGTCCCGGCATCTCGCCCGAGCGCCGCACCGTTTCGCGTTCCGCCGCCAGCGCCATGTACTCGACGGTCGCGTCGGCGACCGCGGAATAGGCCGCACCGGCTGTCTGGGCATCGGCGGTACCGCGCACGATCTGCGTGCCGATCCGGAAGCGCTCCTCCCGCACCAGACGCCGCGCCGCATTGAGCGCCGCCTCATAGGTCTCGCAGGCCGAGACCTCACCGCCCAGCCGGTTGCGGAAATCATCCGGCGGGTCCTGGGCCAGCGGGACCGAGAAGCGATCGTCCAGCATGACATCGAGCATGTTGGGCCGGCGGGCGAGATCGGCCGCCATGCGCGGCGCCAGGGTGAGGATCGAAATCAGATCGGCCGCCAGACCGGGCTCGTTCATCAGCAGCGAGAGCGGCTGCACCCCCATGGGCAGGTTTTCGTAGAAGGCGGCGAAGCGAATAAAGGCCGCGTCGGGCTCGCCGGTGGCCGCCATGATGTCCACCAGGCGCGGCGCGATCTGCGCCAGCAGGGTCCGGGCGCGCGGACTGCGGGCGGCGCGCACCTTGCCGCCAGCCCAGCCATTGAGCCGTTTCCACACCTGCTCTGCCTGCTGGAAGCCAAGCGTCTCCAGCGTGGTCAAGGTATCGGGCGTAGGCTCAACGCCGGTAAGGATCAAGGTGCCCGCTTCGGAGGAGAGTGAGGCATCATCCTCGAACTGGTCGGAGAAGTGACCATGAACCCGGCGCAGCAGGGCCTCGACGGCGGCGTCGAACGCAGCCAGCTCGCCATAGCCTGCCATTGCGGCCACGGCGCGCCGGTCCTCATCGCGCAGCGGCAGGGTCTGGCTGGCCTCATCCTGACGCATCTGGATCCGGTGTTCCCAGGCGCGCAGGCTGCGATAATCCTCGCTGAGCGACTGCAAGGTGGCCGCATCGACCACGCCTCGCGCCTCCAGCGCCGCCAGTGCCTTCAGGGTCGGCGAGACCCGCACACTGGGATCACGGCCGCCAAACACCAATTGCGGCACCTGGGCGAAGAATTCGATCTCGCGGATCCCCCCTCGCCCGAGCTTGAGGTCATGGCCGGCGGGCTGGATCTCGCCACGTCTGCCAACCGTCTGGATCTGGCGCGCGAGCCCGCGAATATCCTCGATCGCCGCGAAATCCAGCGCCCGGCGCCAGATGAAGGGCTGCATCTGCCTGAGATAATCCCCGGCCGCAGCGGCATCGCCGGCGCAATAGCGCGCCTTGATCCAGGCCGCCCGCTCCCAGGTCTGGCCGAAGGATTCGTAATAGTTCAGCGCCGCATCCGTGGAGAGGACAACCGGGGTCGCGCCGGGGTCGGGCCGAAGGCGCAGATCCGTCCGGAAGACATAGCCGTCAGCGGTGACCTCCTGCAGGGAACGGACAATCGCCTGGATCAGGCGCGGCAGACGCTTGCGCGGCTCCTCTTCGGCCGGCATCGCCAACCGTTCCGGATCGAACAAGGCCACAAGATCGATGTCGGACGAGTAGTTGAGTTCGCCCGTCCCCATCTTGCCAAGGGCAAAGACGAACAGGCCGGGCAGCGGGTTCGCCGCATCGGCGACCGGCAATAGCCGCCCCGCCTCCACTGCGAAGCGGACATGGGCAAGCAGGGCTGCCCGCACGGCCGCTTCGGCAAATCCGGTCACCGCACCGGTGACTTGCGCCACGTCCCAGCGTCCGGCCAGATCAGCCAGCCCGACCAGCAAGTGCATATCCGCCTTGGCCTGGCGCAGGCCGGCATCAAGGCAGGCGATATCGGGAGCCTCGGCACCGGTTCTCCGGGCCGCCTCAATCACCGCCGCCAGCCGGGTCTCGGCACTGTCGCACATACACAGTGCCAGCCCATCGGGGCGCCGCTGGGCCAGGCGCCCGAGATAGGGCGCGGCGGCAAAGACGCTGTCGAGAAAGGGGCGCACACCGCTGATCGCCCCCTGCACATCCTCCGGCAGACCGGCGAACAGATGCGTGCACTGCCCGGCGGTCGAACCAGGCAGGGGCGGGAGATCGGCTGTGAGCAATGCACGGTCGGACATGGGCTCAAACTGGCGTGATTGCACGGGCGGGGAAAGCCCCTAGGGCTTGTTCTCTTTGGCCGCCACGGGGAAGCTGAGCGATGCACGCAGGCCCGGCCCGTGCTCACCCTCGACAACGCCCGGCCCCTCTTCGATGCGGAATATCCCGTTATGGATATCGCTGATCGCCTGCACCAGGGACAGGCCAAGCCCCGATCCGGGCAGGGTGCGTGAATTGTCGAGCCGCACGAAACGCTGCACCACGCGCTCACGGTCGGCTTCGGGCACGCCGGGACCGGTGTCGGTGACGGAGAACTCGATCATGCCGTCTGCCGTCTGACGCAGGCGCAGGGCCACGGCGCCGCCGGACGGGGTGTATTTCACCGCATTGTCGAGCAGATTGGCCAGTGCCTGCGACAACAGTCCGCGATCGCCGAGCATGGTGAGGCCCTGCTGCACCTCGGCGTCGAAGGACAGGCCTTCATCCTCACAGACCGGCTGGTAGAGCTCGGCCAGATCGGTGGCGATATCGGCGGGGTCGAGACGCACCATGGCGCTGCGGCTCTCGCCGGCCTCCAGCCGCGACAGGCTGAGAATGGCGTTGAAAATCCCGAGCAATTCATCGGTGTCGGCGACGGCTCGCTCGAGCGCCTGTTCGCGTGCCTCGATATCACCGTCCTCGCGCAGGGCCTCGTCGAGCCGGTTTCGCATGCGCGTCAGCGGGGTGCGGAGGTCATGGGCGATGCTGTCGCCGGTATGGCGCATGCGATGCATCAGCGCCTCGACCCGGTCGAGCATGGCATTGAAATTCTCGGACAATTCGTCGAGCTCGTCGCCGGTGAAATTGCGCGGTGCCCGGCGCTTGAGATCGCCGGCCTTGACGCTGCGCGCCACGGCATTGATCCCATCCAGCCGGCGGACAAAACGGCGGCTGACGAAAATGCCGGCCGCCACACCCAGCGCCAGCGCCAAGGCCGAGGCGGCCAGGATGGTGTTGAGCATCCGCCCGACCAGGCGGTTCTCGTCATCGACATCGAGGCCGACAAACAGGCGGTAGCCGCTGGGCAGTTCGAGGATCTGGCCGCGGCCGGCGCGGTCATCCTTGTCGGTCTCTTCCGTACCGCCGGCGGGCGGCCGCCGGTAGGTGAAGCGCACACGCCCCTCATCATCGGGCTGCACGTCCGGCAGGCCGGACAGATTGCCCGACAGGGCCCGTCCCGAGGGGTGGACCAGCAGGTAGAGATAATCGGCACCGCCGCCGACGGTGCGTTGCAGGATATAGCGATTGATGTCGCGGATGCCGCCGACCTGGAAGCGGGCCTCAAGGACGGCCACCTCTTCCTGGATCGATTCATCGGCCCGACGCATCATCATCCCCGCCGACGCCACATAGACGAAAGCGAGGATGACAAAGCTGGAGAGAGCGAACAGGCCCGCCGACAGGAGGGTTTGCCGGAAGGCCGTCGTTCTCAGAAAGGCGGCGCCGCGATTTCTCACGACCGGTCAGGCCTGCAGGCGGTAGCCGGCTCCGCGCACCGTGTGCAGCAATGCCCGCGGGAACGGCTTGTCGATCTTGGAGCGCAGGCGCGAGATATGGACATCGATCACATTGGTCTGGGGGTCGAAGTGATAATCCCACACCTTCTCGAGCAACATGGTCCGTGTCACCACCTGGCCGGAATGTTTCATCAGGAATTCCAGCAGGCGGAATTCGCGCGGCTGCAGCAGGATTTCCTCCTCGCCGCGCACGACCTTGCGGGCAAGCAGATCCATCTCCAGATCGCCGACCACGAGCCGCGTCTTGACGGCATCGGGGTCACGGCGCCGGGCCAGGGCCTCGACGCGGGCGAGCAATTCGGCGAAGGCGTAGGGTTTGACGAGATAGTCATCACCGCCGGCCTTCAGTCCCTCGACGCGGTCATCGACCTCGCCGAGGGCCGAAAGGATCAGTACCGGCGTGCGGATATTATCGGCCCGCAACGCCGCCACCATGGTCAGACCATCCATGCGCGGCATCATCCGGTCGACGACGAGCACGTCGTATTCGGCGGCGCGGGCCATCTCCAGCCCCTCTTCCCCGTCGGGTGCGTGGTCGGCGACATGGCCGGATTCGCGCAGACCCTTGCGAATATAGTTCGCCGCTTCGCGGTCATCTTCGACAATCAGGATACGCATGGACATGTCCTTCCGGTTATTCGTCTTCGCCAAGCTGGAGCGCGATATAGCGCTGACCGGCCTGGGTCTCGACGAGCAGTAGAATCGCGCTGCGATTGCCCGCGCGGGCCGCATTGACGGCATCACGCAGGGCCTCGGTCGATCCGACCGCGCGACCGCCCGCTTCGAGAATGATATCGCCGCGCGACAGACCCTTGCGGGCTGCCTCACCGGCAGGTTCGAGGGTCTCGATCACCAGGCCGACCGTTCCGGCCGGAAGGCCGCGGGCATCGCGGACCTCATCGGAGAGCGCAGACAGGCTCATGCCGAAAATATCGACCGTGGCTTCCGCCTCTTCCCGGCTTGGCAGCTGATTGAGCGTGCTGTCATCAGGGCGTTCACCCAGCTCGACGCGCAACGTGCGCTCGCGGCCGTCCCGCAGGATGCGGAAACGGACATCGGTGCCGGAGGAGAACTCGCCGATGCGGCGGGTCAGGTCACGGGAACTCTCGACGCTCTGGTCATTGACCGCCAGCACCACATCCTCGCGCTCGAAGCCGGCCTGGTCGGCCGGGCCGCCGGCGACCACGGAGCTGATGATTGCACCGGTGCTCTCTTCCAGCCCCATCGCATTGGCGATGTCCTCGGTAACGTTCTGGATGCCAACCCCGAGCCAGCCACGGGACACGTGGCCGTTCTCGCGCAGGGCCGTGACGACGCGCGCCGCAACATCGGACGGAATCGCGAAGCCGATGCCGACACTGCCACCGGTTGGCGAAAAGATCTGCGAGTTCACGCCGACCACCTTGCCGTCGAGGCTGAAGGTCGGGCCGCCGGAATTGCCGCGATTGATCGGGGCGTCGATCTGCAGAAAATCATTATAGTTCGAATTGCCGATCTCGCGGCCGGTGGCCGAGATGATCCCGGCCGTGGCGGTACCGCCAAGCCCGAAGGGATTGCCGACCGCGACGACCCAGTCACCGACGCGGTAATGCGGCTGGTCCTCGAGGGTCACGAAGGGGAAATCGATGTCTTCATCGACCTTGAGCAGGGCCAGATCGGTCTGCGGGTCGAGGCCGATCACGCGGGCCGGATAGGTGTCGCCACCCGCCGTGCCGATGGTGATCTCGGTCGCACCTTCGACGACGTGATTATTGGTGACCAGATAGCCATCGGCCGAAATGAAGAAGCCGGAACCGAGCGACTGGCGCGGCTGGGCCGTCTGCGGCAGCGCGCGGCCGCCAAACTGGCGCTCGAGCCATTCACGCATTTGCGGCGGTACGTTTTCGAGATCGGCGCTGCCCGTGGCCGGGTCGGGCACGGAGCTGGCCTGGATCGTCACCACGGCGGGGCTGACATGCTCGATCAGGTCGGCAAAGGACATCGGCGCGCCGGCCGGGATGGCCGAGGTGAAATCGGGGCGGGAAATCTGCTGCATCGCATGCGCAGGGGCCACGGCCTGATCAAGCAGGGAGCCGGCAGCAAGCGCGGCAAGGACCAGAACGGAGACCCCGCCAAGGCGGCGGATTTTGGAAACTGACATCATGATTCAGAAAGACCTTTCTTGTTCGAGCCGGGGGCAGATTAGGCAGGGGCAAGCTGACGGCTGCGTGTCCCGAACATTACAATAACATTACAAGCGGTAATTTACCCGTCATGTTTCAAACGGGCTACCGACCTCGTGCGTCTGCACCTGAACCGGGCCGTGCAGGGTGCGGTGCACCGGGCATTTGTCGGCAATCTCCAGCAGACGCTGGCGCTGCGCCGTATCGAGATCACCCTCGAACCGGATGGCGCGCTCGAAAATGTCGATCTTGCCCTCATGCCCCTCGGCCTCGCCCTTGGAATGGCGCACCGTGACCGTCACCCGGTCCAGCGGCAGGGATTTGCGCGCCGCATACATGCGCAGCGTGATCGAGGTACAGCTGCCCAGGGCCGCGTTGAGGAAATCATAGGGCGCCGGGCCGGTATCGCCGCCACCGAGATCAGCCGGCTCGTCAGCGCGCATGAGGTGATGCCCGGCGACGACATGATTGGCATAGGCCCCCTCGCCGGTCTCGCGCACCACGACCCCGCCCTTTCTGTCCGGTCCCGGCACGGCGGGGCGGACGTCCTCGCCGATATAGCGCAATGCCCAGGCGGCAATCACATCGGCGGCGTGGATCGCGTCGGCCGGGTCGCTGAGCAGATGGTCGGCACCGTCGAGATCGAGATAGCTGCGCGAATGCCGTGCCGCCTTGAACAGACGCGTCGCATTCTCCACGCCGACGGTATTGTCGATCGGCGAATGGGCAATCAGCAGGGCGGGCTTGAGTGCCGAGACCGCATCCTCGAGCGAATGCCCCTCGATATCTTCGAGGAACTGCTTGCGAATGCAGAACGGGCGCCCGCCGAGCATCACCTCGGCCTCGCCCTTGGCCTCGATCTCGGCAATGTCGGGATGGAAAGCGTGGCGGACATGCGAGGCGTCGGCCGGAGCGCCCAGGGTGGCGATGGCACGCACCGACGGCAATTGCGCCGCCGCCGCGATCACGGCGGCCCCGCCCAGGCTGTGACCGACCATCAGGGCCGGCGCCTGGTAGTTCGCGGCGAGAAACTCGCCGGCCTTCACCAGGTCCTGGATATTGGAGGAGAAATTGGTATTGGCGAAATCGCCCTCGGACTGGCCCAGCCCGGTAAAGTCGAAACGCAGCACGGCAAACCCGGCCCGGGCCAGATGCCGCGAGATCCGGCTGGCGGCGTGGATATCCTTGGAACAGGAGAAGCAGTGGGCGAACAGCGCGAAGGCGCGCGGTGTCCCGTCGGGCAGCTCCAGCCGCGCGGCGAGCGTCTCGCCCAAGGCTCCTGAAAATTCGACGCGTTCGGATCTGGCCATGAAAATCTCCCTGTTGCCGCAACAGAGATAGGGGCCGTCGCCGAGAACGCCAATCCTGTTACTGAGACGGCGCGGTCACGTCTGCTTGATCGGAGGACGCGCCATCCTCATCGCCTTCCCAAAGCCCGGCATCGCGCAGCGCCTCGGCGACCTCCGGCGGCATATAGCGCTCGTCATGCTTGGCCAGCACGGTTTCCGCCTGGAAGACACCATCATCGCGGAACCGCCCTTCAGCGATCACGCCCTGCCCCTCGCGGAACAGGTCGGGCAGGATGCCGACATAGGCTGCCGTCACATTCTCGACCCGGTCGGTAATGACAAAGACCACGCCATCACCGGTAGCGGGGCCCTCGATGGAATCCTCCAGCACCAGGCCACCTACCCGCACGCGCTCACCGGCCAGCGGAGGCTCGGCAGCGATCTCGCTCGGGCTGTAGAAGAACACGACTGCATCGCGCATCGCGAACAGGCCCAGCGAGACGGCAGCCACCAGAACGAGGGCGGCAAGGGCGATCGTGGCCAGGCGGCGATTGCGGTGGCGCATCAGACAAGGCTCCGGTAGCGGAAGACAAGGGAGAGATTATTGGCCGGCATTTCGTAACGTTCCGGCGGCGCCCATCCGGCCGAGGCGAACAGGGCTTCCACATCCGTACGGGCGCGTACGCCCCACAGCGGGTTGCGTGATCGCAGCGAGCGGTCGAAATCCAGATTCGAGGGCGCCGTCGCCTCGCCCTCCAGATAGGGACCATAGAGATAGACCAGTCCGCCGGTGACAACGCGGCTGCGGCTGGCCGCCGCGATCGCCTCGGCAACGCTCCAGGGCGCAATATGGATCACATTCAGGCAGACAATTGCATCGAACGCGTCCAGCCCGTCCGACCAGCCCGGCCGGGTCAGATCGAGGTCGATGGCCGGGCGCATATTGGAAGCCGCCTCCGCAGCCCAGGCATCCTGGCTGGCGCGCGAGGCAGGGTCCGGATCGCTGGGCTGCCAGTCGATATCGGGTCGGCGCTGGCACACAGCCACAGCATGCTCGCCAGTGCCCGAGCCGATCTCCAGCACCCGCGCGCCCTGTGGCAACAAGCTCGCCAGCAGATCGCCGATCGCATCGCGATTGCGCGCGGCACTGGGCGAAAACAGCCGTGCGGCTTCGGCCTGGCGCGCTTCGAGCGCGATCTCGGTGTCTGAAGTCTCGGTCATGGGGGCGAATTAGGGGTAGCGGGCCGCGAAGGCAAGCATGGCCTGCCTGTCGGGACGCTATGCCGCGGCGGCGGCACCGCGGCGGCGCAACAGGGCCGCGGCTTCATTGCTGCCGGCGGCATCAAGCAGGTCAGCCACCGTGGCGAGCGCCTCCTCGGCGCTGACACGGCTCTGGCCATTGCTGCCAGCAACCACGTCGACCAGCATCTTCCCCGCTTCGAGCATCCGCGTCTCGACCTGCTCGTAGATCCGCTTCTGGGCACTGGCAATGGCTGCCGCATTGGCGTGTTCGCGGGCCCGGAACAGGAAATAGAGCAGCCCGCTTGCGCGGTTGATGGCCTCGGTCGTCGGCAATTGCGCCGGAATGATGCGCCCGCTACGGCCGCGGCGCGGCTCCGGCAGGCCGGCATCCAGCGCCAGCGGCACCTTTTCCATCACCTTCTCGACATTGCTCGAGGCTTCGGCCCGCAGACCGAACAGCGAACGTCCCCAGCGCCCATCCTTGCGGATGCCAAATTCCTGCACCATGCCCGTCGAGTAGCCGACATAACGCTCGAACACAGCGAAATAGGCCTCGGCCTCGGCAAGGTCGACCGGTGGATGTTTCAGCTTGGCGGCGAAATAGCCGGTATCCGCGAGCACGGTATCGCCGATCGCCGCCAGCTCCGTCTTGGAGACGACAAGATCATCGCCGCGCCGGCCGATCTTTTCCACGACCCGGAAAATCTGCCAGGGAGAGGTCAGCCGCCCCATGACCAGCAGGAGCAGCCAGACGGCCGATTCCGGCGCTTCCTCGATCAGGATCTCGTGGCGCTCCCGCACCGTTTCGCACAAGACCGAATCGAAATCGTCGACCACGGGGGGAATATCGGTCATCGCCAGCGCGAGGCACTCGCTGGATTTCAGCAAGACGATGGCGTCATGGAGCATGGGCCGGCAATCGGATCCGAATCGCTTGTCGAGGGCGACAACATCCTTGGGAACCCGGTCCGCCTTCGCGACGGCCGCCGCCAGAGCCTCGGCTGCACGGCGGCGAAATTCATGCCAGACCGGATCGCTGGCAGGCTTGCGGCACTTGCGCGCCTCCTCGACCAGATCCCCGGCGAGTTCGCGGCCAAGCCAGCCCCACATCTTGCTGAGATCGTCAGGGCTGAAACGGAATTTCGACGGGGGCACTGTGTCCCGCTCAGCGGTCAGGGCCCGCAAGGGTTCAAACAGATAGGCCTTGGCCAGTTCACCGGCCGGCTCGTTCAGACTGTCCTCGAGCTCGCCAAACAGCTCCAGCATGGTTTGTGACGCCGGATCTTCAGCCGCACCCGCCTGCGCCGCCCCGTGCAGGTTGGCGCGCATGTGCGGCGGCATGCTGCGCCAGAGCGCCTCAAGCTTGCCTCTTTGTGCCGGCGAAAGTTTTGGCATTGGTGAATATTGGCCGTGACTACAGACGGTGAGTATTCAACAGTTAGGGTTAACGCCGCTTTATCGCGCTGTGGTTGGCAAGGTCAGACGGACGCACAACCCGCCAAGTGTAGATCTGGACAATACAACACCCCCGCCATAAGCCTTTGCGAGGTCTGAAACAATGGCCAGGCCAAGGCCCGATCCCGGCGCCTGTTCGTCCAGACGCACCCCGCGTTGCAGCGCCGCTTCACAGCCGGCCTCGTCAAGACCCGGGCCATCATCCTCGATCAAGAGTTCGAGATTTCTTTCAGCCCCCTGCTGCGCCGAGACCATGACCCGGGATGTGGCCCATTTGCAGGCATTGTCCATCAGATTGCCGACCATTTCCTCGAGATCCTGGCGCTCACCGCGAAAATACAGGTCAGGTTCCAGCCGGGTTTCGATGGCGACGCCGCGCCGGGCATAGATCTTGTTGAGCGTACGGGCGAGATCGCCGACGGTCGGCTCGACCTCGGTGCGGGCGCCAATCGCCTTGGCGTGGGCTGCGGCCCGGGCACGGCGGAGATGGTGATCAACCTGTTCGGCCATGATCGACGTCTGCCGGCTGACCAGATCACCGAAACCGCCACCGGCCTCGCGGGCCTCATTGGTCAGGACAGCGATCGGGGTCTTCAGGGCGTGGGCCAGATTGCCGACATGGGTGCGCGAGCGCTCGACCAGCTCGCGCGAATGGTCGAGCATGGCGTTGAGCTCGTCGGCAAGTGGCTGCAGCTCGACCGGGAACTGACCGTCAACGCGCTCGCTGCGCCCCTCGCGCACATCGGCGACGCTGTTGCGCATGCGCAGAACCGGCGCCAGCCCGATCCGGACCTGGAAGAAAACACCGGCCGCGATCGCGGCAGCAAAGCCGAGCAGCAGGACAGCTGAAGTAATGGCAAAGTTGCGGATATCGCGGTCGGCCGGCCGGCGATCCTCGCCCGCCATCATGATCACGACGTCTTCACGGTCCGGCAACAACACGGCCTGGGCAACGACCCGCAGGGGTTCACCGGCCGGACCCTTGGCACGGCCCGTCACGATCTGTCCGGGAGAAGCCTCGGCCCGGTTGCGCAAGCCCTGGGAGGCCGCCAGCGTTTCATCCCACAGGGAGCGCGAGACGATCAATATGCTGTCTTCGCCGCTCTGGCCGGCATCGACGATCTGCCAGTAGCGGCCGGAGAAGACACGGCCATAGGCGGGGTCCGACGGCCGGCGGGCCAGGGCGACCGCGCCGCTCTCATCCGTCTCCGCTGCCGCGACCAGCGCACCGACAATACTTGTCAGACGATCATCGAGCGTGCGGATCACCGAACGCTGGTAAAGCGTGCTCAGCGCGATGGCGCCGACCAGCAACAATGCCAGGGCCCAGGCCGCCGCGCCGGCAAACAGCCGGAAGGCAAGGGAGACGCGGGAGGTCACGAGACCGGCGGCGACACCGGTTCGACCAGGCGATAACCGAGGCCACGAACCGTTTCGATCCGGTCCTGCCCGATTTTCTTGCGCAGGCGGCCAACGAAGACCTCGATCGTATTGCTGTCGCGGTCGAAATCCTGATCGTAGATATGCTCGACCAGCTCGGTGCGCGAGATGACGCGATCCTGATGGTGGGCGAGATAGCTCAGCATGCGGAATTCATGCGAGGTCACCTTCACCGGGTCACCATTGATGAAAACCCGCGCGCCACGCGTATCGATCGACAGGCCACCGCATTCAATCGTCGAGGTCGAATGGCCCGCCGCGCGCCGGGTCAGGGCCCGCAGTCGCGCCAGCAATTCCTCGGTGTGGAAAGGCTTGGTGAGATAGTCATCGGCCCCGGCATCGAAACCGGCAACCTTTTCACTCCAGCGATCACGCGCGGTGAGAATCAGGACCGGGAAGTCGCGGCCGTCATTGCGCCAGCGTTCCAGGACACTCACGCCGTCCAGCTTGGGCAGGCCGAGATCGAGCACGACGACATCATAGGGCTCGGTGTCACCGAGGAAATGGCCATCCTCGCCGTCGAGCGCGGTGTCGACCGCATAACCGGTATCCTCGAGCGCCCGGCAAAGCTGGCGATTGAGATCCGGATCGTCTTCAATAATCAGAGCGCGCATGACTTCCCCTATCGTTCCGACAATATATTGCCCGTGCGGGCATCTGCCACCACATCGATCCGGCGGCCGTCAGCGGTGAGTATCTTGACGATATAGCGCGGCGCGCTGCCACCCTCGAGTTCGACGTCAAGCACATCCGCATTCGGATAGCGCTGCCGGACATCACCGATCACCCGGATCGCCGGAACGAGATTGCCCTGCTCGCGCTGCACGCGGGCTTCACCCGGCGTATAGCGGTCGCGCACATCGCGGCCCTGGTTCAATTCCAGGCCCGCCGCTTCGGCGTGCGTCACAGCCGGCACGCCCAGGGCGGTGAAAGCTGCTGCAATGATGATCAGTGTTCTCAACATGGCACTCTATGTGACGCAACGGCCCTGAACCCGGGCTGAACGACTCCCTAATCTTGCACTCATTCGCAGCTACAGGCCCTTGCGCGGATCATAGGCCTGAGCCGGCGTCCACGTCTCGAGAAAAGCACGCAGCGCCTCGTCGCGCGGCGGCAGGGCCACGACCAGCTTGACGATCTGGTCACCGCGCTTGCCCTTGCCGCTCGCAAATCCCTTGCCACGCAGGCGCAGCAGCGTGCCGCTGCTCGATCCGGCCGGCACCTGCAGATCGACCGGACCGTCAATCGTGGGCACCCGCACTTTCGCGCCGAGCGCAGCTTCCTTCAGGCTCACCGGCAATTCCAGCCGGACATCATCACCCGCACGGGAAAAGTGCCGGTGTTCGGCAATCCGGATCTCGATCAACGCATCGCCGGGCGCACCGCCCATCGCCGAGGCTTCGCCCTGGCCGCGCAGGCGCAGGACCTGGCCGTCCGCCGCACCCGAAGGCACGGCGACCTCGACCGCGCGCCCCCCCGGCAGGGTGACGCGATGCTTGCCGCCACTCGCCGCGGCCAGAAAATCGATCGTCAGGGTCTGGCGCACATCGGCTCCCTTGCGTGGTGCCTCGCGGGTCTGGGCCCCGAAATCAGTGAACAGGTCGGAGAAGATATCGTCAAAGCCGCGATTATTCTGCCGTGTCTGGCGAAAATTGAACGGGCCGCGCGCGCCGCCGCCCATGCCCGCACCCATGCCATGGCCCGCACCCGGACCGAAACCGGCGCGCTGACCGGCATCGTATTCGGCGCGCGACTTCGGGTCCGACAAGGTCTTGAAGGCCTGGGAGACGTTCTTGAAACGCTCCTCGGCCGCCTTGTTGTCGGGATTGGCATCGGGGTGCAGTTCCTTGGCCAGCTTGCGATAGGCCTTGCGGATCTCGTCCGCCGTCGCCGTCTTCGCCACACCAAGAATTTTGTAAGGATCGTCCATGCCCACGCCATCAGCTCAATTCAGCGTTCATGTAAGGGGCTTTGCCGCCAATCGCAAAGCATCGCTCACAGGGGCAGGACCGGCGCCCGTCACACACGGAGCGAGGCCCGCCCACAGGGGGCCCGCATTGGCGCGCTATTGAGCCGCGACCGCCCTGTCCAGATTCCGGTTCAGGGACTTGATGAAAGCCGCCTGGGCAACGATAGAGGCGTCCAGCTCACCCTTGTTGTGCAGCCAGAGCGCCACTTCGTGCCAGTCATAGAGCGGACTACTGGTCGTGAAGCGCGCGACAGGGCGAGGAAAGCCTGTACCGCGCTTGCCAAGGGCATAAAGCGAGGGCGCTGCCCGCGACAGGCCGGCACGCTCGGCAATTTCCGAGAGGCTGACCAGGCAATCAGGCTCGAGGCGCTCAACCTGGGCGCCTGCTTCGCGAACATCGGTGAGAGCCGAGGTGATGGCGTCTTCGAACGAAGCGGCCTCCCGGCAGAATGCGAGGACATAGACGCCACGTGCGAAGGCTATCGTGGCGTCATCGCACCCCGCCTCGAAGAAGCGGTCGGCAGCCGTCTCGCTGTCGGCTTCCAGCCCGGACGCGATGACGGAAAACTCGAATTCACCCATTGTCGCCTCCCTGATCGGCGTGACCGCATTTCCGGCCCGCCCGCCGGATGTCCCTGGCATGGCGCTCCGGAACCCTTGGTGTGGACCAGACATAGATCGTGCAGCCGGATGGGTCGTGCTGGCGACAGCACAACTTGCCCCAGGCATGAGCACTCTTGCCGGTTGGCGCATAGCGCCATCCTGCGGCTTCCAGCTCGGCAATGGCGGCCTCAATGGCCTTGTCCGGGTGGCGCGGCCGTCTGGCCATTCGTCCATCCTTAAATGCACAGAGTGTTTACAATTGTCAACACGCGAGCAATTCACGCACGACAACAGGCGCTTCGCCAATTTGCAACTTATTCGCGACTTTTGGTTGATTGCAAGCGACGAGTTCGAAGGGCGATGCCGGGCATGCCGCTCCACGCTGCGGCCCGTTCGAGCGCTCCTTACAGGGGCAAGCTGCAGCGCGCCGGGCGGCCCGGGCCCGTCCGCGAGGAGATCTGGGCGATGCGCAGCTCGAGCGTGTCCGGCACAGCCCCGAGCAGGCTCACCAGATCGGCCTCACTGATCGACCACTCGGCTGTCGCGATCGCCTCGCTCAGCACGGCCAGCTCATCATCCAGCAACTCAACCTGCCAGGCCTCGGCCTCTTCACCCAGCGGCACATCGGCGGCGCGCCAGTCATCGCCGCCGATGCGGGTGCGGCGGATCCAGCGGACGGTCACCCTCCCGCCAGCCCGCTCGGCACGCACATGCACCGCCGCGAAGGGCCACAGATCGCGATCCTCGCCGGTGACGGTGATTTCCGCGGCCTGCCCATCGCCCGCCGCCCGCCCCGCCGCGGCGGCACGCACGGCCAGGGGCGTGCCGGTTTCATGCTCCAGCAGCGGCAGGACGGCGAGCGCCTCGTCAAGCACGACACAGACCGCCCCGGCCGGCGCCCCGATGGCCGGCGTCCCGCCCTGGCCGCGCAGCAAGCCGGTGAGGCGGTAGCGGCGCTCGCCGGTCAGTTCGGCGCCGGCAAACTGCAACACTTCCCACTCGCCCGCCCCCAGCGACACCGCCAGGCGGTTGGCGCAATTGAGCACGGCCTCGCGCGTGAGGCTCGCCAGCTCGCCGCCGGAGAGTTCGATCCCGATGCTCGCCGCCTCGTCCCAATAACCGATCGGGCCGGCCGCGAGATCATCCAGAAGAACCCCGATCCGCGCCGGGCGCCGCAGCTGGCAACGCGGGTCCCAACCGCCCTCGCCCGTCTCCACGAACACATCGAGCACGCCCGGCCAGGGATCGGCAAAACCGGCGACGAGCACACCGCCGCGCGGGCCCGGCTCGCGGACATCAAGCGGCAGGTCGAGGGCGATCAGTTGCGGCCGGGCGGGCGGCTGCAGCGCCGGGCCACCGGCCCCCGCCACACTGCCCCGCCAGACGCCGGAGCGCCGGCGCGGCGGGCGCAGTCCGGCCGCGCGGGCCGCGCCGCCATCCAGGGTTTCCGCACGCCACACCTCACCATCAAGGCTGACCGCATCGCCCGCCTCCAGCGCCAGCAATGAGGGCGACAGATTGAGGCCCAACCGCGCCGGACGGGCCTCGATCTCGGCGAGCGCGTCCCGGCACCAGCCTTGCGCCAGTGACGGGTCCGCCAGGACGGGCGCCGACAGGGCGAGGCTCTGCACCGTCTCGAACAGGCCCCGCGCCGTGGCATGACCCGGCCGGTATTCGGCGCCATCATCGATGAAATCGAGGCTGAGTTCGCGCGGCGTATCAAACACGGGCGGATCCATCCGCTCGACCGCCGGCCCATGGGCCGGCTGCACCGGCTCGGCCAGGGTCAGCGGCGCCATCGCCGTGCTCGCCGAGGCAAAGTCGAGCGATGCCGCGCGTGGCAGAACGTCAAGGCCGAGCACATCCATCAAGGGTTCCAGCGCCGCGCGTGCGGCCACGGGCCGGGGCAGGACATAGCCGGCCACCAGGTCATCGACCGCCGAAACGTCGAATTCCGCCAGCCCGGCCGCCATGCATGTGTCCGCGATGATCGCCGCCACCGGCACCAGTCCGGCGCGGCCATTGAGCCAGTGCCCCAGCGTCCAGTTGGCGCCATCGGACCAGACATCGCTGCGGGCGGGAAAGTCCGGCCAGGGCCGGGCATCCCAGGCCCAGACATGGATCAGCTCCGGCGGCAGCATCGGCCCGCCATAGACGGAGGAGACGGGATTGGCCGCCACGTCGCCGGACCAGTGCGCCAGCAGGGCTTCGAGATAACGCCGCTGCACCAGATCATCGCGCGAGCCGTCAGAGAACCAGGGCAGATGGCTCTCCGAACTTTTCGGATCAACGAAGACATTGGGCTGGTTGGAGCCCTTGTCGACGGCAGGACAGCCCACCTCGGTCAGCCAGATCGGCTTGGATTGCGGCACCCAGCCGGTTGGCGTTTCCAAGCGCACACCGCCGGGCCGGTCATGATGCGGCTGGCTCCACCAGCTGACCAGATCCTTGTAGCGCCAGATCCAGGCCTCGCCATGGGCGCCATCCGTGATCGGCGTGCGGATCTGGGCCGCGCGATCCGCTTCGCTGGCATAATACCAGTCAAACCCCTCGCCGCCCGTGATGCTGGACGCGAGATAGCCGCGGTCATGCGGTCCGCTCGCGAGCGAAGCATCAAGCTCGCCCGCCTCGCCGCGCCAGTCCGAGAGCGGCACATACCAGTCGATCGCCACCGCATCGATGTCGGCATCGCTCCATAGCGGGTCGAGATGGAAGAGCTTCGCTCCGCCGCCGGGCTGATGGCCGGAATATTCCGTCCAGTCGGCGGCATAGGAAATCCGCGTCGCCGGGCCGAGCAGCGCCCGCGCCTGGCCCGCCAGCGTGCGCAGCGCCGTCACGGCGGGATAGGTTCCGCCCGCGCCGCGCACCGTGGTCAGCGCCGCGAGTTCCGAGCCGATCAGGAATCCGTCCACCCCGCCGGCGGCCCTGGCCAACGCCGCACAATGCAGGATGAAGCGGTTGAGCCCCCATTCGGCCGGTCCCGAATAGCTCACAGCCCCGCCCGATACCGCATAATCACTCGCCGACGCCGTGCCGAAGAAATCCGCAACCTGCGCCGCAGCCGCCGCGCTTTCATCCACCGTGCCGGCCTCGCCCGGTGCCGGATGGCAGGTGATGCGCCCGCGCCAGGGAAAGGCCGCCTGTTCGGCCGCGCCATACGGATCGGGCAGGCCATTGCCGGCCGGGATGTCCATCAGGATGAAAGGATAGAGCGTCACGGAAAAGCCGCGCGCCTTGAGCTCTGTGATGGCGGCGATAATGCTGGCATCGTCCGGCGTGCCGCCATAGACGGGCCGTCCATCCTCACCGCTGATCAGATAGGCGGAAGCGCGATCCTCGCCGGCCACGGACCAGACCAGCGGCCGCGTTTGCTTGTCTTGCGTCTCGACGCCGGGGCGGATCCGGCAGTGCCCGCAGCGCAGATCATCGCCAAACCAGGACACCACCAGCTGCACCGAGCGGCAATGGGGCAGATCGCGTTCCAGATCATCAATCGCGGCGATGAAATCGGAAACGCCGCGGCCATTATTGCGGTTCTCCGCTACCTCGCGCCCCGGCCCAAGCTCGCGCATCACCGCTTCGGGCGCATAGGCAAATTCGCCCGAACCGGGGATCAGGTTGACGCCGGCCACCCGGTCCTCCAGCTGCACGCCATCGCGCACCGGGCGGAAGACCTCGAAGGAGAGATTGGGGATGCGATGGCCGAATTCATCGAGCGGCAGATCCTCGAACACGACATAGGCCGTGCCGCGAAAGGCGGGCACTTCGCCGCCCTCGATGGCCTCGATCAGGGCATCGGGCGCCTGGGTCTCGCTGCCCGGATAAACGCGCATCGCCAGACCGGCGGTATCGAGCAGCGCCCCATTGGCCCAGACGCGCCCGATCCCGGCAATCTCGCCCTCGCACAGCCCGACGGCAAAACTGATCGAATAGGAATAATCGACCTGGCTCGGCCCACCCTTGCCGCCCGACGACGTTTTGGTGGCATGTTCCAGATAGCGCGAGGCCCAGATCACCTGGCCGGCGATACGCGCCCGGCCCCAGATGCGCGCCATCGGTGCGCCGTCAGTTGAGGTCTGGACCGGGATTTCCGGCATGCGCGGCCCTTCGCGGCGGCGCCCACCGATCAGCGCATTGACCGCCAGATTGGCCGCCGCATTGGCCAGCGCCGGTGCCGCCGCCTGCAGGGCTGACAGCCCGGCACGTCCCGCCGTCATCACGAGCTGCGCCATCAGCGCGCCCTTTCCGGAAAGGCAAAGGCCGCCACCAGCCGTCTCTGCCACCAGGGCGAGAGCGAAGTCTCGGCCACGGCGCGGCCCCAATAGGCGTGGATGATCCCGGTCGGGCCCGAAACGATGGCGCAATGCTTGGCCGGGCCCTTCAGCTCGGGCCGGAACAGCAAGACATCGCCCGGTTTGACCTTGCGGATATCGATCTCGACCAGATGCCGCTGCGCCGCCTCGAGCAGGCTCTCGGAGCCGCAGCGCTCGGCCCAGTCGGGCGTATAGGGCGGCAGCCCCTCCGGCTCATCGCCATAGAGCGCCCGCCAGATACCGCGCACCAGTCCCAGGCAGTCACAACCCGCCCCCCGGCAACTGCCCTGATGGCGATAGGGCGTGCCGATCCAGCGCCGCGCCTCGGTGAGGACGCGGCTGCGCAAATTCATTGTCCGTTTCATGTCTAGAGTCCTCTCGACCCGCCATCGCGGATCGTCTCGCTGGCGGCCGAAGCCTGCAGCACGTCATTGCCGACCATGTGCGGGAAGCCGCGGAAATTAGCGGTGTTGGCGAAGCGGTCGCGGCAGGTGGCAAAACGCTGGTCGCAACCGGTTGCGAAATCGGGATGATCCGGCGAAACCCCGCACCGCCCATCGCCGAGCCGCGCATCACAGCGCCGCGTGAAGACACGGCCCGTCTGCCGTTCCAGCCGGTGCGCCAGGCCGAGCAATTCCGCCTCGAACCGCCCGTCAAGCCGGCGGACTTCGCCCAGCTCACCGGTGGAAACCAGCACCCGCAAATCCGTGTCCGACCAGTCGACCCGCCAGCACTCCACCCGAGCGCCGCCCCACAGCCCCGCTGCCAGATCGGCCTCGGTCAACACCGCATCATCGAGCGCGCCGGCCATATCCGTCTGCGACGGCGCCAGCCCCGGCGCCGCCTCGGCCCCGGCGCCGCCAAAGCCGCTGCCGGCGCGGTAGATGAGACCGTCAATCTCGAGATCGCGGTCATGATCGGTGAAGCCGAACACGGCATCATCGGTTCGCGTGACGCGCCAGCACCAGGCATGAGTTGTCACGCCGGCATCGAGTGATGCCTGCATGGCAAGGGGGATGGTGAGCATGGGGTTAAACCTTCAATACCCATCCCCTTGTCATCCCGGACGGATGCCCGGACGCGACAGCGATCCGGGCGTAGATCCGGGACCTACCCGCTGCTCCAGCTGGATCCATGGGTAGGTCCCTGATCTGCGGCCCGATCAAGTCGGGCCATCCGTCAGGGATGAAAAGGGGTTGGTTTGGTTGAAGAAAAATGCGTAGAGAAAGCAAAGCACCCTCCTCTTCCTTGATGGAAGAGGTGCCCCCGAAGGGGGCGGAGATGGTGAGGATCGTAAGGCGCCAAGAGGGACAGGGACCTCCGGTACCTGTCCCGGGAAAAATGCGGTTCTCCCCGGGGACGCGTACCAGAGGTACACGTCCCTCGCCGGCGCGCCGACTACAGCCGCAATTCGACCAGCGGCACGCTGGGTGCGGCGCCGGCGCCAATGGCGTCGAGGGCGATGTCGAGCTGGTCGGTGTCGAAGCGTACCGGGCAATCGAAGGCGAAACCGGCGGTGATCGCGGCCCCGTCGGCGGGCGGATCAGCGAAGCTGACCTGGCCGGTGGCATGATCGACGGAGCCCTCCGTCTCGACGCCATCGACGGCGACACTCACCGTGCCCTCAACGGGCTTGGCAATGCTGCGCGTCCAGCTCTCACCGCCGCTGGCATAATGCTTCACCAACTGGAATTCCGCCCTCACCCCGTCCCCGGTCCCGATAACCTGATCCAGCATGGATGGCGCAGCGGACGGCGCGCAGGAGCGGTTATCGATCGGGTCGCGGAAGCGGAAACCGTGCAGGCGGCCGCGGCGCGCCTCGAAGAAGGCGATCAGCGTATTGAGATCGTCGAGGGATTTGACGCCCGGGCCGGCATCCCAGCGGCGCACACTGTCGGCCCAGGGCGAATTGCGCTCCTCGCGGCCCGACACCAGGGTGACGATCTCGGTGCGCCGCCGGGGCCCGCCGACGGCGCCGAGGGCGACGGCGAAGGGGAAGCGGATCTCGTGGAAGGCGGTCATAGATAGCGGCTCCCTCTGGCAACGGCGCGGGCCAGGGCGCGGCTGATCCGCGCCTGCGATTGTTCGACCGCGCGCGCATCCGCGCCCGGCCCCAGCGCCAGATTGACGGTGATATTCGGTGCCGCCCCGCCAATGCTGCCGGCGCCGGGCGGCGTGAAGAGTTCCGGCCCGCGCTCGCCGACCAGATAGGCGCCGCCGGGCGTCACCGGTCCGCCCTCGGCGCGGGCGCCGAAGAAGGGCATGTTGGCGAGGGCGGACTGGATCGCGCCGCTCAGCGGTTTCTCGATCAATTGCTCGGCGGCCAGCCGCGCCATGTCGCGCAATATGCTTTCGGTGAGGCGCGAAAAACTGGTCTCGCCGGAACGGGCGGCGCGCTCGAAGGCGCGCTCGATGCTCTCGCCGGTGCGCTCGAAGGCAACCTCGATGGCCTGGCTGGCGCGGGCGGCGGGGCCGTCGGCGAGCGCGTCGAGGGCTTCGCCAGCGCTTTCGGTCTGGTCGGTGAAATCAGTCATCAGGTCTTGTCCGGATAATCGGCCATCAGGATTTGCAGGGCCCGGCGGCTGAGCGGCCGGGCATCATGGGCGCCCGCCAGGGCGCGCCATTCGATCAGGCTCAGACGCCAGAACTCGGCCGGCGCAAGGCCCATCCGCGCCGCCAGGCGCAGGGCGGCGAGCCAGTCGGGCCGGCTCATAGCGCGGTCTCGAAACAGGTCGAGATCGCCGACGCCGCCGCCAGTGGGTCGAGCGGTGCCGCGCGCAACTCCGCCTCGGTGATGGTCGAGCCGCCGCCGCGCAGCAGCACGCCCAGCACGGTGACCAGATTGCGGGCATCGAGCCGGGCGCCGTCCTCGAACAGCGCCTCGATCTCGGCCAGGGCGCCGAGCGTCAGGCACAGCGTATGCGTCACCCCGCCGATCTCCAGCGTGGTTTCGCCGCGGGCAGGATTGGCCATCAGATCGCTCCAAAGCTCAATTGCCCGGCCGAAGCCAGCGTCATCGACCAGGCCGCCTCGCCATCATGGCGCCCGGAATAATCCAGCGCCGCGACGAGGAAGGCGCCCTCGATCACGCCGAAATCCGGGATGATCAATTGCCAGTCCCGCGCCGCCTGGTCGAAAAAGGCCTGCCTGACCTGCGCATCGCTGGCGGCATCGACAAACACGCCGGCCCCGGAGACAGAACAGGTCTTCACACCCGCCCCGGCCAGCAATTCGCGCCAGCCTTCCGGACTGTCCGCCGTGGTGACATCGACGCTGCGGGCATTGAGCGAGATCGTCTTCATGCGCAGACCGGCAGCAGCCGTGAAAGCCTGCGGATCGCCGCCATCGCCGATCTTGAGGAGAATGTCCTTGCCGGACTGGATGGTCATGGGTGAGTCCTCCGGGGGTTTAAAAGTTCAAAATTCACAATCACTTGTCATCCCGGCCGGATGCCCGGCCCTGGGCCGGGCGTAGGGCCGGGACCTACCCGCTGCTCCAGCTGGTCTGACGGGTAGGTCCCGGATCTGCGCCCCGCCTGCGCGGGGCATCCGTCCGGGATGACAAGGGGTCAGCTTGAGGTCGAAATGCACCCCATCACCGCCCGCAAGCGAATAAGCCCGCGCTTCACCCGCCGGTCCCGCGTCGCGAAGACATCGCTATAGGCCGGCGCCAGCAGGACCAGCGTCCAGGGTTCCGGCAATACCGGGTCGAGCCCGCGCAGGGCTTCGCGCAGCTGGCCGGTGATGGCGTGGGGATCGCCATCGCGGCACCAGATTTCCAGGCTGAGACGGTGTTCGATCAGCGCCACATCATCGGCATCGCGGGCCAGGGTTTCCGAGCGGCCCCAGCTGGCGTGCGGGTAAGCGGCGCTGCGCGAGCGCTCGGCGTAGAGGCGCACCGGGTCGCCGAGCACGGCCTTCACCGCGCCGTCCGCCAACATCGCCGCGCTGAGCGCCGCGATCAGATCGGCCTCGGGCGCGCTCATAGCGAGATCCTCCACCATGGGCTGAGCAGCGCCTTGACCGAGGCCGGCATGCCAACATCCAGCCCGCCCTCATACATCGCCTCGACCAGCTGGCCGATGGCTTCGACCAGGGGTGCGGGCACGTCGTCGGGATCGTCGCCATAGCCGCAGGTGAAGCGGATCTCGATGCCGGCAATGCTGCGGCCCGGCTGGGGGAAATGCCCGTTGGGACGCAGCGCCAGGCGGCCTGGCTCGGAAGCCGTGTCGATGAAGAAATCCGCCGGATCATGGCTCGTCGGCGTGTCATCGGCGGCATAGGTGGTGATGGCGTCGATGGAAATCAGCGGCGGTTTGGGCAGTTTGAACTGGGTGCCGAAGGCGCAGAGCCGCCCATCGCCATCCCAGGCATCGCGCCGTTCCAGCCAGGTCTGGGAGAGACAGGCGCGGCCCGTATCCCCCTCGACACGCTGGCGCGCGCTTCGTATCAGATGCGTCAGGCGCGCATCCTGGCTGGTATCGGCGATACGCAGACGCGCCCTGGCCTGCTCAAGCGAGAGCGGCTCGGCCACGGGCGGCGAGACAAGGGAGAGAGACATGACGGACTCCGGTTCAAACGAAAATGATCGCGGACGCTTCACGCGCCAGGTGCGGCTCTATGGCGGCGCTGCGGCGGCCTGTACGGCGCTGGGCAGTGTGCAAATGACCTTCGGCTTTCCCGGCTGGAGCTTTTCATTTGTGCTGGCACTGATCTTCACGGTCAGCACCTTCTTTGCCTGGATCAAAAGCCGCGCATGAGCACGCCCGGCCCCGGCCGCCTCAATGCGCTGCAGGCCTGGGTCGTGGCCTTCGCCATCTGCGGTTTGCCAGCCATCGCGCTGGCCTGGGGTCTGGTATTCTACGGTTTCACGGCCGCCGGCCTGATTGATCCGCCGATGATGGAAGCGAGATCCGTCGTGCTGGTCTGGCTGATCCCGGGCCTTGTTGGCACCGCGGTCTGGATGCGGCCGGTGGAGAATTATATCCGCCGGGTTTTCTTCGATCTGCCCAGCGTCGAGGCGACGCATGGCACCGAGGCCGGCGATGCCGTCAGCGATGCCGCGGAGGCCGCGCTGATCGAGGCGGTGCAGCGGGAGATGGGGCGGAAATGACGGATGACGCCGCAGACAACGGCTTCCCGCCGGAGGCGAAACTCGCCTTGTGGTCCGAGATCGTCGGCCATCTCGGCGCCGTCATCCTGACCATCATCGCGGCGACCCTGCTGATCCGGCATTCTCCGGAATGGGCAATGTTCGGACCTCTCGGTCTCAGCGTGGGCATACTGGTGATCGCTCTGCCGCTCTTGCGGAGCATCAGCCGGCGCCAGATCTTCAAATTGCCGCCGGATCACACGCCCTGGCCGCTGTTTTTCGGTCTGGTCCGCTGGGCCCCGCGTGAGTTTTCAGACGCGCTGCCCGCCTGGCAGACCGCTTCAGGAGGGTTTTACGGCCCGGGCGTTGGCCGGGCCCTGGGCTTCGGCTTTTCCATCATCGTCTGCACACTGGCCGTTGCCGCCCTGAACGGCCCGATCACGCTGCCGCTCTGGATAACCATTCCGCTCATCTTGTTTGCGAGCTTCACCGTGATCGCGAATGCCCTGCTCCATAACCGCCTGCCGCCAAAGGACGGCACGTTCTCCCTGTTCTAGGCAGGCAGAACGTGCCCTTCCTCAGATGATCAGCTCACGCCAAACTTCAACAGCTTGATCGCCGCAAAATCCTGCACCCCGCCGCCAACACGCTTGGTGGTGTAGAAGAGCACATAGGGCTTGGCCGAATACGGGTCGCGCAGAACCTCGACGCCCTGGCGGTCGAGCACGAGATAGCCCTTGGCGAAATCACCGAAGGCAATCGAATAGCTGCCGGAACCGATATCCGGCATGTCCTCGGCCTCGGTGACGGGATAGCCGAGCAGGGTCGAGCTGCCGCCCTCGGACAGGGAGGGCTGCCAGAGATAATTGCCGTCGGCATCCTTGAAGCGCCGCACGGCGGAGACGGTGCGCCGGTTCATCACGAAACGGCCCGCGGCACGGTAGCCCGTCTTGGGCGCATAGATCAGATCGATCAGCGCATCGGCCGGATCATCGGCGTCGAAGCCGCCATCCGTGCCGGTCGGCACATAGCCGATCTCGCCCCAGCTTTCCGTGCCATCGAGCGCCTTGGTATAGCTCAAAAAGCCCTTGGGCTTGTCCGAGCCATCGCCGGAAACGAAGGCCGCGCTTTCCTGCACCGCGAAAACATCGCGCACTTCCTCGGCCAGCCATTGATCGACATCGACCATGGCATCATCGAGCAATTGCTGCGTCGCCGCCGGCATGGCGTAGAGCTCGGCGCAGGGGAAATCCAGCAGGTCGAGGCTCGGCGCCCCGGTTTCGGGACGCGCCGCCGTTTCCGCCACCCAGCCCGAAGCGGCGCCGCCGCGCGAGACCGGTTTGCGGAAGACGGGTGCCGAGGTCTGGCGCACCGAGGCGATGGCGCGGATGGGCGAGGCTTCGATCAGCAGCCGGTCAATGCGCGCCTCGGTCTCGGCCGGCACGACATAGCCGCCATCGGGATTGGAGCCTGCGCTCAGCGACTTGGCCTCCGCCAGCCCGGCCAGATCCCCGCGCCGCATATAGCGCGACCAGGCGGCGCTCTCCGCCGAGCCATTCTCGCCCGACAGGCCAGGACGCGCCTCGCCGAGCAACAGCCGGTCGAGGGCGGATTTCTGGTCGGTGAGCGCGGCATCAATGCGCGCGACCTTCTCGTCGAGCAGGACATCGGCCGACGCCCTGGCCTCGATCTCGCCGAGGCGCTGGTCATTGGCCTGTTTGAAGGCCTCGAAGGCAGCAAGCACTTCGCCGAGCGCGGCCCGGGTTTCGCCGGAGACCGGGCTCATCTTGGTTTCCTTGGTCATGATGATCCTTCACATGTCAGGCCGCGATGGCCGGTTGGGAGACAAGCCGCAGGCGGGCCTGCGGCAGCATCGGGAAGGTCACGATCGAGACCTCCCACAGATCCAGTTCAATCAGCTCGCGCCCGCGCGGGGTGCGGCCGGAAAAGCGTTTGGTGCGAAAGCCGATCGACAGCCCGTCAATGGCGCCGGATTTGACCAGCGACAGGGCGGTACGCCCGCGCGGCCCCTCGGCCAGGATCTCGCCGCGGACATAAAGCCCGCGCTGATCCTCCCGCAGCTCCCGCCAGACCCCGACGGGCTCGGACGCTTCGTGCTGGAACAGCATCGGCACATTGCGGCGATGACGCAGGCTGGCGGCAAAGGCGCCGCGGCGCACGACATCGCCAGCCAGATCGGCCAGATCAAACACACTGGCATGACCCTCGATCAGCAGGGTTTGGGGCATGGTGGGCCTCGTTTTGCTTTTGAATATCCAAACCCCTTGTCATCCCGGACGGATGCCCGGACGCGGCAGCGATCCGGGCGTAGATCCGGGACCTACCCGTGAGACCAGCTGGAGCAGCGGGTAGGTCCCGGATCGGCGCCCCGCCTGCGCGGGGCATCCGTCCGGGATGACAAGGGAGGGGTTGTTGTGTTGATGGGAGAGG
>NZ_JBLWTD010000026.1:21480-39432 GCF_048270265.1 Maricaulis sp. | reverse complement strand
CGGCGTCAAAGGCCTGCGAGAGATTGACCTGGAACACATCGCCGACATGAACATAATCGCGCGCCTTGCGGGCCGCAGCCAGATATCGGGTCTGGGACCAGCGCGGCGACCAGCTGGCGGTGCCGGTCACAGCGATGGATGGCGCCGCCCGGTCCGCACACAGGATATCGGCCAGTTGCATCGCCCGCTCCCGGTCGTGGCCGCGCACGGTCAGCGTTCCGGCCGCCTGGTCGAACTCGGCCCAGGCGGGATAACGCGCAAAGGCGAGCGCCGGCCAGCGTGCCACATGGGAGGGAATCGCCTCGAACGCGCCGGCCAGATCATAGCCGAACAGGCCCGCCAGCACGCCCTCGGCCCGGCCACTGCGAAAATCCGCCTGCAGGGTTTCAAACCCGGTCCGCGATCCATCGTCGAAGGTTTGGCAAGGCCGCGCGAAGATCCGGGCACGGCCATTGCGGCCATCATGGAGCAACAGGGCGCGATCCTCATCCGCCAGGGGCGCAAAGGCCAGCATCGGGTCGCGCCAGGGCCGGACGATCTCGAGCAGGGGCAATGCAGCGGCCTGCAGCATCGGCGTCATCGCTGCAGCCAGCGCTCCCGCAGGGCGGCGCGTTCGGCATCGGTAATCCCGAGCACATCGCGCAGATAGACATCGCGATCGCCAATCGTGGTGAGGGCCGTGCGCAGGAGGTCGGCCTCGACACCGAGAAAGGCGCGCATCACCTCGTCGGGCATCACCTTGCCGTAATCATCCTTCAGGCGCTTGCGCACCATCGGCACCAGGGTGTCGAAATCGACGGCCGCATTGGTCAGCAGGTAGTCCTCGATGATCGCGTCCGGATCGACGCCGAGCTCCTCGAGCACCAGGGCGCAGAAAATCCCGGTCCGGTCCTTGCCGGCGGCACAATGGACCAGAAACCCACTATCGGCCTCGCCCGAGGCCAGGGCCTTGAAACCCTCACGGAAGACGGACTGATTGCCCTTTTCGCGCGGGATACGGCGATAGGCGCTCTGCATATAGCCGCGCACGGCTTCGAGCGAATGATCGCCGGTACGCAGGAATTTGAGGTGCGGCGGCTCGCCATCATCATCGGCGTCGGAGGAAATCACCCGCAGGGCATGATCCTCGGGCCAGGCCGAGGGTTCCGCCTGGCGCTCACGCGGCCGGCGCAGATCGGCAATCACGGCAATGCCCAGCGTGCGCACCAGATCCCGGTCAGCTTCGCTGGAGCGCGAGAAATGGCCGGAGCGGTAAAGGCCCGGGCGTACGCGCGTGCCATCGGCGGCTTCATAGCCATGGAAATGGCGAAAATTGTGAACGCCGTCGAGGGACTGGATCCGTGTCATGTCTTGGAGGTACGCAATCGCCTCGTCTCCGGCAAGGCCGGAAGCGGAAATTTGCCGCGAGTTCCCCTTCAGACCGGTTCCGGGCTGGTGTTTATTCCGACCCAAGACCGTCCGCGCGCAGCTCATCAACCACGGTTTGGTACTGGCCGATCAGGAAACGCTCCTGCGAGGCGAGTTCCTGGAAGCCGATCTGCGTGAATCTCAGGCTCGGCGTGATGTCTTCTTCGCGCATCACCTGCGGACCGGAGAAGACCAGATCCACGATCTGCCGCCAGGTCGCCTCAACGCCGCTTTCCTGCAAGGTATAGACCCGCGCCGTTTCCGACACCGTCTCGTAGGGCAGGACATCGAGATGACCGTGCTGCTGGGCATGCTCCCAGGCGAAGCTGGTCAGGCCCGGCGCATTGATGCCACGCGGCATGATGAGCGGAAGCTCGTCAAACAGCACGCTGCGGCCCGTCGCCGGCTCCGCCTCGATCTCTGCCAGGCGGTCCTGGATCCGTTCGACCACGGCCTCGTGATAGCTGGCCACCGCTTCGAGCCGGCCAATATTGCTTTCCATCTCGGCCACGACCCGGCCCATCGCGATTTCCGCGGCGTGCCGGTCGGCGACATCCTCGCGCCACTCATTGACGATGAAGCCGAGCACCACCGCGAACACAATCAGCGCCGCCTCGACGACAGCACGGCTGAACCATGAGGGCAGTCTGGAAGCAGTGGACGACATGGCAAATTCCCATAGCTGGAGGACCAGACTAGGCAAAATGCCCGCCCGGGAACAGCCCGGATCCTAGCGGAAGGGCGGCTCGTCGAAACTGCGCAGCTTGCGCGAATGCAGCGCCGCGCCGCGGTCCCGCTTGAGGATCTCCACCGTCTCGATACCGGCCGCCAGGTGTTCGGAGACCGATCGTTGATAGAAGAGATTGGCGGCGCCCGGCAGTTTCAGCTCGCCATGCAGCGGCTTGTCGGAGACGCAGAGCAAGGTGCCATAGGGCACGCGCAGGCGCAGGCCATTGGCGGCAATCGTCGCCGATTCCATGTCCACCGCGATGGCGCGCGACTGGTTGATGCGCCGCGCCTGGGCAGCGTAACGCAATTCCCAGTTCCGGTCGGCAAAGGTGGCAACAGTGCCGGTGCGCAGGCGCGCCTTGAGGGCCTCGCCCTTGTCACCGCTGACCTGGGCCACAGCGCTTTCCAGCGCGATCTGGATCTCGGCAATCGGCGGCACGGGAACCTCGATCGGCAGATCCTCGTCGAGCACGCCGTCATAGCGCAGATAGGCGTGGGCGAGCACATAATCGCCGAGCCGCTGGGAATGACGCAGCCCGCCGCAATGGCCGATCATCAGCCAGCACTGCGGGCGCAGCACGGCGAGATGGTCGGTGATGGTCTTGGCGTTGGACGGGCCGACGCCGATATTGACCAGGGTGATGCCGCGGCCGCCCGGTGCCTTGAGGTGATAGGCCGGCATCTGGAAACGCCGCCAGGGCGCACCCTCGACCAGGGCATGGGCATTGGGCGTCTTGGCATCGACTTCGACAAAGCCGGCGGCGGAGAAGGATTCATAGTGATTATCCTCCTTCAGCTGCCGGATCGCCCAGGCCGAGAAGGCGTCGACATAGCGGTGATAATTGGTGAAGAGGATGAATTGCTGCGTATCCTCATAGGGCGTGCCGGTATAGTGGCGCAGGCGCTGCAGCGAATAATCGACGCGCGGCGCGGCAAACAGGCTCAGCGGCCGCACCACGCCCGGGGTCGAGGGGCTCAGCCCGTTGGGCAGGTCATCATTGACCTTGCTCAGATCGGCATAGGGGAAATGGCTGACCAGCTCGGCCGGGCTCGCCGCATCCATGTCGAGATCATCGGCGCCGTCGAGCACGTAGGAAAACGGCATTTCGACATCGGACAATCCGGTCTCGATCGTGATCGCATACTCGTCATTGAGCAGCGTCAATTGCTCGATCAGATAGTCGCGGAACAATTCCGGATGCGTGATCGTATTGGCGTAAACGCCTGTATCCGTGAACTTGCCGAAGGCGCGGCTGACCGGCGGCGGCGGCCCGTCGGGCAGGTAGGTGACCCGCAATTCCGGATAGGCAAAGGCGCCTGCGGCGCGGGCTTCGGGAGAGGGTGGAGGACCGCCATCGAGGAAGGCTTTCAGAGCGGTCTGGAGACGCTCAACGGAGGCCTGGTGCAGCACAATCAGCTGGTCCACGGCGTCGGAAGGCGTTTTCGCGATTTCAAAAGGCATCATCGCCAGTCTCATGCACGATTTTGCAGCAGGGGTAAACGCGAAACTCCCGGATACGGGCAGTATGGGAGCAATAACACACGGAGGGCCAAACAGGCGTTGGCCGCAAGCCACCAGGCCTGTAAGGCAGCCGGGCACCCTCATGTGGGTTGGAGGTCACCATGGATAACGCGCAAGACTGGATCGTTCTGAAATTCGGCGGCACAAGCGTCAAATCGCTGGCCGACTGGCGCGTCATCTCCAAACGCATCGAGACCCTGCGCGCCGAGGGCAAGCGCGTCTTCGTCGTCCATAGCGCCATTGCCGGCATTTCCAACCGGCTCGAAGCCCTGATTGCCGCCGCCATCGCCGGCGATGGCGAGGCGGAGCTGGATGCGATCAAGGTTCAACATCTTGATCTGGCTGACGAACTCGACATTGATGGCGAGACAGTGCTGGCGCCCTTCCTTGGCGAACTGGCCCGTTTGCGGGCCGGTGTGGCGCTGACGGGAGATGCCTCGCCGCGCCTGCGGGCCCGCATCATGGCCCAGGGCGAGCTGATGGCGACCAGTCTTGGCGCCGCCTGGCTCAACCGGGAAGGCACCGCCTGCCAATGGCTCGATGCCCGCGATCTGCTGGCCAGCCGCACCACCGGCGCGGTCAATGGCTATCTCAGCGCTGATTGCGACTACTCGGCCGACCCGGCACTGCAAACCCGTCTGCAAGGCCCGGCCTTCGACACCGTGCTGACCCAGGGATTCATCGCCCGCCGCCCCGACGGCGATACCGCCCTGCTCGGCCGCGGCGGCTCCGATACCTCAGCCGCCTGTTTCGCGGCCAAGCTCGGGGCGCAGCGGCTGGAAATCTGGACCGATGTGCCCGGTTTCTTCTCCGCCGATCCGCGGCTGACCGGCGCGGCGCGCCAGATCAAGGCCCTCAGCTATGACGAGGCCCAGGAGATCGCCTCCATGGGCGGCTCCGTGCTGCATCCGCGCGCCATCGCACCGGTGCGCCAGGCCGGGATCGAGATGCAGGTGCTGTGCACCCACCGCCCGGAAATGAGCGGCACCACGATCAGCGCCACCCCGTCAGAAGACGCACCGCGCCTGAAAGCCGTCTCGGTCAAGTTCGGCGTCCGGCTGATCACCCTCGACAGCGACGGCATGTGGCATGCGGCCGGCTTCCTCGCCAGCGCGTTCGAACCCTTCGCCCGCCATGGCGTCTCGATCGACCTGGTCTCGACCTCGCAGACCAGTGTCACAGTCTCGCTCGATGCCGATCCAAGCCTCACGCCGGCCGTACTGGCAGCCTTGCAGGACGAGCTCGCCACCATTGCCCGCGTCGAGATGATCGAGCATTGCGCGGCCGTCTCCATGGTCGGGCGCGGCGTACGTGCCCTGCTGGCCCAGCTCGGGCCGGCAATGGAGGCCTTTGCCCATTATCCCGTCCGCCTGATCAGCCAGGCGGCGAATGATCTCAATCTCACCGTCGTCGTCGACGAGGACCAGGGCAAGCCGCTCTGCCGCCGTTTGCACGACCAACTGATCCAGCCCAAGCCGCTCGACCCGACCTTCGGCCCGAGCTGGCGCGAGATCGGCCAGATTGATGCCGATACCGGCGCGGCCGGACCGGGCGCCTGGTGGCGCAGCAAGCGCGACGCCCTGCTGGCGCTGTGCCCGTCTGATGCGCCGCTCTATGTCTATGATCTGGAGACCGTGAAGGCACGCGCCGAAGCCGTCGCCTCGCTGCCGCATCTGGACCGCGGCTGGTATGCGATGAAGGCCAATGGCCATCCCGATGTGATCCGCACCGCCGTCGCCGCCGGGCTTGGCGTCGAATGCGTCTCGATCGGCGAGGTTCATGCGGCGATGGCGGCCGTGCCGGACCTGCCCATGGACCGCATCCTGTTCACGCCCAATTTCGCGCCGCGCGCCGAATATGCCGAGGCGATGGCGCTGGGCGTGCATGTCACCCTCGACGGGCTGCACCCGCTGCGCCACTGGCCGGAGATTTTCGCCGGCCGGGAAATCACGCTGCGGATCAATCCCCAGCGCCCCGAAGGCCATCACAAGCATGTCCGCACCGCAGGCCCCGACGCCAAGTTCGGCCTGCACGCCGACGAACTGCCCGAGGGCATCGAACTGGCCGCGAAGGCCGGCGCGAAAATCATCGGCCTGCATGTCCATTCCGGCAGCGGCATCAGCGATCCCGATCATTGGCGCCGGGTCGGCGTTTTCCTGGCCGAGACGGCGCGGGCCCTGCCCGATGTGCGCATTCTCGATCTTGGAGGCGGCCTGGGTGTCGACGAGGCCTCCGGTGCCCGCCGCATCGATATGGAGGCCCTCGGCACCGTGCTCACCGACCTGCACACCGCCTTCCCGCAATACCGGTTCTGGCTCGAGCCGGGCCGTTTCATCATCGCCGAAGCCGGCGTGCTGCTGGCCCGCGTCACCCAGCTGAAACAGACACCCGATGCGCGCTTTGTCGGTATCAATGCCGGCATGAACAGCCTGATCCGCCCGGCCCTCTATGGCGCCCGCCACGAGATCTTCAACCTCACTCACCTCGACGACGCCCCGGCATACGTCGCCGATATCGTCGGCCCGATCTGCGAGACCGCCGACCGGATGGGCGCCCAGCGCCTGCTTCCGGAAAGCTATGAGGGCGACGTCTTCCTGATCGCCAATGGCGGCGCCTACGGCCGGGTGATGGCCTCGAGCTATAATATGAGGGAGCCAGCCGGCGAGGCGGTGATCTGACAGGCGGGACATGCTCCGGCCGCATGGCCGGTGCGTGTCCCGTTTTGCGTGGTGGATACTCGTCCACGAAATGGGGACACGCACCCGCTGAAGCGGGAGCATGCCCCCGAGAAGTTTGGTTATTTTAGTAGCGATGACAATGACTTGCCTCACCGCACCACCAACTTATCCCTGCCCCTGCCGGACGCGCCCATAATAGTTCCACCTTCCGCCCCGGACGGTGCACAGGAAAGGGCGAAGGGGTGGCGCCGGGCCGGCCGCGATCAGGCCGCCCTTAATTGGCTCTCAGGAGCCGGGCTTCACCGGGTTGTGGACGGTCCCGAGGGACACATACAGCAACATACAAGCGCAGACTTCCCGACGGATCGTCCGCAATGCCCCCAGACACATGGTTGCGTGCCTCGACATCGCTGATTCAAAATACAACCCGTTGTCATCCCTGACGAATGTCCCGCGAAAGCGGGACGCAGATCAGGGACCTACCCGTGAGACGAGCTGGATGAGCGGGTAGGTCCCCGCTCTGCGTCCGGCTCAAGGCCGGACATCCGGCGGGGATGACAAATGTTTGGGTCTTTGGCGAAGATGAGTCTGGATCGGCGCCCCTACTCCGCCGGCTCGACCTTCTTCGACTTGCCCTGGTCGAACAGGGCCCAGACGCCCTCATCGCCGTGCCAGTCGCCCTTGGTGGCGCCCTTGGAATATTCCGTGGCGCGGGCTTCGAAGAAATTGGCGTGCTCGACGCCGTTGAGGATTTCCGACAGCCAGGGCAGCGGGTGTTTCTCGATATTGTAGATCTTGGGCAGGCCGAGCTGGCCGAGACGCCAGTCGGCGATATAGCGGATATAGGTCTTGATATCGGCCGGGGTCATGCCCTCGACTTCGCCCATCTCGAAGGCGAGCTCGATGAACTTGTCTTCCAGCGCCACCACGGTGCGGCAGCAATCGACGATATCATCCTTGACCGCCTGGCTCAGCGCGCCGGTTTCCTCGGCGAAGGCGTGGAAGAGCTTGATCATGCCTTCGCAATGCAGGCTCTCGTCGCGAATTGACCAGGTGACGATCTGGCCCATGCCCTTCATCTTGTTGAGGCGCGGGAAATTCATCAGCATGGCGAAGGAGGCGAACAGCTGCAGGCCTTCGGTGAAGGCGCCGAACATGGCGACGGTGCGCAGGATGTCCTCATTGGTGTCGACGCCGAATTTCTGCATGAAATCATGCTTATCGGCCATCGCCTTGTAGTCCATGAAGGCGGAGAACTCAGAGTCGGGCATGCCGATCGTCTCGAGCAGGAGCGCATAGGCCGCGATATGGATGGTTTCCATATTCGAGAAGGCCGACAGCATCATCTTCACCTCGACGGGTTTGAAGACGCGCGCATAGCGCTCCATGTAATTGTCGTTCACCTCGATGTCGGACTGGGTGAAGAAGCGGAAGATCTGGGTCAGCAGATTGCGCTCATTGTCATTGAGCTTGGTCGCCCAGTCCTTGCAGTCCTCACCGAGCGGAACTTCTTCCGGCATCCAGTGAACCTGTTGCTGCTTCTTCCAGAAATCATGCGCCCACGGATAGCGGAAAGGCTTGTAGGCGTGGCTCAGGGTCATCAGACCCGGAATGTCAGCGGATTTCTCGGTCATAGCGGCTCACCTCAGGCAAATGGGAATCGGTTTCGACCCGACACACAACATATTGCGTCTGTGGTTAGCAAAACGTCTACAGCTAGATGCGGGTTGGCGTGAGTTTGTCGGGGAAAAAGTGAGTCTACCAGCGCCAATTCACGGTCACGGCACCGAATTGCTCATTCTCGCGGAACTTGTCGACGCCGACGACATAGCGGTAATTGCGCTGGACATAGGCGAGCGAGAGATCGACCTCGCCGACGCGGACCGCGACGCCGGCCTGGGCATCGCCGATCACTTCACGATCGGTCATGTAGACGGCGCGGTTGAAATCCATGCCCTGGGCCGGATCATACATCAGCGCGCGGCGGTCGGCGCCAGCGAAGACGTACCAGCTGGGATAGTCATCAGCGAGATAGCGGCCGATGCGGACCTCGGCACCGGCACCGGCGGCGGAGCCATCGGGACCGACACTGACCCCGGCGCGCGGCGTCAGGGAAACATCCAGCTCATCGCCCTCGCCGCGTGAAACGAAGGCCCGTTCGTAATTGACCGCGACGACGGTCTCGCGGGCGGCGGGATTGACCACCACCGGCGAATGCTCGCCCTCACCCGGACGCACAATGCCGAAACTCGCATCGCGCGCGGCTTCATCGAGCAGGGCGATCTTGATCGTACCGGCCGCGCCCATATCGAACTGCGCCGCCGGCTCCACGGTCATCGCGGCAAAGGCGTCGCGATCAGCATCGCCGGAATTGAGCGACAACGCCGTCATGGCGACACGGGCAGCAGATGGCGAGAGCGGGCGGACGGTGGGCTGGGTTTCAAACTGGCCCTGGATCATCTGGCTGGTCGAGGCCCATTCGGACCTCGCCGAACCGGGAGTGGTCAGCACATAGCTGGTCCCGGCGAAGGCAATGACGCCGGCGCAAAGCAATTGTGATGTTCGTCCCAGACGCATCGCGCTCTCCCCAGAAGCGATACAAGCAAATCCACAGCGCCCCTGCACCCGGATTCACCCTCAAGGAGAGTGAGGTTAATGCGCTTCGCGACGTTGAGTCCACCAGATTGCAAGCCGGGCGGGCAGATTTCTCGCCAGCACGCCAATGGTTCCGGTGCAGGCCGGACATGAAAACGCCGGCATCCCGAAGCGGGAAACCGGCGCTTTTCAATCAGTTGCGATGCGAGACCTATTGGCAGGCGAGGCATTCCTCGTAATCGGTCGGGGCCGCGGCCGCGAGCGACTCCTCGATCTCGGACTTGTTCTGCGAACCGGCATAGGCGGTGCGCTGGACCGATTTGGAGCGGCAGTAATACAGCGATTTCACGCCGCGCTCCCAGGCCGTCCAGTGCAGCATGTGCAGATCCCACTTATTGATATCGCCCGGCAGGAAGACATTGAGCGATTGCGACTGGCACACGAATGGCGTGCGATCAGCGGCATGCTCGATCACCCAGCGCTGGTCGATCTCGAAGGCGGTGCGGAACAGCGCCTTCTCGTGCTCGTCGAGCGCGTCGAGATGCTGGACCGAGCCCTCATTCTCGAGGATGGAGGACCAGGTTTCCGGAGTATTGAGCCCTTTCTCTTCGAGCAGGGCTTCGAGTTGCGGATTCTTGACCGTGGTCGAACCCGACAGGGTCTTGTGGGTGTAGACATTGGCCGGGATCGGCTCGATGCCGGCGGAGACACCGCCGCAGATGATCGAGATCGAAGCGGTCGGCGCAATCGCCAGCTTGTGCGAGAAGCGCGCCTTGACGCCATTCTCCTCGGCATCACGGCAGGCCCCGCGTTCTTCAGCCAGCGTCACCGAAGCGGCATCGGCATGGGTGCGGATATGCTTGAACATTTTCATGTTCCAGGATTTCGCCATCGCCGATTCAAACGGGGCATTCATCTGCTGCAGGAAGGTGTGGAAGCCCATCAGGCCCAGACCGACCGACCGCTCGCACATCGCCGAATAGACAGCGCGTTCCATTTCCGGCGGCGCGCGATCGATGAAGTCCTGCAGCACATTGTCCAGGAAGCGGAAGATATCCTCGATAAAGGTCGGATCATCCTTCCACTCGAGGAATTTGGTCGCATTGAGCGAGGACAGGCAGCACACGGCGGTGCGGTCCTTGCCCTTGTGGTCGAAACCGGTCGGCAGCATGATTTCCGAACACAGGTTCGACTGGCGAACCTTCAGGCCGAGCTTGCGCTGGTGGGCCGGCAGGTTGTCATTCACCGTGTCGGAGAAAATGATATAGGGCTCGCCGGTCTGCAGGCGCAGCTCCATCACCTTCTGCCAGAGCTTGCGGGCGTTGACGGTCTTGACGACCTCCTTGCTCTTCGGAGAGAGCAGCTCGAATTCCTTGTCATCGCGAACCGCTTCCATGAAGGCGTCGGTGATGTTGAGGCCGTGATGGAGGTTGAGCGATTTGCGATTGAAATCGCCGGACGCCTTGCGGATTTCGAGGAATTCCTCGATTTCCGGATGGTGGATGTCGAGATAGACGGCAGCCGAGCCGCGGCGCAGCGAGCCCTGGGAAATCGCCAGGGTCAGGCTGTCCATCACGCGGATGAAGGGAATGATGCCGGAGGTCTGGCCGTTGACGCCGATCTTCTCGCCGATCGAGCGCACATCGCCCCAATAGGTGCCGATGCCGCCGCCATTGGAGGCGAGCCAGACATTCTCCGTCCAGGTGCCGACAATATCGTCGAGCGAATCGCCGACGGAATTCAGGAAGCAGGAGATCGGCAGGCCGCGATCGGCGCCGCCATTGGAGAGCACGGGCGTGGCCGGCATGAACCAGAGATTCGAGATATAGTCATACAGGCGCTGGGCGTGCTCGGCATCGTCGGCATAGGCCGTGGCGACGCGGGCAAACATGTCCTGATAGCTCTCGCCGGGCAGCAGATAGCGGTCTTCCAGCGTGCGCTTGCCGAACTCGGTCAGCAGGGCATCGCGGCTGCGGTCGATGCGGATCGATTCCACCACGCGCAGATGCGTTGCCGCATTGTTTTTCGGCTGCCCGCGACGGGGGGTACGGACGACGTCCGCGCCGCTGTCTATCTTGCGGCTGGTGGCCGAATCCGGTGGCGTCATGATGGTCATGCTCCTCAACTCCGAGACAATCCTTGCCCGCGGTCCGCGCAGGATGATTCGCGTACCCGGCAGGCCTGAATGGCCGGAAATTCCTGTATAGTGTGTCGCCGTCTCCGGCTGACCCAACATATAGTGGATCAACCTTTGGCCCGCGGTCAACGGTGCAAACCGGTCGAAAGCGGTTTTTTTAGTTAATGACCGATTAATGACGGACACAAGCCGGCATACCCGGTTAATCTCCCGGGCACGGCTCATAAACAATGCGTGGTGCGGCTTGAGACCTGCTCAGGAAAGATTGAGCAATTCCGGATCCCCGCCCTGGGCGGCGATGTTGACGGTGACACAGCGCTCGCCCGCAAAACGGTGCAGATAGTGTGGTCCGCCGGCCTTCGGTCCCGTGCCTGACAAGCCCTCTCCGCCGAAGGGTTGAACCCCGACAACGGCCCCGGTCATCGACCGATTCACATAGACATTCCCGGCCGGCACCGCCGACTGGATTTGCCTGTGGAAACTCTCGAGCCGGGAGTGAATGCCCAGGGTCAAACCATAGCCCTTGTCCGCCAGCGCGGCGGCCATGTCGTGCAACTGGTGCCGCTTGTATCGGATCACGTGCAGAATCGGACCGAACACTTCGCGCTCCAGCAGATCGAGCGAGGGAAGCTCCACCAGCGCCGGGCCGAAATAACATCCGGTCTCGCCCCAATTGCCCGCGTCGAGATGGCGGATGACCTCGCCCTGGGATTCCATGCGGTCCATATGACTGAACAGGATTTCGCGCGCCTCGCCATCGATCACCGGTCCGACATCGGTGGCCGGGTCGGCCGGATCGCCGATCGCCAGCTCATCCATGGCGCCGGCAATGGCCTTGATCATCTCGTCGGCAATATCCTCGGGCACCAGGATAATGCGCAGCGCCGAACAGCGCTGCCCCGCCGAGCCAAAGGCCGACAGCACGGCATCATCGACCACCTGTTCACGCAGCGCCGTGGTGTCGACGAACATGGCATTGAGCCCGCCGGTCTCGGCGATCAACGGTGCGATCGCGCAATCGCGTGCCGCAAGGGAGCGATTGATCATGCGGGCAACATCGGTCGAGCCGGTGAAGGCCACGCCCGCCGTGCGCGGATCATAGGTCAGCGCCGCGCCGACACTCTCGCCGCGTCCGGGCAGGATGTGCAGCACATCAACCGGCAGCCCGGCCTTGAAGAACAGCCGTGCCGCCTCATAGGCGATCAGGGGCGTCTGTTCCGCCGGTTTGGCGATCACCGCATTGCCCGCGGCGAGCGCCGCCGCCAGCTGGCCGGTGAAGATCGCCAGCGGGAAATTCCACGGACTGATACAGACAAACACACCGCGCCCCTTGAGGCCGAGATGATTCGTCTCGCCTGCCGGTCCGGGCAGACGCACCGGAGCCTCGAATTCGCGCTCGGCCTGGGCCGCGTAATAGCGGCAGAAATCCGCCGCCTCGCGTACTTCGGCGACACCGTCGGCAAGGGTCTTGCCGGCTTCGCGCGCCATCAGCGCCAGGAAGCGGTCGGCGTCGGCCTCGAGGGCATCAGCCATGGCGCGCAGGATCGCACCGCGGGCCTTGCCGCCGCGCGCATCCCAGATGCGCTGGGCCGCCACCGCCAGTTCGAACGCCGCGTCGATATCCTCGGTCGTCGCCTCAAGCACCGTGCCGACGATTCGTGAACGCTCGACCGGGCTGGTAACCGGCATTTCCTGTCCGGCGCGGGCGACACCGCCAAGCCGGGCGATACCACCGACCAGCGGCGCGGACACGATCGGCCCCGCCGCGTCGAGCGCCTCGACGGCTTTCGCGAGCCGTTCGCGCACGCTGGCCTGGGACAGGTCGATCCCGGCAGAATTGGCGCGCTCGTCGCCGTAAAGCTCCATCGGCCGGGCGATCGAGGGATGCCGGGCAAGCTTGCCGGTGCCGTCGAAGGGACCACGCGCCACATCCTCGGCCGGCACGTCCGGATCGAGGAAGGAATGCACGAAGGAGGTGTTGGCACCATTCTCCAGCAGACGGCGAACGAGATAGGGCAACAGGTCCTCATGGCTGCCCACCGGGGCATAGACCCGCACCGGCGCTTCGCCATAGGCCTCGCGCGCGGCGAGATAGAGCGCTTCACCCATCCCGTGCAGGCGCTGGAATTCATAACTCTCGACACCGGCCTGTTCGGCCAGGTCGCGCACCGCACAGAGCGAATGCGCATTATGGGTCGCGAACTGACCATAAATGGCGTCGGGCGCGGCGAGCATGGTGCGCGCGCAACCGAGGAAGTTGAGATCGGTCGCCGGCTTGGTGGTCCAGACCGGGAAGTCCGGCCAGCCCATCTGGTGGGCCAGCTTGATCTCGGTGTCCCAATAGGCGCCCTTGACCAGGCGCACGAGCAGGCGGCGATTGGTCGAGCGGCCCAGGGCAATCAGGCGCTCGATCACCAGCGGTGCGCGTTTTTGATAGGCCTGGACGGCGAGGCCGAGACCGTTCCAGCCCTCCAGCTCGGGCTCGCGAGCGAGGCGTTCGAACAATTGCAGCGACAGCACGAGGCGGTCGCTCTCCTCGGCGTCGAAGCAAAGGCTGATATCATGGGCCTTGGCGGCGCGGGCCTGTTCGAGCAGGAGCGGATAGACTTCCGCCATCACGCGGTCGCGCTTGACCGCGTGCAGCCGCGGGTGAAGCGCGGAGATCTTGACCGAAACGCCATGGACCTGCTCGACCGGTCCGGTGCCGCGCGCAGCGCCGACTACGGCGATCGCGTCGAGATAGCGCTGCTGGTAACGCGCGGCGTCGGCGGCGGAACGGGCGCCCTCACCGAGCATGTCGAAGGAACACAGCGTCGCGCCGGCCTTGCGGCCACGCTTGAGCGCTTCCTTGATGGTGCGGCCGAGCACGAATTGCTCGCCCATGATCCGCATCGCCTGCATCACGGCAGCACGAATCACCGGCTCGCCGAGTTTCTGTGTCATCTTGCGCAGGTAGAGCGAAGGGTTCTTGCGGGCTTCCGGGTCGATCTCGATCACGCCGCCGGTCAGCATCAGACCCAGGGTCGAGGCATTGACGAGCCAGCTTTCCGACTTGCCGGCATGGCCGCTCCAGTCGCCGCCGGAAATCTTCTCGGCGATCAGACGGTCGGCGGTCTCGGCATCGGGCACGCGCAGCAGTGCCTCGGCGAGACACATCAGGGCAAGCCCCTCGCGGTTGGACAGCCCGAATTCCTGCAGGAAGGATTCCATCAGGCCGCGATTGCGGCTTGAGGCGCGCGCGCGTTCGACCAGTTTGATCGCGGCGGTGCGGATGCGCACCTGGGCCTCGTCATCCAGGCCGGTCCGGTCAGCCAGATGGCTGACGGCCTCGTTCTCATCGGCGAATTTCACCGTGTCGAGGCTGTCCCAGTTTATGCTGTCGCGAGGCCGAATAGTCACAGCGGGATCTCCTTTACCAACCGGCCGGAATGGCCTGCCAGGGAATGGCCGGGAGAATGATGCCGGCTTTCCGGCGCGGCAAGTCCACTGAGCTGTTTGCCCGGCGGTGCCGGCATCCGGCCCCGACGCCCCGTTTCGCCGAAGCCGGCCCGCCGGGAGGAAAACTTGCGCCGGAAGGGCGAAATCGCCAGGGCCGGTGATGAAATTTTCACGGCAAACCGGTGCGGGGCAAGATACTTCACCTTGACCGTCACTGCTTTTCCAGCCCAATTCCCCCGGTACCGGCGTGCCGGTGCGCGGCGGCGAACCGGCCCGGCCCGGGCCAACCGCTTTCGCCGCTTCAATGCCCGCGATTGCCCGCTATGCTGGGCCAGAGACAGGACGTGCCTGCCAGAGCCTGGCGCCGCCCGTAGCAAGAAGGCCGACAGATAAACGCGATGACCGAACAAACCGAACACGACGACACCAGCGCCGAAGACACCCTGCCCGCCACGACAGGCGATTCGGATGACGCGGCGAATGGTGGCGATGAGCGCCCGCAGCGCATCATGCTGGTGACCGATGCCTGGGAACCGCAGATGAATGGCGTTGTGCGCACCCTCTCGCGCACCGTCGCGGAATGCCGCGCCATGGGTCATGAGGTCGAGGTGATCCATCCCGGCCTCGGCTACAAGACGATGCCGCTGCCGACCTATCCGGAAATCCAGCTCGCCTTCGGCGCCCGCAAGGATATCGCCCGGCGCTTCAAGGAATTCGAACCGGAAGCGATCCATATCGCCACCGAAGGCCCGCTCGGCATGGCCGCACGCGCCATCTGCGTGAAGTGGAAACTGCCATTCACCACCAGCTATCACACCAAATTCCCGGAATATGTCCACGCCCGCTTCCCGCTGATCCCGGTCGCGGCCGGCTATGCCTTCATGCGCTGGTTCCACAATGCCGGTGGCCGCATGATGGTGACGACGCCGTCCATGCGCGACGATCTCGCCGCGCGCGGCTTCAAGAACCTCACCCCCTGGGCGCGCGGCGTCGATACGGTGCAGTTCAATCCGGACAAGCGCCTGGTTGACGGCAAGGACGTCTATGAAGGTCTGGAACGGCCGATCTGGGTCAATGTCGGACGCATCGCGGTCGAGAAGAATATCGAGGGTTTCCTCGAGCTCGACCTGCCGGGCACCAAGGTTGTGGTCGGCGACGGTCCGCAAAAGGAAATGCTGGCCGAGAAATATCCCGAAACCGTCTTCCCGGGATCAAAATTCGGCGATGAGCTGGCGCGCTATTTCGCCGATGCCGATGTCTTCGTCTTCCCGAGCTGGACCGACACATTCGGCCTGGTCAATCTGGAAGCCATGGCCTGCGGCACGCCGGTTGCCGCCTTCCCGGCCCACGGGCCCAAGGACATCATCCCGGGCTCGGGCGGCGGCTTCATCAATGAGGATCTGCGCCAGGCCTGTCTCGATTGTCTCGAGATCGACCGCGCCGCGCCGCGCGCCCATGCCGAGAAGCATTCCTGGCACCAGTGCGCGATCGATTTCATCATCAATCTGAAACCCCAGCCCAAGCCGGAACGGCGCCGCTTCTGGCAGCGCCTGCGCCGCCGGCGGGTCGAAGACTAGAACCCGAACAAAAAACGCCGCCCCGAGGGGCGGCGTTTTCCGTTTCAGACTGGCGGACGCTCTATTCCGGCGCCTGCGTCATCGCGCTCAGCGAACGGGCGGCTTCGCCCATGGCTTCGCGCTCGCCATCGGGCAGCGGGATCAGGCCGCGATCGGTGAGATAGCCATACTCGCCCCAGGCATCGTCAGAGGTGAATTCGGCAACATACTCGGCCAGGCCCGGCACGAGATCGGCATGCTGGTTCTTCACATAGAAGTAGAGCGAGCGCGAAATCGGGTAGGTGCCATCGGCGATGTCCTCGAATTCCGGCGTCATGCCGTCGACGATGGCGCCATGCAGACGATCTGAATTCTGGTCGAGGAAGGAGAAGCCGAACACGCCGAAGGCGTCGGGCGTATTGGTCAGGGTCTGGACGATGGCGTTGTCATTCTCGCCGGCATCCACCCAGCTGCCATCCTCGCGGATACGGCTGGCAATGCCTTCGAAGCGATCGCCATCGCTGTCCTTCAGCGCGGCCATGCAGGCAATGCCCTCGGCGCCGCCCTGCATCGCCAGTTCGACGAATGCGTCACGGGTGCCCGACGTTGGCGGCGGCCCGAAGACCTCGATGCGCTGGCCCGGCAGCGACGGATCGATATCCGACCAGCGGCTGTAGGGGTTGGCGACAAAGCTGGAGCAGCTGTCATCGGCCGGCACTTCGGCGGCCAGGGCGAGCCAGAGCTGGGTCAGGGTGATTTCCATCGGCGGATTGCCGTGATCGGCGGCACCCAGAACGATACCGTCAAAACCGATGCGGACCTCGGTGATCTCGCGGACGCCATTATTCTGGCAACGCTCGTATTCGGAAGCGTGCATGCGGCGCGAGGCATTGGTGATGTCCGGCTGGTCAAGGCCGACGCCGGCGCAGAACAGGCGGAAACCGCCGCCCGAACCGGTCGATTCGACGACCGGCGTCGAAAAGCGCGTCTTGGCACCGAAGGATTCGGCAACGGCGGTCGAGAACGGGAAAACCGTCGAGGAACCGACAATGCGGATCTGGTCGCGTTGCTGGGCCTGCGCCCCGGCGCCGAGCGCCAGGATTGCGGCGATGGCCGCGATGGGGGTGGTGAGTTTCATGCGTCTGTTTCCCTTTTCATTCAGAGAAGATGGTACAGGATTGGACCTGAACCGGTGATGTCTAGAAGTCCCACTGCACGCGGATTTGCGGCCCGGAAACATCCGTCGCCGCCGCACCCGGCACGCTCGCTTCGCCGGTCACATAATTGGCCATGACGCGGAAATGATCCTCGACATACCAGTTCATGCCCAGCGTCCATGTCGTCAATTCGCCCGCCGCAACCTCATTGAGGTCGGAGTAATCATAGCGCGCGGCGAGCTCGAGGGCACCATAGCCGCCCTCGGAGACCGGCCTCGCCGGACGGGTACGGCTGAATGTGCCGCTGGATGTGCTGTAGCTGCGGGTCTCGCCGGTGATGAAATAGCCGAGATTGACGAAGGCGCTGTCGAAGCGCGGGCTCGATGCCGGTCCGTCGACCTCCATCGTCATGTATTCGGCGTGGGCGTGGAACGGGCCTGAGACCAGCGCCGCCTCGAGACCGAGCAGGGTCGAGCTGTCGGCTTCGCCCAGCGCACTGGCAGGGCGGAAATCGGCCGTGACAATGCGGTCGGTCAGGTGCGCGTCCGGCCGCACCGCAACCCGGGTGCCGGCATTGCCGTAATCCATCTGCCGCAGCGAGGCGCCGAGATGGACCAGCAGCGCGTCGGTGTGAACCGGCAGATAGGTGACCCGTGCCGCCAGGGCCGAGCTGTCATCGAGCTCCAGGCTGTCGGAGAGATCACCCGGACGGCCGCCATAGATCCCGGCCTTG
>NZ_JBLWTD010000026.1:0-21470 GCF_048270265.1 Maricaulis sp. | reverse complement strand
TGTAGCGCGAGGAGGTCTGCTCCTCGAGCGAGTTCGGCGTCTTCATATGGCCGAGCAGGACATCAAAGCCCTCGCCATGAAAGGTGAGGTAGACATCGTCGGCCACGATGGCCTCGTCGATCAGGTCGAACTCGGCGACGCAATTGACATTGTGAAACCGGCCGGTGACGCCGAGACGTGCGGTGCGGATCTCGCTGTCGTCATAGCTGGTCGTGACGCCGGCCTGTTCGAAATCGATATCGGCAGCGTCGAGATAGATGCGGCCGCGGAAGGTGAAGCTGTCACCGGTCTGCGGATTGCTCCAGGCCGGCACGCCGTCAAACGCCCAGCCGCCCGCATCATCCGCCCATGCGGGTGTCAGGCTCGTGGTGGATGCCAGTGCGGCCAATACAGTGCTCGCCAAAACTTGCTTCATCATCGATTTATCAATCCTGTTGGCCATTCCACCATCAGGAGCGATGGTCCGGCAGTACAGTCGGGATGTGACATTCACGCGACCGTTCGGTGAATGTTATTTCTCGACTTCGATAATTCCAGAATTGGCGATATTCCGAATGCGTGACGCTTTTGCGACAGCTCAATGACATGTTTGTTTCAACGCCGCCGGGACAAAAAAGGGCCCGCAACGCGATGGCGTTGCGGGCCCTGGTCTGGCTGGCCTGTCCGGCTGATCAGAGCAGGCGTTTGCGCAGAAGCTGGGACATCATGTCGATCGCGCTGACGGCGAGGATGATGACGATCACGATCGCTGCGGTGCGCTGGTAATCGAAGGCACGGACGGCCTCGAACAGGATCTGGCCGATACCGCCGGCACCGATCAGGCCCAGAACCGTCGCCGAACGGGCATTCGATTCGAAGCGGTAGAGCCCGAAGGAGGTCCATAGCGGTGCCACCTGCGGGATCACGCCCCAGATCACCTCGTGCAGCGGCATTGCACCGGTTGCACGCACGCCCTCGACCGGGCCGTGATCGATCGCCTCGACGGCTTCGGAGAACAGCTTGGCGAGCACCCCTGTCGTGTGGACCGCGAGCGCCATCACACCGGCGAGCGGACCCAGTCCGACGGCGGCGATGAAGATCAGGGCGATGATCAGCTCATTGATCGAGCGGAACACGTCCATCAGGCGCCGCACCGGCTGCACGACCCAGGCCGGGGCGACATTGCGGGCGCTGAGCAGGCCGAAGGGGATCGCCGCCACGACGGCGATGAATGTGCCCCAGATCGCGATCTGCACCGTGATGATCATCTGCGGCACGGCTTCGACAATGCCGGCCCGCAATTCGACCCAGTAGGCACTGCGCGAGGCGGCGCTGGCGATATTGTCGGGGAAGAAGCCGGCGAGGAATTCCTGCATGTCGCCGAAATTCTCGACCAGGAGATAGGCCCGGTCCATGTCGGCCGGATCAAAGCTCCAGACCAGGATGACGATCACACCGGCACCGATCACGGCATTGGCAAGCCGCTCCATCAGCGGCGGTTTCGGACCGGGGCCGCGCGGTGCGCCCGCCCATAACAGGCCCGCCAGCAGCAGGCCGGCCAGCACGGCCATCCCGGCCACCAGCGGCCAGTTGGTCGAGGCCTGCGTGTCATGGCTGGCGCCATTGCCGGCCTGGCCGGTGGCATTGGCCAGGCTGTCCAGTTCCGAATTGCCCGCTTCCACGGCGGCCAGACGCGCCTCGAGTTCGGCGACGCGCGTGGCGCGTTCCTCCTCGGACAGGTCGGCATCATTGCGGACCAGGATCAGGTCGCGGACGATTTCCAGCTGCACGATCGGATCGAGATGCGAATTGGAGGCCGGCAGGAAGAGGCCGAAGAAGAGCGGTTCGAGCACGGCGCGGGCCGCGGCGATCTCTTCCGGCGTGCCCTGGCGGCCATAATTCATGAAGAAATACTGCAGCCGCAGCTTGGCCTCTTCATCGAGATCATTGCGCCAGATGATCGGATCGGTCCCGATCGGCGGCGAGGTCCAGATCACCCGGATGCGGTCAGCGATCTCGGGGCGCGAACCGTGCAGCACGGTCAGGCTGGTGGTGTTATTGGTGCCGACATCGATCTGCCCGTTGGCCACCGCGACGGCATTGGCCTCGTGATTGGCGTTGCGCACGGTGTTGAAGCATTCGGCCGGATCGATATTGCGCGGCGCGAAGATGAAGGCCGAGGGCACCAGATAGCCGGAGGTCGAATTGGGATCGCCCATGCCGAAATTGAGCGTGCCGTCACAGACCAGCACATCGTCGAGCGTCTGGATCGGGCTGTCGGCGGGCACGATGAGGACGGAGTTATAGCCCGCACTGCCGTCGGGATAGGTCGCCTTGGCGAAGACCTCGCCATCGGCGAGGCGGACGGCCTGCAGGCCGGAGAAATTGGAGAACCAGGCGAACTGGACGCTGTTATAGCGCATCGCCTGGATCATGCCGGCATAGTCGGAGGCGTAGAAAGGCTGGATGTCGTAGCCGGTCCACTCTTCCATCGCCTCGAGGAAGGGGCCCCAGTTGGAGGCCTGGTTGGCCGAGGATTCGGTCGCGATAATGCCGAAATTCAACGTCCCGCGCGACGCCGTCGGCCCGCTCTCAGGCGCATCCGCACCGTCGCCACCGGAGGTCGGCGCCGGCGTACAGGCCGCCAGCACCAGACCGAGGCCGGCAACCAGCGCACGCAAGCTCTTGTTCACCCAGCCGCTCATGCCTCGTCTCCCCCGTAGAAGGCCTGTTCGTATTCAGGGCCGTAGATCTCGACCAGCTTGGCCTGGGTCAATTCCTCGCTCGGGCCGTCGAACACGATCCGGCCCTTGTTGAGGGCGACGACGCGGTCGCAGAACTGGCTCGCATAATCGACCTGGTGCAGCGTGACGATGACGGTGAGATTGTCCTTGCGGTTCAGCTCGCGCAGCAATTCCATCACCGTGCGCGCCGAGACCGGATCGAGCGAGGCGATCGGTTCGTCGGCAAACAACACCTCGGCGCCCTGCACCATGGCGCGCGCAATGGCGCCGCGCTGCTGCTGGCCGCCGGACAGGTTGGACGCGCGCCGCGCCGCGAAGCCGGCAATGCCGACGCGCTCGAGCGCATCCATCGCCTTTTGCTTGTCTTCCATCGGGAAGATGCCCAGCGCCCCGCGCCAGGCCGGAATGCGGCCGAGGGCACCGATCAGCACATTGCCGAACAGCGACAGCCGTCCCACCAGATTGAACTGCTGGAAGATGAAACCGAGATGGGCGCGGTGTTCGCGCACCTTCGAGGTGACCTTGCCCTTGGACTGCATCCGATGGCCGAGCACCGCAACCGGCCCCGAATCCTCATCGGCAATCTGCAAGGCTGCGGCAACGCGCAGCAAGGTCGACTTGCCGGAACCGGACGGTCCGATCAATCCGACCATTTCGCCACGCCTGACATCCAGGCTGACATCATCGAGCGCTTTGGTATCGCCAAATGTCATTTTCAGATTTTTGGCGTGGAGCGCCAGAGCGGCGTCTGTCATCGTGGGCGTCCCCCTGCTTGGTCACGGCTTTGTGGCGTAAGGGCATGACACATTTGTGACAAGAGGAAGATGATGTTGATTCATGCCGCAACGCTAATTCTGTTTTTCACGCTCGCGGCGCTGAGCCTGATAGACGCAAGGACTCAAAGGCTTCCGGACGTTTTCACCCTGCCGCTCATCCTCGCAGGGATCGCAGTAAACGGACTGATTTTTTCTGCGCCGTGGGCAGCTATCGCCGGTGCCGCGATCGGATATGGCGCTCTGGTCGCCCTCGAACTGGCCTATAAACGCTTTCGCGGACGCGACGGACTCGGCCGCGGCGACGCCAAACTCCTCGCCGCCGGCGGCGCTTGGTGCGGCCCTTTCCTGCTGCCGATGATCCTGCTGGCCGGCAGTCTCAGCGCCCTGCTCTATGTCCTGTCGCTGGCCCTGGTGCGGCGGCAAGCGCCGGATGGGAATCAGCCGATGCCGTTCGGGCCCTGGCTGGCGCTGGGGATCGCGCTGGGCTGGGTCTGGCGCGCTTATGGGCCGGGGATGGTGGTGGGGTGGTGAGGCCGGGGGCACCAGCGCTCTTTCGCCGCCCTGGGCGGGAAGGAAAGCGTTGAGTCAGGAAACCGCCCGCCCGGGCGAGGCCATCCCGTAAACCCCTTGCCAGCCAAAGGGCCTCAGGGGACAGGCGCGGTCAAGGGTGAAACCGCGAAGCGGCGCCCGCGGCGCCCTTGACCGCGCCTGTCCCCTGAGGCGGACTCTCGGCATGGGGTTTTGGGGTGGGGGGTGGGTGGGTTGGCCCCGCTTTCAGGACGGAGAAATGATGTGTGTCACCGATTTTTCCCGCGACGTTCGATTAACTTGGAGGCGATTTCGCCTCTCTCCCTTCCCGAATTTTTGAGGACAACTCCCCGAATAGATTCCCCAAAAACTCTTGATTTGCCTGCTGGGTTTTTGTTGGCCGCTTTATTGAATCAAGCACCTTGCCGGTCCGACGCCTCTCAAGGAGTCCAATAGCTAAGCTGAGACGTCTTGCCAGACGCTCCCCGATCACATTTGAACCATCCATCGATACTTCGACCGTTGAAAGCATAGTGACGTATACATCATCACTCAAAATTGATGCTTGGCTCAAATTTATAGCCTCAAGCTCATCAAAATTGTTTGCAAAAAGAACAGCTTCTGAAACGTCAAAAGGGAAATAGTCAGCGCATGCGTCTACTAAATCCTTTCCGTCAAGACGCGCCATTGCAATTGTCAACGACCTCTTCTTAACGACACGCTGTCGATATTTCTCGAAATCCGCCCAAGAGCTTGCCTGCCCCTTAAATAACTCTATCAAACCAATTGTTTGATATGAGAGGCGAAGTTCAAATAAGACATATGCCAATGCCCTGCTAAGCCTTTTCTTCCTTTCCTCGCCACCTCTTCGGTAATGCGTAATTTCGCTAACCGCCCAACCCCCGATAAGCCCAGAGGCCAATAGAGCCAATTGTTGAAAAAATGCGTTATCAACGAGCTGATTCATGCCCCCCCCTTACAGGTCACGATGTCGATGATCGCCAAAAGCAAATTGGATCACAACGCATCTTCAATCAATCACCCATCTCGCGCGCCTCGCCTTTGGCTATTTCAGGCTTGGCTGATGCAGGTGTTGCTGACTGCGCTACCCAGCAAAGCATGCCTGCGGGCGCCACTGATGAAGCGTTAACACTTCGCCTCGTCAAGCAACGAATCGAGCTGAACATCGAGAACGGAGACCTTCCCCAATAACAAACGAATGCGATCCAATTCCCCCTTCGGATCCACTCCATCGGAAGCGCGAGCGATCAGGCTAGTATGCGCTACGCGACCTCGCAGTTGCCCAAGCTCCTCGAGACCGAAAATCAGATCTCCGTCAATCTTGTCAACCTCAATTCCGATAGGAATAACGATACTTAGTAGATTAGCCTCTCGGATTCCGTGATTTTCGGATCGGAGGAAATGTATGAATCCCGTGACACACCGGCTCAACCGATCATCGAGGTACTTTTTCTCTGGCCACGCTTTTTTCTTATTATTCGTAGGTGCATCAATTGTCTTAACAGGCCCGTACATTTCGCGACCGCTGAAGCCCAATAGATGAACCGTAACAACGGAGACTTTGCGCTCAGCACACCAAGCGTTCCAAGCGCTGCTGGCGATCTCCTCCGCGCGATCCTCCAGGTACGCCTCAATTTCTGCGTGAACGAGCATCCTGAACGCCTCAGCCCGCCGCTCCACCTTGTCCTGCCACACATAGGACCCTGTGGGCTCAATGGTCTTAGGAAGCAGATGGCGGCGCAACTCGCTCACCGACGCCTTCATTTTGCGGTATCGAGAAGATGGCATCACTCACTCAACACCGCGGTATTCCAAGCGCGAACGATCACCGTCCCGGTTCTCAGTGGGCACTGGAATGTGAATTCCCAAGGCGTGCGCCAGCTGCGCTCCCCATAAGCCCATCCGGGATGCGGTGTTGGGTATTCCGGCGGTGTCGCTCTCGACGGCCTCCGCAAATTGGTCCCGCTCCCAAATGCCATGGTATGCGTCGCGAACAGCTTGGGGACGAGCTGCCATTGCCTGCCGCACCGGGTCTGAGAAACAGTAGAATATGAGGGCGTCAAAAATTGCCCGGTTGAACGAGTTCGAACCAGGCTTCCTAGCGATTCCACTCTCACCGAATATTTGAACCAGCACAGTTAAACCATCTCGGAATTTGGACACCAACGCTTGTGCTCTGGGAAACGAAGCGTCCCAGTCATCATTCATGCGTCCGCAAACCAAGTCCAAGAAGTCTTTCATCCGACCGCCGTATTCCGGCAAATACAGTTGAAATGCCAAAGCTCGAACCAATAACTCCACATCCCGCATTCGCGCGTCTGGTTCTCGCTTGCCTAGCAGAGCCCAAAGGCTGGGCATATCTTGGGTCTGGTCGTCGACATAATCCAAGAACGGTCCCGCAACAACTGCCTGCCTAAGTTCGTGAGACGACAGCTTCACACTACCGGTATTCAAACGTCGAAAAACTAAGTGCAAAAAATCCGTGTCAGGCCAATTTCGAATTACGACGGTTCGAATCGTATGATTCAAAAATGCGTTTAGGTCAGAAACCAGATCAGGTTGGGCGTTCAAATGAGAATACTTTTTACGCGTCAAATCGGTGCGTGCCTCAAGGCCCGACAAGCCAAATTCATTTCTTGGACCTGTCGAATTGCCTGTATATTGCAGCAGGGTAAGAAGACGTTGCTTACCATCTAGGACGACGAATTTGCCACGCTCGCCCGGTTTCTCCGCCAACACTATCTGAGGTATGGGCAACCCGAGAACTGCCGATTCAATAAAGCGACTTTTGTTGCGCGGCGACCAGGCATCGCGACGCTGAAACCGAGGGTTCAAATCGATGTTGCCGCGCGTCAGCTGCGAGACGATGGTCTCCACAGTCCAATCAGTTGAATACAAGACCGCTTGTGAAAATCGATCAACGGAAGCGACCTCTAATGGCGTGTCTTGCTCGTCGTCGAACTCAACGTCACCGGCAGATTCATCCATTTTTGATCTCCCCTTCTCACACCCACAGTAGTAGCAGTTGCGAACACCTCTATCGGTTTAGCCGCAAACTGCAAGCGCTATTGAAATACCGAACAAGGGCCTGGATGGAGCAAGCTCGTTTGATCGAGCCATACCGAAAGCCACTAATCAATCGCCTCCCTCACCGTCCCGTCCTCGCTCAAATAAATCTCCCCGCCCTTCTCACGAAGCCCCGCCGCCTTCTCCGCCGTGCTGGCGCAGCGAGGGACGTGTACCTCTGGTACGCGTCCCATGGAAAATGGAGTCTTCCCCGGGACAGGCACCACAGGTGCCAGTCCCTCAGCCGCGATTGCGCGCCTCGGGAATTAATGGTGACAGGCACCCATTTCCTCAAACCAAGCATCCATAAGATCGCTTGAATTCCCAATCCCGCCCCGGCCCGCGCCGGGCAGAGCCATCCCTGAAACCCTTGCCAAGCAGGGCGCCAGACTGGACTTGTCTCGTCAAGGGTCCTGACCGCGCAGCGGCGCTTCGCGCCCTTGACGAGACAAGTCCAGTCTGGCCGGATCCCGGCATGGTTTTCAGGGCGGGGCCTGGCCCAGCGACGGCCGGATGGAAAACTCACCTTGCGGACAGGGGCGTCTTCAGCCTGTCCCACAGAAAGCCCGGTTTCGGTCACTGCCTGGCTCTTTCGCCTGGAATTGCGCCCCGAATTGAGTCCTCCCCGGGACGCGTACCAGAGGTACACGTCCCTCTTCGCGGGGGAGCCGAAAAGCCAGAGTCTGCCCCGGAGAGACTTGAGCCTCGTTTTGCCCCTCCGGCAATCCGCCCCCGCCCGACCTGCGCTATAATCGGGCCAACCCCGCTCTTTGACATCGTTGGCCCGTCAAGACTTCCCGCTTCCGGCCTGGCTCTGCGCGTGACAGTGCGTGGCAGCCGGTGACAGTCTGTCATCACCCTGCCATCCGCGAATCGCCTGTCCCCATGCGGCTGCACAGCCTCCGCCGGGGCAATGGCAGGCTGGCAGACAGTCATTCCCGTTTCACATAATCCTGTTCATCTTCGATGCGGGGCCGGGATCTCTGATACACATCCCTCCCGGCGCGCACCCGCCCATCCCCGGGCAACCGGAACACACATCATTTCCGCGTCCTGCCCGAGAGAATTTTCCCGGCAGCCCGTGCAGGCCTGTCTGCGCGAAAAATCAGCGCCCGGCGGAGGCGCCGCGCCCCTGCACCAGCCCTGCCCCGGCAAGCCTCCTGCAGTGGCCGATGATATTTTTTTCTTTACACGATCCGCAATAGGCCCTACTCGCGTTTTTCCCGGCGGAGGTGACGATGCCGGATTGGGTAAACAACTAACAGGGGGTCACGTGAATTGCACACGTACCATACTCCCCTGGACCTGGTCCGCTTACGGCACCTAGAAAAGCCGGTCGTCTGTGCACGTCCGGATCGTCTGGCCCGAGCTAGCCGCTGGTTTCAGGAAAATTTTCCGGGCGAAGTGCTCTATGCCGTCAAGGCAAATCCCAGCCCATGGATCATCGACGGCCTGTATGCGGCCGGGACGCGTTTCTTCGATGTGGCGTCGATCCCCGAGATCGCGCTGATTTCGGAGCGCTGCCCGGACGCGAAGAAGGCCTTTCTGCATCCGGTCAAGAGCCGCGAGTCGATTCGCCGCGCCTATTACGAATTCGGCGTGCGCATCTTTGCGCTCGATACCGAGGCGGAACTGAACAAGATCCTCGAGGAAACCAATCACGCAGACGATCTCACCCTGATCGTACGCCTGGCGGTGTCCAATGAGGGGGCTGTCTTCTCGCTCGCCGGCAAGTTCGGCGTGCCCGCCTTTGATGCCGCCGAGCTGATCCGCAGCTGCCGCGCCCATGCCAATGAGCTGGGTGTGAGCTTCCATGTCGGCAGCCAGTGCATGCTGCCGTCCGCCTATCGCTCGGCGATGATGGAGGCCTCGCGCCTGATTGCCCAGGCGGGCGTCACCGTCGACATCGTCGATGTCGGTGGCGGCTTCCCGTCGATCTATCCCGGCCTGACCCCGCCGCCGCTGATGGAATATGTCCGCGCCATCGAAGATGCCTTCGAAGAGATGATGGTGCTGGAAAATGCCGATCTGTGGTGTGAGCCCGGCCGGGCCCTCGTCTCGGAAGCGGAATCGGTGCTGGTCCGGGTCGAGCTGGTCAAGGGCGATGCGCTCTATCTCAATGACGGCGCCTATGGCCGCCTGTTCGATGCGGCGCATTCCAAATGGCCCTTCCCGGTGCGCCATCACCGCGCCAGCGGCGAGTCCACGGCCGAGACGGCGATGTTCCGCTTCTTCGGTCCGACTTGCGATTCCCTTGATGCCATGCAAGGACCTTTCGAGCTCCCGGCGGACACCGCCGAGGGTGATATTATCGAGATCGGCATGCTCGGAGCCTACGGGACGGCGATTGCGTCCAACTTCAACGGCTTCGGGAGCACAGAGCTGGCGATGGTGGGCGATGCCCCCTGGCCCTCCATGTTCGATCAACAACCAGACCGGGCGACCGGCGAGGACTCGACGGTCATCAATCTGGCCCGCGCCCGCCGCCGCCGTCCGAAATTGCGGAGACGTGCATGACCGATCATTCGAACCGTAAAGCGGAACTCCTTTCCTCCCCTGTCGAGCATATCGACATTACGGCTTTTGATGGTCGTCCCCTGATCGACGCCTGGGAGAAGATGTCCTTCACCTCGCGCGATGCCGCGCGCGCCTCGCGCATCCTGCAGGCCGCTGTGGCCGATCCGGACTGCTCGGTCATCCTGACCCTGGCCGGATCGACCTCGGCCGGCGGCTGCATGGATGTCTGGCGCGACATGGTGCGTCACAACATGGTCGACGCCATCGTCTCGACCGGCGCCGCCATCGTCGACATGGATTTCTTCGAAGCCCTGGGCTTCAAGCATTACCAGGCGAAGGAAATCCCCGACGACCGCATCCTGCGCGATCTCTATATCGACCGGATCTACGACACCTATATCGACGAGGAAGAGCTGCAGGCCTGCGACGCCGCCACGCTCGAGATCGCCAATCTGCTCGAGCCCGGCCCGCGCTCCTCGCGCTCCTATATCAAGGCGATGGGCAAATGGCTCGCCGAGGGCAATGCCAAGAAGCCCGGCTCGCTGGTCCAGGATTGCTATGAGCACGGCGTGCCGATCTTCTGCCCCGCCTTCTCCGACTGCTCGGCCGGCTTTGGCCTGGTCAAGCACCAGGTCGAGAAGATGAAGGCGAAACAGCCCTATCTCTCGATCGACAGCGTCGCCGATTTCCGCGAACTGACCGACATCAAGATCAAGGCCGGCAAGACGGGCCTGTTCATGGTCGGCGGCGGCGTGCCCAAGAATTTCGCCCAGGACACCGTCGTCTGCGCCGAGATCCTCGGCGTCGAAGTCCCGATGCACGCCTACGCCGTCCAGATCACCGTCGCCGACGTCCGCGACGGCGCCTGCTCCTCCTCAACCCTCAAGGAAGCCTGCTCCTGGGGCAAGGTCGACACGGCGCTGGAACAGATGGTCTTCGCCGAAGCGACGACCGTGGCGCCGGTGATGGTGTCGTCGGTTTATCATACGCGCGATTGGGAGAAGCGGGTGCGGCATCGGTATGCGGATATGTTTGAGGACTAGGGTTTTAGTTCAACGGTCAAAGGGAGCCCTGGCGGAAGCGCTGGGGCTTTTTTTTGTGGGGGATGGTTATTCGAGGACAACAACCAATTCCACAACTGAACACCAAATAACAGAGACGGGTGGAGCCAATGTTGATCGGATGTTGTGACCGATTTGCTTCGTGCCGGTGACCCCGGCAGGGCACCCTCGCCGACGCGGGTCCCGCTTGGTCCCCCATTTCCAATGATCGCCAGGCTGCATCCCCGCGGTTGCCGACGCTACTTTGGGGGCCAACGACGATAGAGCGCTGCCAGAAGGTGCCCGTAAACGCTAATTGGCCCATGACCAATGATCCCTAGGGAAGACTCAATTTCGTCCTGCCAATAGGCCACACCAGCCAACCAACTGTCAGCTACAGTGAAGTTTTCATCTGCATCCCCCCTAAGGCGGACTCGCCAAATACCCCCACCACTTGTTCCTTTGAAGTCTGTAGGCACAGAGGAATCGGGCTGCTGTTGTGGTTTGAAATGCAACTGGTCCCATTGCCCGACGTGTGGCGCGGCCACGATAGATCCAGGACAAGCGAGTCCTTTGATAGTCAGCGTACGCTTGATTCCTTCCGCGATCGCAGGTTGCGTCATTTCGCCAACGACGCCCGCAACGACCTCTAGCGGCCGCGTTTCCGCCTCCGGCCGCTGCACAGCCATACGCTTTCCACGTTCAAGGTCGACCACGGAACTGCTTGCTTTCAAAGCCGCAAACTGTTCAACCGGAATCGGTATAAATGCTAAATCTGGGCCCTCTCTACACGTCTTCTCGTAGAATTTGACAGCATGCGCGGCAGTGTCTTTTCCTGACAGCTGTATTCGTTGATCGGGATCGGCGGTGCGGCCAAATTGCGCAATGCCAAATGCGCCATCAATGGGCAATTCCGCGAGAACATGCCCGCAAGTCAAAATCCCTTGAATTGTGGGGCAGCTGACCAAAGTTCCCGACCCGAGAGGCGTTGGATCAGAGTCGTTGATGCGGATGAAGCCAACCGAGTAGACGGAAACGCATGAATCAATAATACTCTCTAGATTGTCATTCATTTCTATAAGGCAACCCTATATAAAATTACGCACATATACTTACCCCATGGGAAACATCTTTACAGAATAGAGAGCATTTTTCTGACAAGTTTTACGTCTCACTCATCCGGGCGAGGTGCCCAGTAATTTGGCTGGCTTGGGCTACGCGACCCCGGAGCTGTCTTTTCAGCCCTTCGCGCTCAGGCTTGGAGCGCGATCTCCGTAAAGCTCTGCTTAAATGATCCAGCTTTTGATGCTGACGGTTGGGAAGTAGTAGACTCGCCCCCTTCACAATGACACCCGTTACATCCGCAGCCCTGTTGACCAGGCCACGCTCCTTGTGTGGGCTGTGGCGGAATCCGAAACGGAACAGGCAAGACTTCACTGCCCAGATGTCCTTCTCATAGACAACGTCACCGGAAATGGTGATGTCATCGGCATAGACGCTGAGAGTGCAGCTGGAAGCCGTAACGATTTCTCTGATCTCGCCCCACATATCCTCATACGTGAAGTATGCCAAAATTGGACTACATGGGCTGCCTTGAGGTAGGTGGCCATTATAAGTGACCAACTTCGTTAGGAGGGCGGCCACGTCGGGCGAACACAGCATGCGTACGCGGAAAAACCAGTAGACGCGTTTGCTTGTGCAAGAAGGAAAAAACTCCTCGATATCCAGCAAATGAAAGGCGCGCGCTCCGATATGGGCTGCAGCATTGTCTACGTAGGATCGCCCCTTCACAGGAGCCATGAGAAAATCGGGCGGTTCAATTCGTTGTAGAAGATTCGTGATGCGTTTCTGAACGGCCTTCAAATTGTCATGCGGCGCTTCAATGCGGCGCGATCCACCGTTTTTCTTTGGTTCGTTCCAACATGCATACCGCCCGTTGGAGTCCGCGAGAGATTCCAGCCCTTTCAGGGACGCAGGCAGCAACCTCGCGAGCTTGGCGCGGTTTCGGAGCTTATACAGGCACGACTGGTGGATGGGATAATTACTGTTCTCAGGCAGCATCTGTCACATCCGTCTTCGCTTCGATCAACCGCAGAAAGTCCAAAATCTTCGATGCGATTGCCGTCCGTCCGATTGATGCACTTCTGCCACTCGGCTGCGTCGCTCCGATATTCTCAGCAAAGAACATGATCGATGACACAGGGATTCGGAACGTTTCCGCGTAGCGCTCAATAACATCAAGGGAAGGCGTCCGATTACCATTCTCGATTTCCGAGACGTAGGAATTCGATACACCAAGCTTTTCCGCCAGCTCTTTCTGCTTCAGGTCATGGAAAACCCTGAGGAGTCGTAGTGCTTCAGAAATCATGATCGCCTCCAAATAGATAGGGTGTAGTCAGGTTAGCGACTTATCCGTCTCCGTTACCAAAAAGGTCCCGAACAATCCGCCAGAGGCGGTAAACGAACGGCCCCCACGTGAAGGCCCAGCGGATCATACGTCCCGAGCGTAGCCATTTTGGCCAAACTCGCTTGTTCCGCGTCAGTCGCTGCCGTCGTCGTTCAGTTTCCAGATCAACCATGTTGACCTCCTTCGAGTTGCCTTTAGCCAGATTGCTAAAGGGTCTTTGCCAACTCGAAGACGGATCACGACAAGCTTCACCGTCATACACAGACACGACCCGTCTTTGGTCGTGTCTGCTTCGCTCTTCCCGGGAGGCGCGTGGCGTGGTGCCCGGTCGCCCTGTGGGAGGGAAGTGGTAGAGGGCCAAGGCCCTCCGCGAGGCCGTTGCCGACCTCCGGGTATAAAGACTTATATTTCCGAACGCGGATGCGCCCTGAACAATTATTAGTATAGCAGATTCGAGAACGGAGTCAAACTAAAATCACTGTGCGTGAATTTTTTTGGCGCGATAAACAAGAACGACGCCCCCCCGGCAACGCAACTATCGGCAGAGCCACACCTTCGCAGCCCTCACTCCACCCCACAAACCCCATGCCAGCCAGCGGGCCGTATCCGGGTTTTCAGGTCAAGGGTGAAACCGCGTAGCGGCCCGCAGGGCCCTTGACCTGAAAACCCGGATACGGCGTCATCTCGGCAAGGGATGAATGGGGTGGCGGGCGCGGGGAGCGCCGCTTTTTGAGGGGCCTAAAAGCAAGTGCCTGTCGCCGCCCCTCAAAGATTGATGCCCGAGGGCGAATTTGGATCGGCCACGAGCTTGACGGCCACCCGAAACGGCTTAACTGCGCGTGTTATTAGAGATTTAGCTGTTCCAAAAGGAAGATTAAAGAACTCCCGATCAGCGCGAACTCTGTAGCTGTCCAGCTCCTCATGAGCAGCGGTCTCAGCTGCCTTTGGCTGTGTAACAGCCCACGTGCCCCTGACACCAAACGGTATCACCACACCAGTCGCACGGTTGATTTCATTGACACGGACCACCGGATCGCGGGTCGTCATGCCTACTTTTATCAAGTTAGGATTCTCCCGAGTACCGAGCGCATAAATCAAGCCAGGGGGAGGCGCTACGGACCTTGCTCCGACAAATACCTCAAGCAATGTGCATGCATCCAACGCTCTAAGCTCGCTCATCTGCTGCAGCGCCGCTTGTTGGTCGCCAGCCTTTAGCGCCTTCCTCAATGCCGACAGTGCCCTCGACAAACTCTGAAGTTGGACCGTGGGGCGATGTGCCAGCTGTACCCAAACCGTAAACCAATCCCACTGGTCGCACTTCCATGCGCGACTAAAGCACCCCTTAACCTCTGAGATCGCGTCCAGTAAAGTCGGATCAGCGCTCGTGCCAGCCTCTGACAAGCAGCGCAACACCAGCTTCGCAGCCGCGACTCGCCGAATTTGGGTCTCTGCCTTCACCGGAGCCATCCCGAAGCCCCACTTTTGAGCAATCCTAGTCAGATTCACCTCCCGTATGTTCAAGGGTCTTTCTAACTGATTGCCCTGCGGACAGGGAACGGCAGAAATTACCGAAGCAACGGACCGCCCTGAAAACCCGGATACGGCGTCCTCCCGGCAAGGGATGAATGGGGTGGCGGGCGCGAGGTGCGCCGCTTTTTGACGGGCACTCGCCCGTCCTTCTCCCTCAGGGAGAAGGTGGCCCGCAGGGCCGGATGAGGGTGGCAGCGCGGCCATCGCCGGCGCTGGCCCGCCTCAGCCGCCCGGATCCGGGGGGCACCCTCTCCTCATGGGAGAGGGAAGACGCGCCGCTTTTACCGGACCGATTGGCCCGAACGCCCGCTTATCCAGCATTTCGCCCCCAATCAGCGTCACCCTGACGAAGGTCAGGGCCCAGTTCGTAGAGCGGGACTTTGCCAAGCCTGGCAGCGATTTAGCCTGTAAACTGGGTCCTGACCTTCGTCAGGATGACGTTCTTTTGGGGGCTGGAGAGAGAAAACTTATCCCCGCCCCTGCCCGCCGCGCCAATAATCCTCCCGTCCCCGCGCCACTCGAGGCCCGGACCGGTTATCCGGGGGCGCAGGGAGTACGGAGCCTGTCCGTTTTCGTCATTTGACCACGGCGAAACCCGGCAGGGCCATGGGTGAGGAGGTGAGGCATTAGGGCTCGACCGATCGTCCGCACCCATTTCGAGGCAGGGCCCGCGAGGGACCTGAGTAAACCTCCGTGTGCGGGATGCCACCGGCGCCACTCACACTTAGTCCACGACCGGCTCCGGCCGGCATCCCGCACTCCTCATCTCGCCAGGCGGCAACGTCGTGGCGGTTTCGGTGCAGAGCCCGTTGCTCATCCGGATATTCAAGGGAGACCCCGATGTATCATTCCCAACGCTCACCCAATCGCCGCCCCGGCCGCGGCACACAATATCCCCCGGGCCGCCCGCTGGAGATGCCCGACCCGGCCCAGACCGGCCGCACGGCCCTGGTCGCCGCAGCCGGGGCCATGCGCGAAGGCGATGGCCGCGCCGCGCGGCAGCTGCTGGGCCTTGCCCGCGAATTCTTCGCCCAGACGCGGGCCGAAATGGCGTTGACGCGCGACCGCCTGAAACTCGCCGCCGAGACCGAGGCGGCCGAACGCCAGGCCCTGGCCGCCCATTATGCCGCCGCCGGCATGGGACTGGAGGGGGTTGAACTCAACATGCAAATCGGGGAAGACGCCGCCGCGATGCGCGCCGCCCGCGCCGCCGGCAAGCCCGTGCCCGAGCCGCGCTGGGAGGAGAGCTGGGAGCTGGCCGGCGAGACCATGCCGGAGGGCTGGGAAGAGCCCGGTTGCGGCACCAATTAAAGCAGGGAGCTAGTCTTCCGCCGTCTCCGGCTGGGCCAGGCAGAGCCAGCGGCTCAGATTGATCCGGTCCGGATTGGAGATCCAGCCGGTGACGCGCGGACTGACCAATTGCCGGTTGGCCTCGAAGAAGACCGGGATGACCGGCGTCTGGTCGAGGAAATACTGCTCGGCCTGCGCCAGCAGCGCATTGTGCTCGGCCTCGTCGGCGGTGCGCACGGCCGCATCGGTCAGGGCGTCGAAGGCGGGGTCGGTCCAGCGTGAATAATTGATCTCGCCGGCGCGGGTCTCGTACTGGAAGAGCACGCCATAGGGATCGTTGAAGTCCGGACGCCAGCCCGAGGTCGAGACCTGATAATCGCCGCCGCGCATGCGGTCATAATGGATCTGGCTGTCGCTGGTGACGATCTCGACCCGGACCCAGGGCGCGATGGTCATCCAGTCCTGCTGGATCACCGGCACGATGCGCGGCCAGCTGGCCGCGGGCTGGTAGTTGAACTCGAACTCCAGCGGATTGTCGGGGCCGAAACCGGCGCCCTCGAGCAGGCGCAGGGCCTCGGCGCGGCGCTGTTCCATCGGCTGGTCGGCATAATCCAGACGCGGCCAGTCGAGCCGGCCATGAAGCCCGGCCGGCACGACCCGGAAGGCCGGCGCATCGAAACCGCCGAGCACGTCCTGGGTCAGGAAATTGCGGTCGATCGCCAGCGACAGGGCGCGGCGCACATCGGGATTATCAAAGGGCGGCGAGGTATTGTTGAAATCGATCGTGCGGATGGTGAAGCCGGGCACCGATTGCACCAGCTCCGGATTGTGCTCGAGCAGGAATTGCGTGTTCGAACTGGCGAAATCGACATTGAGATCAAGCTCGCCCGAGCGCACGCGGCGTTCGGCCGCCGCGGTATCGACGGTCGGGAAATAGTAGATATCGGTCAGGCAGACCTCGTCCGCGTCGTAGAAATAGGGGTTGGCAACGAGGTGGATGTAATTATTGGAACGCCATTCCACGAGCGTATAGGGCCCGCTGGAGACCATGTTCTCCGGCCGCGCCCAGCGATCGCCAAACGCCTCGATGGCGTGTCTGGGGATCGGCTGGCCGTAATACATCAGCACGGTCGGCAGATAGGGCGCGGGATAGTTGAGGCTCAGCTCGACGGTGCGCGCATCCAGGGCGCGGACACCCAGCGTGTCGACCGGGGCGCGGCCCTCATAGACCTCCTGGGCATTGGCGATCATCAGCAGCGGCGCTGCGAACTGATTGCCGGTCAGCGGATCGAGCGGACGCTGCAGGCCGAACACCACATCCTCGGCCGTGACCGGCTCCCCATCCGACCAGAAGGCGTCATCGCGCAGGGTGAAGGTCCAGACGAGCCCGTCATCGGAGATCTCGGCACGCTCGGCCAGCGCCAGGATGGGCTGGGCATCAGCGGCCGGCTCATACAGGCCGACGAAGAGATCGGAGACGATGGTGCGCTCATCGGTGATCTGGGCCAGGTCCGGATCCAGACTCAGCGGCTCGATGCGATTGCCGCGATTGAGCGTGGTGCCATTGTCGGGCTCGCCGCCGCCGCAGCCGGCCAGCGTGACAGACAGGGCGGCGATGAGGCCGAGCGTGATCCGGTTGAATGTCATGAGTAATCCCCGATGGCAGGCCCGGGACACTAGACTCGATACCCGTCCGCACAAGGGGAATGCGTCAAAATCGGCAAAATTGCATCGCATGGCAGGCAAGCTGTCGCATAAATTCATGGCTGCCCTGCGGCACCCGGGCAAGAATTTTCGTGACCTCTGCCGCGGGCCCCGTTATGCGGAGGGCCAATCAGGATTTACGCCATGCTCGAACTCTTCATCTCCGCCCTCGTCACCTTCTTCGTCGCCATCGATCCGCCCGGTGTGGCGCCGATCTTCTTCGCGCTGACGGATGGTTCGCCCAAGGCTCACCGCCGGGCCATGGCCTATAAGTCCATCATCATCGCCACCGGCGTGCTGCTGGCCTTCGCCCTGGGCGGACGGATCCTGCTCGATGCCATGCATATCAGCCTCGACGCCTTCCGCACCGCCGGCGGCGTCCTGCTCTTCCTGATGGCGCTGGAAATGATCTTCGAAAAACGCACCGAGCGCCGCGAAGAGCGGGCCGGAAAACTGACCGAGGAACACGAAACTCACCCGGAAACCTGGGACGATATCTCCGTCTTCCCGATGGCGATTCCGATGCTCGCCGGCCCCGGCGCGATCGCGACGATCATGCTGTTCATGTCCGAAGCCCCGACCATCGCACATCAGGCGGTGGTCTTTGGCGCGGTCGGAATCAACTTGTTGATCTGCCTGGTTGTTTTCCTGGTCATCGGGCCGGTGATGAAATTCGTCGGCGCCTCAATGGCGGCGATGGTGACGCGGATTCTCGGCGTCATCCTGGCCGCCCTGGCGACCCAGTTCATCTTCGACGGCATCCACGGCGCCTTCATGGCCGGCTAGGCAGCAACGAAAAATTAGCCGCTATCTGACATTCTCATCGCCCAAGGGTCCGTCAAAGAGACCCGCAGGTGATGGAGAATTCAATGGGTTTTCGTCTCGCCATGACTATCGCCGCCGCCCTGCTGACCACGGTCGGGCTGACGGCCGCCGCCTATAGCTTCACGCAAGGACAGACCGACCAGGCCATAGCCTTCGGCTGGCCGGCCATCGCGATTGCGATCGCCTTTGCGATTGTCATCCCGTCGCAATCACGGGCGACAACGCAGATTCAGGACTTGCTCGACAGCGGTTTGAAGAACGGCTCGTAAAGGTCCGGACGCCGGTCGCGGAACACGCCCCAGGCGGCGCGATGCGTCTGCAGGAAGTCGCGATCAAACGTGGCTGACACAATGCCCTCCTCGGCCTTGCCCAGCTCGGAGACCTTCTCGCCCGTATGGTCGCAGACGAAGGATGAGCCGTAGAAGACCTGGCCATCCTCATCGCCGATCCGGTTGGCAGCCAGCACAGGCATGACATTGGCCACGGCATGGCCCTGCATGGCGCGCTGCCAGCGGGCCGAAGTGTCGAGGCTGTCATCATGCGGCTCGGAACCGATCGCCGTCGGATACATCAGCACTTCAGCGCCCAGCAGCGCCATGGCACGGGCCGCTTCAGGGAACCACTGGTCCCAGCAGATCCCGACGCCGATACGGCCGTGGCGGGTATCCCAGACCTTGAAGCCGGTATTGCCGGGCCGGAAGTAGTATTTCTCCTGATAGCCGGGACCATCGGGAATATGGCTCTTGCGATAGACACCCATCGGGCGGCCATCGGCATTGATCATCACCAGTGAATTGTAATAGGCCTGCCCGTCACGCTCATAGATCGAGACCGGGATCACGACGCCAAGCTCGGCAGCCAGCTCGCTCATCGCGATGACACAAGGGTGTTCCATCGCCGGGTAAGCGCGGGCGAAATTGTCCTCGTCCTGGGTCTTGCAGAAATACGGCCCCTGGAAGAGCTCAGGCGGCAGCACGACCTGGGCGCCATCCGCCGCGGCCTGACGGATCATGGCGGAGACGCGTTGGATATTGTCGGCCATATCATCGCTAAACCCGGTCTGCAGGCCGGCGATGGTGATCGAATTGCTCATGATTTCGGTCCGGCTGGAATATGGGTCGTGACGCAGTGGAAGGCACCGCCGCCGCTCAGAATAGCGCTGGAACGGCAACCGACAACCTCATGGCCCTTGAACAGGGCGCGCAGGGCGTCGAGCGCCGCAGCTTCACTGCCGGTGCCATAGGTCGGAACCACCAGGTTCCGCGGTCCGATCACCCAGTTCATATAGCTCGCCGGCAGGACATCGCCGGCCTTGTTCACAACACGGCCCGGCGAGGGGATGCGGTGCACCTTCAGCCTGCGGCCACGGGCATCGGTCATCGCCGCCAGTTCGGCCGCGATCTGCTCGAGCATTTCGGCCTGTGGGTCATTCTCACCCCAGGCTTCCATGCACACCACTTCGCCGGGACGGACAAAGCGGGCGATATTGTCGATATGGCCATCGGTGTGATCGCCGATCAGACCCTTGTCGACCCACAACACCGTCTCGACACCGAGCGCGGCCTTCAGCCGCTCCTCGACCACCGCTTCGGTGAGATCGCCATTGCGGTTCTTGTTGAGCAGGACATCGCGGGTGGTGATGACCGTGCCTTCACCGTCGAATTCGAGGGCGCCGCCCTCGGCGATCATCTCGACATCGATGATGCGGGCCTCGACCATGCGGGCGATCGCGGTACCGACCGTCTGGTCACCGGGGATCTGGAACTTGCCGCCCCAGCCATTGAACGGAAAGCGGGCCGCAACCAGCTCGCCATCGCGGCGCAGGAAGACCGGCGCCGTGTCGCGGGTCCAGACATCGCCGTAATTCTGGCGGACCAGAACGGCTTTCTCGCCCATTGCGGCGCGCGCAGAGGCTTCGGTCTCGTCATTGGAGACGAGTACCGTCAGCGGCAGGCGCGGGCCGCCGGGCACAGGCTCGGTCAAGGCCGTCAGGAAGGCGGCAAACTCGACCCGGGCGGGGGCGAGGTTTTCAAGCCAGATGCTGGCCTCGGCAGGCCAGCATGTGATGACCTGGTCGGGGGTCTGGGATTCGTGGGGAATGGTGGGATTGGTCATCAGGGCGCCTCAACAATGCAGCGCGCCTCTATCACGCGTTTGACCGGGATGCGAGCGCAAAAAAGCAAGGCTCCCGCGCAAAAAAGAAGGGCGGCCCGAGGGCCGCCCTTCCACTGCGTAGTCGCATGCTATTCCAGTGCTTAGAAGTCGTACTTCACACCGAACAGAACCTGCCAGGTCGACGCGCTGGAGACGCGGGACTCTGCGGTCAGCGGGTTGAAGCTCTCGAACACATACTGGTTCGTACCCGCATCATATTCCGCATCAACGATGCTGCGGATTTGCGGATAGCTCGCCTGGGTCAGGATACCCCATTCATCATTGATGAAGTTGCCGAGGTTTTCGATCACCAGGTAACCGGCGGCGCGATGGCCCGGCGCAAAGGCAGGGATTTCCTGCTCAAGGCGCAGATCCATCTTGGTCCACCAGGAACCTTCATGCGAGTTGCGCTCGTCGATCGCACCACGGGCCAGGCCTTGGGCGTCGGTATAGGCAAAGAAGGCTGCCGTATCGAAGCCAGGCGCAAACCGGACCAGCGGATCGCTGGCATCGGTCGGCACGTAGAGGAGGTGACGACGGTCAATGATGTCGCCGAACATGTCGCCATCATCATTGTCGAACGCGAAGGAGTAACCGCGCGACTGGCTGACCTGGCCGAACAGGGTCGCCCGGGTGGTCAGATCGTCGAAGAAGTCATGCTCCCAGGAGACACGACCGGTGAAGCGGTGCGGGATCTCGTAGTTGGACGTCGCGGCCGTCGGATTGTTCGGGTCCGAGACAGCAACGCCGGCATAGTTGGAGAAGGCCACCGAAGAGGTCATCGGGTTGGCATCTTCCGACTGGGTGTAGGCATAGGCTGCCGTCCAGCTCAGGCCGAGATTGTCGTATTCACGGCTGACCGCCAGCGACAGGACGAGGGATTCGCCAC
>NZ_JBLWTD010000025.1:0-41864 GCF_048270265.1 Maricaulis sp. | reverse complement strand
CACCGGTGGCAGTCTCAAACTCGTCGCGGGTCAATCAACTGGCCTCTTTGTTCTGGCGTTTCACATGAGCGAGCACCGCCGTCAGGGCGCCCGGGGTGACGCCTTCCAACCGCGCTGCCTGGCCAAGCGTATCCGGGCGAGAGGCGTTGAGCCGCTCACGCGCTTCATTGGACAATCCGCCAACGTCCGCATAGTCCAGATCGGCCGGAATGCGAACTGCCTCGTCGCGGCGGAAGGCGAGGATGTCGGCCTGTTGCCGGTCGAGATAACCGGCATAGACCGCATCGATCTCCATTTGCTCGGCAACGGAACCATCGAACCGGGCCAGATCCGGCCAGATGCGGGTCACATCAGCCCAATTGATATCAGGATAGGCAAGCAGGTCCGCGGCATTGCGGCGGCGGCCGTCGGAATTGACTGACAGACCGAAGCGCTGGGCCTCGTTCGGCGTAATGTCCAGCGAGGCAATCTGCTCTCTGGCCTGGTCGAGCTGGTCTTGTTTCACGTGAAACATTTCCCGGCGCTCAGCGGACGCAGCGCCGAGCTCAATCGCCTTGGGAGTCAGCCGCTGATCGGCATTGTCGGCGCGCAGGATAAGCCGGTATTCGGCGCGGGAGGTAAACATGCGATAGGGTTCGCTGACTCCACGCGTGATCAAATCGTCGATCATCACACCGATATAGGCCTCGGACCGGCTGAGAATAAAGGGCGCACTGCCAGCTGCTGACAGGGCGGCATTGAAGCCGGCCACCAGGCCCTGGGCCGCCGCCTCTTCATAGCCTGTGGTGCCATTGATCTGCCCCGCCAGCCACAAGCCCGGAACGACGCGAACCTGCAGACTCGCATCCAGCTCGCGTGGATCGACATAATCATACTCGATCGCATAGCCGAAGCGTTTGACTTCGACCTGCTCCAGTCCGGGAATGGTGCGCAGGAAGGCGTCCTGGACCGCATCAGGCATCGAGGTCGATATCCCGTTGGGATAGACCGTGTCATCATCGAGACCTTCTGGCTCGAGGAAAATCTGGTGCTCGGACCGGTCGGCGAAACGCACGACCTTGTCCTCGATGGAGGGACAATAGCGCGGGCCGCGCCCGGCGATGGAGCCGCTATAGACAGCCGATTGCTGGAGATTGTCAGCAATGATCCGATGGGTGGCCTCGGTCGTGTGGGTGATCGCGCAACTGATCTGCGGTACCGTGATCCGGTCGGTCAGAAAGGAGAAGGGCACCGGAACGTCATCCGCCGCCTGCTGATCGAGACTGTCCCACGCGATCGAGGATTTGCGCAGACGCGCCGGCGTACCGGTTTTCAGACGGCCCATCCGCAGGCCAAGTCCGTACAGGGTCTCAGCCAGGCCGATGGATGGCTTCTCATCAACACGCCCGGCCGGGATCCGCTCCTGGCCGCGATGGATCATGCCCCTCAGGAAGGTCCCCGTCGTCAGAACGACACTCCCGGCACGATAGCTCCGACCGCCCGCATCAACGACGCCGACACAGCGCCCCCCTTCCAGGATCAGATCCTCGACCGGCGCAGCCAGAATTTCCAGGTTCGGCGTATCAGCGAGGACAGCCTGCATCGCTTCACGATAGAGCTTGCGATCTGACTGGGTGCGGGGACCACGTACTGCAGGGCCCTTCGAGCGATTGAGGAGACGGAACTGAATGCCGGACGCATCCGCGACGCGGCCCATGACGCCATCGAGCGCATCAACCTCGCGGACCAGATGACCCTTGCCCAGACCACCGATAGCCGGATTGCAGGACATCTCGCCAATCGTCTCGAGCTTGTGGGTCAGCAACAGGATGCGGGCGCCAAGACGCGCCGAGGCCGAGGCCGCTTCGCAGCCAGCATGGCCGCCGCCGATAATGATGACATCCCAGGAATTCATGATCACTCATCCGTCCGCGGACCCATGTCCGTCGAAGCCGGCTACATAAGGCTCAAGGCGCCGTGAGTCGAGCCGCAGCCTCCAGTGTTTCACGTGAAACATCGTGCGGTGGCTATTTTCCGATACAGAACTGGCTGAACACCCGGTCGAGAATATCCTCGACATCAACGCGGCCCGTCAGGGATTCCAGCGCCCGCACAGCGAGCCGGGCATCTTCCCCAGCCAGCTCAGGCGCATCGGCGAGCCGTTCACGACACCGAATGAGCGCGGCCTGCGCCGCCTCAACCGCCCGCCTGTGCCGGGCGCGGCTCAGGGCCGGCATTTCGCGCGCACTCAACCGCTCGCGCACGATCGCCTCAATCCGCGCTTCCAGGGCATCAATACCGGCCCCCGTTGTGGCACTGACCCGAAAGCCACCGCTATCCTTGCCGCCCGGAGCCAGATCCAGCTTGTTCAGGACCAGAAGATCGCTGTCCTGCAATCGCCCCTCAAGATCGAGCAATTCCGCCTGCGAGCGCGCATCGGCCACGCCAATGCGCAGATCCGCATGTTCGGCCCGATCCAGCGCCCGCCGAACGCCCTCGGCCTCAATGGCATCGACCGCCTCGCGCAGACCGGCCGTATCGCTGATAACCACCGGGAAACCGGCCATTGTCAGCCGGACCTCGACAATATCACGCGTGGTGCCCGGAATATCCGTCACGATTGCCGCCTCGCGACCGGCCAGACGGTTGAGCAAGCTCGACTTGCCGGCATTTGGCGCACCGATCAGTGCAATCGAAAACCCGTTGCGGACCCGTTCGCCACGCCGCCCGTCAGCGAGGTGCGCTGCCATCGAGTCCAGCAGACCGCTCAGCGGCTGATAGGCCCGGTGCGACAGGGCATCGGGAACGTCCGCCTCGTCAGGAAAATCAATCTCGCCCTCAATCGAGGCCAGAACCGAGATCAGCGCCTCGCGCCAACCTTCATAGAGTTGTTTCAGCGAGCCCGACATCTGCGCCAGCGCCTGCGTGCGTTGACCTTCTGTTTCCGCTTCAATCAGATCCGCAAGCCCTTCAGCCTCCGTCAGGTCGAGCTTGTCGTTCTCGAAGGCGCGACGCGTAAACTCGCCGGCCTGGGCCAGAACACCGCCGGCAGCCTCAATCGACGCAATCGCGCCATCAATCACCGCGGCCCCGCCATGCAAGTGAAGCTCGACACAGTCCTCGCCGGTAAAACTGGCCGGGGCCGGAAACCAGAGCACAAGGGCCTGGTCGAACACCGCACCCTGTGCCGTGTGCAGCTTGCGCAGACTGGCCTGGCGCGGTGCCGGCAGGCCGCCGGTCAGCATCGAGCCAAGAATACGCCCGGCGTCGGGACCGGACAGGCGCACCACCGCAATCCCGGAGCGTCCGGGCGGGGTAGAGAGTGCATAAATAGTTGTTGCCACGTGCTTATTTCTTGTCGCCCGCTGTCGGGGTCACCGCCGCCTGGCGCATCAGATTCATGAAGCTATCGGTCATCTGACCACCATAGGCGCTCCACTGCCGCATCAGGGCATCAGGCTCGAGCGAGTTCATATTCTCTTCCATACGCCGGATCATCTCGTTCGAAAGGCGCTCATTGAGTGCCGTAACGTCCGGGAGACCCAGAAAGGCCCGCGCCTCGGCAGGCGTGCAATCGACTTCAACATTGACCTTCATTTCGATCTCCCAAAGTGTTCAACTCACCTTATCGCACAGAATGGAGGCGCGCCATGAGCGGGCAGGACATAGAGATCGAATCCGAAGATGGCAATTTCTCGGCCTATCTTTCAGTCCCAGCCTCGGGGTCCGGACCCGGTGTGCTGGTGCTACAGGAGATTTTCGGCGTGAATGCGGGCATGCGATCCATCGCAGACTGGCTCGCCGGGGCCGGCTTCACCGCCCTGTGTCCGGATCTGTTCTGGCGCATCGAGCCGGGCATCCAGCTCTCCAGCGAGAGCGAGTCCGGTCTTCAACGCGCTTTCGAACTGTTCGGCCTGTTCAACCATGACACCGGAATCCGGGATATCGCCACCAGCCTGGCCACGCTGCGCGCACTCGATACCTGCACCGGCAAGACCGGAGCCATCGGCTATTGCCTCGGCGGCCTGCTCGCCTACCGAACCGCGTGCCATACCGACAGCGATGCCACGGTTGGCTATTACGGCGTCAACATCCAGGAACGGCTCGAGGAAGCCGCCGGCATTTCCCACCCGCTGATGCTTCATATCGCCGGCACTGACGAATTCGTACCGCCCGAGGCCCAGGCCAGGATTCACGCCGGGCTGGGCTCAAACCCGCTGGTCACCCTGCACGACTACCCCGGCCAGCCACACGCCTTTGCGCGCCCCAATGGCGACCATAGCGATGCAGCCAGCGCCGGGCTGGCCAATCAGCGCACGCTGGATTTCCTGCACCGCTATCTCGATTGAGCCGCGGCTCATTTCCGGCCTGACGCTCAATCAGCCGAGCTGGCAATCTCCCAGCCCGGCCGGGCCGTCATGCGGCTGAAATAGGATTTCAGATTGTCCGGCGCCTCGCCGAACTGACGGATTAGCTTGAGCAGGTAAAACATGTAGGTCATCGAGATGTCGGCAGCCGTAAAACGGTCCCCGGCAAGGAATTCCCGGTCGGCGATGCCATGTTCCGAGGCGAAATCCAGCAATTTACCGGTCTCATACTTCGCCCACTGGGCCAGGTTTGCGTCCCGTTTGTCCTCGGGAAGCAATTGCGTGTGCGCCAAAAGCAGGGAAACTGGCATGATCATGCCGCTTTCGCCGAAATGCAGCCAGTGCAGGAAGCGCCCGTAATCCGCCTCATCAGGCGTCACCTCAAGCGGGCTCGGGCCGTACCGGCCGAGCAGATACTGCATGATCGCGATCGAATCGAGCACGACCTCATCACCATCCTTCAGGGCCGGAACCTTCCGCAATGGATGGATCAGGGCATAGCTCTCATCACCGGCTGGCCGCGTCGCGAACTGCACTGTGTTGAGCGCGTAGGGCAGGCCCATTTCCTCGAGCAGCCAGCGCACCCGAATCGAGCGGGTATGGGGGGCGTGGTAGAGCGTCAGATCAGGCGTGCGCGACATGAGATGGTCCTCCGGAAAACATGTCCAATCCAAACGCGAATTGCCTCACAGGCAAAGCCATCTCTTGCGCATCACTGACATGCACCGCCCTGGCCGCTGTTGAACAAACACAAAAAAGCCCGCCAGAACAATGTCCTGATGGGCTCTTTGTCATTTGATGGCAGGATCAGGTATTCATGGAATCGAAGAACTCGTCATTGGTTTTGGTCTGACGGAGTTTCTCGAGCAGGAATTCGATCGCATCCTGGGCACCCATCGGATTGAGGATGCGGCGCAGGACATACATTTTCTGCAATTGCGATTTGTCGACCAGAAGTTCCTCTTTCCGTGTGCCGGATTTGAGGATGTCGATCGCCGGGAAGACACGCTTGTCGGCGACCTTGCGGTCGAGCACGATTTCCGAATTGCCCGTACCCTTGAACTCTTCGAAGATGACCTCGTCCATGCGGCTGCCGGTATCGATCAGTGCCGTTGCGATGATGGTCAGCGAGCCGCCATGCTCGATATTCCGTGCCGCACCGAAGAAACGTTTCGGCCGTTGCAGCGCATTGGCGTCCACACCGCCCGTCAGCACCTTGCCAGAGCTCGGCACGACGGTGTTGTAGGCCCGGCCAAGGCGAGTGATGGAATCGAGCAGGATGACGACGTCACGGCCGTGTTCGACCAGGCGTTTGGCCTTTTCGATCACCATTTCGGCGACCTGGACGTGGCGCGTGGCCGGTTCATCGAAGGTTGAGGAGATCACCTCGCCCTTCACGGTACGCTGCATGTCGGTGACTTCTTCCGGCCGCTCATCGATGAGCAGAACCATCAGATAACAATCGGGGTGATTGGTCTCGATCGCGTGGGCAATATTCTGAAGCAGAACGGTTTTACCGGTCCGCGGCGGCGCAACGATCAGACCGCGCTGGCCCTTGCCGAGTGGCGCCACGATATCGATCACCCGGCCGGAACGATCCTTGACCGTCGGGTCGGCCAGCTCGATCACGAAGCGGGATTCGGGATAGAGCGGGGTGAGGTTGTCGAAATGCACCTTGTGGCGGGCGCTTTCGGGATCCTGGAAATTGATCGTGCTGATCTTCAGCAGCGCGAAATAGCGTTCGCCATCGCGGGGACTGCGGATTTCGCCCTCGACCGTATCGCCCGTACGCAGACCGAATTTGCGGATCTGGGTCGGTGAAACATAGATATCATCCGGGCCGGCCAGATAGTTCGCTTCCGGCGACCGCAGAAAACCAAATCCGTCTTGGAGAACTTCAAGCACACCGCCGCCGTGAATTTCGACACCGCGTTCAGCGAAGGCCTTCAGGATGGCAAACATCATCGCCTGCTTGCGCAGCGAGGATGCGTTCTCGATTTCAAGCGCTTCCGCGAATTCGAGCAATTCGGTCGGCTTTTTGAGCTTCAGGTCCTGCAGCGTCATGCGCTGCAGACCTTCGAGCAATGCCGGCGTGTTTGTTTGGTCGGTCATGATCAATCTGTTTTTTCAGGCAGGGGAATCCGATTCCCGGACGGGAACAGGCTGGAACAAGCAAACCGGGTGCCAAGGTATAAACATGGTCCCGAAGAGTGAGGATTGGGCAAGCGCCGTTTGGAAAGGCTGGCTTGACCGAAAAGGAGAGGATCCACGTGTGGAGTCGTGCAAGGCTTGCCACGCAGAACTGCGACCGTCAAGCGTCCGGTCGCTCCGGCGCCTAGCGCAGGGCCACCACAGCGATGACAACGATCAGGATCGCGGCCAGGAATGGCATCTCGTTGAGGATACGATAGCTGCGGTCCGGCCAGTCATTGCTGCCGTCCTGAAAACGCTTGTAGCGCAGGGCCAGGACGTGATGCAGCCCGGTCATGATCGAGACCAGAAGGAATTTCGAGAACCAGGCGAAGCTCACAAACACAGCCCAGCTCCCGGCGCGTTCGGCATTGGCCCAGACCAGGAGCAATCCGAACACCCAGACGGCAATCATCGCCGGGTTCATGATGATCTTCAACAGGCGGGTTTCCTGGAGTTTCAGGGTCGTATCCAGCTCGCCGCCGGGAATGGCGCCGCAGTGATAGACAAACAGGCGCGGCAGATAGAGCAGGCCCGCCATCCAGGCGATGACTGCCAGGATATGCAGGGCACGAAGCCAGTCATAAGCGGCGAGAATCATGACGGTTCAAACCTCGTTCAAGACGTTCGGACAGGCTGGACATGAGGCCGGGCAAAGCCGGACCCCGCCAGCAGGCGCCAGCCCCTTCGGCGATGCAAGCGCCTGTTCGATCATTGCGGCCAGCGCCTCGATGAAGCCTGGGGTCGTTCCCAGCGCGGGCACACGCGTATAGCCGGCGACCCCGCTGGCCTCTCCCAATTCGGCATATTCCTCATCGAGCTCGACCAGTGTCTCGATATGCTCGGACACGAAGGCGATCGGCGTCAGCAGGACATGCCTCGCATCGGCGCCAGCCTGGCGCACGGCATCATCGGTCGAGGGCCCGATCCATTTCATCGGCCCCACCCGGCTCTGGTAACAGACCTGCCAGTCGGGAAATTCAGGCAGCAAGGCGGCAACCGCTGCTGCGGTTTGTTCGATCTGCCACTGATAGGGATCCCCGGCCTCGATCACCTTCTCCGGCAAGCCATGGGCGGAGAACAACAGGCGGGTGTCTTGGGGTGAGCCGGCATCCTCCCAGCTCTTGCGGATGGCGTCGGCGTGGGATTTCACAAACCCGGCTTCCACCGGATAGCAACAGACCGTATGGGTTTCCGGCCCGCCTGCCTTGCGCCAGGCCCCGAGCGAAGAGCCGGTCGTCGTCGTCGAGAAATGCGGATACAGCGGCAAAAGCACGGTTTCGTCCGGCTGCCAGTCGGCAACCTCCTGCGCCACGTCTTCGGTGAACGGATGCCAGTACCGCATGGCCGGCCAGATCCGGATGTCGCGGCCAGGAAAACGTTCCGCCAGCCGCGGTTCCAGCGCCGCGATCTGTGCATGGGTTTCAGGCAAAAGCGGAGACCCGCCGCCCATCTTCGCATAATTGGCGCGCGCCGATTTAGCCCGCAGGGTCGAGATCAGCCAGGCAAGCGCCTCGCGAACCGGTGTCGGAGCGCCAATAATGGCCGGGTCGCGAAACAGATTGCGCAGAAACGGCTTTACCGCATCCGGGCCATCCGGGCCGCCCAGATTGAACAGGACGATTGCTAGTTTTTCACCCGGTCTGGCCATGGTCTGCTCCGTCACTACGCAGACTGGCGGATACGTGCCAGCAATTGCTCAACATGGGCGATCGGCACGTCAGGAGTGATACCGTGGCCGAGGTTGAAAATATGGGGATGTCCTTCCCAGGCCTTCAGCAAGCGATCGATCTCGGCGTCGAGCATGGATCCGCCAGCACGCAAGACCGACGGATCGAGATGGCCTTGAACCGGGAGGCTTTCCGGCAGCACGGAACGCGCCCATTCCGGTTGCACGGCGGTATCCAGCGCCAGCGCCGTCACCCCGGTTTCCCGGGCATAGCGGGGATACAAGGTGCCCGCACCGCGTGGAAATCCAATGATAGGCACGGTGATCCCGGCAGCCCTGACCTGATCGACAATCCGTTTCGTGGGCCGGATGATGACGCGCTCGAACAGCGGTTCGGGCAGGCCTTCGGCCCAACTGTCGAACAGCTTTAGAACCTCTGCGCCGGCATTGGCCTGCATGACGAGATATTCCGCGGTTGCATCGGCGATCCGGTCAAGCATGCCGTCAAAGGCTGCCGGATTGCTCCAGGCAGCGACACGAGTCGCATAGCGATCCTTGGATCCGCCACCTTCAACCATATAGCTCGCCACCGTCCATGGTGAGCCGGCAAAGCCGATCAGCGTCGTGTTTTCAGGCAATTGCGGTTTGACGAGACGCAGTGTCTCACCGATCGGAGCCAGAACTTCAGCGACCCGTCCCTGGTCGAGACCTTCAAACCCTGCCGGATCGAAGGGTTCAAGTTTCGGACCTTCGCCTGTCACAAACCAGACCTTGCGGCCCAGGGCGATCGGGATGAGCAGAATATCGGCGAACATGATCGCCGCATCGAAGCCGAAACGCCGGATCGGCTGAAGTGTAACCTCGGCAGCCAGTTCGGGCGTAAAGCAGAAATCGATGAAATTGGCAGCTTTCGCCCGGACCTCACGATATTCGGGCAGATAGCGTCCCGCTTGCCGCATCAGCCAGACCGGAGGTGTGGGTCGGGTCTCGCCAGCGAGAACGGCGAGAAGCGGTTTTTTGGAAGTGCGTGTCATTCCGCCTGATTAGTCTGCTCTGACGGATCATTCAATGCGGCCCTTTCACCCATATAGATATATGTTTTTTTAGAGTCGTAATTGTAGGGCCGTGAAAATCGGGGAGCTGGATGTTTCTCCAGTCATACCTGAAAACTCTATCCACGATTTGCCGGATCATTCCGTTGGACGCGCATAAGTGTTACAAATCGGTCTGAACGATAAAAAACAACAATTTAGACCGAATACATCTGTTGAATTCTGAGGGGATTATTGTTGAAATACGGCTCGAAATCACCCGTCTCAAACCGGTTTTGCACACCGTGACGGATGTGGATAGACGTGTGGGTAGTACCGGGTCATACCCGGTGAAACCCACAATCGGGGAAGCCCGGATCCAGGGCTGGGGACAATTGCCCCAGTTATTAACAAATCGTAAACGCTCTTGAGGCCGCTATCATCATGTCCACCACATCGAGGCCACGGCTGAACACATCATTCCATATCCACATGGTCTCCGATTCGACCGGTGAAACCCTGATGGAAGTGATGCGCGCCTCGGTCGCGCAGTTCGAACACACCAATCCGCTTGAGCATCTCTATGCGCTGGTGCGTTCCTCCCGGCAGCTTGATCGCGTGCTTGAAGAGATCGAAGGCTATCCCGGTGTGGTGATGTACACCATCGTCAATCCGGACTTGCGGCGCGAGCTGGAATCACGTTGCGCGGATCTCGGCGTGCCGGCGATCGCGATCCTGGATCCCATGCTGGCAACACTGAGCACCTATCTCGGCCGGGCCATGGCTAGTCGTGCCGGGGCGCAGCGGGCGCTTGATGCCGACTATTATCACCGTATGGACGCACTCAATTTCGCCATGGCGCATGATGATGGCCAGGGCGATAATTTCGAGAATGCGGACATCATCCTGCTTGGTGTCAGCCGGACATCAAAAACCCCGACCAGCATCTATCTGGCGCATCGCGGCTATCGCGCTGCCAATATTCCCCTGGTTCGCGGCGTGCCGGCCCCGGAATTTCTGTTTAAGTTGCGCAATCCCCTGATTGTCGGTCTCACGGCATCGCCGGAACGGATTGTCCAGATCCGCCGCAACCGCCTGCTGACCCTCAATGAGGACCGCTCGACCGATTATATCGATGATTTTGCGGTGCGTGACGAGATCGTCGAGGCCAAGCGCCTCTATGCCAAGCATGGCTGGCCCAATATCGATGTCACGCGGCGTTCGGTGGAAGAAACCGCCGCCAAGATCATCAACATGCTCAATGAGAAGCGAGGCCGCCAATGAGCCGCTTGATCCTGGCCTCGGGCAGTCAGATCCGCCGCCAGATCCTGCAGGACGCCGGGATCGGCTTCGCGACGATCAAGTCGGATGTCGACGAAGATCAGCTGAAAGCCGAACATTCCGGCCTGTCTCCGGCCGAAATTGCGCTATTGCTGGCCAATGCCAAGGCCGGCCAGGTCTCGGCGCAACACCCGGACGCCTTTGTACTCGGCGCTGACCAGACCATGGAGCTTGATGGTCAGTTGCTCGACAAGCTGCCGCGCCGTGATCTCGCCCGGGAACGCCTGCAGGCAATGCGGGGCCAGCCCCATCAGCTGCATGCCGGCCTCGCCCTGGTGCGGGGCGGCCAGCCGGTCTGGCAACACCAGCAGACCTCGACCCTGTGGGTCCGGGCCTTCAGCGATGATTTTCTCGATCATTACCTGGCCAAGGCCGGCGATGAATTGACCGCCAGCGTCGGTGCCTATGCGTTCGAGGGCCTGGGGGCACAATTGTTCGAGCGTGTTGATGGCGAGTTTCATGCCGTCCTGGGCTTGCCACTTGTTCCGTTGCTGGGCGCATTGCGCCAACAGGGAGTCCTGCTGTCATGAAACCGACCGGGGCTGCCCGGATCGCCGGCGTTGTCGGTGACCCGATCGCACATTCACTGTCGCCGAGCTTGATGTCGGCCTGGATCGAGGCGGCCGGAATCAACGCGGTCTATACGCCCTACCGGGTTGAGAGCGAACAGGCCGAGGCCTTCTTTCGCGTGCTTGCCCGAACCAATTGCGCCGGGCTCAATGTCACCCTGCCCCACAAGCAGACGGCCCTCGCAGCCAGTGACGATGCCAGCAAGGCCGCGCGCGCTATCGGTGCTGCCAACCTGCTGACATTCCGGGATGGCCGCATTCATGCCGACAATACGGATGCGGCGGGTTTTCTCAATGCTCTCAGGGCTGGCGGTGTCGACCCATCGCGGGGCCCCGCCCTGATCCTTGGCGCTGGCGGAGCGGCCCGCGCCATTCTCTATGCGCTCGTTGAAGCCGGTGCGCCCGAGATCCGGCTCAGCAATCGCAGCCGGGCCAATGCCACGGCCATGGCTGCTGATCTGGCGCCCGGCGTCCGGATCCATGACTGGGAGCGGCGCGATGAAGCGCTTGCCGGAGTTGCCCTCATCGTCAACGCGACTTCGCTGGGCCTGTCCGGAAGCGGGGATCTGGTTTTCGACTGGAGTCGGGCGCCCGCCGATGCCGTGGTTGCGGACAGTGTCTACAAACCGCTCGAGACCGGTTTCCTCAGGGATGCCGCGGCCCGGGGTCTGAAAACCATTCATGGCCTTGGCATGCTGATCGGCCAGGCCCGGCCAAGTTTTGAAGCTTTCTATGGCGTGTCACCACCGGAAAGCGTCGCGGCCGAAGACTATCTGGTCTCGCTGCTGGAGGCGTCACGATGATCATTATTGGCCTGACGGGCTCGATCGGCATGGGCAAATCGGCGACCGCCGAGCTGATCGGCGAAGCCGGCATCCCGGTTTTCGATTCCGACGCCAGCGTCCACGCCCTGTACGCGAAAGGCGGCAAGGCCGTGGCTCCGATTGCGGAAGCCTTTCCCGGCGTTGTGGTCGATGGCATGGTCGACCGGACGCTCCTTTCGGCCGCCCTGCACGAAGACCCGTCGGGTTTTGCCCGGCTCGAGGCGATTGTTCACCCGCTGGTGCTGGAGCAGCGTGAGGCCTTCCTGCACGAAGCCCATCGCAACGGGGCCGATCTGGTTGTCTTCGACATTCCGCTCCTGTTCGAGACCGGCGGCCACGAGCATGTTGACCATGTGCTGGTTGTCCACGCCCCGGAAGCCGAGCGCCGCGAACGGGTTCTGCGGCGGCCGGGCATGACGGAAGCGAAACTCGACGCCATAATCGCGCGGCAACTCGATGATTCGAGCAAGCTGGCGCGTGCGGATTACCGCGTCGAGACCTCGGGCGGACTTGAGGACGCCCGGCGTCAGATCGATGTCATCCTGAAAGCCATCCGCGGACAGATCGAGGAAACGGACCAATGATCCGCGAAATTGTTTTTGATACCGAGACCACCGGTCTCTACGCCAACGCAGGCGATCGCGTGACCGAGCTGGGTTGCGTCGAGGTGATCGATTTCATCCCGACCGGCAAGACCTGGCACACCTATGTCAATCCGCAGCGCTCAACGCCCAAGGAAGTGGTCGAGATCACCGGCCTGACCGACGCTTTTCTGGCCGACAAACCGCTGTTTGCCGATGTTGCCGGTGAATTCATGGAGTTTGTCGGCGATGCGGGCCTTGTGGCCCACAATGCGCCTTTCGACCGCGGCTTCATCAATATGGAGCTGGAGCGGCTTGGCCATGCCAGCTATCCGGAGGACCGTTTCAAGGATACGGCCCGCATTGCCCGCGCCAAATTCCCGGGCTCCTATGTTTCCCTCGACGCCTTGTGCAAGCGTTTCGACATCTCGCTGGAAAGCCGCGACAAGCACGGCGCCCTGATCGATGCCTTGCTGCTGGCTGAGGTCTATCTGGAACTGTCCGGTGGCCGTACGCGGGCGCTGGATCTCAGCGGCCAGGGCGAAACGGGCCCGGGCGAAGTCGTGTTTCCGGCGCGTCAGCCGCGTCCGCAGGCGCTGCGCCAGCTCCTGACAGAAACAGAGCGCGCCGCCCATGCTGCCTTCATTGAGGAGCTGGGCGAAAACGCGCTCTGGAACAAGTTGAAGATCGGCCGTAGCTGATCAATCGGGTCTAGTTGCTGGCTTCTGGGGAGCCATTGCCATTGGTGTCGGCGCCAGGCGCTGCAGCGGCCCGTTTCATGATTTGCTGGCGATAGAGGCTGGCAAAATCCACAGGGTCCAGCATCAGCGGCGGGAAGCCGCCATCGCGGGTGGCATCGGCCAGGATGCGGCGGGCGAACGGGAAGAGCAGGCGCGGGCACTCGATCAGCAGGAAGGGCTCGCGATCAGCATCGGCGATATTGGCCAGCTGGAACAGGCCGCCATAAGCCAGCTCGGTGATGAAAACGACATCATTGTTCTCGCGCGCTGCCTTGGCATTGATATTGAGGACGACCTCAAAGGTGCCTTCGCCAAGCGAACGGGCCTGCACATCAATCGCGAGATCGATCGCCGGGGCCTGGGCATTGCGCAGGGTCTCGGGCGCGCCGGGGTTTTCGAACGACAAATCCTTCACATACTGAGCAAGGATGCGCAGCTGTGGCGGCTGTGGCGGTGTGTTTTCGGCAGGCGTAGCTGGAGCGTCGGTCATGAAAATCCCCAAAGGACGGGCGTCGGTGATACGATAGCGGCCAATATGGCCACACGAAACGAGGCGCGCCGGTTAACATGCGGGCCGGACCGGAGCAAGCATGCTGGGTTTCAGCGAGAAGGCTGACGGCTGGACAAATAGCGTCTATATCTGGTCAACACTCCCTACCGACCCCGTCGAGCGGCGAAAATCACATGATTGAACTTCTACCCACCGTCATTTTCGCAGGCATCGCGATTTTCATCGCGATCCGCCTCTATTCGACCCTCGGACGTCGCGACGGCCATATGGAAGCGCCACCGGCCAGCGACCCGAATGGACGTCCATCCCTGTCCGGAGTGCCGCAGCCGCATCTGCGTCCCGCTTTCGAGGGCCGCGCCGCGGCCGGGCTCGAGGCGATTGCCGCCGTTGACCCGCGCTTCAACCCCGAGACATTCCTCACGGGTGCCCGGACCGCCTACCAGATGGTCGTCGAGGCCTTTGCCAAGGGTGATCTGGGAGCATTGCGGCCCCTGCTCGCCGACAAGGTCTATCAGCGTTATGCCGACGCGATCCAGGCCCGGACCGAGCGCAAGGAAAGCGTTCGTACCGAGATCGAGCGGATCAAGTCGGCAGAGATCGTCGAGGCCTCGCATGACGGTGCGACAGCCCGGATCAAGGTCGCCTTCGAGGCTGAAATCGCAACGGAAACCCTGGGCGATGCCGGCGAGCGTATTTCCGGGGATATCGGTACGCTGAATACGGTCCATGAAAACTGGGTGTTCGAACGGCGCACCGATACCAATAATCCGAACTGGGTGCTGACCGGTGTGGCGGCGGTATAGCCCGGCCGCACTGCTTGCCCTGCTGCTGGTCGCAGCATGCCAGCCCGCCCCGTCTCCGGCCCCCGAGCCGCCGGAAGAACCGCCTGTAGAACAAGCGCTTCCCACCGGATTGCAATTACTTCCCGCTGACTGGGACGCAATGGCCGGCTGGACCGGCGCCGATCTGCGTCCGGCGCTGGGCGCTTTCCTGCGGTCCTGCGCCCGGCTCGACAATCGCGCCGACAGCGAAGCGCTGAGCCCGCGTGCGCCCTGGGCCGGTCTTGTCGGTGACTGGCGCGCGGCCTGTACCGCGGCAGCGATGACGGGCGATTCCTCCGAGGCAGCGCAGGCGACCTTTGAAGCCTTCTTCGCCCCGGTGCGGGTGATTGCGCTGGATGAGGATGGCGAGGTGGCGGGCGAGACCGGCCTGCTGACCGGCTATTACGAACCCTATGTCGAGGTGCGCGACATGGCCGGCGGAGAATTCAGCCAGCCCTTGCGGCGGCGGCCCGGCGATATGGTCTCGGTGGATCTGGGTCTGTTTGAATCCGATCTGGCGGGGCGGCGCATTGTTGGCCGGGTGAATGACGGGTCTCTGGTGCGGTATTATAATCGCGCCGAGATCGAGGCGGATAACCGCGGCGAGATTTTCGCCTGGGGCCGCCCGATTGACGTGTTTTTCCTGCAGATCCAGGGCTCCGGCCGCCTGGTCGATCCTGAGGGTAACCAGACCCGCGCCGCCTTCTCGGCCCATAACGGCCTGCCCTATCGCTCGATCGGGCGCGAACTGATCGAACGCGGCGAGCTGGAGGCGCATGCCGCCTCGAAAGCTGGCATTGAAGCCTGGCTGATGACCCATGGGGCGGAGGCGACGGCGGAATTGTTCGCGGTCAATCCGCGCTATGTTTTCTTTGAAACACAGGAGCTTACCGACCCGTCGCTGGGACCGCGCGGTTCCTCCGGCGTGGCGCTGACGCCGATGGCCTCGATCGCGGTCGACCCGGCCTTTCATGCCTGGGGCGTGCCGGTCTGGCTGAGCGCTGATTTGCCCGATTTCCCTGCCTGGACAGGGCTGGTGGTGACCCAGGATGGCGGCGGCGCCATCAATGGCCCGCTGCGGGCGGACTTCTTCTGGGGCTGGGGTGAGGCGGAGGAACGGCGCGCCGGCACCACGCGGGCCCAGGCGCAATGGACTGTTTTGCTTCCGGTTTCCGTCGCCCAGCGCATCATTGATGCAACGCCGCCGGCCTGAGCGATGGCGCGCAAACGTTCCCTGCGGCCGGAGGAAAAGGCGATCTGGCGCAAGGTCGCCGGCTCGGTGAAGCCGATCGCGCCGGACCGGCTCGACCGGCTTGATGATCCGGAAGCTCTTGAACCTACGCAGGAAAAACCGGTGCCGGAGAGCAAGGCATCGTTGCGGCATGGCCATTTTCCCCATCCCCATACGACGCCGAAACATCCGCCCCTGCCGGTGGATCGCGGCGGTGAAAAACGGCTCCGGCGGGGCAAGGTGGAGATTGACGGGCGGTTGGACCTGCATGGTCTGACGCAGGATATCGCATTGAGAACCTTGCGGAATTTCCTCGCCATGGCCTATCGCGACGGCTATCGCACCGTGCTGGTGATCACCGGCAAGGGGTTCAAGGCGCGTGAGCGGGAGAGCGAGCCCTGGGACTATCATGACGAGCCCGGGGTCTTGCGGCGCAAACTGCCGGAATGGCTGGGAAATCCGGAATTTCGTCAGTGGGTGTCAGGGTATGCGGTCGCGCATTTGCGCCATGGCGGCGGCGGCGCCTTCTACGTCACCATGCGGCGGGTGAAGCGCTAGACCGGCGTGTGGCGCAAGCAACCCTTGGTGTGCCCCGGAGCTGCTCCGCATTCACCGTTCAGCGTCATCGGGTCTGCCACCCGGTGACCGCAGCCCCTAAGGCCGTGTGGTAGGAGTCGAATCCTGCAGCGGAACGTCTATGACGACTATATCTCCGGCGCGAAACCGCGGCCGGATTCCGGCTGGTCGCTTTTTCGAACCGGAAAAGGGGTCAGAGAATGAATTTCGACAGATCGGTATTCTTCGCCAGATTGCCGACATGCTCCGCGACATAGTCGGCGTCGATGACAATCGTCTCGCCATCGCGGTCGGAAGCGGAGAATGAAATCTCCTCGACCAGTTTTTCCATCACCGTCTGCAAACGCCGCGCGCCGATATTCTCGACCGAGGCATTGACCTCGTGCGCGAGCGAGGCGAGCGCGTCGATCGCCTCGTCAGTGAAATCGAGCGTGACGCCCTCCGTGCCCATCAGCGCGACATATTGCGTGATCAGGCTGGCTTCCGGTTCGGTGAGGATGCGTTTGAGATCGGCTTCGCTGAGCGCCTGTAGCTCGACGCGGATCGGCAGACGGCCCTGCAATTCGGGCAGCATGTCGGATGGTTTGGCCAGGTGGAAGGCGCCCGAGGCGATGAACAGGATATGGTCGGTCTTCATCACGCCATGCTTGGTGGTCACCGACGTGCCCTCGATCAACGGCAGCAGGTCGCGCTGGACGCCCTCGCGGGAAACATCGGCGCCGCGGGCATCGGAGCGGCCGACAATCTTGTCGATCTCGTCGAGGAAGACGATGCCGTCATTTTCCGCCAGCCTGATCGCATCGGCCGTGATGGCGGCATCATCGAGCAGTTTGTCGGCTTCCTCGGCCAGCAGGGGCTCATAGGCCTCCTTGACCTTCATGCGCACGGTTTTCTTCTTCTTGCCGAAACCCTTGCCCAGGATCTCGCCGAGATTGATCACGCCGGCGCCGCCACCGGGCATGCCGGGAATATCCATCATCGGCATGCCGCCGGCATCATTGAGCTCGATCTCGACATCCTTGTCGTCAAGCTCGCCATCGCGCAGGCGTTTGCGAAAGCTCTCGCGCGTCGCCGGGCTGGCACCGGGACCGACGAGTGCATCCACCACGCGTTCCTCAGCCTGGCTTTCGGCCTGGGCCTTGACGGCCTCGCGGCGATTTTCGCGCACCAGGGTGATCGCCACCTCGACCAGGTCGCGGGCGATCTGGTCGACATCGCGGCCGACATAGCCGACCTCGGTAAACTTGGTCGCTTCGACCTTGATGAAGGGCGCCCCGGCCAGCTTGGCCAGGCGGCGCGAGATCTCGGTCTTGCCGACGCCCGTGGGCCCGATCATCAGGATATTCTTCGGCATCACCTCTTCGCGCAGGCCCGGTTCAAGCTGACGCCGGCGCCAGCGATTGCGCAGGGCGATCGCGACCGCCTTCTTGGCATCGCCCTGGCCGACAATATGCCGGTCGAGCTCGGAAACAATCTCGCGGGGGGTAAATTCGGTCATGACAGGTTTCGCATTTGGCTTGGCTTCGCCCACCATGTAATCAGGCTGCAGCCGCGAAACCAGTGCTGAAAGGCATTTGCCGACATGTCAAACGCTCCGCAACGCCCCCGCTTCCACCTCGCCTTCCCCGTCGACGACCTCGACAGGGCGCGGCGCTTCTATGGCGGCATCATGGCCTGCCCCGAAGGCCGCTCAAGCGAGACCTGGGTCGATTTCGATTTCTACGGCCACCAGATCGTCGCCCACCTCGCGCCCGGGGAATGCCAGCCGGTCGCCACCGGCGGGGTGGATGGCAAGGCGGTGCCGGTGCGCCATTTCGGCCTGCTGATGGCCTGGGACGACTGGGAAGCCCTGGCCGAACGCTTCCGCGCCGCCGGCGTGGATTTCATCATCGAGCCCTATGTGCGCTTTGCGGGCGAGCCGGGGGAGCAGGGGACGTTTTTCCTGAGGGATCCGGCGGGGAATGCGCTGGAGTTCAAGTGCTTTCGGGATGAGGGGGGGATTTTTGCGCGGTGAGGGGGAGGGGGTGTGCAGAAGCGGCTACAATGGGAAGAATTTGGTGAACTTAGTCAGTCCCAAAGTAACTCTTCCCAGTGATGCTTGCCTTATCAAAACTGTGTCGAGTGAATACCGTTGCTTTCGGCCTCACAAAGCGGTTGCAGAGCCCCTGCGACGATATTGGGCTTTTGGCAGCCGCTCGATGCGCTTTGCGAGGTTAGGGCGTAAGCAGATCATTGAGTCTCGTCCAATGGTTCGAGAAGGGAGCCATTAGGTTAGGATGCAAGCCGACAATTCGTAGGGGCTCATTAAAGCCAGTGAACACCTGTTAGTTCATAGTGAAACTGGTCGTAGAGCTCTGCTTCTTGTGGGGTCAGCTTGCCATCTGCGCGAATTAGTTCATGAGCCGAAATCAGAAACCGCTCCAAGACATCGACAGGCTCTGACCGAAGGCTATCTAACGCCTCATTCATTTGGCGGGGCGTCGGTTTCAATCGCCGGTAGGTCCTTCCCAAGCGGTCACATTCCTCTAGTGAGAGATTGTCGCTTAGTTGTTCGCAATGTCGGCAAAGCACACCCAATTCATCCGGGTGCATATATCCGTCGCATCGCGATAAGCCAGCCAGAAGGATCGCATGGGGTCTCGCTCTGTCACGGGCCGCCCGCAACCTGGAAGAATCGACATCCGCCACTGGCGCCTTAGCTGTGACGTCTAGGTCCAGTGTTTCGAGCAAAAATGGTGCCGGATCGTGAACCTCTCCATCGTAGTCAATGCAGCATTGGATTCGGTCTATCCTGAATAAGCGTGGCGCGTTCCGGTGATGGCAGATAGCCCAGAGGGATGGGTCTCCGTGATCATTGTACTTCACCGAGAGGACGGAAATCGAGCGGCGTGATTCCCTGTTCTTGGTATCAACGTATTCGATCATGAAGGACTGCCCCTCGAACGCGACCTCCCTCGCAAAAGGTTGTGTTTCCTTGGCATCTTCCTCGGGGAGCACCACGGGCTGAGGCTCAAGAGCCCGGTCGCCGTTGGGCCGCCAACCAGCGTAGAATTTCCCCCAATCCATTCCCATTGCAGTCACCTCGATCTTCGGAGGCCTCACTCTAACGGGAAGTTGCTCGAAAAACACTATTCAATTGAGCGCTCTCCCGCTCGTGCGACACCCTGAGAAACCCCTTGCCAGCCAGTGGGCCACCGGGGTTCAGCGCCGTCAAGGCCGCCTTTGGCGCCGCTTCGCGGGTCTACGCCTTGACGGCGCTGAACCCCGGTGGCGGGATCTCGGCATGGGTTTTGGGTTGAGGTGTGGCGCCCGGGCAATTGTCTGGTGTTCCCTCTTTGGAAATTCAGCTAGTCTGAACCCATGAGTTGGGAAGAGATAGCTTTGCACGAATCGCCATGCGCTTGTGGCGCAGGCTTGGTCGAAACCTCGGTCGAAATGGACGACTGGAATAGGATTCGTCGATATACCCGCATTCACTGCGAGCCCTGCCGAAAGGCGCAGGAGGAAATTCAAAGTCAACGAGATGCCAACAACCGCCAGCGTGAGACATTATTGGAGGAAGCGAAGGCCATCGCCGGTGACCGCTACCTCGCAACCTGGCTCGGCCAGTTTGAGGGGCGGACCAAGAAAGATATATGGCAATGCATCACGAAGGGTGAGGGTTACCCGGTACTCCAAACGTTTTACAAGCACGTTCGGGGTGAAGGGCTGCAACGATATCTAACTCGCTGGTTTGAGGATCATATCTTGATCGCGCTGGAACAGATGAGCGTAACGGATGCAGAATTGATTGGCTTGCTCCAACGCCGCGATGCCATTCCCCAGTACCAAGAACCCCATCCTTGGCAGTAGCGGTGAGTTCGCGCTTGCGCGGCTAGAAAATGGCCACACCACCCCGCTTCCCCCGGACTTGTTCCGGGGTCTGCCGGGGTTGGATGAGTTCGCTCGATTTTTGTTGGCAGGCCCCGGAATAAATCCGGGGGAAGTTTGTGTAGGGTTCTTGGGGTGGCGCTTGTTCGAAGCGCGTCGCCACCCGGCACCAAAACCAACCACCCCTTGTCATCCCGGACGGATGCCCGGACGCGGAGCGATCCGGGCGTAGATCCGGGACCTACCCGCTGTTCCAGCTGGATGCACGGGTAGGTCCCGGCTCTGCGCCCCGCCTTCGCGGGGCATCCGGCCGGGATGACAAAGGGGGGGATTTTGGGGGCAGAGGCTCCCGATTTGTCCACCACCCCGCTTCCCCCTAGTCTCCCCCCACGCCAAGGGAGCACCAGGCATGGACCGGTTTTCATTTGTGATGGTGTTGCTGTCGATCATTGTCGGGCTCGGCGTGACCGAATTGCTGACCAATGTGGCGCGGCAGATCCGCAATCGGGCGCGGTCGCGGTTTTACTGGTTGCACAGCGTGATGGTGGCGCTGGTCTTCATCGCCCTGCTGCAGCAATGGTGGGAGGCCTGGGACCAGCGGCTGGTCGAGACGTGGAGCTTTCCGATCCTGCTTTTGATGCTGGGCGGGCCGATCGGGCTTTACATCATCTCGCATCTTCTGTTTCCCGACGATGCGGAGGGGGTGGATTACGACCGGCATTATTTCGCCAATACGCGCCAGACCTATCTGCTCGGCGCCGCCACCGTGGTGTTCGCGACGATCTACCGGCCGCTGAGCTTTGGTCACGGGCTGGTCGATATGGACAATCTGTCCTCGGCCTTCATCCTCGCCGCCTTCCTGGCGCTGGCGATCTGGAAGGCGCGGATGCTGCACCAGATCCTGGTGCCGCTCCTGTTCGCGGCGCTGGTGCTGGATGTGCTGGTGTTTCACTTCGCGCTTTAGGCGACCACGGCGGCGCGCGCGAGCCGTTTGATCTCGCTGACATAATCTTCCTGCGCCCAGCCGCAATCGATGACCAGATGCTCCCAGTTTCGCACCGAAAGCAGGGTCCAGACCAGATCCGTGGCGCGGACGGGGGCGAGACCGGGGCGTAGCCGGCGGTCGCGGGCGATGGCCTGGATGGCGGCGTCGCAGCCATGGCGCATCGCGGCCATGCGGTCAGCCCAGGCGGCGCGGGCGGCCTCGTCGGTCGCGGCCATCGCCATCAGGGCGCTGCCGACGCCATGGATCACCGGAATATAATTCCCCCAGGCCTCGATATAGGCGTCCAGACGCGCCGGCCCGCCCGTGGTGGCGCGGCTTTTGGCGAGGCGTTCGTCAATGTCCGACGCCTCGTCGATGAAGCGCGTGGTGGCGATCAAAAGCTCGGTCCGGTTGGGGAAATGCAGATAGACGGCCTGGCGGCTGACCCCGGCGGCGCGGGCAATATCGCTCATCCGCGCCGGCGTGTCGGGGCCCTGCTCCAGCAGGGTCCAGCAGGCGTTGAGGATGCGGGTTCGGGTTTCTTCACCGGCTTTGGACATGGGGCAGTTTTCCGATTCACGCTTGACACGGTGTCAAGGTAACGCATATAGCGGCGATGTAAACTTTACACGGTGTCAAGAAAGCACCCCAATCGAGGAAATCGCCATGTTCAATTCCAAACCAACCATCCGCCCCGCCGCCAGCGACGCGTCGCAGGCCGGCAAGAAGCCCGGCCTCATCCTGGTCATCGGCGGCAGCGGCAAGACCGGCCGCCGTGTCGCTGAAGGCCTGATGCGCCTGGGCCATGCCGTGCGCATCGCCTCGCGCAGCGCCGCCGCCGCCTTCGACTGGGACAAGCCGGCCGGCTGGGCCGCTGTGCTCACAGGCGTCAGCGCCGTCTATCTCACCTTCGCGCCCGATCTGGCCGTGCCCGGTGCCGGCGAGGCGATCACCGCATTTGTCGCTGCGGCGAAATCGGCGGGTGTGCGCCATATCGTGCTGCTCTCCGGCCGCGGCGAGGATGAGGCCCAGGCCAGTGAGCGCATCGTGCAGCAATCAGGCATGGACTGGACCATCGTGCGCGCCAGCTGGTTCAACCAGAATTTCACCGAGGGCGAATTCGTCCACATGGTGCGCGCCGGCGAGATCGCCCTGCCGGCCGGCGATGTGCGCGAACCCTTTGTCGATGCCAATGATATCGCCGAGGTCGCCATCGCGGCCCTGACCCGGCCGGGCCATGCCGGCGAGGTCTATGAGGTCACCGGTCCGCGCCTGCTCAGCTTTGCCGAGGTCGCCGCCGAAATCAGCCGGGCTGCGGGCCGCGAGGTGCGCTTTACCGATATCCCGCAGACGGTCTTTGTCGACGGGCTGGTCGCGGCCGGTCTGCCGGAAGTGATGGTCTGGTTGCTCGATTACCTGCTGGCCACCGTGCTCGATGGCCGCAATGCCCGGCTCGGCGATGGCGTGCAGCGCGCGCTGGGGCGGCCGCCCGTGGACTTCATCGATTTCGCCCGCGATGCCGCCCGGTCCGGCGTCTGGTCAATGGCGGCCTGAGGCTTGCGGCCCTGTCTGCAAAGGAGAACAAGATGTCGATGACCCTGATTGCCTTCGCCTGCCTCTTGCTGGCCCTGACCAGCGCCCTGGTGGCGGGTGTCCTGCTGGCCTTTTCCGATTTCGTCATGCGCGGTCTGGCCCTGGCCAGGCCCGCCGGCGGGATCGAGGCGATGCAGGGCATTAACCGCACGGTGTTGAGGTCGGTCTTCCTGACCGCCTTTGTCGGGCTGCTGCCAGCGGTCTACGCCCTGGCCGCCTACGCCCTGTTCGCCCTCGACGGGCCGGGCCAGATCCTGATCTATACGGGCGCGATGATCTATCTGATCACCGTCTTCCTGGTGACAGGCTTCGGCAATGTGCCCATGAACCGGCGCCTTGCCGGATATGATCCCGAGGCTGAGGGCGCCCGCCTCTACTGGCAGCGCTACCTGACGCGCTGGACCGGGCTCAATCACCTGCGCGTCGCCGGCTCGATCGCGACCTCGCTCTGTTTCGCCGCCGCGCCCTGGCTGCTGAGCTGAGGGCAGGCGGCCGGGCTATTTCGCCGTCAGCGTCTCGATGGTGAGGTTTTCATTGGTGTAGATGCAGACCTCGGCCGCGATCGCCATGGCCTTGCGGACGATGACTTCCGGGTCCGGCTCATAGTCGAGCAGGGCGCGGGCGGCGGAGCTGGCATAATTGCCGCCGGAGCCGACAGCGACGACGCCATGTTCCGGTTCCAGCACATCGCCGGCGCCGGTCAGCACGAAGGTGGCGGTCGTGTCGGCGACGATCAGCATGGCGTCGAGCTTGCGCAGATAGCGGTCGGTGCGCCAGTCCTTGGCAAGTTCGACGCAGGCGCGGGCCAGCTGGGAGGGATATTGCTCGAGCTTGGCTTCGAGGCGTTCGAACAGGGCGAAGGCGTCGGCGGTGGAGCCGGCGAAACCGGCCACAACCTGGCCGTCGGCAAGACGGCGGACCTTCTTGGCATTGCCCTTCATCACCGTCGGGCCGAAGGAGACCTGGCCATCACCGGCGATCACCACGGTCTTGTCCTTGCGCACGGCGAGAATGGTGGTGCCGCGCCATTGCGTGGCGTCAGTGGATGAGGGTCTGGACATCGGCGTCTCCGTCAAACTGTAGACACAGATGTGGCGGTAGCGGCCGCGCCGATCAAGCCCTCAGCCCATCAGGCCTATTCGGCAACAGCGCGCTTGGCCGAACCTTCCAGGGTGTATTCGACGAAATCGCTGGCCGGCATCGGGCGGGCAAACAGGAAGCCCTGGGCCAGCGTGGCCCCCTCGGCGCGCAGCATTTCGAACTGCTCCTGGGTCTCCACGCCCTCGGCGACGGTTTCCAGCTTCAGCGCCTTGGCCATGGCGAGAATGGTCTCGACCACGATGCAGGCGTGCGGATCGGTCGTCATGTCGCGCACGAAGCTCTGGTCGATCTTGAACACGTCGAACGGCATGCGCGTCAGATAGGAGAGCGAGGAATGGCCGGTGCCGAAATCATCGATGGCGAAATTGACGCCGCGATCACGCAGGGGCTGAACCTGGACGATGGCGCGCTCGGGATTTTCCATCGCGATGGATTCGGTGAGCTCCAGCTCGAGCAGGTGCGGCGGCAGGTCGGCATCAGCCAGCGCAGACAGAACAGACTCCGAGAAGCCCTCGCGCTCGAACTGCATGGCCGAGACATTGACCGCGACAGGGATCTCGATCCCCAGCGTGCGCCAGCGGGCCGCTTCATGACAGGCGGCGCGCAGCACCCAGTCGCCGATCTCGCCGATCAGGCCACATTCCTCGGCAGCCTCGATAAAGGCGCCCGGAGAGAGCAGGCCGGCGGTCGGATGTTGCCAGCGGACCAGCGCCTCGGCTCCGGCGACGGCGCCGGTCTTCATGTCGATCTTGGGCTGGTAGAAGACGACCAGTTGATCCTGGTGCACGGCATCGCGCAGCTCGTTTTCCAGCACCAGGCGTTCGAAGGCGGACTGGTTCATCGCCGGTTCGAAGAAACGGGCCGAGGAACCGCCATCGCGCTTGGCGTGGGCCATGGCGAGGTCGGCGTGACGCATCAGTGTTTCCGGGTCGGCACCATCCTGCGGGAAGACGGCGATCCCGATCGACACACCCAGGAAGACCTGGTGACCGGAGATCTCGAAGGGCAGGCGAATGGCATCGACCAGCTTGTTGGCGACCCGAGCGGCGTGCGCCGGGTCTTCGATCGAAGGCAGCAGAACGGTGAACTCATCACCGCCGAGACGGGCGACCAGGCTCCGCTCGGTATCGCCGCCAGCCGCAAGGTCGCAACCGCGCGCCACTTCCGACAGGCGCCGCGCCACCATTTCCAGCATGCGGTCGCCTTCGCCTATGCCCAGGCTGTCATTGACGCGCTTGAACCGGTCGAGGTCGAGGAAGAGTACGGCACCGGTGTCACCGTCCTCGACTGCCTTGCGCGAGACCCGTTCGGTCTCCTTGCGGAAGCGTTCGCGGTTGGGCAGTTCGGTGACCAGGTCGACATAGGCCAGCCGGTGAATACGTTTGAGATTGCCGTCGAGGCGCGCAAACATGCGGTTGAAGGCATTCGCCAGCACTTCCAGCTCATCGCCGGTATGCACATCAATGCGCATGTCGAGCGTCTTGGAAGAGGCGAGCCGCGCCGCGTCGGTCAGCGTCTGCACCGGTTTCAGCGCGCGGCCCACGATCAGGGCGGCCAGCGGCAGGAAAATACCCAGCGCGAAGAGGGCGATCAGGGTCTGGCGCCGAATGGCGGCATTGCGCGAACGGGTGAGTTCAACCAGCTCCTGGCGGGCAAAGACAACCCCGACCAGGCGGCGTGACTCGGTATAGACCGGCACGGCGACCTCGAGCGTCGTTGCGCCAAGGGCAGCGCGGCGATCGCCGGCGCCCAGTGCCATGACAGCGAGGTCGGAAGTGTTGAGGCGTTCGGAGGCCTCGCCCTCATTATAGGCCCGACCCAGCAATTCGCGGCGATTATTGATCGCATAGACTTCCGAGAGATTCAGGGAGGCCTTCATCTCGGTCAGGTATTGCTGGACAAAATCGACGTCATTGCTCGCCACGGCATTGGCCAGTCGATCGGCGGTTGACTGCAACCGCGCGACCGAGCTTTCGGCCAGCAGATTGCGGGTCTCCCGTTGCGCCGAGATGTTCTCGAGCGTCATCAACATCAACGTCGTGGCAAAAATCAGCATACCGGTGAGAAGCGTGAACTTCATCACCAGGGATCGCATCACTCGCGAAATCGCCTTGCGGATGGGCGCCATGTCTACCCCTGATTACAGCCCTTTCAGGCCGTACCTACACCGTCAAACACTCTGGCAAGACACAAGGTCGGCCAGTTCTCAGCGTGCAGGATGGGGGCAACCACTTGAATTGTGGTTAAAATGCCGGAGTTCTTTCATTAAGATTTGAATCGAATTCACGCGCGACCCTTATTCAAAAGGGATTCCGGCATCCTCGGCGAGTGATTTCAGACTGCATTCGGGGCGTGCACCGAAGTGAGAAATGATTTCCGCGGCACAAATCGCGCCCATTTGACCGGATTCTTCCAGGCTTCTGTCCTGGGCCAGACCGAGCAGGAAGCCGGCGGCAAACAGGTCGCCCGCGCCTGTGGTGTCAACCAAATCGGCGACCGGCTGGGCCCCGATCCTCACTGTTTCCTCGCCACGCAACAAGATGGCGCCATGCTCCCCGCGAGTCACCGCGGCGACGGCAACATCCTTGCGGCACATTTCGATCGCGGCGTCGAAGTCCTCGGTCTCGTAAAGGGCGGTGATCTCGGCCTCGTTGGCGAGCAGGATATCGATGTGGTGGGCGACGAGATGGCGGAAGGCGGCGCGGTGACGGGCGACGCAGAAAGTGTCCGACAGGGTCAGCGCCGTCTTGCGGCCCGAGGCTGCGGCGAGTTCGGCAGCGCAGACATAGGCGCGTTTTGCCTCTTCGCGATCAAACAGATAGCCCTCCAGATAGACAATGCTCGAAGCCTTCAGCGCCTCGGCACCTGCCTCGACATCCTCTTCGGTGACCAGGGCGGCAGCGCCCAGGAAGGTCGACATCGAGCGGCCGGCATCGGGGGTGACATTGATCAGGCAGCGCGCCGTCGCCGGTCCGCCAACCAGCGGGGTGGAGGCAAACTCGACACCGATGGCGCGGATATCATGGCTGAAGATGGCACCCAGCTGGTCATCGGCGACCTTGCCGATATAGGCCGCCCGGCCACCCAGGGAGGCAATCCCGGCCACCGTGTTGGCGGCGGATCCGCCGGAGGCTTCCTTGCCTGGCTGCATGCGCTCATACAGGGTCCGCGCCCGTTCCTCATCGATCAGCGTCATCGCATCTTTGGCGATGCCCTCGGCGGCGAGAAAGGCGTCGGTGGCCGGCGACAGCACGTCGACAATGGCATTTCCGACGGCAAGAACGTCAAAGCGGGTCGCGGTCATGGCGGGTCTTTCGATCGTTAGGGTTAAGCCGGCGGGGGCACCGGATCATCATTCTGGCTGCAGCCGGGTTAACCCTGCCGGCCCGGGACAGCAAGACCTGCGGGCACCCAAATCCCGGGCCGGCGCCTCGCCCAGCCGCAAAACCGGCTCCCGCCGGCGGCGCAAATGCGCTAGGAGCGCCCCATGAAACAAGTCGCCTTTCTCTCCGCCGCCTGCATGCTCCAGGACAATCCCGAAGCCCGCAAGGATTTCTGGGAACATGATCTCGAGATATCCGCCCTCGCACCAGCCTGTCTGGACGCCGGGATCGAGCTGACCACCCATATCTGGGACGATCCGGATTTCGATCCGTCGCGCTTCGACGCGGCCGTGATCGGCACCTGCTGGGACTATATGCAGCGGCCCGAAGCCTTCGAGGCGGCGCTGACGGATATCGCGGCGAAGACCCGCCTGCTCAACCCGCTCGAGATTTATCGCTGGAACCAGCGCAAGACCTATCTCAAGGATCTGGCCCAACGCGGCGCGCCGATGATCCCCACCCTGTGGGCGGATCGCGCCGACGCGGCGACGATTGCCAACGCCTTCGATGCGCTGGGCAGCGATGACATTGTCGTCAAGCCCGTGCTCGGCGCCGGCGCCTGGCGGCAGGCAAGGATCCGGCGCGGCGAGGCTCTGCCAGACCCGGAAAATCTGCCAATCGCCGAATGCATGATCCAGCCTTTTCTGCCAGCCGTGTCTCAAGAGGGCGAATACGCCTTTTTGTTCTTCGGCCGTGAATTCTCCCATTGCGCCCGCAAGTTACCGGCCAAGGGTGATTACCGCGTGCAGTCGGAATTCGGCGGGCGTGAGGAGATTCACCATCCCGGCGAGGACGAGCTGGCGCTGGCGCGGTCCGTGCTCGACTGCGTCGAGGGCGATCTGCTCTATGCGCGTATCGACATGCTGCGCGGGCTCGATGGCCAGCTGGCCCTGATCGAGCTGGAGCTGATCGAACCCTATCTCTATCCCGAACAGGGCCCCGAAATGGGCGCTGCCTTCGCGCGGGCGCTCAAGGCGCTGATTTAGCCGCGAAGCGCCATAATCTGGCCGTCAGAACCGGCTTGGATGTGCCCTGGTTCTGCAACGGGGTTGATGATGCGTGTTCTTGTCCTGGTTCTGGCCGCGCTCGGCCTCGTCTCCTGCGCCACCACATCGACCGGCACGGTCAGCGAGCCGCGCTGGACGCAAATCGAGATCGCCGAAGGCGCCTGTTACGGCTTCTGTCCGATCTACACCATCACGATCACACCCGATGACCGCTACCAGTTGATTGGAGAGCGTTTCACCCGCCATGACGGCGCGAGCAGCGGGACGCTGGCGGCCGGAAGCTTTCAGCGCATCGCCGAAATCCTGCAGACCCATGATGCCGCGTCCCTGCCCGCTGATATCACGATGAATAACCCGGCCACCTGTGGGCGCGCCATGATGTCGGACCTGCCCGATTTCCGTCTTGGCCTGACGGGTCCGGATGGCCGCCAGGATATCGTCTGGTATCCGGGCTGTGCGGACTCGCCCTATCGCGAGGCCCTGTCGCAGATCCGCGATCAGGTGCGCGAAGCCTATGATTACGAGACCCGGGTCGCGCCGAAGCGCTAATCTGGTTCGTAGCTGAGAGATTCGCGAGCTTCTTTTTCTTGTCTTCTTTTTTCGGCCCAAAATAGTCGAGTGCGGCTCCTCCACTCGTCATGAAGTCGTTTGTGGTCGGACAGCAGTTCCAGCCATTCCCGACTGGATTCAAACTCGCCAATGTGCCTCTGGGCGTAGGCCGTGAGTTTGGCCTTGGCGTGGTATCGCATCGCCGCGATTTCGTTTGTTCGTTTTTGCAATTCGCTGATGTTCATTTCGAGTCTCCTTTGTCCTTCCATTTCGAGAACCCCCATAGGTTCGCGAATGGTCCTCCCGACGACAACGCACCGAAGTGATTTCCAGCCCTGCCTAGGAATATTCAGATTTGGGCGGCGAATTTTCGAGTTTATTGACGGAAGTTCGCGCAGGTTGCTACGCCCTCTTTCCCGATAAATTGGGGAGGAATGTGCATTTTGAATTGGTGGCTCTCAGCGCAGCGCAGAATTTTTCGGCGCCGGCGTCTTGTCCTTGAAGCGGCACAGATCCGCGATCGGGCAGCGCCAGCATTCCGGCTTTCTCGCCTTGCAGATATAGCGCCCGTGCAGGATCAGCCAGTGATGCGCGCCCTTCATGTATTGGGCCGGCACGATCTTCATCAGCCGCGCCTCGACCTCTTCGGGCGTCTTGCCGGGCGCCAGTCCGGTGCGGTTGCCGACGCGGAAGATATGGGTGTCCACCGCGATGGTTTCCTCGCCGAAGGCCTCGTTGAGCACGACATTGGCGGTCTTGCGCCCGACCCCGGCCAGCGCTTCCAGTGAGGCGCGGTCATGGGGCACCTGGCCGCCATGGCGGTCGACCAGTTGCTGCGACATCAGGATGACGTTCTTGGCCTTGTTGCGGAACAGGCCGATCGTCTTGATGCGGTCGCGGACATGATCCTCGCCCAGCGCCAGCATTTTCTCCGGCGTGTCGGCTTCCTGGAACAGGAGCTTCGTCGCCTTGTTGACCCCGACATCGGTCGCCTGGGCCGACAGCGCGACGGCGACCAGCAGGGTGAAAGGGTTCACATAATCCAGCTCGGTCTTCGGATCGGGGCGGTCCTGGGCCAGGCGGGCGAAGATATCGAGCGCCTGCTCGCGGGTGAGGCCGCGCGGGGCACGTTTGACCGGTTTCCTGGCCGGCGTTTTGGCCGAAGTTTTCGTTGGCGTCTTGCTCATGGCGTCCTGTCTAGCGCAGGCCGACCAGCGGCGTCATGCCGTTTCTTGCGGTGCGCCGCCTATCGCGCCGTGGCGATCAACAGCCAGATCGCGACTCCGACCAGCAGGAGCGAGAGTGCGCGCTGGAAGATGCGGTGCCGGGCCGGGTCGTTGAGGAAACGGCGCGCACTGCCGGCCAGCACCACAATGGCGATATGGATGGCCGTGGCGATGCTGACGGAAACTACGGCCAGCAGGCCCGCCTGGACCGCAACCGGCCGGGCCGGGTCGATGAATTGCGGAAACACGGCGACATAGAAGAGCGCCGCCTTGGGATTGAGCGCATTGATCAGAAAGCCGCGGGCGAAATAGCGCACCTTGCTCTGATGCTCCGGGGTCTCCTGCCGGGCATTGGCCTGGCGCCAGCCTTCCAGGCCGAGATAGAGCAGGAAGCCCACCCCCGCCCAGCGCAGGCCCTGATACAGCCAGTCATAGCGATCGATCACGGCGCCAAGCCCCAGCGCCGCAGCTGCCGCGATCACCGTCAGGCCCAGCGCCACACCCGCAACGGCCGCGAAACCGGCGCGCCGGCCCTCACTGACGCTGAGCACGGCCAGCCAGGCCATGTTGGGGCCGGGCGTCAGCTCGATGACGAGGACGGTGAAGGCGAAGGCCGCAAGGGTGGCGAGATCTAACATGGGCCCTGATTACGCAAGCTGTGCCGATCCGTCACCTGTCCGGGTGGGTGAGTTGGGTATTGAAAGCAGGTTTGCGCGCGTGACCAAGAAATTTTCTATAGCTCCCTCCCATAGAATCGATTGGAGTTATGATCTGGAGTCCGGCAGGGTCTTTCCACAGCGTTGAAGCGTACGCGTCGATATTCACCTCGAACCACGATCGGAAAGACCATGGACGGCGAGAGCAAATGCCCGATGATGGGCGCATCCCAGAGACACACAGCGGCCGGTGCGGCCAATAATGGCGACTGGTGGCCTGAACAGCTGAACCTGCAGATCCTGCGGCAGAATTCCAGCCTGGCCAATCCGCTGGACCCGGATTTCGACTACGCCCGGGCCTTCAAGAGCCTCGATCTCAAGGCGGTCAAGAAAGACCTCTACGCCCTGATGACCGACAGCCAGGACTGGTGGCCGGCCGATTGGGGCCATTACGGTCCCTTTTTCATCCGCATGGCCTGGCACAGCGCCGGCACCTATCGCATCAGCGATGGCCGCGGCGGCGCCGGGTCCGGCTCGCAGCGCTTCGCGCCGCTCAACAGCTGGCCTGATAACGTCAATCTCGACAAGGCGCGCCGCCTGCTCTGGCCAATCAAGCAGAAATACGGCCAGAAGATTTCCTGGGCCGACCTCATGGTCCTGGCCGGCAATTGCGCCCTGGAATCCATGGGCTGCCCGACCTTCGGCTTCGCCGGTGGCCGCGTCGATATCTGGGAGCCGGAACAGGACATCTATTGGGGTCCCGAGAGCACCTGGCTCGGCGATGAGCGCTATAGCGGTGACCGCGATCTGGAAAACCCGCTCGCAGCCGTGCAGATGGGCCTGATCTACGTCAATCCGGAAGGCCCGAACGGCAATCCCGACCCGGTCGCCTCCGGCCGCGATGTCCGTGAGACCTTCGCCCGCATGGCGATGAATGATGAAGAGACCGTGGCGCTGGTCGCCGGTGGTCACACCTTCGGCAAATGCCATGGTGCCGGCGATGCTGCCCTCGTCGGTCCGGAGCCGGAAGCGGCGCCGATCGAGCAGATGGGGCTGGGCTGGAAGAGTGAATTCCGCAGCGGCAAGGGCATTGATGCGATCGGCAGCGGTATTGAAGGCGCGTGGAAAACCAATCCGACGCAGTGGGATATGGGTTATCTCAACATCCTCTTCAAATACGAGTGGGAGCTGTCGAAAAGCCCGGCCGGCGCCCATCAGTGGCATCCCAAGGATTGCGAAGAGGCCGACATGATCGTCGACGCCTTCGATCCCTCGAAGAAGCACCGGCCGATGATGACCACGGCCGATCTCTCCCTGCGCTTCGATCCCGTCTATGAGCCGATCGCGCGCCGCTATCAGCAAAACCCGCAGGAATTCGCCGACGCCTTTGCCCGCGCCTGGTTCAAGCTGACCCATCGCGATATGGGTCCGGTTTCCCGCTATCTCGGGCCGGAAGTGCCCGGCGAGGAGCTGATCTGGCAGGATCCGGTACCAACACCGCCGAAGAAGACGCTGAAGGACCGGGAAATTGCCCGGCTGAAGGCTGAAATCCTGGCGTCCGATCTGAGCGTGTCCGAACTCGTGCGCACGGCCTGGGCCTCGGCCTCGACTTTCCGCGGCTCCGACATGCGCGGCGGCGCCAATGGCGCACGCATCCGCCTCGCACCGCAAAAGGACTGGGCCGTCAACCAGCCGGCGGAGCTTGCCCGCGTGCTGCACATTCTCGAGGGCATCCAGGCGAGCTTCGGGGCCGACAAGGTCTCGCTTGCCGATCTGATCGTGCTCGGTGGCTGTGCCGGCGTCGAGGCGGCGGCCGCCAAGGCCGGGCACCGGCTGTCGGTCCCGTTCGAGCCGGGCCGCACCGATGCGAGCCAGGCCCAGACGGATGTCGAATCCTTCGAGCCGCTGGAGCCGAAATCGGATGGTTTCCGCAATTATCTCGGCGAGAAAGCCGACCGGCCGGCCGAGGAATTGCTCGTCGACAAGGCGCAACTCCTCACCCTGACAGCGCCGGAAATGACGGTCTTGCTGGGCGGGCTGCGTGTACTCGGGGCCAATGTGGGTGACAGCCAGCAGGGCGTTTTCACCGACAAGCCGGGCACGCTGAGCAATGACTTCTTCGTCAATCTGCTCGACATGGACACGCAATGGCTGCCGGTCGCCGGATCGGAGGATGCCTTCGAAGGCCGTGAACGTGCGACCGGCAAGGTGAGATGGACCGCCAGCCGTGTCGATCTCGTCTTCGGCTCCAACTCGCAATTGCGGGCCCTGGCCGAGGTCTACGCCTCGTCCGATGCCAGCGAGACCTTCGCCCGGGCCTTTGTGAAGGTCTGGACCAAGGTGATGAATCTGGATCGTTTCGATCTGCATTGATCGCGGCGGGCGCCAGGCCTGAGTGCATGAAAGGAGCGGGCCCCGCCGGGTCCGCTCCTTTTCCATTTGCGGCTGCCTGCGCCGAAACGTCACCTTCCCCGATCTTGCGAAATCCTGTTCTCTGGCGGGATGAAAACCGTCGTCGAAACCTGGCCCGCAGCAAGCGACGGCGTTCTGGAGCCTGCCGGACCGTTTACCATGGACGCTGAACTGGCGCCCAATCGTTCCCTGCCCAATCCCGCTTTCACAGTTCTGATGCTGACCCTGGCGGGCGTCTCCTTCTTTTCCGGCATTCTCTTCGTCTCGATGGGGGCCTGGCCGGTGATGCCGTTTTTCGGGCTTGATGCCCTGCTGGTCTGGTTTGCCTTTCGCACCTCCTACCGCGATGGCCGGGCGCGTGAGTGGGTTCAGGTGGGCGCGCGCGATATCGCGGTCACACGCCAGCATCCCACCGGGCATCGCCGTCACTATCGCCTGCCGACGGCGTGGGCCAATCTGCGCCATCTCAACAAGGGTGAGCATCACAGCCAGGTCGTGCTGGTGCAGCAGGGGCGTGCCCTGGTGCTGGGCGCCTTTCTGAGCCCGAAGGAGCGCGACGAGTTTGCGGCGGCGCTGGGGGCAGCGATCGAGCGGGCCCGCACCTCGCCCTTCCTGCAGCATGTCCGCGACCAGGCGCAAGAATCGGGTGGTTCGCAATCCAACCCGGCCTAAACTCCGCCCCATGACCGCTGAAATCTACACCCTCGACGCCGCCGCCCGCGATTTTGATCGCGTCTCGGCCGCCCTCGCCTTTCTCGGCGACCATTGGCAGGACCATCCCGATCTGGATGCCGCCGCCAGCGCTGCCGGCCTGTCGCCGCACCATTTCCAGCGCGTCTTCACGCGCTGGGTCGGGGTCAGTCCGAAGAAATATGTCGGGGCGCTGGCCCATGGCGCGGCCCGTGCAGCGCTTGATGAGGGGGCTTGCGTGCTCGATGCCTCATTCGAGGCCGGACTGTCGGGGCCCGGGCGGCTGCACGATCTCTTCATTGCCCATGAGGCGGTCACGCCCGGCGAGGCCCGCCGCCGCGGCGCGGGGCTGGACTTTGTCTGGGGGGCGGCGCCGACGCCGTTTGGCGAGGCGGTGTTTCTGGTCGCGCCGCGGGGCCTGTCGGCGCTGGCCTTTGCCGATCCTGATCCCGACGGCGGTTTCGCCGATCTCGAGGCGCGCTATCCGGCCGCCAATTACCGCCGCGATGACGGCGTGGCGCGCGAATGGGCGGAGCGGGTTTTCGCCGCCACGCCCGGCGAGCCGATCCCGCTGGCGCTCTACGGCACGCCCTGGCAGCGCCAGGTCTGGCGCGCCCTGCTCTCCATCCCGGCCGGGGCGACGACGACCTACAAGTCCATCGCCGATGCGGTCGGTTCAGCCAAGGCCTCGCGCGCTGTCGGCGCAGCGGTCGGCGCCAATCCGGTCTCCTGGCTGATCCCCTGTCATCGAGTCCTCGCCAGCAACGGGCTTTTGACCGGCTACCACTGGGGTGTAGACCGCAAGCGCGCCATGCTCGCCTATGAGGCTGCGAGGGGGTAAAAGGGGGCATGGAATGGACCCTCTATATTGTCGCCCTGATCATCTTCACGATCTGCGCCTCGCTGCTGTCGCGCTGGCTGGCTGCCCGTATCAACCTGACTGCGGACGCGCGCATTGAATATGCCGAGCGTCTGGAGACCAAGCCGGGCACGATCAAGGGTGTCGATGAGGCCGTGTTTGTGAAGCTCTATGTCGGGGCGCACGAGCCACGCTGGGCGCTCTACATCCCGATCGCCCTGCTGGCCGCGACCTTGTCGACGCCGCTGGTGGCGATCGCGCTGACCGCGTTCTGGCCGGTTTTCACCTCGGTGCTCGATGGCGGACCCTGGTATGATGTCGGCTATTATCCGTGGATGTTCTACATGTTCTTCGGCTTCTGTGGCCTGTGGGCGCTGTGCGCCGCCGTCGTGGCGCGCATTCACCATGCCCGCGCCCCGGAAGCCTTCCAGCCCGCCCTGGCACGCGCCCGCGGCGAGCCGCTCGATGATGTCGTCATCAAGCGCGGCCGTCCGAAATGGGCCGTCAAGGCGCGGCCCGATCCGACCCCTGAATCAAATCCGGCAGCAAAGAGCGATTAGATGGAATTCCTGCACACCATGGTCCGCGTTTCCGACGTTGACGCCAGCCTGCGCTTTTATTGCGACGGGCTCGGCCTCAAGGAAATCAGCCGTTTCGACAGCGAGTCGGGCCGTTTCACCCTGATCTTCCTCGCGACACCCGAAGACATTGCCCGCGCCGGCTATACCGGCGGACCGATCCCGACTGGTCTGCCCTGTGTCGAGCTGACCCATAACTGGGATCCGGAAACCTATGAGGGCGGCCGCAATTTCGGGCATCTCGCCTATCGCGTCGCTGATATCTACGCCACCTGTGCCCATCTCGACGCCATGGGCTATCTCATCTGCCGCCCGCCGCGCGACGGCCATATGGCTTTCGTCCGCTCACCGGATCTGATCTCGGTTGAACTGCTGCAAAAGGGCGAGAGCCTGCCGCCGCAGGAGCCCTGGGCCTCGATGGAGAATACCGGCAGCTGGTAGCTAGCCGTCCCGCTGAATATCCTCGAACCGCTTGCCGGGTTCGTCTTCGAAGCTTTCGGCGAGGACGGTGAGGCGTTCGATTCTGTCAGTGCGGAAATGGCGGAAATCATTGCGGAGTTCGCACCAGGCTGTCAGCAGCCAGACGCGTCCGAAACAGGTCAGCGCCAGCGGGCGGATGATCCGCGTCGTCGCCTCGTCATTGAGGGAATTGTAGCGCACCCGCAATTTGCGGCGGCCGGCGATGGCATTGCGCACCGGTCCGAAGGCGTCCGGGCGCACGGTCTCGTCCAGGAAGGCGGCAAACAGCGGCGCCGATTTCAACCGTTCGCGATGGGTGTCGGGCAGGGCGTGCTCGATCTTGAACAGGGCTTCAGAAGCTGCCGTGGCGAGATCGCGATCAGCGGTCGCGCGCACGAAACGCGCACCCAGCGCCAGGGCATCGAGCTGTTCATAGCTGAAGGTGATCGGGGGCAGATCAAAGCCGGGCCGCAAGACATAGCCCACGCCGGCCTCGCCATCGATCGGCGCGCCCGAGCCGATCAGATGCGCGATATCGCGGTAGATGGTCCGCTCGGAAACCTCGAACCTGCGACCCATATCCTGGGCCGTGACGGCGCCGGGCGCAGCCTGACGCAGGGCCTGGATAATCCGGATGAGACGTTCGGCACGGCGCATTGACGCCTCCTGACAAGAGTGGAGCCTTTCGGCAAACTGTCAGGGTTCGATGGCTTGATCAAGTCAGGATTGTCCAGCAATTACGGAATCACTGGCGCCATCACGTCCGTTGACGTCAGTTTGTCAGCAGACAGGTGTCAATTTGCTGTCTGTCAGCTCGTGGAAGGGGGCAATGCTCGCCACCGCCGCTTCCAGCGTCATGACATCTACTGTCAAAACCCGGTTGCCAGGCCCCGGGCCACATCGTGGTGACCGGGCGGCCGTGCCCTGTCGCACGTGAAACAGCTTACCTAGGCCTTAACGACATCCTGCATCGAATACAGGCCTGGTTTGCGGCCCTCGCCCTCTTGGCACATCCAGCGCACGGCCGCGATCGCGCCGCGGGCGAATATGCGCCGGTCGTGGGCGCGGTGGGTGATGGCGATATCTTCCAGATCGGACAGGAAGCGCACCTGGTGTTCGCCGATAATGCTGCCGCCGCGGCTGACGGCATAGCCGATGGAACCGGGCCGGCGCGGGCCGGTCACGCCTTCGCGGGCCGTGACGGCCATGGTCTCATGATTGACCCCGCGCCCCCTTGCGGCGGCGTGCCCGAGCAACAGCGCCGTTCCCGACGGTGCGTCGGCCTTAAGCCGGTGGTGGGTCTCGGAAATTTCGATATCCCAGTCCTTCGCCGGCAGGGTCGCGGCCTGCTCGACGAGCGCTTCCACAACAGCGATGCCGAGGGAGAAATTGCCGGCCATCAGGATCGGCGTCCGTTTTGAGGCCGTGGTGATGCGCTTGAGCTGCGCTGCCGTGAATCCGGTCACGCCGGTGATCAGACCGCAACTGCGTCCCTGCACGGCCATGCGCTCGGCGACGGAAACCGTCATGGCGGGCATGCTGGCATCGACCACGACGTCGCTGAGTTCAAGGGCGTCCTCGAAGGAGACGGTCGTGAGGCAGCCGGCCGGCTCGCGGTCGAGCATCTCGCCGATATCCTCGCCCAGATAGGAGGACTGGCTGCGAACAATGGCGCCGACCAGTTTCATGTCGGGCGCGTCGAGAACGGCAGCACAGATCGCGCGTCCCAGCCGCCCGGTGGATCCCAGGACTGTTACTTTGATGGCCGGCTTCAAAACACGCCTCCGTAGATGATGCGATCAGCAAATTTTTCAAACAGATAAGAGCCGAGAATCGGCAGGATCGGAATCAGGATATACAGGCTGAAGCGCAGCGTGACAGAGGTCGAGATCGGCCATTCGGGCCGTCGCTCGACCCAGACTTCGTAATCCGTGAGTCCGGCCAGCGCCGAGGCGGCCATGTCATCGCCGGCAAAGGTCCGTTCGCGCGCCTGCGCCATGTGCCGGTGCACTTCCGCCAGCTCGGCTGCCTTGGCCGCATGAACCTTGCGCTGGATCGGGCGGACCGCATTGGTCAGTGCCACCACGCCGCCCAGCACGGCCAGTGCAATCGCGGGCACGGCAATCCAGGCCTGGCGGGGGTCGGCAATGAAGAGCAGAAGCACGCCGGCCATCACCAGCCATGAGCCGGCGGCAGCCAGTCCGATACGTCCGAAAATGTCAAGTCGTTCAAGATGATAGAGGTCGATCACGACATGCCGATCGACCAGTTTGCGCATTTCCCGGCCTTCGCGCGCCAGGCTGAGACCGGCGCGCATGCCGACCGCGTAGAGCCAGGGCGAGAACAACAGGAACCACAGTCCGATCGACTGGATATATTCCAGCGGCGTGACGCCTTCTGCATGCGTCATGAAGACGTTGAAGATCAGGCCGCCGATGAAGCCGGCTATGGTCAGCATCCAGTAATAGCGGCGCCAGGAGACCGGGACGCCATCGCACAAGGCGTTCGCGGCGGCGCGGCCCTGGGGCTCCATCGCGGCCAGCAGGTTGGCGCGTTCCGTTTCCCAGCGGCGGCGGCCGATCTGGGTCAGCGCGACGCCGGTTGTCAGGATCATCGAGAGCACGAAGCCGATCCAGCTGACCGTATTCAGCTGCCAGGTCCCCGCGGCATTCACATAGCCCACATGCGGCCGGCCGGTGAGTTGGGCAATCAGCGCAAATGAGCCAAAGCTGACGATGAAAACGGCGAGCGTCGTGCCCCAGAAACCCAGCGGCGACCAACGGTAGAGCGCGGTCTCGGCCGGGATAAACCGTTCGAGATCCAGGACATGTTCGGGGGCGACTTCGCTTTCGGTCATGCGCGGTACATTAGGCTGCACCGGGCGCGTGTGTCACCTGCCCATTGAGCCGGTACCGCCCTAGGCGTTCGGCCGGCCGTCATCCGTGGTGACGTCGCTCCAGAACTGCTTCACCTTGGTGAAGAAGCCGTCGCTGTCAGGATTGCAGCCCTCGCCGGACAGGGAGCAGAACTCCTTCAGGAGTTCCTTCTGGCGTTCGCACAGATTGCGCGGGGTCTCGACGAAGAGCTCGATCACCATATCGCCGCGCGGTCCCCCGCGCAGACGGGGCATGCCCTTGCCGCGCAGGCGCATGCGGCGGCCGGTCTGGGCGCCGGCGGGGATTTTCAGTTCGGCCTTGCCGCCATCAATGGTGGGCACTTCGATCGTCGCACCGAGCGCGGCGGAGACCATGGAAGCGGGCGTGCGGCAATAGAGATTGGGGCCGTCGCGCTCGAACAATTCGTGCGGCTTGGCGGAGAGGAAGAGGTAGAGATCGCCGCGTGGACCGCCGCGTGCTCCCGCTTCGCCTTCGCCGGCGAGGCGGATACGGGTGCCATCCTCGACGCCGGCCGGAATATTGACGGTCAGGGTGCGGTTCTTGCGCACGCGGCCGACGCCATCACAATCCTGGCAGGGGGTTTTGACATACTGGCCACGGCCACCGCACTGCGGGCAGGTCTGTTCCATGGTGAACAGGCCCTGGGAGCGGCGAATACGGCCGGCGCCATGACAGGTCGGGCAGGTTTCCAGCTCGGTCCCGGGCTCATTGCCCTGGCCGTCACAGCGCTCGCAATTCATCGCCGTTGGCACGGTGATGGTGGTTTCCTTGCCGGTAAAGGCGTCTTCCAGGCTCACCTCGAGGTCGAAGCGCAGATCATTGCCGCGTGCCGGGCCGGTGTGGCTGCCGCCACGGCGTCCGCCGCCGCGCCCGAAGGCGTCGCCGAAGACCTGTTCGAAAATATCGGCAAATTCGGCCGCGCCACCGGCTCCGAACGGGCCCTGGCCGCCATAGCCGCCGCCACCGCCTTGCTCGAAGGCTGCATGGCCCATGCGGTCATAGGCGGCGCGCTTGTCAGCATCTGACAGGATGGCATAGGCCTCGCCGACTTCCTTGAACTTGGCCTCGGCGGCGTCATCGCCCGGATTGCGGTCCGGGTGAAACTCCATTGCCAGCTTGCGATAAGCGACCTTCAGGGTCTTCTCATCGGCCGTCTTGGCAACACCAAGGATTTCGTAGAAGTCACGCTTGCTCATTACATTTCACCTGGTTTCAGCACCAGCACTGCGTTCTGACGCATCTGCCCTGCCAATTCATATCCATTTCGCAAACACAGACCGGCCGCGCCCACCGTGATCCCGGCTTCGTGCCGGGTCTCAAGCAGGATCATGCGGGGCCATATGGTGCGGGGCGCATCCCCGAAAAAGGCTTCAAGGACAGTTTCCTCAAAGCCTTCGATATCCATTTTCATGACGTCGACATGGTCGACACCGGCTTCGTGCAGCGCCGCCCGCAGCGGCCGCAGGCGGATCGTCGTGCCCTGGCCTGAGGCCTCGATATGCACTTCGCCGCGATTATTGTCGGACTGGACCAGTACGGCCTCGCCCTCCTCGGCGCCCAGTGCATAGGGCAGCACGGTGACATTGCCGGCATTCGAGGCGGCTATATTGAATTCGAGCCGCCGCCGGTTTTCCTGGTCCGGTTCGATCGCGACGGCCTTGATCGAGCGCTTGCACGTCCTGGCATCAGACACTGCGGACAGGGTGTAGAAACCGGCATTGGCGCCGGCATCGACAAAGACAAAATCCTGATCGGCTGGCTTGGCGGCTATGGCGTCGCGGATGGCGGCGCGTTCGGCACTGTCCCAGGTCTTCGAGCCGGCAAAGACGCGCTTCTCGCAGCGGTTGTCGCGCATGTGCAGGCGCGCGAACTGACCGGGAAACACCTCGACATCGGCGATCTCGCGACCGCCCGACATCAGGATGCGGCGCACCACGGATTCGGCACCGCGACGCAAACCGTCCGTCGGCAGCGTCATCGCCAGTCGGCGAAGCCACTCCTCGCTGGAAGACAGGGCGAAGGCGCCATAGGGCGCGGTCATCGGATCGGGATTTGACATGGTCACGCTCTCAAGGCCGGGCCGGGATGGCACCGCACAAGCGGAACCATCCCGGATACCGGTTAACCTTAGGCGTCTTTCTTGGCGTCGTCGTCAACCTCGGAGAACTCGGCATCGACGACATCGTCATCGGCCTTCTCCTCGGTTGCGCTTTCACTGTCACCACCTTCAGCCTGCTGTGCGGCATAGATGGCTTCGCCCAGCTTCATTGAAGCCTGGACCAGCGCCTGGGTCTTCTGCTGGATGGCTTCGAGATCCTCGCCATCCTTGACTTCCTTCAGCTCGCCAAGGGCAGCTTCGATCGCTTCCTTGTCGGCGGTCGGGACCTTGTCGCCGAACTCTTCAAGCTGCTTCTCGGTCTGGTGCACCATGGCTTCGGCGCCATTCTTGGCCTCGACCAGGGCGCGGGCGGCCTTGTCGCTTTCGGCATTTGCCTCGGCGTCCTTGACCATCTGTTCGATGTCCGCGTCGGAGAGACCACCGGAAGCCTGGATGCGGATCTGCTGCTCCTTGCCGGTTGCCTTGTCCTTGGCCGAGACGTTGACGATGCCGTTGGCGTCGATGTCGAAGGTGACCTCGATCTGCGGCAGGCCGCGCGGTGCCGGTGGCAGGCCAACCAGGTCGAACTGACCCAGCAGCTTGTTGTCGGCAGCCATTTCACGCTCGCCCTGCGAGACGCGGATGGTCACGGCGGTCTGGTTGTCGTCGGCGGTCGAGAAGACCTGGGACTTCTTGGTCGGGATCGTCGTATTGCGCTCGATCAGACGGGTGAAGACACCGCCCAGCGTTTCGATACCCAGCGAGAGCGGGGTGACGTCGAGCAGGAGCACGTCCTTCACATCGCCTTGCAGCACGCCGGCCTGGATGGCGGCGCCCATGGCAACAACTTCATCCGGGTTCACACCCTTGTGCGGATCCTTGCCGAAGAAGCCTTTCACGACTTCCTGGACTTTCGGCATGCGCGTCATGCCGCCGACCAGGACGACATCATCGATATCGGCTGCGGTCAGACCGGCATCCTTGAGCGCTTTCTTGCAGGGCTCGAGGGTGCGCTTGACGAGGTCTTCAACCAGGGCTTCCAGCTTGGCGCGGGAGAGCTTGATATTCAGG
>NZ_JBLWTD010000024.1:0-52105 GCF_048270265.1 Maricaulis sp. | reverse complement strand
CGCGTCCTTGGCGACAAGGTCCTCCCTGATTTCGCTGCCGGCGATACGCTGCGCGTTCACGTGCGCATCAAGGAAGGCGAGCGCGAGCGCGTCCAGGTCTATGAAGGCGTCTGCATCGCCCGCAATGGTGGCGGCCTCAACGAGAGCTACACCGTCCGCAAGATCTCCTTCGGTGAAGGTGTCGAGCGCGTCTTCCCGATGTATTCGCCAAATGTCGAGCTGATCGAAATTGTCCGCAAGGGCAAGGTTCGCCGCGCCAAGCTGTATTACCTGCGCGATCGTCGCGGCAAGTCGGCCCGGATCACCGAGCGCACCACCGGTCGCGGCATCGTCAAGCGCGAGCCGAAGAAGAAGGGCTAAGCCCCCTCTTCCTTACCGAATGCAAAACGCCCGCTGTTCAACCAGCGGGCGTTTTTTTACGTCTCGTTAGGGAATTCTGTCCGGTTTTGCCGCCCGAGTCCGGATTTGCGGGTGGCGCCATCAAGGCTGGAAACCGAACCCGCATTTAAAGACTCGGAGGCCGGTCAGGCGCCTGAATCCTCGATTTTGTGCATGTCTTCATCGGACAGACCGAAATGATGACCGATCTCGTGCACCAGGACATGACTGACCAGCTCGCCCAGCGTCACCGTCTCACGCTCGGCCCATTCATCAAGAATCGGGCGCCGGAACAGGAAGACCCGCGAGGCTTGCGGCGTCGGGTCCATATTCGACTGCTGCGTCAGGTCCACGCCCATATAGAGACCGCTCAGCTCGAACGGGTCTTCCAGACCAACCGCCTCGAGCATTTCCGCATCGGCGAAATCGGCCACGAAGAGTTCGACATGACCGCACAGGGCGCGATAGGCCTCGGGCAGGCGCTCCCAGGCGCTGGCGGCGAGGGTTTCAAAGTCCGACAAGGTCGGCGGGGTCAGATTGGCTGTAGTGTTCATGACGATATCCGGTTTTGCTGAACCGCCTCTAACGCTTCCCGGCCGCAAAGGCACGCTGCAATGCCGCAAGATCGGTCAGGGCCCTGACTTGTCATGTGAACAAAAACCGAACAAACTGCCGCCATGGACCTTTCTGACGTCGCCTCCGACCGCAATCCGCAAATTGATGACGCCCAGGCGCTGATGCGCGGGGCGGCGCGGCTGTTGTGGCAGATGGGCTTCAGCGCGATTCCGGAATTCTCCCTGCCGGACGGCCGTCGCGCCGATCTCGCCGCGATCGGCCGCAAGGGGGAGATCACCATTATCGAGGTCAAGTCCGGCATTGCCGATTTTCGCGCCGACCATAAATGGACCGATTACACCGGCTATTGCGAGCGGATCTATTTCGCTGTCTCGCAACGCTTCCCGCACGAGGTGATCCCGGAACATGCCGGACTGATTGTCGCCGATGGGTTTGGCGGTGCGATTGTCCGCGAAAGCCCTGTACTCACCCTGGCCCCGGCCAGGCGCAAGGCCCTGACCCTGCGCTTCGCCCGCGCCGCCGCCGACCGTTTGATGCGTGTCGGTGAGGGCGAACAGGCTGACTACAGTGCGACGCCCGGCAGGGCCTGACAGGCCGCTACGCTCCCGGCTTGACCCGCCAGGGCGGGTCGATGCGATTGACGCCGGCATGGTAGAGCTTGATCAGATGGCCGTCGGGGTCGCGCAGATTGGCCTCGCGCCACAGCCAGCCCATATCGGCCGGCGCGGTCTCGAAATCAAAGCCTTCGGCCTGCAGGGCCGCCACCTCGGCATCAAGCTCATCGCATTCCAGATAGATCACCGCGCCGGGCACGATGGGATCGGTTGTCAGGTGCAGTGAGAAGGTCGTATCGCCCTGTGGCGCCAGAAAGCGGGAGTAGTGCGGCGAATCGACGAGAAGACGGAAACCCAGCCGCTGATAGAAATCCTTCGAACGCGGTATGTCACTGACCGGAATCGTCACCTGGTTGAGACGCATGATTGGCTCCCGTGTAATCGGCAATTTCGTCAAGCGGCCGCAAGAGCCGGTCAAGACTCAGGTCGCTGAGCAGATAGGCCCAGCCCCCGGCGCGGGCATTGATCGCCGCTGCGGCGTCGCGGCCGCCATCACTCAACGCCTCGGCCTGGATCACCGCCCAGCGCGTATCACCCAGCGCCAGGATATCGAGGCTGACACGCAGACCGGAGAAGGTTTCCTCGACATGCCGTCCCACCGGCTCGCCGCGCAAACGGTCGGCCCGGCGTACATCGCGAAACCGCAGGCGCGACAGGGCCGCCGAGGGGCCATTGCCGGCCCCGGCCGTGATAGGGCGCCAGCCACCGGGCTCGCGCAGCGAGAAATTGCGCGCCGAACGCCCCGCCCGCTCAAACACATAGGCCGGACCGCGCTCGGGCGTGATCGCGGTGCGGGCGATATCGGAACTGTCGAGCGCGATGAAATCGAGGTCGAGCCAGCCATCGGCCAAGCCGATCGCCGGAATGGCCGAACCGCCACCGGAAAGCTGCGCCGCATAGCTGCGCGGGCGATCCGGGAAGCGGAGATAGATCAAGCCATTGCGCGCCGCGCCGAGCAGGATATCGGTCAACACTTCCCCATCGCTGCCACGCACGGTCAGCCGGGTACCGGCACCGCGCTGACCGGCATCGGCCAGTTCCAGCCGCGCCAGCTTGGCCGGATCGGCCGTGCGCGCCCCGGCATAGCCCAGATCGGCCAGGAAGGCGTCGAGCTCGGCCAGACGTTCGGCAATCACGGGGTGGTCATCGCGGCTCGGCATCACCCAGCCGGCTTCACTGCGCTCCAGGGTGAAATGATCCTCGGGGCCGGTGATTTCGATTTCGCGGGCATTGGCGACTGTGGCCGACCAGTCCGGCAATACTGGGCCGCTCACCTCCGGCTGCCAGTCACGCCGGGCCTGGATGACCAGCGTGGCCGCCGCGCCAGCGAGCAACAGCGCGGCAATACCGCCGGTGATCAACAGGTGGCGCAGTCTTTGACGATCCATCGGCCGGCTCATTGGGCACTCCTGCAGCGGCGCACCAGCGTCCCGGCCAGACCGAACAGCACCACCAGGGCCGGGGGCACGCCAATCGTCCAGAATTGCAGGCTGGAATTGAGAGCATCGATGTCATGGCGGAATTCGCGCTCGACCTCGCGCAAATGCGCCCGGGTTGCCAGGATCTGCTGGCGCAAGGCAATCGCTTCATCACGGCCCGCCCGCGCACCCGGATCAGCGAGGCCCGAAGCCTGCCCGGAGCCGAGCAGTTCCTGCAGCCGGGTCTCGGCCGCCTCGATCTCCGCCTCAAGCCGGTCCTGGATCTCGACATATCGCGCCTCGGCCTCGGCCCGCAGGGTATCGACACGCGTCATCGGGCGGGCTGAAGGTGCGCGCGACCGCAAACCGATCAGGGCCGGGTCGCCGGCGGCCATATCGACCAGATTCATCGCCAGGGCAAGATTGTCGGCAACAATCATGTCGCCGGCTGCCGGGTCACTGCGCAGGTAGAAACTGTCATCGAGCCAGTCGATATCGGCAATCACGGTCAGGTCCAGTGGCACTTCCGAGCGGGACAGGTGCTCGGCAGGGCTGAACATCACATCACCGGCTGGCGGGCCGTCCGGAAAGGCCGTGCCGGCATCGCCGCGCAAGCGGGCTCCGAGAATCACCGGCTGGCGTTCAGGTTCGTATTCCCGCAGCAGATCATCCGGGCTCGGTGCACTGGCCGCGATATCGGCATCCACAAGGGCGCCATCCGGGCTGGTGGTCAGCAGCGGCGTCACGTCAAACCCGCTGTCGGCGAGAAAGTCGAGGGCGCCCGGGGAGCCAAAATTGACCCCGCGATCGAGCGTCGAGGTTGCGAGGTCTTCGCCATCGATCTGGGCACTGCCGATCGAGAACCACAGCGGATAGGCGCGGCGGCGGGCACGGCCATCGGTATCGATGATCTCCACCGGCAGGCCGAGCGTGCGGTCCATCGCCACGGTCTCGCTATCCCAGGCGACGCCCCAATTGGCCAGCAATTGCGGCAGGTCCGATGCGCGATGGGCATCGACGGGCGGCAGGCCGTCGAGCCCGGGACGCAGGGCCAGATGCGCCATCGGGTCGATGAAGAGCAGGACCCGGCCGCGGCGGAGGGCAAACTGGTCGATCAGATAAAGTTGAGACTCGCTGAGCCGGCCGGGATGGATGATCATCAGGGCGGCGGCATCGGGAATGGATTCGAAATCCCGCTCGATCCATTGCAGGTCATAGGCGCTGTTGAGGTCGGCGATGAAACGGTTCGGCGCGCCGCTGGAGGGATCGAGCGGAATGCCGGACAGGATGGCCAGGCGCGGCCGGTCGGGCCGGTCGACATCGGAAATCAGGCGGGTCAGATCATATTCCAGCCGCGCCTCGTCGGCCTGGTCGAACAGGTCGATAATCGCCCCGTCATCGACGGAATTGCGCGCAACCAGGCCGAAGAAGATCTGTTCGCCGGTATCGGTTGGCAGGGAATGCAGGCCCGCCGCGAGGGCTTCGTCCTCGGCCTGGGAGAAGGGTGCCGGATCAATCTCGACCAGGCGGATGCGGCCGCCGGACTGTTTCTCATAGGCGCGGAGCAATTCGCGCACCCGGGTCGCATAGCTGCGGATTGCCGGATATTGCGCGGCTTCGGCGCGCGAATGATAGAAGCGCCACTCGACCGGCTCGTTGAGGCGGTCGATCACGGCGAGTGTACCGGGCGAAAGCCGGTAAAGACCATTCTGGGTCAGATCAATGCGCACGCCCGGCAGCCATTGGCCCGCCAGGAATGTGCCGGTCAGGAACATCAGCACAATGCTGGCCAGCATCAGCGGCAGATAGAGCGCCTTCTTCATCGTCCGCCCCCGCGCTGTTCGGCAATCATCACACCGGCCGCACCCAGCGAAGCGAAGATCAGGCCGGCAAAATAGAGCAGGTCGGTCAGGTCGATGACGCCGTTGCGCAAGGCGTCATAATGCTCGAGCGCACTGAGGCCGGCAACGAATTCGGAGACCGCCGCCGGGGCATTGTCACCCAGCACCGACAGGACGAGCGGCAGCCCGGCCATGGTCAGGATGAAACAGGCGCCGGCGCCGAGCACGAAGGCCACCACCTGGTTGGAGGTCGTCGCCGACAGCGCCTGGCCGATGGCGAGATAGCCGCCGGCCAGCAGCAGGGCGCCGAGATAGGCGGTGGCAATCGCCATATTGTCCGGCGAACCGAGATAATTCACCGCGATCCACATCGGCATGGTCAGGATGATCGCAGCGGCCGCGACCGTCCAGGCGGCGAGGAATTTGCCACCAGTCGAGGCCCAGAGCGGGATCGGCAGCGACATCAGGAATTCCAGCGTGCCGCGATCGCGTTCCTCGGCCCAGGCCCGCATCGCCAGTGCCGGCATCAGGATGACCAGCAGCCAGGGCAGATAATCGAACAGGGGGGCAAGATCGGCGCGATTGGTGTCGAAGAAGCGGCCGATATGGAAGGCAAAGGCCGGGGCGGCAAAGGCGAAGACCGCCAGGAAGACATAGGCAAGCGGCGTCTGGAAATAGGCCGTCAGCTCGCGGCGATAAACAGCGACCAGCGACCCCATCAGGCGGCCTCGCCGATAGCGGGAATGCCGGCAGTGAAATGCCGGAAGGCGGCCTCGATGCTTCCGGCTTCCGTGACAGCCTCCAGCGCATGGGGCGTGCCGTCGAACAATAGCCGGCCCTGGGCGATGATGATCGCGCGGCTGCACACGGCGGGGACCTCGTCGAGGATATGGGTCGAGATGATGATCGCCTTTTCCGGTGCCATTTCGCGGATCAGCTCGCGCACCCCGTCCTTCTGGTTGGGATCAAGCCCGTCTGTGGGCTCGTCAAGGATCAGCACGGCAGGATCATGGGCGATGGCCGCAGCCAGGGCGGCGCGGCGCTTATAGCCCTTGGACAGCGTCCCGATCGGTTGCGAGGCTGCGGCGCCAAGACGGGCGCGTTCCAGCGCCAGCGCTGTCGCGCGTTTCAGGGCATCACCGGAGAAGCCGCGCACCTGCAGGCCGAAGGCGACAAAGGCCCGCGGCGTCATCGCCGGATAGGCCGGGGCGCCCTCGGGCAGATAGCCCAGGCGCGACTGGGCCTCGATCCGGTCCTCGACACAATCATGGCCCGCGATGAGGGCGCAGCCGGAATCGGGCTCGAGACAGCCGGCCAGCATTCGCATGGTCGTGGTCTTTCCGGCACCGTTTGGCCCGAGAAAGCCGAGCACCTCACCGCGCTCGAGTGTGAAACTGACATCGTCGACGGCCCGCAGGCCTCCGAATTCTTTCACCAAATGGTCGGCTACCAGCATGGGAAGCGCTCACGTATTGCAGACCCTAGCGTTAGCGCGGTGCACAGCACTTGGCCAGAGCGAAGAGTGGTCGCAAAATACAAATCGGTGGGAGAAGTGTCGACCGGCACGCTGCTCTTGATCCGGGGGGCTGGGGGGGCTGTTTAAAACCAAGACCCAGAGCGTTGATGCGGCCGATCGACACCGAAACCGTGGCGGTGCGGTGCGGCGCGATCAGGCCGAAATCATGGCAACTTTGCGGCACTGGGTGAAATGTTTGTAAGCTGTCGCCCACACCAGGCCAGGAATTCAACCGGGAGGAGAAAACAGGTGGCGGCAGGACCCCAGACCGCGAAACGCGCGCCCGCCCCGATCATGTGGGACCGGCGCGAACTCTCCGATATTCTCAATGTCTATGGCCGCTTCGTCGCAATGGGCGAGTGGAAGGATTACGCCATTGACGGCCTGCCCACCACGGCCGTGTTCTCGATCTTTCGCCGCGCCAGCGAAGTGCCGATGTTCGCCATCATCAAGACCCCCGCCGACGCCCAGCGCCAGGGCATGTACAAGGTCGTCGCCGTCGACGGCCAGGTGCTCAAGCGCGGTCATGAACTGGCCCAGGTCCTGCGGGTGTTCGACAAGAAGCGCTTCACGGTCGTCGACTGAGCGCAGGCCAGAAAAAACCCCCGAAGCCAGGCTCCGGGGGTTGATATCCAGGCGGGACAGTCCCGATCAGTTGCGATTGCCCATGAAGCGCAACAGGAAGAGGAACATGTTGATGAAGTCGAGATAGAGCGAAAGCGCTCCGTGGATCTTCATCTTGGCCGCCACCTCCGGCGTGCCGCCATATTCGTAATAGCTGATCTTCAGACGCTGGGTGTCATAGGCGGTCAGGCCGGCAAAGATCAGCACACCGATCGCCGAGATCGCGAATTCCAGGGCGCTTGAGGCCAGGAACATATTGACGATCGAGGCGAGGATGATGCCGAACAGGCCCATGATCAGGAAAGAGCCCATCCCGGTCAGATTACGCTTCGTGGTGTAGCCATACAGGCTCAGCGCCGCGAAAGCCGCTGCGGTCACGAAGAAGGTGTTGGCGATCGAACCTGCGGTATAGACCGCGATGATCGAGGACAGGGAAATCCCCATCACGGCGGCGAAGACGTAGAACAGGATGCGCGCCATGCTGTGGCTGAGCTTGTTGAGCCTGAAGGAGATCAGCATCACCAGGCCGAGCGGGGCGAGCATGACCAGCCATTTCAATGGCGTATTGAAAACCGTATTGCCGAGCGGCGTCACGCCGAAGCTCTCCGTGCCGATACCGACAAAGAAGAGCTGGGCAGCAAGGATGGCCGCACCGGCGGTTACCAGCAGGCCAACCGTCATCAGATTGTAGATGCCGAGCATATAGCTGCGCAGCCCGGCATCGATGGACATGTCCATCGAAGGCGCGCCGACATGGGTGCGGGAAAAATCATTCATCGTTGCGGTCTCTCATTCTTCCATTCGCCCGATCAGGCGATTTGAACTCAATATCGTCTCGCCCAGCGCCGATTGCAAGGCGGGACGCACGAGCCTCGCGTCCCCCCTTGCGGGGCATTCAGGCCTGGACGCCATTGAGCGCCCGCGCCGCGGGAACCGACAGGGCCGAACGCGCCACCAGCGCCCCCCCGGCAGCGGCCGACAGGATCGCGATCGCGCTCACCAGGCCGACGGCAACCCAGTCCGGCGCCCACACCGCCTCAACCAGTTGCGTCATCACATACCAGGCGGGTGGAATCGCGAGCAGCAGCGCCATAATCGTCGCCATCACCCCGACCAGGGCAAATTCGAGCGCAAAGATCATCAGCACGCCCGCCGGTGTGACGCCGAAGGTTTTCAGGAGCGCCGCATCGGCAACGCGGCGGCGGGCCGCAGCGGCAAAGGCACCGAGCATGACCAGGGCCCCGGCAAGGGCCACCACTCCAGCGACGGCATTGATCGCGACGGTGGTTTGTTCAAACACCTCGGCTGCGGCCTGCAGCCTCTCGCGAATCCGGTAGATGACCACCTCGGGAAAGGCGGCTCCAATCGCCGCGGCAATCGCATCCTCGAACTCCGGATCGACGCGCAACAATGCGGTCTGGCTGGCATTGGCGCCCTCCAGTGTTCCCGGCGCAAAGACGATGGCGACATTGACGCCGAAACTGCCCCAGTCGATCGTGCGCAGACTGGCGATCTCGGCGGTGATGTCGCGGCCGAGAATGCGCAGGGTCAGTTCATCGCCGACACCGACACCCAGTCCGCGCGCGGCATCGCCCTCGATAGAGATCAACGGCGGTCCGGCATAGTCCGACGGCCACCATTCACCGGCTTCCAGCACCGATTCCGGTGGCTGCTGCGCCAGATAGGTCAGGCGTGTCTCGCCATCGACCAGCCAGCGTTCCGAAGGCGCGACGGCCTCCATGTCCAGCGGCTCGCCCTTGATGGCGATGATCCGGCCCAGCAGGGCCGGCGCGCGGCGATAGCGTTGGGGGTCGTCGACATCACCACCGGCCACGGCGACGATGCGGTCAAACTCTCCGGCGCGGTCGGAAGGGATCTGGGCCATTGCCAGGCTGGGAAGATTGGCCGGTGCGGTATCGCGGATCTGGGTCACCAGATTGTGCTGCACCAGGGTCACCACGGCGAGCAGGGCCAGGCCGAGCCCCAGCGCCGGGGCGGCGATCGGTGCCACCGAGCCCGGACCACCCAGCTGGGTCAGCGCCAGCCGCAGGCCGCCGCGCGTTCCATGGGCGAGCCAGCGCGCGAGACGGCGCAGGGCAAAGGCTGCACCCCAGAGCAGGGCGAAAACCACCAGGGCAAAACCGAGCATCACCGCGGCCACCAGTGGCGACGGGCTGAACAGGATGGCCAGCGCCACAAAGACGAGGCCGGTCAGCAGGGCCGCGATACGTTCGGCCCATGGCGCCGCGCTCTGCCCCCGAATGTCGCCGCCGAGCAGGGCGGAGGGCGGCGTCGCCCGCGCCCGGCCGATCGCGGGCAAGGCAAAGGCCAGCGCCGAGAGCAGGCCGGACAGGATCGCCAGCCCCAGCGGCACCGGATAGATGCCGGCCTGGACCGGGATGGGCAGGGCATCGCCGAACGCCTGCGCCAGCGCCATCGGGGCCAGTGCGCCGAGCACGGCACCCAGCAGGGAACCGGCCAGCGCCAGAACGATGATTTGCAGCAGATAGGCCAGCCGGATCGTGGCGCCGTCGGCACCAAGCGCCTTGAGGGCGGCGATGGATCCGATCCGGGTCGCCAGGAAGGTCGAGACAGCTTGCGCCACGCCCAGCCCGCCAGCCAGCAGCGCGGCCAGCCCGGCCACAGCGAGAAAGACGCTGAGATTGTCCAGCAGGTCGTCAAACTGGTCGCCCAGCTGGTCCCGTGTGGTGAGATTGATGCCTTGTTCGCGCAGGGTCGGCTCCAGCCCCGCCGCAACGGCATCCAGATCCGCGCCCGCATCATCGAGCCGGACACGAAGTCCGGAACTGTAGATCGAGCCCTCGCTCATCAGGCCGGCCGCCTCGACCACCTCGAGTTCGACCAGCAGCCGCGGCGCGAAATCAAAGCCGAGATTGAGCCGGTCCGGCTCGCTGGTCAGCTCGGCGCGCAATTCGAAGATCTCGCCGGCGAGCTCGATCCGGTCACCGATCCGGGCGTTGAAGACCCGGAAGATATCCGGATCAGCCGCGGCACCGGGAATGCCGTCGCGCACTTCGAGCAGACGATCCAGCGGCAGGTCCGGTACGGTCTGTACCGTCCCGAACAGGGGATAGGCGGCATCAACGCCGCGCAGCCGCACCAGGCGGCGCACCTCGTTCAGGCTGGCCATGACATTGATATCCGCAATCCTGGAGACCTCTCCAGCCGCCTCCATCGTGGTCGTCAGATCGCCTGGAATGGGCGCGCGCTGTGCGGAAAACGCCAGATCGCCACCGAGAATACGGCTGAGTTCACCGGCGACGCCCTGGCGAAACATCGCGCTCGCCGACCCGGCAGCGGCAATCGCCGCAACACCCAGGGTGAGGCAGGCGAGGAACACCATGAAACCGCGCGCACCGGCGCGCAGTTCGCGGCCAGCGATGCGAAGGGCCAGCGGAGCATTCATGACAGGATCGCCCCGTCGCGCATCTCGATGGTGCGGTCAGCCCGGCTGGCGAGCTCGCGATCATGGGTGACCAGGACCAGGGCTGCACCATGCTGGCGGGCGGCATCGAACAGGAAATCCGCGATCATGCCACCGGCGGCGGTGTCGAGATTGCCGGTCGGTTCGTCGGCGAAAATGATCTCTGGCCCGACTGCCAGCGCCCGCGCCACGGCGACGCGCTGACGCTCGCCGCCCGAGAGCTGGCCCGGATAATGGGTCAGGCGGTGCTCGAGCCCGACCAGGGCCAGGGCCTCGATGGCCCGTTCGCGGACCCGGTCCTGGCGCGCAATTTCCAGCGGCGCCATGACGTTTTCCAGAGCCGTCATGGTCGGCATCAGATGAAAGGACTGGAACACAAAGCCGACCCGGCCGCGCCGCAGACGGGCGAGTTGACCCTCGCTGCGGCCGTTCACCGGATCACCGAGGAGCAGGATGTCACCGGAGGTGGCACGCTCCAGCCCGGCCGCGACCGCCATCAGCGAGGACTTCCCCGATCCGGACGGGCCGACAATGGCCACACTTTCGCCCGCAGCGACCTCCAGACTGACATGATCGAGAATATGAACCGGCCCCGAAGCGGCCATCAGAGTGAGTTCGACATCGCGCAGCGACAGGACGGGTGGCAAGCTGGTATCTGTCATTGCGGATCCGGAATTTGTGTTGATATCGAATTTCGATATATGTCATAGGACAGCATTCGGCAAAGGCCTTCTTGAAAATGCGTCACATGTTTCACCTTGTCGTGATCGGCCTGCTGGCCCTGACGACGCCAGCCATGGCTGCGGACGATGCGCCGGGCTACCGGCTTGTCGTGATCGGCGACAGCCTCAGCGCCGGCTTCGGCCTCACCGACGCGCAAGCCCTGCCAGCCGCGCTCGGCCGGGAATTTGCGGCTCGCGGCATTGCCAATATTACCGTCATCAATGCCGGCGTCTCCGGCGACACGACGGCCGCCGGCCTCAACCGGTTCGACTTTTCCGTCGGCCCCGATGCCGATGGTGTCATCATCGCGCTCGGTGCCAATGACGCGCTGCAGGGCCAGCCGCCGGCGCGGGCCCGCGCCAACCTGGCAGCGATGATCGACCGGGCACAGGCGCGGGGCCTCGATATCGTGCTGGCGGGCATGCTTGCTCCGATCAATCTCGGCGAGACATACCGGCAGGAATTCGACACCCTCTATCCCGAGTTGGCAGAGGAGAAGTCGGTGCCGCTCTACCCCTTCCTGCTGGAGCCGGTCGCGCTGCATCCCGAATATCTGCAACGCGATGGTCTGCACCCAACCGCCGAGGGCGTTGAACTGATGGCCAGCCCCCTGGCCGAATTCCTCGTCCAGACCCTGTTTACGCCTGCGGGGCCGACGCCATGAGCCAACGTCTTTTTGCTGCAATCGGCCTGCCGGACGCGGCCTGTGAACCATTGCTGGCGCTGCAATCGGGTCTGCCCGGTGCGAGTTGGCGCCCGCGCGAAAACCTGCATCTGACCCTGCGCTTCTTTGGCGATGTCGATGAACGCCAGGCCGAGGATCTGAGCTTCGAGCTGGCGAGGGTCACCGCGCCGGCCTTTGATCTCACACTCAAGGGAGCGGGCTGGTTCGGCCGGCTTGAACCGCATGCGCTGTGGATCGGTGTCGACGAAAACCCGGCCCTGCTCGCCCTGCAGGGCAAGTGCGAACGCGCCGCCCGCCGCGCCGGACTGGCGCCGGAACAGCGCAATTTCCTGCCACATGTGACGCTGGCCTATCTCGACAAGACGCCCGTCGACAAGCTGGCAGGTTTCACCCAGGGACTGGGCACATTCCGCAGCGAGCCGATACGGGTGACCGGATTCAGCCTCTATGCCAGCTGGCTGACCCGCGGCGAGGCCAATATCTACGAACCGGTTACGCGCTACCCGCTAGACTGAATTCAATCGGACTCTGCGACCTCGAAGGCAGCGGGCAGGACAGCGACCTGCCAGGCACCATCCAGCCGGTAGAGCCAGAACACATCGCCATAGGCGGTCTCCTCGAGACGACCATCCGTGCAGCCTGCGGTCTGCGCGGCCGCCTCGCCGGCAAATTCGGCCAGCCAGAGGCAGCTTGTGTTGGAATGCTCCCCGACCAACGTCCAGCGGGCCTGCGAGGCCGCGGCCTGGGCAAAGGCATCGGCCCGGCTGCGCGTGATGCGGTCATCGGCGGCGCAACCGGTTTCAAGCCCGTCGGCAGCCTGGTGCACCGTCACAGCCTGGCCGCCGGCCTCGGCTGTGCGCAGGGTGCGGCAGGCAGCGCTGGCGAAGGCTTCATCGACAGGCGGTGCCCCGATCAGGCTCGCCAGCTGTGCGGTCATCGCCTCGCCGCGCGGACTCAAGGGACAATCGAGTGCATTGCAGTCCGGCGCGATCTTGCGCGCATGGCGCACGACCAGGATATGCCGGTCGGCGCGGCCAATATCGGCAGCCGTGGCGGCGGGCAGGCGCTCGAGCAGGGCAGGCCTGTCGAAATCGGCGCCTGTTTCAGGAGCCGCACAGGCGGCCAGGGAGGCGCAGAGCGCAATCAACGGCAGGACGAGTCGCATGGGAGACCTCATTTCCGGTTTTGCCGAAGCCTAGTGCGCCGGGCGCAGTGCTACCAGCCCAAAGTGACGCCGCAGCTAGACCTCGTGCCGCATCGGCAGGTTTACCCGGATTGTCGTGCCGCTGGCACTGTCGCTCGAAATGGCGAGACTGCCCTCCAGCAGGCCGGCGAGCTGCCAGCAGGTGGCCAGACCGATACCGCCATCGCCCCGCATGCTGCCCTGATCGGCACTGACGCGCTCGATCACCTCGCCGGGGAAGTCCAGTTCGGACGCCACGAGCGTGAACGTGACCGCGACGATATCATCGGGAGCCGGGTCGAGATCGACAGCGATCGTCACCGTGCCGGCCGGGCTGTATTTGATGGCAAGTGAGGTGAGGATCGACAGCATTTGGCGGGTCAGCCGACTATCGCCAACCATAATGGTTTCCGCCGCCTCCGAAGCCTGGCCGATCAGGGTCAGCCCGCTTTCCTGGGCCGACGGGCCAAACAGGGCGATAATGGACCGGACCAGCTCGGCCGGAGAAAAGCTCCCCGCCCGCACCTCGACATCGCCGGTCCTGAGCTGCGACAGCTCGATCACCGCGCCGACACGCGCCAGCATGGTCTGGGCCGATTGCTCGAGCGTGCCGAGCAGGCGCCGCTGATTGGGATCAAGATTCGTATTCCCCAACAGGCTTCCCAGCCCGATGATTCCGTTCAGGGGGGTGCGCAATTCATGGCTGAGACCGAGCAGGAATTCGGATTCCTGCCGGCCTGCCTGCCGCTGCGTCGCGCCGGCAGCCTTCAACTCGGCCTCCAGCGTTGTCCTGGCCCGATGTTCCTGCGCCAGGGCCGAGGCCGATTGGTCGAGCGCCGCCAGCAAGCGGCCAAAGCGCTGGGTCAACCGCACAACGCCTGCCAGGAAGAGAATGGTGGCGACAGTCTCGACGCCCCAGCGGACATAGGTCTGCAGCAGGTTTCCCCATTCAAGCATCATCGCTTCACTCGCCCAGAGCGGGCCAAGCAGCAGGAAGAGAAGGTGGAAAAGGTGGAAACTGCCCCAGAGCAGCATCCCGGCCGCAATCAGGCCGAGTTCGCGGGTGAGGCCGGCAAAGCTGATCGCGCGCAGATTCCGCGCCATCACGAACAGTGTGAGCGCGAGTACGAGAATGACAAAGACGTCCTGGGCTGCCGTTGACAACATGAAGTTCTCGCTCATGCGCGGCCCGAAGAGAGCTGCGCGGCAGTCAGACATGTACCCCGGGGCGCATCAAATGCGACCGGCCCGACAAATAGTGCCCGCAACCTCACCATTATCGCCCGGTCTGTAAAGCACTATCCTGCCCAATGAATTAAACATGCGTACGCGTGCCCCGCCAACGCGCCCGGCGGCATCGACCGCCGGGCATTGCACGTCAGGCATCAATCATTGCGGCCAAGCCGGCGCTTGCGCCGTGCCAGCAGCTGGAGCCGGAGCGCATTCAGGCGGATGAAGCCGGCTGCGTCCTTCTGGTCATAGACCTCGTCTTCCTCGAAAGTGACGTGGGCCTGCGAGTAGAGGGAGTGGTCGGAACTGCGGCCAACGACATTGACCGAGCCCTTGTAGAGCTTCAGCCGGACATCGCCGGTGACATATTCCTGGCTGGAATCGATGGCAGCCTGCAGCATTTCGCGCTCGGGCGAGAACCAGAAGCCCTCATAGAGCAGCTTGGCATAGCGTGGCATCAGCTCGTCCTTGAGATGGGCCGCGCCGCGATCGAGCGTGATCTGCTCGATCCCGCGGTGGGCCGCCATCAGGATGGTGCCGCCCGGGGTCTCGTAGACGCCGCGCGACTTCATGCCGACGAAGCGGTTCTCGACCAGGTCGAGTCGGCCGATGCCGTGCTTGCCGCCCAGCTCATTGAGCCGGGTCAGCAAGGTGGCCGGGCTCATCGCCTTGCCGTCAATGGCGCAGGCATCGCCGCGCTTGAAAGAGATGGTGACATATTCCGGCGCGTCGGGCGCATCTTCCGGCCGCACGGTGCGCTGATAGACCAGTTCGGAAGCTTCCTCGGCGGGATCCTCGAGCATTTTGCCTTCCGAGGAGGTGTGCCAGAGATTGGCGTCGACCGAAAATGGCGCTTCGCCGCGCTTGTCCTTGGCGACTTCAATCCCGTGCTCTTCGGCATAGGCGATCAGCTTGGTGCGCGAATTGAGATCCCACTCCCGCCACGGCGCGATCACGCGCAGATCCGGGTCAAGGGCGTAGACGCCGAGTTCGAAGCGGACCTGGTCATTGCCCTTGCCGGTGGCACCGTGAGCGACCGCGTCGGCGCCGGTTTCATGCGCAATCTCGACCAGGCGTTTGGAGATCAGCGGCCGTGCGATCGAGGTGCCGAGCAGGTAGAGGCCCTCATAGACCGCATTGGCGCGCACCATCGGGAAGACGAAATCGCGGACGAATTCCTCGCGCAGGTCGTCGATGAAGATTTCCGAGACGCCGGCAGCCTTGGCCTTGCGCCGTGCCGGTTCCAGCTCCTCACCCTGGCCGAGATCGGCGGTGAAGGTGACGACTTCGGCATCATACTCATCCTGAAGCCATTTCAGGATGACCGATGTGTCGAGCCCGCCGGAATAGGCGAGGACGATTTTCTTCACTTTGGCGGGAGTTTTCATGGCCGGGCTTTCCTTTGCACCTTTTGCAGCCCGCGTAGCGCCCCCGCCCCTTGTGTGCAAGTGCCCCGGCCCGAAAAATCGTACCCCAACAGCAAATTGCGACCATTCAGCGCTGGACAGGCGCCCTGACGACCGCAATCTAGCGGGATGGTTACACATCCCGTCTCTGCCTTTTCCGGATTTTCCGGCCGCCGAGCCCGCTTCGAGCACGACATTGCCGACAGCGCGACGGCGCGTGAACTGGCCTTGCGTCTGTTGCGGCGGGCACGGGAAGAAGGCCTCACAACAGCTGCCGGCCTGCGCCAGCACCTGGCCCGCGCCGGCATCGATCTCGACATGCCACGCCTCGCCGATGCCCGCAGCTTTCTGGAAAGCGATGCCGGGCTTGATGCCGATGCCGCCGAAGCCGCACTGACCCCGGATATCAGCCGTTTCATCCTGCAAGTCCTCGACGGCGATCTTGCGATCCACAATTTTCCCGTCTTCGAGAACCGGATCGCCAATATCTACGCCCATGCCGAGGCGGCCACGGGCGGCGACGTCGCCAGCTATATCCCTGAGCTTGCGAAACAGGACCCGGACAGTTTCGGCCTCGCCGTCTGCAGTATTGACGGCCAGCGCATGGCATTAGGGCAGGCGGATACGCCCTTCTGCCTGCAATCGGTGATGAAGCCGCTCAACTACGCCCTCGCCCTGGGTCTCAATGGCGAGCGCTATGTGCACCACCATGTCGGCCGCGAACCCTCCGGGCAGGGCTTCAATGAATTGACGCTCAATCGCGACAACCGGCCCCATAATCCGATGATCAATTCCGGCGCCATCATGTGCAGCGCCATGATCCGGCCCGGACATCCGGTAGATGAGCGGTTCGACATGCTGATGCGGTTCTGGAATTCGGCTGCCGGCGGCCCGGCCTGCAGTTTCGACGAGGCCGTTTACCGCTCGGAACAGGCCACGGCCGAACGCAATTTCGCGCTGACGCGGCTGATGGACAGCCATGGCGTCTTCCCCGAGGGCAGCCAGCCGGAACGCGCGCTCGACCTCTATTTCCGCAGCTGCGCCATTTCGCTCGATTGCCGTGCCCTGTCGGTCGCCGCCGCGACCCTGGCCAATGGCGGTGTCTGCCCGCTGACCGGTCACCGCATCGCCGAACCGGTGGTGATCCGCAATACGCTTTCACTGATGCTCACCTGCGGCATGTATGATTTTTCCGGCGAGTTTGCCTTCGTCGTCGGCCTGCCGGCGAAATCGGGCGTGTCGGGTGGCCTGATGCTGGTCGTGCCCGGCGTGTGTGGAATCGGTCTGTGGAGCCCGCCCCTCGACCGGCTGGGCAATACGGTGCGCGGGCTGGAATTCTCGCGCCGCCTGGTCGAGGCCTTCCCGTTTCACATTTTCGCGGGAACCACCGCCGGACCGGCATAGCCCGCTGGACTTTCGCCGCAGCTCTTCGCACCTTGTGCGCCACCACCAGCCTTCAGGAGTCCGCCTCATGCGACGTCATCTTGTTCTGATCACCGGCGCCTCTTCGGGCATTGGCAAGGCGCTGGCGCGCGAATTCGCCGCCAATGGCTGGGACCTCGCCCTGACGGCCCGCCGCCAGGACCGTCTCGAGGCTCTGGCCGAAGAGATCAAGGCGCAATACGGCGTCGACAGCCTCGTCATCCCCGCTGACCTGTCCAAGGCCACGGCTCCGAAGAAGATTGTCGATGCCGTAGAAGCGACCGGACGCACGATTGACGGGCTGGTCAATAATGCCGGCTTCGGCCTGCCGGGCACCTATACCCAGACCAGCTGGAAACAGCAGGCCGATTTCCTCCAGCTCATGCTGGGCAGCTATGCCGAGCTCGTGCACCGGGTGATGCCGGGCATGCAGGAGCGTGGCTATGGCCGCATCCTCAATGTCGCCTCGGTCGCCGGCCTGATGCCCGGCTCGAAGGGCCATACGCTCTATGCCGCCGTGAAGTCGGCGCTGATCAAGTTCAGCCAGTCGCTCCACTTTGAAGGCAAGGAATACGGCATCCACGCCAGCGCGCTGTGCCCGGGCTTCACCTATTCCGAATTCCACGACGTCAACGAAACGCGCGATCTGGTGTCGAAAATGCCCTCCTATTGGTGGCTGACCGCCGAGCAGGTCGCCGAAGCCGGCTATAATGCCTTGCAACGCAATCAGCCGATCTGCGTGCCCGGGCTCTGGTATAAATTCCTCACCGGGCTCAACCAGGTCCTGCCGACCCCGGTCTCGATGTGGATGATGGAACGCAGCAGCGGCAGTGTCCGCCGCGGCGAGGTGGACCCGGCAAGCCCGGCCGCCGGAGACTGATCCATGCTCGACCTTACCCTGCTGCCGATTTTTCTCGCCGGCGGTCTGGCGCTGGCGCTGACGCCGGGACCGGACATGGCCTTCACCCTCGCGACCACGGCGTCACGGGGTTTGCGCGCCGGGCTGGGCGCGGTGGGTGGAATCATCACCGGCGGTGCGATCTGGACGATAGCGGCGGCGATCGGGCTGGCGGCCCTCCTGACAGCCTCCGAACATGCGCTCTCGCTGATCCGCTATGGCGGGGCCATCTATCTGCTGTGGCTGGCCTGGCAAACGATCCGCACGCTTGACGCCGCGCCCCACGCCCAGGCATCGGCCTCGGCTTCACAGGCCTTCCTGCGCGGCCTGATGACCAATCTGCTCAATCCCAAGGTCGGGCTGTTCTTCCTCGCCTTCCTGCCGCAATTCACCAATGCCGAACTGGGCCCGGTCTGGATCCAGATGCTGATGCTCGGCGCGATATTCTTCGCGATGGGGACGATGGTCCTGGTCGCGGTCGCGCTGGCGGCCGGTGCGGCACAGGCCCGCCTCGCCCGTTCGCTGACCTTGCGGCGGGCATTGAACGGTCTCGCCGCCACGGCGTTTGGCGCGCTCGGTTTACGCTTGATCTTCAGCAGCAATACCGACTAGACCTGCGGCTTATGTTACAAGCTGATCCCCGCCTGATCGTCGCGCTCGACAAGCCGACTGTCTCCGACGCATGGGCGCTTATCGAAGCGCTCGGCGATACCGTCAATTTCTACAAGATCGGGCTGCAACTCATCCCGATCGGCGGCATGGATCTCTCCGCCCGCCTGAAACAGGCGGGCAAGCAGGTCTTCCTCGATTACAAGCTGCACGACATCCCGGCCACGGTCGAGAAAGCCACGCGCAGCCTCGCCGATACCGGGGCCGACCTGTTGACCGTTCATGCCGAGCCCGCCGTGATGCGCGCCGCCGTCGCCGGGCGCGGAGACAGCAGTCTCAAGATTCTCGGCGTCACGGTGATGACCTGTTATGACGACGCTATGCTGACCGAGATGGGCTATGCCTATGGCGCCCGAGACCTTGTCCTGCGTCGCGTGGAACAGAGCCTGGAGGCCGGGGTCGACGGTATCGTTGCCAGCGCCCATGAGGCCACGGAAATCCGTCAGCGTTTTGGCGGTGATTTCCTGATCGTCACGCCAGGTATCCGGCCCGCCGGCAGCGCGGCTGATGATCAGAAACGCGTCGCCACGCCCGGCACGGCGCTCAAGGATGGTTCGACGCATCTGGTGATTGGCCGCCCGATCAATGCTGCCGCTGACCCGGCCGCCGCGGCCCGTGCCATCATCGCCGAAATGGCCGCAGCTTCACCGCAGCCCGAACCGGCCTGACGCGCAGCGATCAGTCTGAAGGATAGGGCCAGGCCCGTCGCGGCCCCGCCTGTGGGCGCGGCGCGGCACGCTGGTCGAGAGCGCGGGTCTGCAGGACACGATGCTCCAGGCCGGCATGCCCGGTGCGGACCTGCCCGTCAGCGGCGATCAGGATCAGGCCGCGATAGCTGTAGACCGGCGTAAAGGGCCGCTCGACGCCGCCAACCAGCCCGCCACGGAAGAAATCATCGCTGAGCCGCACTGTTTCATTCGAGGCGGGTGCGATCGGGCGTGGCGGCGCGCTGGCAACCGGGCCGGACGGCGCCGGCGGCCATTGCCGCACGCTGGTCTCGGCCTGCCAGCTCGTGCCTTGCTGCGACGAGACATGGGAGCTTCCCGATGAGCCGGACACCATCACGACCGGCCGGTGCGCTGGCCGCGGCGAAATGGCGCGTCCGCCATGGCTGACCGGCCGCGCCAGTTCGGGCTGCGCCGCCTGCGGACGGGCTCGCAGAATAGGTGGCGAAACGGGTTGCGCTTCGGCCGCAGCTTCGACAGCCGGGCGTGCGACATCGGATCGCGGCGCAGTCATGCCGGCCGGGATTTCCGTAAAGCGGCACGGTGGACCGGCATAGCTGCCGTCCATCGCCTGCCGGATTTCATCCTCGGTGCAGATACGCTCCGGGCCGCCCGCCAGACGAGATTCCGTCTGCGGCTGTGCAAACGCGGCCGGTGCGGGCGCGGCGACGACGAGCATAAGGGCGAGGAAGCGTTTCATTCCGGCACAGTAACCCGGCATCGCCGCCCGCCCTAGCGAACGCACCCCGCAGGCGAACTCGCGCCGGCCATGACGGCTGACAGGGGTGGGATTGCTGCCGGTGACGGGGCTCAGAAATCGCTGATCTTGCCGTTGCGTTCCCAATCGCCAAAGCGCGTGGGTTCCGGCCCCTTCGGACCGCCCGTCTCGGCCGGAAGCTCGGTATTGGCATCAATGGCCGCACGGCGCTCAGCGGCTTCTGCCAAGGCTCGTCTGGCGGCCGGTGTCAGCACCTTGTCAGGGGTCTCGACGGTGTCGGTTTTTTCAGGCGTGTCTTCCATGCTGAAGCGATACAACTCCGGGCTGGCGGCGACAATGCCGCCGGGATCATTAGACGCAGCGCGGCCGCCGTGCTAGCTGGCGCGCATGAGTGATGGACTAGACCCCCGCCGGGCGGCTGCCCGGGCCTACACACTTGTGCTCAAACAGCGCAAGACGATTGAATCCGCCCTGGACCGGGACCCCGGTTTTGCGGCGATGAGTGATCGCGACCGCGGCTTCGCCCGCGCCATCGTCTCGACGACATTTCGCCGCCTTGGACAGACGCGGCTGGTGCTGAACAAGTTCCTTGCCCGGCCAATTGATGAGAATGCCGCGCCAATCCAGGCCATCCTGCTGACCGGCGCCGCGCAATTGCTGTGGATGGGCGTGCCGCCGCACGCCGCCGTCTCCTCGGCCGTGTCGCTGGCCGATGAGGACGACAAGTCACGCCGCCTCAAGGGCCTGGTCAATGCGGTCCTGCGCAAGGTCGACCGCGAAGGAGCCGCGATTGCCGGGGCCACCGCGCCGCAGGAAAACCTGCCGGAATGGCTGGTCCAGAGCTGGCGCAGCGCCTACGGACCGGGCCAGCTGAGCAAGATCGCCAATGCCCTGCTGGAAACCCCGCCGCTCGATCTGACGGTAAAGATCCCGTCCGAGCGCGAACACTGGGCCGCCGAGCTCGGCGCCACCATCCTGCCGAACGGCACGCTGCGCCGCGCCGGCGTCACCGATCTGACCAGCCTGCCCGGCTTCGCCGAGGGTGCCTGGTGGGCCCAGGATGCCGCCGCCTCGCTGCCGGCCCAATTGCTGCGCGTCAAACCGGGCGAGACGATTGTCGATCTCTGTGCCGCACCTGGTGGCAAGACGATGCAACTGGCCGCGATGGGTGCCAGGGTCATCGCCGTTGATACCTCAGAACAACGCATGAAGCGGGTCACGGAAAACCTGCAACGCACCGGGCTCGAGGCCGAACTGATTGTCGATGATGGCCGCACCTGGCGCCCCGACAATCGCGTCGACGCCGTCCTGCTGGATGCGCCCTGCACCGCGACCGGCACGCTGCGCCGGCATCCGGAAGGTGCCTGGATCAAGCGCCCCGAGGACGTCACCAAGCTGCAATCCCTGCAATTCGAGCTGATCAAGTCGGCGATCCGGATGATCAAGCCCGGCGGGCGCCTGATCGTGTGCACCTGTTCGCTACAGCCCCAGGAGGGCGAGGCGCTGGCCAATACGATCTCGAATTATGAGAGTCTGGCGCCGTTCGCGATTACCCGCACCGAACTCACCGACCTGGCAGAATCGGTCACCAAAGACGGATTCATGCGGGTGACTCCGGCGGTCTGGCGCAGCCATGGCGGCATGGACGGTTTCTTTATCGCCCGCTTCTCGAAACGCGCCTGATTCCGCACTGTTTCAGCAGGATCGGCGGGCGTGTCTTGCAGTCCTGCAACAGCACTGTTATCCGATCTGTCATGGGCAATCCGGTTTATATTTCACCATCCATCCTGTCGGCGGATTTCGCCCGGCTCGGCGAGGAAGTGCGCGCGATCGACGCCGCGGGTGCCGACTGGATTCATATCGACGTCATGGACGGGCATTTCGTGCCCAATCTGACGATTGGCCCTGGTGTCATCAAGGCGTTGCGTCCGCATACACAAAAGCCCTTTGATGTGCATCTCATGATCACGCCGGTGGACCCCTATCTCGACGCCTTCATTGAGGCCGGTGCCAATATCATCACCGCCCATCCCGAGGCCGGTCCGCATTTCCATCGCACCGTCCAGGCGATCAAGACGCGCGGCGCCAAGGCCGGCGCGGCGCTGAACCCGTCCTCCTCGCCGGAGATGATCGATTATGTCCTTGAGGAGCTCGACCTGGTTCTGGTGATGAGCGTCAATCCCGGCTTTGGCGGTCAGAGCTTTATCCAGGACCAGCTGCGCAAGATCGAAGCCCTGCGCTCCATGATCGACCGGCGCGGCCTGCCGACCCTGATCGAGGTCGATGGCGGCGTCACCCCGGCCAATGCCCAGGCCTGTATTGATGCCGGTGCCGACGCACTGGTCGCGGGCTCGGCCGTCTTCAAGGGCGGCCCCGACATGTATCGGCAGAATATCAGCGCGTTGCGCGGGTAGAGACATGGCTGGCGCGATCCGTCTGTCCGACTATCCGATTGCCGCTCTGCAGGCGCTGAGACGCGAAGCCTCCTCGACGGTGAATGCGATCGGCCTCCTGCGTTCCATGCGGGCGCTGGGCTCGATCCCCGACAGCCTCATCACCGTTCCGGCCGATTTCTACAGCGGCGATGCCAAGCGCGGCGCGGCCATGCTCGAAGGCCGGTTCCAGCTCGCGGGTGACCAGCTGGATGCGCGGCCGGGCGAAGCCGGGATCTGGTCGCGCTCGACCCCATCGCGGGCCTTTGCCCGCAGCCTGCACGGTTTTGGCTGGTTGCGCGATTGCGCCGCGGCCGACGACTCCGGCCAGGGAACGTTGCAGCTGGTCGATTCCTGGGTCCAGGATTTTGGCCGCTGGAACAGTTTCTCCTGGTCCCACGACGTCCTGTCCTCGCGCCTGATGAACTGGCTGCGCGCCGGCGAACTGCTGTTCACTCCGCCGGAGGCAGACGATGCCGGCGCCGGCAAGCGCCATGCGGCCCGCATGCGCTGCCTGGTGCGTCAGACCCGCTATCTGCAACGCGCGCTGCCACTGGCACCGGACGGCACGATCCGGCTGCGCTGTGCCGCGGCGCTGACCCTGGCGGGGCTTTGCCTGCCGGACCAGAATGCATTGCTCAAGGCCGCGACCCTTGCCTATGGCCAGGAAATCGACCGCCAGATTCTCCCCGATGGCGGACACTTGTCACGCGCCCCGCGGGCCGTCGCCGAAGCGCTGATCGACCTGGTCACGGTGCGCGATGTCGCAGCCGGGCTCGAGGTTGAACTGCCGGCCTCGCTGCTGCGTGCCTGCGACCGCCTCGCGCCCATGGCCCGCTTCTTCCAGATGGTCGATGGCGGTCTGGCGAGTTTCCATGGCGGCGGCGAAGGGGACCGTGCCGCACTCGCTGCAGTGCTGGAACGCGGCGATATCAAATCACGCTCGTTCGGTTTTGCCCCGCATTCAGGCTATCAGCGCGCCCATGCTGGCGGCGCCACCGTCCTGCTCGATGTCGGCGAGCCGCCGCGGGGCGCGCTCAGCGTCGAGGCGCACGCCTCGGCCCTGGCTTTTGAACTCTGCACCGCCAGCGGTCGGCTGGTGGTCAATTGCGGCTGGGCCGACGACCAGCCAGCCAATTGGCGCGAGGCCGTCCGCGCCACCGCCGCCCATTCGACGCTGACACTGGAAGAGACCTCCTCGGCGCGCCTGCTCTCGCCCGGCTGGCAGCGCGAGCTGCTCGGCCCGCGGCTGGCGACCTCGCCAGGCCCGGTCACCGCACGGCGCAATGAAGAGGAAATGGGTGTCTGGCTGGAAGGCGGACATGAAGGCTATCGCGAGGATTACGGTCTCTCGCATCGCCGGCGGGTTTTCCTGGCGGCCGATGGCGGCGATGTCCGCGGTGAGGACGCACTGTTCCGTCCGATCGAGGACGGCGCGCCCGACGATATCAATGTGCGCTGGCGCTTTGCGATCCGCTTCCATCTCCACCCCAGCGTCCGCGCCTCCCTGGCCCGCGATTCCATGAGCGTCCTGCTGGTTCAGCCCTCCGGGGCCGGCTGGCGTTTCCGCTGCGATGGCGAGCCGATCCGGCTGGAACGCTCGGTCTATCTCGCCGCCGGCGCCCCGCCCCAGCGGGCGACCCAGATTGTCGTGCAAGGTGAGGCTGAACCGTTCGGCGCGGGCGACCGGCCACCAAATCGTGTACGCTGGGCGTTTCAGCGCCTCGGCCGCATCGGTGGCGCTGCGGGGGAAAGCGCATGAGCACACCACGACCTGACGCACGCGCATCGGCCGCCGCAGGCAACAGGATGACCATGATCTGGGTCGGCCTGTTTGACCTCTGTGCCGGCGCGGCCTCGATGTGGGCGGCGATTCATCTGCGCTATGTCTTCGAGGGCACGCCGCCACCCGATTCGATCATGCTGCAGTCGGTGGCCGTATTTGCGCTCACCTGTGCGGTGATCTTCCCGATCTATGGCCTGCATCGGGGTCTCTGGCGCTTCACGGCGCTCAATGATGCGGCCCGGATTCTGATGGCGATTTTCGTCGCCAACCTGGTCTTTCTGCCAATTCTGTTCCTGATCAACCGGCTGGACGGCTTCCCGCGTACCAGCCAGCTGATCGAGATCCCGATCCTGATCGGCCTGATGCTGGGGTCGCGCCTGATTGTCGCATCCTGGCGTTCACGCGGCCTGCAGTCTGTGTTGCAGTTTGAGGACCGCAGCAAACCGGCGGCGATCCTTGTTGGCTCCGGAGAAGACCTCGATCTCGCCCTGCGTGACCTGTCCCGCCGCAACGGCTCGGCCCCCTTCCGCCCGAAAGCCCTGATCGAGCCCAGCGCAACGCTCGCCGGCCGCGCGATTCACGGCGTACCGGTGCTGGGCGGTCTCGCCGCCCTGCCGGCGGCACTGAAGCGGCTTTCTCAGGCGGAAAAACTGCCGGTACGTCTCGTGCTCGCCGGCACCAGCACCGATGTCGAACTGGTCAATGCGCTGGTGCGGATCGCCGCGCGCTCGGGCGCCAAGCTTTCACGGGCACGGCCCGCCGAGGGACCCGGAGCGTTTTCGCCGGTTGAAGCCGCGGATTTGCTGAACCGGCCCCCGCGGGCACCGGATCTGGAACCGGCGCGCCCCCTGATCGAGGGCAAGCGGGTTCTGGTGACCGGCGCCGGGGGCACGATCGGGTCCGAACTGGCGCGTCTGGCAGCGAGGCTGGGACCGGAAAAGCTGATCCTGCTCGATTCCTCGGAAGCCAATCTCTACGAGATCGACCTGGAATTCGCAGCCCGCTCACCGAAAGTGCCCTGGACCGCCGTGCTCGGGGATATCCGGGACGCGGCACGGCTGGAACGGGTGTTTGCGGACGAGCGGCCGGACGTGGTCCTGCACGCGGCCGCTCTCAAACATGTTCCGATGAGCGAGCGCAATCCGAGCGAGGCGGTGCGCACCAATGTGCTGGGCACCATGCAGACCATCCAGGCCGCCGTGCGCAACGGGGCCCAGATCGTGGCGCTGATCTCGACGGACAAGGCGGTCGAGCCGACCAATATCATGGGGGCCACCAAGCGCGCGGCGGAACTGTTCGCGCAATCGGCCGCGATGTCGGCCAGCGCCACACGGGTCTGCGTCGTGCGGTTCGGCAATGTGCTCGGTTCGACCGGCTCGGTTGTGCCGCTGTTCGAGCGCCAGATCGAGCTGGGCCGCGCCATCACCGTGACCGACCCGGAAGCCACCCGTTATTTCATGACCGTCGAGGAGGCCTCCGGCCTGGTGTTGTCAGCCGCGGCCCAGACGGCCGCCGATCCGTCGCTCAATGGCGCACTTTATGTGTTCGACATGGGCGAGCCGGTTTCGATCCTGCGCCTGGCGCGGCAATTGCTGCGACTGCGCGGCCGTGATCCTGACGCCCCCGGCACGCTGTCCGTCGTTGGCCTCCGGCCCGGCGAGAAGCGGCATGAGAGCCTCGTCTATCCGTTTGAGCACACCCACGACACCAGCATACCCGGCGTCTGGCTGGTCGATGGTCCCAGCAGCGATCCCGAGGCCGTCGAAGCCCGGCTGGCGACCCTGCTGGCCGCGGCCGAAAGCCAGGATGTTGAAGCGGTGAAACTTGCCCTGAAACAGGTGTGCGGCCTGAGCCCGGCCGCGCCGATCTGATTGACTTGTCGCGTCGTCGTGCTACCTCCCGCTCGACCCTGCCTGTCCTGAATGAATGGAGCCCCGCCCATGCCCGATCTGGATCTTGTTCCGCTTCGCCGCGCCCTGATATCCGTTTCGGACAAGGACGGCCTGATTGAACGGGCGCAACGCCTGGCCGCTGCAAAGGTCGAGATCCTCTCGACGGGCGGCACGCTGAAGGCGCTGCAGGCCGCCGGCATTCCCGCCCTGGACGTCGCCGAAGTAACGGCGTTTCCCGAAATGATGGACGGACGCCTCAAGACCCTGCATCCGCGTGTGCATGGCGGACTGCTGGGCCGCCGTGACAATGAGCAGGACGCGACGGACATGGCGCAGCACGGCATCCCTGCCATCGACCTGCTCTACGTCAATCTCTATCCGTTCGAGGATACGGTCGCCAAGGGCGCCGAATACGACACCTGCGTCGAGAATATCGACATTGGCGGGCCGGCAATGATCCGCGCGGCGGCGAAGAATCATGCCTGGGTTGCCGTCTGTGTTGATGGCGACGACCTGGATGCGGTGCTCGACGCCATGGACAATAATTCCGGATCGACGCCGCTGGAACTGCGCAAGCGTCTGGCCGCCAAATCCTATGGCCGGACTGCGGCCTATGACGCGGCGATTTCCAACTGGTTCACCGATACGCTCGACATTCCCACGCCGGCCTACCGGGCCTTTGGCGGCAATCTGCTGCAGGCGCTGCGCTATGGTGAAAACCCGCACCAGGCCGCAGCCTTCTACCGCACCTCGGAAAACCGCCCCGGCATCGCCACCGCGCGCCAGGTGCAGGGGAAGGCGTTGAGCTTCAACAATCTCGCCGATGCCGATGCGGCCTTCGAACTCGCATCCGAGTTTGACCCCGCAAGCACCGCCGCGGTCGTGATCGTGAAACACGCCAATCCCTGCGGTGTCGCGCTGCATGCTGAACTGGCCACCGCCTATGAGAATGCGCTGTCAGCCGATCCGGTCTCGGCCTTCGGCGGCATCGTCGCCATGAATCGCAAGCTCGACGCCGTCACGGCGAATGAGGTGGTGCGGATCTTCACCGAGGTGGTGATCGCGCCCGATGCCGACGAGGATGCGCTGGCGATCCTGTCGGCCAAGCCGAATGTCCGCGTGCTGCTGACCGGCGCCCTGCCAGACCCGGATCAGACCGGATGGCTGGTCAAGACCGTGGCTGGCGGCCTGCTGGTGCAGGAACGCGACACCGGACGCATCCTGCCCTCCGAGCTGAAGACCGTAACCAAGCGCGCACCGACCGAGCAGGAGCTCACCGATCTCCTGTTTGCCTGGAAGGTCGTCAAACACGTGAAGTCCAATGCCATCGTCTATGTCCGCGATGGCGCCACCGCCGGGATCGGCATGGGCCAGACCAGCCGGCTCGAGGCCGCCCGCCTCGCCCTGAGCAAGGCCGAGGCGACCGCTGTCGAGAATGAGTGGGACCAGCCGCATACGCACGGCTCGGTCTGCGCCTCCGACGCCTTCTTCCCGTTCGCGGACGGACTGAAGGCGGCAATCGAGGCCGGTGCGACCGCAATCATCCAGCCGGGCGGCTCGATCCGTGACGACGAAGTGATCGCCGCCGCCGATGAAGCCGGCCTCGCCATGGTCTTCACCGGGATGCGCCATTTCCGGCACTAGGACTGCGGGCGGCGCAATGTGAATCAACTAAACATTGACCAATCCGTCTGTGACGGCACATTGCACGCATGATGTACAAATTTCTGATACGGGCGGTCCCTGCCGCCCTTGCGATCGCCGCGACCGGTCTGGGCGCCTCGGCCAGCTCCAATGTGACGGGCTTCGGCGTGCCACAACGCTCGCTCGAGCAACATGCCGAGCTGATTCGTCCCTTCACCGAGATCCGGATTCCGCAGAGCGCTACCGGTCCTGTGCCGACGGTGCTGATGTTTCATGGGTGCGGCGGACTGCGCGAAGTGCAGGAGGACTACGCCCGCTCAGCCCTGGACGCCGGATATGGTGTGGTGATCATTGGCTCGAACGCGGCGCGCGGCATTGATCGCTTCGCCGCCATGAGCCAGGTCTGTACGGGCCTGCGCCTGTGGGGCCGCGAGCGGTCGGCCGACGTGTTCGCCGGCCTGAGCCTGGCGCGAGAAGATGCGCGGATCGATGCCTCGCGCCTCGCCCTGATCGGCTGGAGCCATGGCGGCTGGACGGTTCTGGAAGCCCTGGATGATGCCGGGCGCCGGGCCGTGCCGGAGGCACTGGACATGGACGAGGCCGCAGCGCCGGACCTGGCCGGGGTCCGCACCGCGATGACGCTCTATCCCTATTGTGGCTTTCCGATGCGTAGCGACGGGCGCGAATATGCCCGGGACATCCCGCTGCACGCCATTCTGGCCGAAAGCGACATGATCGCCCCGCCCGCCGATTGCGAGCGTCTGTTCGAGCGTTCCGAAGCAGCCGGTCATCCGGTTGATTTCGAGATTCTCGCCGGCCAGACCCATGCCTTCGACGAACCCAATCCGCCGCCTGACCCGCGCATCCATTACGATGCCGCCGCGGCGGAACAGGCGCGCAGCCGCTGGATCGAGATTCTCGACAGCGAACTGGCGCCCTGATCCGCTTCAGGCCGGTGGAGGCCGGGCCGGTGGCGAGCTAGGGCTGCGCCACCGATGCCATTTCGCCGAGCTGTGTGGACGCGATGGACAGTTTCGACAGCGTCCAGGCACCGGATTCGTCAAGCTGGCGCTGAACCAGATCGACGCGATCGGCCTCATCCCCATTGACGGTATTCCAGGCCTCGACCAACGAGTCCGCCCAGTCGCGTGACGGCGATTCAACACCGCTTGCCAGCGAACCGCCCGCCTGGGCGGCAAAGCGCATCGCCGATGAGGCGAGGGCCTGCTGGCTGGCATAGAGATCTTCCATCAGGCGGCGCACCGCCAGACGGTCCCAGTGCAGCTCGGAGGACACTTCCTGACCAAGACCGCGCAAACGGTCAAAGCGGAAACGGGCCCCGATGGCGTGGTAGATATAGGCGGTCGATGCGAGCGGCCAGTCGCTGGCCACGGCCATGTCGATGACATCGGTCGACGAGGTCAGAGGACGCAGTTCGGCGATCGCCTTGGCGAGGTCCGGCGGGGCGCCGGCAGCCACGAATTTCTGCTTGCGGGAGCGGACACCCTTGCGCTCGTGATCGGAAATGATCTCGTGCGCCATGCCCCGCAATTCCTGCACGCCGGACTGATAGCTCTCGATGACCGTGCCGATCGCCTCCAGCGAGGACGCTGCGCGGCCGCGATTGCGCCGGACCAGCCAATAGGCCTGGCGGCGCAGGAGACGGATGATCTCGCTGTGCAGATCGATCTGCACCGATGCCGGCGCCTTGTTGTCGAGCTGGTTGATCTCGGACGACAATTCGCTGAAGCGGAAAATCTCGCGGCCAACCTCGAAGGCGTGGGCGATCGCCGGCACGGCTGCCGCCGTTGAATCGATGGCCCGGTGGATGAAGGTCGGTCCACCCAGATTGATCATTTCATTGGCCAGGACCGTGGAGATGATCTCCCGTTTCAGCCGGTGACCCTCCATGGCCTCCGTATAGCTGTGAAGCCCGTTCGGGAAATAATTCACCAGCATGGAGTGGAAATGAGGATCGTCAGGCACGTCCGACGCCACGAGCTGATCGAACAGGGTGATCTTGGCATAGGAAATCAGCACGGCCAGTTCCGGACGTGTGAGGCCGAGACCGCGCTCCTTCAGGCTGCGCATCCCTTCGAGATTCGGCAGGCCCTCAACCTCGCGATTGAGCTGACCGGCACTTTCCAGCCGGGCCATGAAGCGCTCATGGGCGTCCAGATCGGCAACCGCCGTATGCTCGGCCATGGAAAGCGCGAGCGTCTGATCGTAATTGTGCTGCAGGACGTGATGGGCGACATCGTCGGTCATCGACTCCAGCAAGACATCGCGGTCGGCGAGGGTCATGGCGCCACTGCGCACCATTGGCCGCACCAGGATCTTGATATTGACCTCATGGTCGGAACTGTCGACGCCGGCGGAATTGTCGACGAAGTCGGCATTCGAGCGGCCGCCATTGCGGCTGTATTCGATCCGCGCCGCCTGGGTAATGCCCAGATTGGCGCCCTCGCCGATGACCTTGACCCGCAATTCCGAGGCATTGATCCGCAGGCCGTCATTCGCCTTGTCGCCAACTTCGCTGTGCTGCTGGTGGCTGGCTTTGACATAGGTGCCGATCCCGCCAAACCAGAGCAGTTCGGCATCGGCCTTGAGCAGGGCGTTCATGAGTTCGAGCGGGCTGGCGCTCGGCGCGGTCAGGCCGGTCAGGGCCCGGATCTCGTCAGACAGTGGCAGCGATTTCTCGCCACGGGAGAAGACCCCGCCACCCTTGGAGATCAGCGATTTGTCGTAGTCCTGCCAGGAGCTGCGCGGCAGATCGAACAGGCGTTTGCGTTCCTGCCACAGCCGCTCGCAATCGCCCGGATCGGGATCGATGAATATGTCCCGGTGGTCGAAGGCGGCGAGCAGGCGGATCTGCTTGGACAGCAGCATGCCATTGCCGAACACATCGCCGGACATGTCGCCGACACCGATCACGGTGAAGGGTTCGGTCTGGATGTCCTTGTTGAGTTCGCGGAAATGGCGTTTCACCGATTCCCAGGCGCCGCGGGCGGTGATGCCCATCTTCTTGTGGTCATAGCCGGCCGAGCCGCCTGAGGCGAAGGCATCGCCGAGCCAGAAATCGAACTCGTCGGTCGCCAGGCCGTTGGCCGTGTCGGAGAAGGTTGCCGTGCCCTTGTCGGCGGCGACAACCAGATAGGGATCATCATCATCCCAGCAGACCGTATCGGCAGGATGGGCCACGACATCGTCGACGATATTGTCGGTGATATCGAGCAGGCCACGGATGAAGGTCTTGTAGGCCTCGCGCCCGGCTTCAAAAACCTCGTCGCGCGAACCATTGCGCGGCAGGGTCTTGGGATAGAAACCACCCTTCGAGCCAACGGGCACGATGACCGCATTCTTGACCTGCTGTGCCTTGACCAGACCCAGCACTTCCGTGCGGAAATCATCGCGCCGGTCCGACCAGCGCAGGCCGCCACGGGCGACCGGGCCAAAGCGAAGGTGAACACCTTCAACATCCGGCGACCAGACGAAGATTTCCCGGTAGGGCTTGGGCAGCGGCAGGTCGGCCAGTGAGGCACTGTCGATCTTGATTGAGATCCGCGGCTTCACATTACCGTCGGCATCGCGTTGATAGAAATTGGTGCGCAGGGTCGCCTGCAACAGCTCGTACATGCGGCGCAGGGCGCGGTCATGATCAAGGCTGCGCACGGCATCAAGCTGCGTCACGATCTGTTTGCCGACGGCAGCGGCCGCCTCGACGCGGGCCTTCTGGCCCCCGTCGAAAGCCGGATCAAACTTGACCCGGGCCAGTTCGAGCAGACCACGCGCGATATCGGGGTAGGCGGCCAGCGCCTCTTCCTGGATCGCCTGCGACGGATCGAGCCCGGTCTGCTGGCGATAACGGGCGCAGGTGCGCAGGAAGGCAGCCTCACGCCAGGTCACGCCGATCTCGACGATCAGACGGTTGAAGCCATCATCCTCGGCCCGGCCATCGGCCATGGCGAGCAGGGCGTCCTCGAGTTTCGGCCCGAGCTCTTCCAGCGACTGGTGCTTGAGCGCGTCGGAGCGGATCTCGAAATCATGGACATAGGCGCGATCGACCAGTTCGCCATTGCGGCCACGGCGATCGACCGGGAAGCCGGTTTCCTGGACGACATAGACGCCGAGATTTTCCAGCACCGGCATGACGCGCGACAGCGCGACGGGCTTGCCGACCCGATAGATCTTCAGACGCAATTCGGTCTGCTGGTCATCGGCCTCGCGATAGGTGCGCACAGCGACCTGGTTGGGCGAGTCGAGCGATTCCAGCTTCAGCACATCGGCCAGGGCCTCATGGGAATCATAGAGTTCGCGATAGCCGGCCTTGAAAGCATCCTGGTAGGCGGGCATGCGCAAGCGGATGGCTTCGGACGCCGTACGGCGAACATGGGATTCCAGATCGTCTTCCCAGGTGCGCGACAACCGTGTCACGCGCCGTTCGAGCTCGTCGATATCCGGCTCGGGGTGATCGAACGGGTTGAGGCCGATGATGAAGTGGACCCGCGCCAGCGAACTGTCGCCGAATTGCGGATAGAAGGCCGAGAGCCGGCCGCCGAAGGCATCACGGATCAGCTCGCCCGCCTGCTCACGGACCTGCGAGTTATAGCGGTCACGCGGCACGAACAGCAGCGCCGACACAAAGCGGTCGAACTGGTCACGGCGAATGAAGAGCTTGGTCCGCGGGCGATCGTGCAGGTGCAGGATGCCGAGGCAGATTTCCAGCAGGTCATTCTCGTCGGTCTGGAACAGCTCGTCGCGCGGGAAATTCTCGACCGTATTGCGCAGTTTCTTGGCGTTGTGGGTGCCGGGCGCCTTGCCGGCACGCTCAAGCACGCGGCGGACCTTGCGGCGGATCAGCGGCACCAGCGAGGCGCTCTGGTCATAGGCTTCGGCGGTGAACAGGCCGACAAAGCGCGACTCGCCGATCACGGCACCGTCTTCGCGGTACCGTTTGACGCCGATGTAATCCATGTAGACGCGGCGATGGACGCGCGACTTCATATTGCCCTTGGCAACGATGATCGGCGTCGGTTCACGCAGAAAGGTCTCGATCGCCGGCGTCAGCACGGCGGGCTCGGAGCCCTTGCGCAGGACATGGCGCTCGGGATCGCGCAGCACACCGCGCCCGGAATCGGCCCGGACACGCGGATGGCGGTCCGCCATGGACCCGTCTTCACTGACGTCGAAATCATAGATCCGGCAGCCAAGGAAGGCGAAATGATCGTCGCGCAACCAGCGCAGGAATTCGAGCGATTCAGCGATCTCTTCCGGGGATGCCAGGGTGGTGGCCTGTTGCAGGTGCGCGATGGACTCGTCCATCTGGGCCCGCATGTCCGACCAGTCCTCGACAGCGACACGGACATCATCGAGCGTGGCGGTCACGCCTTCGATCAGCGTGCGCCGGGACAATTCATCCAAGGGTGGCAGATGCACCTGGATCATGGATTCGGCGACACAGCGGCCACCCTCGGCAATACGTTCGCCATCAGGCGCACGCCGCACCTGCATGATCGGGTGGAACATGGCGACAACGTCATGGCCCTGGGCGCCGATTTCGCCCATCACCGAATCGACGATGAAGGGCCGGTCGTTTCCGATGATTTCAAGAATATCGCGGCCGAGATCGACGCCGTCAGAGCGGGTCGCAGTTCGCATCCGGACGAGGATATCATCACCGGCGCGCTTGTTGCCGAAGGCCCAGAATTCGACACTGAGGGCTGCCAGGTCGTCGGCGGAGACACGCTCCAGGTCTTCCGACAGGGCGTCGTCATAGATTTGCGCGAAGAAAGCGTTGCCGATTTCGCCGCACTCCCCTCCGCATTGTTCCTGCCAGCGCTGACGCGCCGCTTCCATGAATTCCGCACGCGTATAGGCATGCGCGATTCCGACGACCGCCCCCATGATACGGCGCTCCTCAGCTCAAGTTGACCGGAGGTTGAGCCTAGCCTTGTTTGCGGGCGGTGCAACCCGGCTACGCCGTTGAAAACGCAATATCGCTATTCCGTTTGGGATGGCTTGAAAAATGCGGCACCGCCGGGAAGGGACAGGGGACCCGGCGGTGCCTGACAGACCTCATTCGGCAGGCTGGGGGGACGCACGTTAGAGGCCTGTTCAATCACTGGCTTGGTTGGGGGAAACCTTGCCAGGATACTTTGCGGACGGGGCGTGAATGCCTCCGTCGACACACATATGGGGAGGGGTGGTCGCCAATCCAACCCCCCGCCTTCACAGCTTCGTGACCGGGGCGGAAAACCCGCGCCGCGAGGCTAGTGCGTGCGGCCATGCGGTTCGGAGACCAGCAAGAGATCGGCAGGGATCTCGCTGTCGCCCAGCGCACGCTGAACGCCACAACGCAGGACTTCGATCAGATAGGTCAGGTCGTCATCCTGGCTTTCCAGCGCCTGGAGTTCCTTCTCGACCAGGGCCAGCACCAGATCAGCGACCTGCAGACGGTCACGATCAGTGTCGGCCTGCCGGATATCAGGGAAATATTTTGCCAAGGATCTTTGGGTCATCAGCCTATTCCAATTTTCTTCAGGGTTGGTGTTTCCGGCGAGCGCAGCCAGGTGGCCACAACCTCGTCCAGGGGCACGGTGCTGCTCAGGCGGTCGATCAGATCGAAGGAGATATCGCGAACGCTGGAAGCCGAACGCGGACCGACGGCCCGGCCGCCGACAGCCTCGGGGATTACGGTCAGGCGCTGATCGCGGGCGACGGCATCGAACATCGTCGCCATCAGCGAGAAGGGTGCGGAAAATCCGACCAGAAAGCAGGGCGGGCCGGCATAGTGGCGGATCATGCGGCCGAAATCCGGGTCGGAATAGGCCGACAGGCCGGTGCGGATGAAGACCGCTTCGCGCGAGAGTGGTGCGAGGCCGTCTATCGGCGCGCCGGGCACACTCACACCGCAATTGATCGCGGGCCGGTTGCTCTTGTACTGGCAGTGCAGAATGTTCCAGCCGGACAACCGCGCCGAGGTCAGCAGGCGCCGGATGCGATCTGCGACCGCAGTATTGCTGCCATCATCTTCCGCCTCGCCCGGATCGAGGGATTCCCTCTGGCAATCGAGCAGGACAAGAGTGGGCAGGAAACGGCTCATGCGAGCTCCTCCGGCCGGCGTTGCCGGCGCGGCGCGCGGCGCAAGGAGCGATCGAACGGCCCGGGCCGGTCCCAGTCACCATCGGGGCGAATGATCGCCAGCGGATCGGAATCCATGGTGATCGCATTGGCCGGGCGCTCGAGGGGATGCTCGATCTCGACGTATTCGTAATCGGAGAACATGAAACTGGCCCGGCCGGGACGGACCCGGAACCCGTGCGATCGCCAATAGGCGACCCGGTTGAGCTGGGCGTGGCCCAGCACCTGGCGATAGCCGCGGCGGGCGCAATAGCTCAGGGCTTCCTGCATCAGGGCGCGCATCACGCCGTGGCGGCGGAAGGTCGGCAGGACCGCCGCACGCTCGACCTTGGCGAAATCGGCAAACCAGCGCAGCCGCAACACGCCGACCGGCTCACTGCCGCGCCAGGCGATCAGATGCGAGGCGGCAACCAGGTCATTGCCGTCATATTCCTCGTTATAGGGCGCGCGCTGCTCGCCCATATAGGTGACACCCCGCAGGGTCATCGCCATGACAACATGGTCGAAACTGCGCGCAACGGTGACGCGCATCCGGTCTCGGCTCTCCGCATTCATGCGAATTGCTCCTCTGAAACGGGTTTGCTGCGAACGGAAAGCTTCTCGGCAATCCGGTGGGGGAAGCCTGTGCTGCCAAACAGCATCGTCGCGCCATCGGGGCGGCCAAGCGGGACAAAGCCCAGCCGGGACATCAATTTCTCGCCCTCGACCGATCGGGCGCGGGCATAGACGCGGATATCGCAATAAACCCCGTACCAGACCGCCAGCAGCCCGCGCAGTGACGCCGCCTGGTCCATCGGGGAGCGGCCCGCCATGCCCCAGGACAACAGGGCATGCGCCGTTTCTGTCGGGCCACACACCCATTCGCGCCGGGCATTGGCAAAACCGAACTGGCCGGCAAGCAGGGCATCGACACCGGCCCGGGTCAGGGGGATCGAGGCCAGCAAGGCGTTGGCCTTGCCATTCTTGCGGCGCAGCTGCAGGGCGCGCCCGGTCCAGGACTGGACCTGCCAGAGCGCTTCGGGCCCGGCGACCTCGCCCTCGATCAGCTCATCGGCGAGCTGGTGAAACTCGTCGATCTGGTTTTCGTGAACCTGCGTGAAACCATATGCCCCGACAGCTGCATGAAGTTGGGCGTCCTGAGTTTGAACGACCGGCCGGGATCGGGTAGGGTCATCGATTGTATTACGCATTGGGCTATCCTGTTTCGGACTGTCCCAATTGGCTTAACATCGCCGCTGATCACGCGGCCTCTTCGAAGTTGGAATAGTGGATAGTCAGGAAACAGCCATCAGCCTGCGTCGCAACGTGTTTGACTGGGACGATCTCCAGATATTCCACGCTGTAGCGACGACAGGCTCCATGAGCGGCGCAGCCGCCGCGCTCGGCTGCCAGCAGCCGACCGTCAGCAAACGCATGCGTCAGCTTGAAAGCCGGCTCGGAGCGCAGCTGATCGACCGGCGCGCCGATGGCATCGTGCTGACCCAGGCCGGGGAGGCAGCGCTGGACTATGTCCGCACCATGCAGCGCTCGGCGCAGCAGCTGGAATCGCGCATTTCCGGCACCGACACCGCCAATACCGGCGATGTGACGCTGCACGCGTCAGACGGCCTGTCGACCTATTGGCTGGCGCGCCACATGCCGCGCTTCATGCGCGTCAATCCGGGCATCAATCTTCACCTCCTGCGCCCCGGTGCCGGAGCAGGCCCCGCACCGGATCTCTCAATAACCTTCACACGTGACAAGGATATGGACGCTCCGACTTCGGCGCTGGGCACCATGCACTACATGCCCTTCGCCTCACGCGAGTTCATCAATTCCTACGGTGTGCCGAAATCGACCCACGACTTGCTCAACCTGCGATTCCTGAAACTGGAACAGTATGACCGCGGCCTGTCGCTCTGGGAAAACCGCAATGAAATTGTGGACGCCTACATAAATTATGCATTCAGGACGGACGTCAGTTCTATCTTGTTGGAAACAATTAGACATGGCGGTGGTATCGCCATGGCACCAACCTATCTGGCTGCGCTGTATCCGGACGAATTAGTCGTGCTCGACTATGATGTTAGGCAAGACGTTCGTTTCTGGCTCAAATATCTCCCCGGAAGCCAGCGTGTCGGGCGTACAAAATGCGTAGGCGACTGGATCAACGAGATTTTTGACCCTACCAATAACCCTTGGTTCCGTGAGGAATTCTGTCATCCCGGCGAGTTCTGCGAGATCGAAGTCGTAAAACCAAAACTGTGAGGCAATCATGAGTGCTAGAGGCCCAACGAGTATTGACCAGCACGTCGGTGCTCGCCTTCGCCTGCGGCGCAGCCTGCTGGAGATGAGTCAGTCCGAACTCGGCGAGAAACTCGGCGTTACCTTCCAGCAAGTGCAAAAGTATGAGCGCGGCACCAATCGCATCGGTGCCAGCCGGCTTTTTCACGTCGCGCGCGTCATGGAAGTTCCCGTCTCATATTTCTTCGAAGGTCTCGATTCCGAAGGCTCATCCGAGCTGAAGGGTCCGGATTCGGAAACACTCTACGATTTCATCGCAAGCCCTGACGGTCTGGCCTTGGCATCGGCATTCTCCGGAATTCGCGACCAGACAGTCCGCCGCCGCGTCATCGACCTTCTGAGATCACTCTCCATCTGATCGTCCGGAAGCACCTGTCTGCCGGATGAACGGAACCGTCACGGTTTTGCCCGGACGCGGACGTGCTCACGCCTTACGAACCCCTCAGCTTGAGACCTTCAAAGCTGAGGGGTTCTTTTATGCGACTGAAACCAACCGGAAACGCGCCCGCGCGTGCCGACACCGCCAGTGCTCGTGACAGCCGGGCCATGGCCCATCCCTGGTTCCACCTGAACAGTTCGGGCCGCCACTCGGCCTCATCGCTCGATCTGGCAGCTGCCGCAAAATTCAGCCAAAAACCGTGACATCGCGAATGGCCACGCATTTGTCGTGGCGATTCAACGGCGCGTTCAACGCAGCCGTTTGCGCACAAGCCTGCGCCCGTCGCCGGTCACGCGACCGGTGGCACCAAACTCTGCTCATATCTGAAAGAGAATGGAGCGGGCGATGAGATTCGAACTCACGACATTCACCTTGGCAAGGTGACGCTCTACCCCTGAGCTACGCCCGCTCATGTCTATGCGGGGACCAGCCCCGCCAGGGAGCGGGGTATATCGCGCAAACCCGGACGGATTGCAAGAGGGAGATTCCGTCGCAGTGCACAAGGACTTGATCCGGCCCGCCACCCGCGCTTCAACTAACGAATGAGCGCTTCCCGTGAGACCTTGTTCGCCCGCCTCGATGCATTGGGGGTTGAGCACAAAACCGTCAGCCATCGCCCGGTGTTCACCGTCGATGAAGGCCGCGACATCAAGGCGTCCATGCCCGGTGCCCATACCAAGAATCTCTTCCTCAAGGACCGCAAGGGCCAGGCCTTCCTCATCACCGCGCGCGACGAGACACAGATCAGGCTCAACCGGCTGCACCATCATCTCGGCAGCGCCCGTCTATCCTTTGGCCCCGAGGACCTGTTGCTGGAGACGCTCGGCGTCCGGCCGGGATCGGTGACAGCCCTGGCGCTGTTGAATGACACCGAAGGCCGGGTCCGTTTCGTGCTCGACGCAGCCCTGATGCAATGGCCCGTGGTCTATTGCCACCCGCTGCTCAATGATGCCACGACCGGGATCGCGCCGCAGGACCTTGTCCGTTTTGCCGAGTCGACCGGGCATACGCCGCAGCTGATTGACTTCACTGCCCTGCATGATGATGAAGAGAGCGCAGACTGATCGCTTGCGCACAAGGCCCGGCGGGGCCACTTATCCAGCAAGACGCAGCAAGGAAACAGCACGATGACCATGTTCAATACCGGAACCCCGGACGCCGACACCGACATGCTGGTGAAGGATTCCACCGATCGCGATTTCATGGCCGACGTCGTCGAGCCGTCGAAATCGGTTCCGGTTCTGGTTGATTTCTGGGCACCGTGGTGCGGACCCTGCCGCCAGCTTGGCCCGATGATCGAACATGTTGTCCGGCAGGCCGAAGGTGCCGTGCGCCTCGTCAAGATCAATATCGACGAGAATCCGGGCATCGCGCAGCAATTGCAGGTGAAATCCATCCCCGCCGTATTTGCCTTCAAGGACGGTCAGCCCGTTGATGGCTTCATGGGTGCCCTGCCTGAAAGCCAGATCAAGGATTTCATCCAGCGCATTTCCGGCAAGGGTCCGAGCGAAGCCGAATTGAAGGCGATCGTCGATCGCGGCATGGCCGGCCTGGAATCCGGCGATCTCGGTGGCGCGGCACAGGACTTCGCTTCCGTGCTGCAGAACGATCAGGGCCATCCGTCGGCGCTGGCCGGGCTCGCCCGTGTCTGGCTCAAATCGGGCGATATCGACAAGGCCACGCAGATCCTCGACCAGGTTCCCGCCGACCGGGCCAATGACCCGGCCGTCGAAGCTGCACGGACCGCGCTTGAGCTGGCAACAGCCGCCCCGGCCGACGATGCGGTGACCGCGCGCCTGCGCGAGACCGTCAAGGCCACACCAACCGATCTGCAGGCCCGCTACGATCTCGCCGAGGCCCTGCTGGCCGGCGGCGATCAGGCCGGTGCAGCCGATCAATTGCTCGCCATCACCGCGCTCGACCGCGAATGGAATGAACAGGCCGCCCGTACCCTGTTGCTGAAAATCTTTGAAGCGGCCGGGCCGATGAGCGATGTCGCCCGCGACGGTCGCCGCCGCCTGTCCTCGATCCTGTTTGCCTGAGGAGGCCATCATGAGTGACTCGTCCACCGGATCCGCCAACCGGACCGTCGACCCGAAACTGCTTGAAATCCTCGTCTGCCCGGTAACGCGCGGGCCGCTCGTGTATGATCGCGAAGCCCAGGAACTGGTCTCCGAGGGCGCCGGTCTGGCCTATCCGATCCGTGACGGCATCCCGATCATGCTGCCCGAGGAAGCCCGTCAGCTGGAGCAAGCCTGATGGCGCGCGCCTGGCCCGAGGAACTGCGCTTCTCCAAACAGGACAAGGCGCTGCATGTGCTGTTCGACGATGGCGCCGCCTTCGCGATCCCGTTTCAGACACTGCGGGTGGAAAGCCCCAGCGCCGAGGTCCAGGGCCATGCGCCCGACCAGAAGGTCACGGTGACCGGCAAGGAAAACGTCCTGATCTCCGCTGCCGAACCGGTCGGGCGCTATGCCGTGCGCCTCGTCTTCGACGACGGACATGATAGCGGCCTGTTTACGTGGGACTATCTCTACGCCCTCGGCGAGGCATCCAAACCCGCCTGACCCCACTGGCGCGCCATTCGGGCGGGGTCTAGGGTGTCGGAGCCATTTTCACACAGGTGCGACATGAAACGCTTCTCAATCATCGCCACGATCGCAGCCACAGCCCTCGGCGCAAGCGCCGCCTGGGCCGGGCCGGAGAACTTCACGACCGGCCCCCTGATCGAGGCCTATGGCGCTGTTGCACCGGTCGAGAACCAGATGCCGATTCCCGACGGCACGGTCTTCCAGATCGCGTTTGATATCTCTACACCGGCCGAGGTCGGAGAACTCAACCGGCAGCTCGTCAGCGCCGCTCGCTTTCTGAACATGCATGCCGCGGCCGGTATCGATCCGGAGAACATGCACCTCGCCATGGTGATCCATGGCGGCGCTGTACAGGACGTCTCGAACGGCAGCCATTTCACGCCGGGCGTTGAGCCAGCCAATGCCGATCTCGTCGCGACCCTGATTGATCACGGCGTCAAGATCTATGTCTGCGGCCAGAGCGCCGCCTATCATGATGTCAACGCCGAGGATTTGCTGCCCGGGGTCACAATGGCGCTCTCGGCCATGACCGCGCACGCCCTGTTGCAGCAGGACGGCTACACCCTCAACCCGTTCTAGGCCGCGTCGAGGCGCTCGCCGCGCAGGAGTTTGGGTGGATCACCGGTTTCGCCGCCGGCCTGGCGCATGAAGAAGCGCCGCGCCGGGCCGATACTGTTGACGATCGACAGCCCGATGCCACGCAGATGCCGCAGCGGTGCGATATCATTTGAGAACAGCCGGTTGAACAGATCGGTGCCGGCCGCCAGCGAGGCGCTGTCGAATTTGCGCCAGCCCTCATAACGCCGCAGCGTCGTCAGGGCACCAATGTCGAGCCCGACCCGTTTCGCTTCACCGCAGACTTCGGCCAGTGCCGCGGCATCGCGAATGCCGAGATTGAACCCCTGGCCAGCCAGCGGGTGAATGCCGCGCGCCGCGTCGCCGACAAAGGCGATCCGGTCGACGCAGAAACTCTCCGAGAATTTCAGCCCGAGCGGATAGGCCCAGCGCGGCCCGACGGGACGTACATCACCGAGAAAATCGCCGAAGCGGTTCTCGAGTTCTTCCTGGAAAACCGCATCGTCAGCGGCCTTCAGCGCATCGGCGACATCGCTCGGCTCGGTCCAGACCAGCGATGAGCGGTTGTCGGGCAGCGGCAGGATGGCGAATGGGCCCGAGGGCAGGAAATACTCATAGGCGACGCCATTATGCGGCTCGGCATGCCGGACCGTGGCGACGAGGCCCTTCTGGCCGTAATTCCAGCCAACGCTGCGGATTCCGGCCTGTTCGCGAATCCGCGAGAACTTGCCATCGCAGGCGACGAGGAGTTTTGCCGACAGGCGGCGTCCGTCCGCGAGTTCCACGCTGACACCGTCGGGGCGAGTCTCGTAACGCTCTGCGGTTGCCGGGGCGATGCTTACGATATCGGGCCGTTCCAGCACGGCGGCGGCAAGCGCCTGGCGCGTGTGCCGGTTTTCGGCCATCCAGCCCAGCGGCTCACCTTCCGGGCCCTCGCTGATCTCCCGCCGGTCAAAATGCAGGCTGTGTGGACCGGGGCCACCGGGTTCGACGCCGCCATAGGGCCGGCCGTCACAAACCATGATGTGTTCGATGCGCTGGGTATGCGGACGCAAGGCCTCCGCCACCCCCAGCGCTTCAAACAGGCGCCAGGACGTATAGGCCAGGGCGGAAGCCCGGCCGTCGAATTCCGGCGCCAGCTGGGTGTCGATCGGCAGGGTGTCAATCACCGCAACACGCAGGCCCGCCTGCTCCATGGCCAAGGCCAGGGTCAGCCCGGCCAGGCCACCACCGACGATAACGGCATCGCCGTCGAAGAAATCTTGCTCGCTCATGGGCGCGAGAATAGGGAATTTTCCCGGTCGGGAAAGCGGGCATCGCGCCGCAGCCGCATTAACCTCTGTTTACCACCCGGATACCCTTGCCGCGCTAAACCGGGGCATGACCAAACGTGCAACTGCCGAAACCGATAGCAAAGCGCCGCAGCCAGGCCGGATCTGGCTGGTCCGGACAACCGATCTTCTGCTTGGCGGCGTGATGCTGGCGGGCGGCGGTTTCCTGCTCGCAGCCCTGCTCAGCCATAATGCCCTTGATCCGAGCTGGAATGTCTCGGCAGCCGGCGAGGTGCGCAATCTGATGGGCGCGCCCGGTGCCGCTGCCAGTGATCTCATGCTGCAGGCCCTTGGCTGGTCGGCCGCAGGGCCGGCCATCGCGCTGATCATCTGGGGCGGCATTCTTGTTTTGCGCCGCCCGCGCCATCGGCCGGGAAGCATCGCCGCCTGGCGCTGGCTCGCCGCTGCAATCGGGACAACCGGTTTCGCCGCCGCCGCCAGCGCACTGCCACTGCCCAATGCCTGGCCCTTCGCCAGCGGCCTGGGCGGCGCGATCGGGGACATGATGCTCGGCGGCATGCGCAGCCTGCCCGCATCCTTGGATCTGCCTGCGGCAACCGGTATCGCGGCCACCCTCGGCCTTGTCTTCGCTGTGGCGGGCATCTTCTTCACCTTCGGCCTGCGTTCGCGCGACCTTTCGGCCGCCTATGACGCCGCGGGCCTGGCCTGGGCGACCGCGCGGGTCTGGTTCGACTCCCTGCGGGGCCATGGACTGTCACTGGGCCGTCTGCTGAATGATGGCGGCGGCCGGGCCGACGAGCGGGATGAACCGCGGCGTGAAGAGCCGGTCCTGCGCCGCGCCATGCGCGCGGCCGACAATGAGCTCGACGATGAGGACGCGTTCGACACGGCGCCAGAGCCAGCCTTCAGCTCCAGCGTCAAGGTCGCCCCGACCCGCCGCGCCTCGACCTCCGGACGCGACAGCCGCGAGGCCCAGGGGGCCTTGCCCTTCGTCAAGTCGAGCGGCTTCAAACTGCCGCGCCTTGACCTGTTGTCCAAACCCCAGGCGCGCAATGCGGCCGTCGATGAGCTGGCCCTGCGCCAGAATGCCGTGCTGCTGCAGGGCGTTCTTACCGATTTCGGGGTCAAGGGCGAGATCGTCCAGGTCCGGCCCGGCCCGGTCGTCACCCTGTATGAGTTCGAACCGGCCCCCGGCGTGAAATCCTCGCGGGTGATCAATCTGGCCGACGATATCGCGCGATCGATGAGCACCACGGCTGCCCGCGTCGCTGTCGTGCCCGGGCGCAATGCGATCGGCATCGAACTGCCCAATCCCAAACGCGAAACGGTCTTCCTGCGCGCGCTGCTGAATTCGAAAGTGTTCGAGGACAGCAAGGCCGAACTGCCGATGGCGCTGGGCGAAACGATCGGGGGCGAGCCCTTCGTCGCCGACCTGGCCCGCATGCCCCACCTGCTGATTGCCGGCACCACCGGTTCGGGTAAATCGGTCGGCATCAATGCCATGATCCTGTCACTGCTCTACCGGCTGCCGCCGGAAGACTGCCGCATGATCATGATTGACCCGAAAATGCTGGAATTGTCGGTCTATGACGGTATCCCGCATCTGCTGACGCCGGTCGTGACGGAGCCGAAAAAGGCGATCGTCGCGCTCAAATGGGCCGTGCGGGAGATGGAAAGCCGCTATCTGCGCATGTCGAAGATCGGCGTGCGCAATGTCGCCGGCTTCAATGAACGCGTCGCCGCGGCAGCCGCCACCGGTGAACCGCTCTCGCGCACGGTCCAGACCGGCTATGACCGCGAAAGCGGCGAGCCCATTTTCGAGACCGAGATCATCCAGGCCGAGAAAATGCCGTATATCGTCGTCGTAATCGACGAGATGGCCGACCTGATGATGGTCGCCGGCAAGGAAATCGAAGCCGCTGTCCAGCGCCTGGCCCAGATGGCCCGCGCCGCCGGCATCCACGTGGTGATGGCAACACAGCGCCCCTCGGTCGATGTCATCACCGGTACCATCAAGGCCAATTTCCCGACCCGGATTTCCTATTCCGTCACCTCCAAGATCGACAGCCGTACCATTCTGGGCGAGCAGGGTGCCGAGCAGCTGCTCGGCATGGGGGATCTGCTCTACATGGCCGGCGGTGGGCGTCTGCGGCGCCTGCACGGCCCATTTGTCTCCGATACGGAGGTCGAGGAAGTCGCTGCCTATCTCAAGAAGCAGGGCGCGCCGGAATATCTCGATGCCGTCACGGCCGACAGCGAGGATGGCGACGGCGGAGCCCTCGGGCTCGACGGCGAGGCCAGCAGTGGCGATGCGCTGTTTGACCAGGCCGTGGCGCTGGTCGCCCGCGACCGCAAATGCTCGACCAGCTATATCCAGCGCCGGCTGCAGATCGGCTATAACCGCGCCGCCACCCTGGTCGAGCGCATGGAAGAAGAGGGCATGGTTGGCCCGTCCGACCATGCCGGGCGGCGGGAAATCTACCTGCCCGAACACAATGCCGCCTGAGCCGGAAATGAACATCAAAGCCTTGCTCGCGCCGCAATCACACGGCAGCTTGGCGCCATGATTACGCACCTGATTTCCGCCCTGCTCCTGCAGGCCACGACTCCGGCCGCTGACGCGCTGCCCGAGCCCGCATCCGTGCAAACAGCGCCGGCGAACCTTCAGGCGGAGCCGGCCGCGGAGGTGTTCGATCGCGAGGCCGCGATTGCCGACATCAACACCTATCTCAATGCCATCACGACCCTGCGCGCCCGCTTCATCCAGATTGCGCCAAACGGCAGTGCCACGCGCGGCCTGTTGTCGATGTCGCGGCCAGGCCGACTCCTGTTCGAATATGACGACCCGACCCCGATCCGGGTGATCGCCGATGGCACCACCGTCGCGCTCGAGGACCGGGCGCTGGAGACGGTTGATCGGGCCCCCCTGCGCTCAACGCCACTCTGGTGGTTGCTCAAGGCTGATATCGATATCGCAACTGATGCGGAGATCATCGATATCCGCAGCGAATACGGTTTCCTTTCGGTGATCGTACGCGATCCGGACGGTGAGATGGACGGCGAGATCGAATTCCTGTTTGCAGGCCCGGACCTGGAATTGCGCGAATGGTTCGTCACCGATGCCCTTGGTGAGGTGACGCGCGTCTCCCTGCTGGAAACCGAAACCGGGATTGCCCTGAATCCACGGCTGTTCGCGATCCCCGACCCTCAGGCCGAGCGCGATTCCCGGCGTGGCCGACGCTGATAGCTGCGACATTTCGACCACAGGCAATACCTTTCTAATATTTTATTTGTATATTTTTTCCGGGCGTGTCGTTATTACTACGCTGACTGAGAGAAAAAGGATCGGCTTCGTCCCCCCGCTTGCGGATCCTTACCTCAGTCGCGCCGGTTTGATCCCCTCCCGGCGCTGCGACGATGAAAATTCGCGCACAGCTCGGCGCCCGGTCTCCTCCCCCCTTGAGACCGGGCGCCTTTCATTTCAGCTCCGGCATCCCGTCTCTCGTCTTTCAGCCCGGTTCAAACCGGCATTTGTCCTGTGCAGCGCGCTGATTGGGGGTTAAACAGCTCTCATGCAATTTCACGACAATTCCGACGACGTGGATTTCACACGTCTGCTCGAGGAAATCCCTCTGCTCTACAAGGCCCGCGCCTTTGCCGAGAGCCTCAACGCCAATACCTGGTTCTCCAGACTCGGCGAGCCGCTTGACCCGCGCGACCGCACACTGGCCCGCGCCTATCTCGATGGTCTGGGCTTTCCGGAAGCCGAGCCGGCCCTGCTGTCCGACTGGGGCGAAGCGGCCACGGCCGCCGAAAGCCTCGACCGCGATCCGATTGGCTGGGAAGCCGAGGAGATGCTGCGGGCCGGGCTCATCAGCCGCGTCCTGGAACGGCTCGACGAAGAGGCCGTCAACGTCGCCCTGTCCCAGGTCGGCAGCAAGACGCATGAGTCCTCGCGCGACGCCGTCGAGGAAGCTGCCTCCATCGATGACATCGAGGATATGGAACTCGTACATGCCGCTGCCGGAGCGCTGGCCCAGGCCGCCAATGGCGCCGCGCTGGTGATCATGGCCGAGGCCGAGGATGATGATCCACCGCACCCCTTCCTCGCACGCTGGCGCCTGTTTGCCCGCGGTCGCTGGCCGGTCGGCCTTGCCGGTGCCAGCTATAATATTCTCTGATCGTCGAGACGAAAGAACACAGCCATGAGCGGTATTTCCATTGCCACCTGGAACATCAATTCCGTGCGCCTGCGCGCTGGCAGCGTCGCCGAATGGGTCTCGGCCGCCGATCCGGACGTGCTGTGCCTGCAGGAGATCAAGTGCCTGAGCGAACAATTCCCCGAGGATGCCTTTCGGGAAATGGGATTCAGGCATTTTCACATCCGCGGCCAGAAGGGCATGCACGGGGTCGCGATAGCCTCGAAACTGCCGCTCGAGGAGTTGCCAGACGAGGATTTGTGCCCGCGATCTGAGGCGCGGCACCAACGCGTCGGCGTCGCCGGGTTTGAATTGCACAATTTCTACATCCCGGCCGGCGGCGACGAGCCGGATCCGGCCATCAATCCGCGTTTTGCCCACAAGATGGAATTCCTCGACAGGCTCGAGGCCTATTTCGCCCGTCGGGCGGCCGAGAAAGCACCGCTCGTCCTGGTCGGCGATTTCAACATTGCGCCCTATGAGCACGATGTCTGGTCACACAAGCAATTGCTCAAGGTGGTCAGTCATACCCCGGGCGAGGTAGATGCCCTGGAGCGAATCAGGCGCGCAGGCCGGTTCAGCGATGTCGCCCGCGAGCTGATCCCGATGGACGAGAAGATCTACACCTGGTGGAGCTATCGCGCGAAAGACTGGAAGGCCGCCAATCGCGGTCGCCGTCTCGACCACATCTGGGTCTCGCCGGAGCTGCACGACCAGGCTGTCGCGGGGGGCCGCGAGGCGCTCAGGATCTGGGATAATGTGCGCAGCTGGGAAAAACCGTCCGATCACGCACCGGTCGTGTTGCAACTGCAGGCCTAGAGCAAATCTGCCTGCAAGGGCTGCCGCTCAGTGGGCCAGCCGGTAACCACCGCTTTCGGTGACGAGCAGGCGTGCATGCGAGGTATCCGGCTCGATCTTCTGGCGCAGCCGGTAGATATGGGTTTCCAGGGTGTGCGTGGTGACCGCCGGGTTATAGCCCCAGACCTCATGCAGGAGTTCCTCACGCGGCACGGCCTTGCTGCCGGCGCGATAGAGGTATTTGAGAATATTGGTCTCTTTCTCCGTCAGCCGGACCTTTTTCTGATCGGCCGTGAGCAACAGCTTCATTGCCGGACGGAATTCGTAGGGGCCGACCTGGAAGACGGCGTCCTCGCTTTGCTCATGGCTGCGCAGATGCGCCCGCACCCGCGCCAGCAACACGGAAAACTTGAAGGGTTTGGTGACGTAATCATTGGCGCCTGATTCGAGGCCAAGGATCTGGTCGGAATCGGTATTCTGGCCGGTGAGCATCACGATCGGTGCCGTGATGCCGTTCTTGCGCATCAGACGGCAGGCATCGCGCCCATCCATATCGGGAAGGTCGACGTCCAGCAGGATCAGGTCCGCACGCTGGTCACGCGCCACCGACATGCCTTCGCCGGCGGAACTGGCCGCCAGGGTCTGGAATTCCTCATGCAACTCGAATTGTTCGACGAGGGCTTCGCGCAGATCATCGTCGTCATCGATGATCAGGATTGATTTCTTTGAGCTCATATCGCCGATCATGCCCATTTCGCGGCACAAGGCAAATATTACCGACCGGCAATCGGCACCCGGCAGATTTTGCCGGGGTCGGGCCCGCAGGCATTGTGTCAAATGGTTGATTTATGGCCCGAATATTGCTTCTCCATGAGAGAGTCCGGGCTCCGGACACCCAGCCGTGGTGGGGAAGGCGAAGGGGACGCCAGGCATGACCCATGGTCATGAAACAGGCGTCCCTCGCCGACCATCCGGCAAGTTTCAGGTGGTTCCAATGGACTGGATTGTCTCGGCATCGGGCACCCTGGAGCTGGCCGGCGAGCGCGTCCGCGCCGCCCTTGGCCGCTCCGGCATTTGTGCCGCAAACCTCAAGCAGGAAGGCGATGGCGCCACACCGACAGGCCGCTACCGTCTGCGCCGCGTGTTGTTTCGCGCGGACCGGATGCCGGCACCGAAGACCGCTTTGCCATGCCGCGAAATACGCGCCGATGACGGCTGGTGCGACGCCCCCGCGGACCCGGCCTATAACCGCCCGGTTCGACTGCCATATCCGGCGTCGCATGAAACACTTTTACGTGAGGATGGGCTTTATGACCTGGTGCTGGTGCTGGGCCATAATGATGATCCGCCCGTCCCCGGAGCCGGTTCGGCGATTTTCCTGCACTGCAAGCGCGGTGATTACGAACCGACCCAGGGCTGTGTCGCGCTCGATGTCGCCGATGTGAAGCGCTTGCTATCGCTGGCAAAGCCGGGCGATGACCTTGTGATCAAGCCCTAGAGCCGATCGCCGAAAAAGGCTGTGCCGATCCGCACCGAACTGGCCCCGAGCGCGACCGCAGTCTCGAAATCAGCGCTCATCCCCATGGAAAGCTCGCGCAGCCCGTTCTCGCGGGCCAGCTTGGCGAGCAGGGTAAAATGCAGTCCCGCGGGCTCGGCCGTCGGCGGAATGCACATCAGGCCCTCGATCACCAGACCGTGCTCATCACGCATACGGGCGAGAAACCCGGGCAATTCGGCCGGTGCGATCCCGGCCTTCTGTGGCTCTTCGCCGGTATTGATCTGCACCAGAAGACGAGGTGTGCGGCCTGTTGCTGTCATCGCCTTGCGCAGGGCAATGGCCAGCTTGTCGCGATCGAGGGTTTCAATCACGTCGAACAATTCCACCGCCTCATGCGCCTTGTTGCTCTGAAGCGGTCCGATCAGGCGCAATTCCAGATCCGGGAAGGCTTCACGGCGGCCGGCCCAGTGTTCGAACGCTTCCTGGACGCGGTTTTCGCCGAAAACACGCTGGCCGGCCTCGAGCGCCGCGACGAGCGAGTCGTCAGGCTGGCGTTTCGAAACAGCGACAAGAGTGATATCGGACGGCTTGCGTCCGGCCTGTTGCGCGGCAGCAGCGAGCTGTGCGAGCAAGTGGGTGCGGCGTGCCGCGATATCCGGGGAAGTATCCATGACGCGGCCATATGATGCACAGCTCGGCTTGGCAAGACTGGCAGAGCGGGTTCGCAGCAGACAAAAAGACAATCTGCCAGCGCTGTTCGCCCTGACCGATCCTGTCAGAACCCCGAACCCGATTGCCTTCGCCTCCGCCCTCGCGCCGGGAACGGGGCTGGTTTACCGCCATTACGGAGCCGCATCCCGGGTTGAGACCGCACTGGCGCTGGCCCGCATCGCCGATGAACTCGGCTTGTACCTCTTCATCTCCGGTGATGCGCAGCTCGCCGATCATGTCGATGCCGATGGCATTCACTGGCCGGAACGGATGCTGGGGCAGGCCTCGTCACGGCGCATGCGAGGCGACACGCGTGTCTTCACCGCCTCAGTGCACTCGGCCGCCGCAGCACAGCGCGCCCGGCGGGCCGGGGTAGATGCGCTGTTTCATTCAACGGTTTTCGCCAGCCAAAGCGCAACGGCCGGGCGACCGCACGGTATTTTTGCCGCCGCGGCACTGGCGCAGAGCATACAGATACCGGTCTTCCCGCTCGGCGGCGTCAATGCACGCACGGGCCGTCGTTTGTGCGGCTTGGGATTTGCGGGATTTGCCTGCGTCGGCGCCTTGTCGGAAGGCTAGAAACGCAATGCCGATTCAAACTTGATTTCGGGCTGACGCTCATCACTGTCGGTCAGGCGGAAAATCGGATCATCGGGCGAGATCAGGCGAACCTGACCACCAAGGCGGAAGCGCTCACCCAGATTGATGAAGGCACCGGCGCTGAGATCATTGACGTCACTGCGGACATCCGAGCCATCCTGGATACCGACGCGAACACCCCAGCGGCCGCCGGGAGATTCCCAGTCAACGGTCGTTTCCAGGTCGAGACCCGGGAGCATCCGCTCATTCATCGACAGGGTGAAAGCTTCATACCAAGGCGTTTCAACGCCTGCTGCATCGGCGATAGCGGCCTGGGCTGGCGCCTGAACGACCGGCTGAGCGATGTCCGAACTGTCCTGGGCATAGGCGGCGGGCGCAAGGCCCAGCATTGCCGTTGCGATCGAACCAGCGATCACGGTCTTGGCCAACAGGCCCCGGCAATTTCCCCACTTGGACATGGAACTACACTCCCTCGGTTCATCAGACTAGCCAAAGCCAAACGACTCCCCAAGCGGATTCTGCGGAGGGTGGAAAAGAATCCCGCCAGCTGTGGCGGATATGTCAAAACTGCCAGCCGAGCTCCGCGAAGACGGCCGTTCCCTGAAGCCGGTTTTCATCGCGCCCTGCCGGCGTCAGCACCGGATCATCGCGGCTGGACGCCTGCACGCCGCCGCCAACCACCCAGCGTTCGCCCACCAGGCGCGAACTGCTGAGCTGGACAGTCTGCCCGTCAACATGAACCAGATCATCGCTGAAGCGCGCCAGTTCAAGCGAGGTGAGCCAAGGTCCCGCTTCCAAGGCGGCCGACACCGACCAGGCCTCATAGGCTCCGTCACCGGTCACACCGTTATTGCTCCGCAACCAGCGCGCGCCGGCGCTCAGGGCACCACGGCTCCAGGAGAAACCGGCATCGCGGGTGCTGATGCCGGCAAAACCGGCCAGCCCCGTCGCCTCACTGCCTTCGCTCAGACCCAGGCTGAAGGCGAACGTATCGTCGCCGCGAAGGATCTCGTAGCGGGCGCCGACTTCCCAGACATCATCGAGTTCAGGACTGACCAGGCCAGCGGGGCCGGCGCCCCAGGCACAATGATCAACGCCGCAATCACGCACGCGGGGTGTAAATGATGCGGCCATCCGGAACGAACCGATCGTGGAAGCCTGTCCGAGCGCGACGGAATGGAAGACCAGCTTGGGGGAATAGCCCGAACCGAGATTCGCCGTGCGGGCACCGCTCAGCCCGGTCAGATCGACACGGCCACCATCGGCGCGGCTCAGACGGAAGGCCGTCGGCCCGCGCTCGGCATCAAGCACCGCAGCGCCGGCGCCATAACCGGCCCTGATCTCGCCCCAGCCGATATCCACATAGGCATAACCGGACTGGGGAGCGAGCCGCGGGCCGTCACTGGCCTCGGCGGCCACTGACTGGAAACCGGAACTCCCGGAGCGCACTGCGCGCGGAGCGCCAAGGACCAGCGCGGTCGCGCAGTCCGCCAACCCGGCCGGACAGTCGCCAGCCTGGCCGCCCCAGGCCCGGCGTCCGGAATCCTGTTCGACCCGGCCGCCGAGGACGAAACCCCAACGGCGCCCCGAGTCCGTAAAGCTCTCGAGCACGAGTTCGGCATCAAGGTCGAAGAGAAAATCTGATGAAGGCGTCGTATCAAGCCCGGCAAGCCATACACTGCCGAGGTCGAGCCGAAGCTCCGGCTGGAAGCCGCGGGCAGGTTCGCTGAAGCTTTGGGATTGCGCTGGCTGGGCCAAAGCCGGCGGGCCCGCGAGGATACCGGACAAAGCGGCGAAAAGTATCGCGCTGGAAGTCCGTATCATAACCTCGCGGCCCCGCCGATCGGCCCCGTCCCCCCGGACGTCGCGCTGTTAATGGAAGCGACAGACCGGCTCCGGTCAAGCGTCCGCCACCTTTTCAGCGAGTGTTCCTCGCCACATGTTGCACACTTGCCACGCTCGATTGGGTGCCTTTCGGCGCTGGCGTGAGCAAGATGGCGTGTTATACACACTTTCCCGATACCCCCCGAGCCCACAAGTTTCTGGTGTGAGGGAAGTGTTTTCGCCGTTTTGCATTGAAGGAGTTACGGCACATGTCCGACAGTCGGATTCTTGGCGCGGCCCTGTTCGCCGCCCTCCTGTTTCTCCCGGCC
>NZ_JBLWTD010000023.1:0-53061 GCF_048270265.1 Maricaulis sp. | reverse complement strand
AGCACTTGGCGCGTCGAGGCCCTCACTTTCGTTGGGATGACGGGCTTTGAATAGGTGAGCGGGGGCACGCACCGCCGGCGCATGCCCCCAACCGTTTAAGCCGCCATCAACTCCATAACCCGGCGCAGCTGGTCTTCCGTATCGCCCAGCTGGGCGTCGATCATGGTCAGGCGTTTGGCGTAGTGGGAGCCGGCATATTCCCAGGTCATGCCGATACCGCCATGCATCTGGACGGCTTCCTCGGCCACCAGTTTGCCGGCGCGGCCGATCAGGTTTTTCGCTTTCGCCACGGCCAGGGCGCGGCCCGGCGTGTCGAGGGCGCCGGCGGCGTGGATGGTGATGGAGCGGGCCTGTTCGATCTCGATCGAGAGGTCGACGAGGCGGTGCTGCAGGGCCTGGAAGGTCGCGATCGGGCGGCCGAATTGCTGGCGCTGCATGAGATAGTCCTTGGTCATCTCCTTGAGCACATCCATCGCACCGACGGCTTCGGCACAGAGCGCCAGGCGGCCGGCATCAAGGGCGGCTTCGATGGCCTCGCCCGCATCCTCGGAGAGGCATTTGGCAGTGGTATTGTCGAGCCCGACCTCCGCCGCGCCGCCGCCATCAATCATGGCATAGGCATGGATATCGGCGGCTGACGCCTCGACCTCGAACAGGCCGATCTTGCCAGCCGGCGTGCGCGCCGCGACCAGCAGCGTGTCGGCGGCATGACCGCCATAAACCAGGCTCTTGCGGCCGCTCAGCGTCCAGTTGTCGCCGGACTGGGTGGCCGTGGTTGCGATCTCGCTGGTATCGGTGAAGGCCTCAGCCTCGAACACGGCGAGCGCCGTGCGGGCCGTGCCGGCGATGATGGCCTCGACCTTGTCGGACTGGCCGAAGGCCGCATAGAGGCGCAGGCCCATCAGATTGCCCAGCATGGGTTCCGGGCAGAGTGTGCGGCCGAATTCCTCGAACACCACGGTGATGTCGAAGCCTTCGCCGCCGAAACCGCCCTGGTCCTCGGAGACAAGCGCGCCGAGAATGCCGAGCTCGGCCAGTTCGCCCCATTTCTTCGGGTCGTGGAAGGGCGCGTCATAGGCAATTCTGATGCGGTGCTCGACCGGATACTGGTCAGCGAGATAGCGGCGCAGGCTGTCGGAGATCATGCGCCGGTCGTCGGTTTGATTGAAGTTCATGGCTCAGGCTCCGAAAATGTCTTTGGCGATGATATTGCGCTGGATCTCGTTGGACCCACCGAAGATCGAAAGCTTGCGATTGTTGAAATAGCTGGCGGCACTGGCGGCCGCTTCCGGTGGCGCGACGGCGAGATTGCCGGCCAGCGCATCCATCGGGAAGGGGGCCGCAGCCGGGCCGAGGGCGCGGCGGGCGAGATCGTCAAGATTTTGCCGGATCACCGTGCCCTTGATCTTGAGCATGGAGGCGATGGTGTTGGAGGCCGCGCCGCCGGAGGCATCGACCAGCACGCGCAGATTGGTCATGCGCAGGGCTTCCAGATCGATTTCGGCCTGGGCGATGCGGGCCGCGAAGAGCGGATCCTCGATCAGCGGCTTGCCGCGGCGTTTCAGCTTGCGGGCCAGTGCTTTCAGCTCGTGCAGCGCCTGGGTCGAGGCGCCGACACCGGCAATGCCGGTGCGCTCATGGGTGAGGAGGAATTTGGCGATGGTCCAGCCCTCATTCTCGACACCCACCAGATTGGAGACCGGAACGCGGACATCGGAGAAGAAGACCTCATTCACTTCATAGCCGCCCTCGATCAGCTTGATCGGGCGCACTTCAATGCCGGGGGTCTTGATGTCGACCAGCACGAAGGAAATCCCCTCCTGGCGCTTGCCCTCGGTGGAGGTGCGCACGAGGCAGAAAATCTTGTCGGCATACTGGCCCAGCGTGGTCCAGGTCTTCTGGCCATTGATGACGTAATCATCGCCATCGCGGATGGCGCGGGTCTTCAGGCTGGCGAGATCGGAACCGGCGCCGGGCTCGGAATAGCCCTGACACCACCAATCCGTGCCATCGAGAATGCGCGGCAGGATGTCGGCTTTCTGCTTTTCGGTACCGAATTTGATCAGGACCGGGCCGAGCATGCCGAGACCGAAGGGCACGATGCGCGGCGCATTCGCCAGGCAGCATTCCTCATCGAAGATATGGCGCTGCACCGCATTCCAGCCGGGGCCGCCATATTCTTTCGGCCAGGTCACGGCGAGCCAGCCGCGGCTCTGCAGCGTGGCGTGCCAGCCTTCAATGTCAGCCTTGCCGAGCTCTTCGCCATTGCGAACCTTGGTCGCAAGCTCTTCAGACAGATTGTCCTTGAGAAAACTGCGTACTTCCGCGCGGAAGGCCTCTTCCTCGGGCGTGAAGTTGAGATCCATGGCGTTCTCCTCGATATCGACCAATAAGCGCGGCCGGTCTGGTGCCGGTCTGCGTGCGTTTCGTGTTTGCGGTATGCATTAAATGCGAAGCGAGGCGGCGTGAATAGGGGCTTGCTGCGTCTGACGGCATGGAATCTTGACGCAGGTGTTCCGGCCTAGAGCAGGCCGCGCGCCGCGAGGTCGGCCAACAGCTTGGTTTCGCCGGTAAAGTGTTCCGCATCGAAGCCGGCCTCGCGCGCGGCGATCACATTGGCCTCGCGGTCGTCGAAGAAGATGATGTCGGCCGGATCATGCGGCAGCCGCGCGGCGGTGATTTCGTAGATCCGCCGGTCCGGCTTCACCACGCCCTCATGCGCCGAGACGATGGTGTCGCGCATATGGCGCATCGCCGGGTAGATCCGGTTGACCGGTTCGACCCATTCGGCGGGCAGATTGGTGAGGGCATATTGCGGCACGCCGGATGCGGCGAGGGCTTCGATCGCCTCGGCGGTGCCGGGGATGGAGCCGTTGAGCATCTCGGGAAAGCGGGTTTCCCAGGCGGTGATGGCCGCCTCATGCTCGGGGTATTGTGCAATCAGGGCGCGGCGATTCTCGGCCATCGGCACGCCGCGATCATGCGCTTGGTGCCATTCCATCGTGCAAACACGGCCCAGGAAGTCCTGGACCGCGTCTTCAGTGTCGAAAATCTTGCGATAGAGATAGGCGGGCGACCAGTCCAGAAGGACATTGCCCAGATCCCACAGGACAGCCTTGCGAGCCATCGACTGTGAAAGCCTAGCCGGCACGGGCTTTGAAGCGCGGGTCGGTCTTGTTGATCACATAGACACGGCCGCCACGTTTCACGACCTTGCAATCACGGTGACGATTTTTCAGCGACTTGAGAGAGCTGCGGACTTTCATGACAAGGCCTTCGTGTTGACACGCATTGAATAAGGAGGGCGCGGAGTAGCGGAGGGGCGTGGCAGTGTCAACGGGGACGTGCCGTTTCGGGCGGTGCAGCGCAGGAAGCCGGCTGCTTGCCGCACCTGCGATGCCGCAGATGCGAAAATTATTACACATGGTTAAGAAAACTGCATTACGGAGCCGCAAAATCTGCTATGTGAGTAGCGTCACAAGGAGAATGACATGCGTTTTGAAATGATGATTGCGGCATCTGCCGCTGCACTGCTGCTGGCCGCCTGTTCTGATGGCACCGGCGATTCCGCTGAAGACCAGATGGATTCGGCTGCCGAGCATATGGAAGACGCCGCTGATGCCATGGGCGACGCCGCTCAGGACGCCGGCGAAGCCATGGGCATCACCGAAGAGGAAACCGTTGGCGATCACCTGCAAGACGCTGCCGACGCAACCGGCGATGCGATGCAGGATGCGGCCGACGCAACCGGCGACATGCTGCAGGATGCAGCAGACGCGATCGAAGATGCCGTCACGCCGCCGGCCGACGAGCCTGCGACTGACGAACCCCAGTAATCGGGGCGGACTGAATTGAAGCTGCCAGATCGTGCCCGGACTTTCGTATCCGGGTGCGATCTGGCTTGCTTTGCCTGCGGGACATGAAGCTGCAGGGCAGGCAGGCCAATCCTGGCTGTCGGCCTAGCCCGGCTCCCGCATTGCGCCGAGTTGCGCCCGATAATGCCGGCCCACCGGAATCTCGGCACCGTCCGCAAGATTGACGGCGCACGAATGGCCGTCGCTGACGACTTCACTGATTTCCTGCAGATTGACCATGTGCGAGCGATGGACGCGCCGGATCGGTGTGCCCGCGAATTCCTTTTCCAGGCTGGCCATTGTCGCGCGCACCATCAGTTTCTCGTGCCGCGTATGGATAAAGACATAGTCCTTGCAGGCCTCAATTCTCATGACATCGGTCATCGCGATGCGCTGTGAACGATTGCCTGACCGCGCCCAGTAGAACCGGCCGGGCGTGCTGGCCTCATCGCCGGGCACCGGCGCCGGGTCGAGCTCGCGGGCGGCATTGCGGACCGCGCTGAGAATCGGAGCCACCAACAACCGCTGCCGCACGCGCTCGAGCGCCTCGCTCAAACGGTCCGGATCAATCGGCTTGAGCACATAATCGGTCGCCTCAACATCGAAGGCCTGTGAGGCAAACTGGTCAAATGCGGTCACAAAGATCACCTGCGGGGCTCCGCGTGTCCCCAATTCGCGCGCCAGACTCAGCCCGTCCATGCCCGGCATGTCGATATCGACGAGCACCAGATCGGGCTTTTTTGCATCAAAGGCGTGCAACGCGGCGAGGCCATTCTTGGCCGTGGCGACCACGGTGATGCCCTTCATCGAGGCCAGCAAATGCTCGAGATGGGCGACCGCGAGCGGTTCGTCGTCGACGATCAGGACTTTCATCATCCTTTGTCCTCCGGGCTCGGTGCGGGTTCGGCCTGGCTGATGGGAATGATCAGCCGGCATTCAAACTGGTTGTCGCCGAGCGGGCCGCAGCGCACCTCCCCGGCCTCCGGGAACAGGATTTTTGTGCGCTGTTTCAGGTTGGCGAGGCCGATCCCGTCATCCGCCATTTCCGCGGACGCCTCGGGGCCGGCCGGTACATAGCCATCATTGCGGACTGTGATGCAGCATCTCGACCCCGGGAGTTCGGTGATCTCGATCGTCGCGGTCACCATGTCCACCGACCGGGCGACGCTATGTTTGACGACATTTTCCAGCAGGGGCTGCAGCGTGAAGCGCGGAATGGCCACGCTGAGGAAACGGTCCGGTATCTTCCAGACAACCATCAGCCGGTCCGGGAAGCGCAAGGCTTCGACGTGCAGGTAGAGCTCTGTGGACTCAATCTCGTCCGCGACCGAGGCCAGCGGGCTGGCGCTGTGCTTCAGGCTGCGACGCAACAGCTCGCCGAGCGAGGCGACCGCGCCGACGGCATCGGATTTTCGCTCCAGCGCCACGAGCGCGGAAATTGTGTTCAGGGCATTGAACAGGAAGTGGGGGTTGATCTGGTTTTCGAGGTGGGAGAGGCGCGCATTGGCAAAGGCCGCCTCGAGATCGCGAACGCGCTCCTGTTCCCGCTGGCGCTTCATGGCGTGCAACAGCACCAGCATCACCGCGAGCCAGAGCGCGACGCGCGGGCCGCCGGTCGCGAGGACGCTGAAGAGATAGCCGTTCCACAGCCTCGCGCCCGTTGCCTCGAGCTCAGGATAGAGCACCGTCCAGTAGGACAGAATCTCGACCCCGGCATTGGCCAGCGCACCGGCCAATGCCGCCAGCCAGAGCCAGACGGGCGCGACGCCCTCGCGCAGGAACGGGGTCAGGATCAGCTGGCAGACCGCCAGACTGCCTAGTGAGTAGACGATCATGTGGGCCAGAAAGGACGGGCTGACGCCCCGCAGGCCGGCATTGGTCGCGCTGATAGCCCCAAGCGCATCGGTGAGGCTGAGCGCCAGAATGACGGCAACACCCCACAGGCGAACCTGCAGGCGTGGGTCGAGGCGGCGAATCGGCGCGGTGAGCGCTTCAAAAGTCATCTTCATCCGGTGATTCTACAGTAATTCCGCTCAGACAAGTGTTTGTTCGTGGGCCAACGCGCCGCTTCGTCGCAAAATATGAACACCGGTCGGCGGTCAGACGCGTTTCGTCGCAGGCCGCCTGACATGGTCGGCATGATGCTCAAGGTTAACTCCGCAGGGAGCCGTTTTGGGCAGGTGTGAAGCCATCTGTCCACGGTTGGGCCCCCTCCCTGGGACTGGCCGGCGTTCGCGCCGGCCAATTTTTTGTCTTACAACATCGTCAGTTGCTCTTGCCCTGCCGCGCCCATAGTTTCGCGGCCATGAGACATTTGGGTAATTGCGTTTCGGCCGCGCTCGCGGCCGTTTGTATGACCGGGCTGGCGGCCGATGCCGCAGCACAGGATGACCGTGTCGATGTTGATGTCGAGCTCGTGCTCGCGGTCGATATCTCCTACTCCGTCGACGAGGAAGAGGCCCATCGCCAGCGTGAGGGCTATGTCGCGGCGCTGGCGCATGAGGATGTGATCCGCTCGATCCAGGGCGGGCCGCTGGGGCGTATCGCCGTCACCTATGTTGAATGGGCCGATACCGGTTTCCAGCGCGCGGCCGCCGACTGGACAGTGATTGCCAGCGAGGATGACGCGCTTGATTTTGCGGCGCGGGTTGCCTCGGCGCCCTTCGAGCGCGGCCATTATACCGCGATCGGTTCGGCGATTGCCGATGGCGTGCGCCGGATCGAGGAGAATTATTACACCGCCCCGCGCCTGATCATCGATATTTCCGGTGACGGTCCACAAAACCAGGGCCTGCCCCTGGACAGCGCCCATGCGCTGGCCAACCGGTCGAACATTGTCGTCAACGGTCTGCCGGTAATTTCAGCGAATGAAGGCCGTTGGGTCAGGCCGGTCGAGGTCAATCTTGAGGGCTATTTCCGCGAGAATGTCATCACCGGGCCGGGGGCTTTCGTCCTGCCGGCACGGACCGAGGACGAGTTCCGCGTCGCCATCCTGCGCAAGCTGGTGCTCGAGATTGCCGGTGCGATGCCGTCGCAGTCCGAACTCGAGCGTTCCGGTCTGGGACGGGCACCGTGAAACCGGCTCTTGCGCTGGCCTTCCTGGTGATGGCGCCGCTCCTGCTCGGTGGCAGTGGCGCGCCGCCGGATGATCTCGTGCGGCCAATCGAGTACACGCCTGAAGGCCGCGAATATGTCGATCTTGAGCTCGTGCTCGCCGTCGATGTGTCGTCTTCGATCGACGAGGTCGAGGCCCGGCGCCAGCGCGAGGGTCATGTCGCGGCGCTGGCCGACCCGGAAGTGATTTCGGCGATCCAGGGTGGCGGCTATGGCCGTATTGCGGTGATCTATCTGGAATGGGCCGATGGCGATTTCCAGCGCGTCGTCGCACCCTGGACAGTGATCGCCAACGAAGCCGATGCCCGCATCTTTGCCGCCACCCTGGCGACGGCTCCCTTTATCTCCGGGCGCCGCACGGCGATTGGCGCGGCGATCGACAGCTCGATCACCCTGATCGAGGAAAATGCCTATGAAGGCATCCGCCAGGTGATCGACCTGTCAGGCGACGGACCGCAGAATTCCGGCGCCTCGCTATCGGCAGCGCGCAGCCGAGCGGAAGCGGCGCTGATCACCATAAATGGCCTGCCGATCCAGTCGGAGCGACAGAGCCCGTTCCGGCCCTCGGTGAGCATTGATGTCGCTGATTATTTTGAAAAACAGGTGATTGCCGGGCCGGGCGCCTTCATTTCGCCCACAAATGAGCATGAGGATTTCGTGGACGCGCTGACGCGCAAACTTATAATCGAAATCGCCGGGCTCGATCCGGCGCAATTCCTCAGGAGGGGATAATCCGCGCGCTCATAATTGGCCTGATGGCCCTGATCCTTGCCCCGACCGTCCATGCCCAGCCCGAGGGTGAAACCTTCGACGCCTGGGTTTCCGGCTTCCGTGTCCGCCTGGCCGATTCCGGCGCAGAGCCGGAAACAGTCGCCTCCATGCTCGACGGGCTGACGCCGGAAATGCGCATTATCGAGCGCGATGGCAGCCAGCCGGAATTCGTGCGGCCGATCTGGTCCTATCTCGAGATCGCGGCCTCCGATCTGCGCATCGCCAATGGCCGTGAGGCCTATGAATCCAATCGCGCCCTCGTCGATGCCGTCGCGGCGCAATACGGCGTGCGCGCCGAAACCCTGATTGCGATCTGGGGGCTGGAAAGCTCCTACGGCCAGATCCCCGGCAATAACGACATCATCCAGGCGCTCGCCACCCTGGCCTGGGAAGGCCGCCGCCGCGGCTGGGCCGAGGATCAGCTGATTGCCGTCGCCCACATGATCGATAATGGCTATGCCACGCGCGACCAGCTCACCGGCTCCTGGGCCGGCGCCATGGGCCAGATGCAATTCATCCCGACCACCTATCTGGAACGCGCCGTCGATTTCGACGGTGATGGCCGCCGCAATATCTGGACGAATAATGGCGATGCGCTGGCTTCGGCCGCCAATCTGCTCGCCCGCGCCGGCTGGCAAACGGGTGCGCCGACCGTGATCGAGGTTTCAGTGCCCGACGATTTCGACGTCGGCCGCTGGAATCCCGACCAGAACCGGCTCGTCAGCGAATGGGCGATGCGCGGTATCAGCCGCGCCGATGGCCATGGCTGGAGCGCCGACGGGCTGATGCTCACCGCGCGTCTGGAACTCCCCGCCGGCATTGCCGGGCCGGGCTTCCTCACCTTCCCGAATTTCCGCGTCATCAAGCGCTACAACAATTCCACCGCCTATGCCCTCGGCGTCGCCCATCTGGCCGACCGTATCGCTGGTGGCGCACCCTTTGCCGGGCCATGGCCCGTCGATGATGTGCCGCTGACCCGCACCCAGACCCGCGAAATGCAGGCGGCGATGAATGCGCTCGGACATGATTCAGGCACGCCCGACGGGCTCGCCGGTCCACGCACTCGAGATGCTCTCCGCGCCTTCCAGCGCGCGCATGGTCACGCCGCCGATGGCTATGCCGGCCGGGCGATGTATGATGCGGTGATGGCTGCGAGCGTCGCGGTACCCGCGGGCGAGTAGCGTCGCTGCAGCATTGACGAGGGCGGCTGCGCATATTCTTTTGTCTGCAGAGCTGCATTGGCGATGGCGTGCTGGCACGCACCGCGTTCGGGAGAGAAATAATGAAGGATTTCGTTGGCACTGATCGCGATGCTGAATCGACGCGCATTGTCCAGGACAGTGATAATCGCAGCCGGCTGGTTCTCCCGGACGCTGTAACCGCTGATGCCGGCGTCGTGCTGACCGGTGATGATGGCGACAATGTTCTGCGCGGTGGTGCGGGCGACGACACCCTGACCGGCGGTGCCGGCAATGACACGCTTGTCGGCGGCGGCGGGGCGGACAGCCTGAATGGCGGTTCCGGCACCGATCTGGCGGATTATTCCGACTCGGTTCGCCGTGTTGTGGTCGATCTCGGAGCGGGCACCGGAATCGGTGGAGACGCGGCCGGCGACACGCTGACGGGCATTGAAAACCTGCTCGGTTCAGGGTCCAGCGACATCCTGACCGGAAACGGCTCCGCCAACACGCTGACCGGCGGTGCCGGCCGCGACGAGATTTACGGCAATGACGGCAATGACACGCTGGTGGGCGATTCCGGCGCAGACTGGCTGTATGGCGGTCTGGGCAATGACGATATCGATGGCGGCACCGAAAATGACCTGGTCTACGGCAATGAAGGCCATGACCTGATCCATGGCGGCGAGGGCCATGACCGCCTGTATGGCGGCGACGGGCGCGATGAGATCTATGGCGATGCCGGTGACGACACGATTGAAGGCGGTGCCGGGGCGGACTGGCTCTATGGCGGCGTCGGAAATGACGACATCGACGGTGGTTCGGAAAACGACCAGATCAACGGCAATGCGGGCCACGACCTGATCCATGGCGGTGACGGCAATGACCGGCTGTATGGCGATGACGGCCGCGACGAGATTCATGGCGATGCCGGTGACGACAGGATCGAAGGCGGCGCCGGTGCCGACTGGATCTATGGCGGCGAGGGCCGGGACACGATTGATGGCGGGTCCGAGAATGACCAGCTGTGGGGCGGCCTGGGCAATGATGTGATCTCCGGCGGGATCGGCAATGACCGCATTCAGGGCGATGAGGGCAATGATCAGCTCTCCGGCGATGCGGGTCATGACTGGCTGTATGGCGGCGCAGGCCGGGACGAGCTGTCCGGCAATGATGGCCGCGACAGACTTTATGGCGAAGCCGATGACGACACCCTGACCGGTGGCGGCGGCGCAGACTGGCTGTATGGCGGTCTGGGCAATGACGATATCGATGGCGGCACCGAGAATGACCAGATCTACGGCAATGAAGGCCATGACCTGATCCATGGCGGCGAGGGCCATGACCGCCTGTATGGCGGCGATGGGCGCGACGAGGTTTATGGCGATGCCGGTGATGACACGATTGAGGGCGGTGCCGGTGCCGACTGGATCTATGGCGGTACGGGCAATGACGAGATTGATGGCGGCACGGAAAATGACGAGCTGTCGGGGAATGACGGCCACGACCTGATCCGGGGCGGCGAGGGCAATGACCGTCTGTATGGCGGCGATGGCCGCGACGAGCTTTATGGCGATGCGGGAATCGACACGCTTGAGGGCGGTGCCGGTGCCGATTGGCTCTATGGCGGTGACGGCCGCGACACCCTGAGTGGCGGTTCGGAGAATGACTCCCTGACCGGCGGCCTCGGCAATGATGTGATCGATGGCGGTGAGGGCACTGATACGGCGGTCTTTTCCGGCAATTACGCGGATTACACGGTCGAGATTTCGGGTTTGACCGCGACGGTCACCGGCGCTGACGGCGTTGATACCCTGACCAATATCGAAGCGCTTCAGTTTGACGATCAGCTGGTGCGGATTGTGCTCGAACCAGTGAATGACAATCCGCCGGTGATCACTTCGGCCGTGAGCGCTGACGCTGCCGAAAACCAGACCGCCGCTTATACGGTGATTGCGACCGACGGCGATTCCGGCGCAGCGACGCTGAGCTACTCCCTGGCCGGCAGTGATGCGGCATTCTTTGATATCGATTCCTCGACGGGCGTCGTGACCTTCAAGGCCGCGCCCGATTACGAGACGCCCGAGTCCGCCGATGGCGACAATGTCTACGACATCATTGTCAGCGCCAGCGATGGCAGGTTTACCACCGACCAGAACGTGGAGATCAGGGTGACCAACGTCACGGACACCACGCCGGTCATTACCTCCGGGCCCGATTTCACCGTGCCGGAAAACCTGACGGACAGCATCATGATCCGGGTCTCCGACAGCGATCCGGAAGTTCACACCTACACCCTGTCCGGCGCGGATGCCGCGCTGTTCAGAATGGCCGGTGACTGGGGTGGCCTGTTATTCCTGGCGCCACCGGATTACGAGGCCCCGGCCGATGCCGGCGGCGACAATGTCTATAATGTCACCGTGGAAGTCTCCAACGGCGTGTTTTCGACCACGCAGGATATCTCGATCGCGGTTGAGAACGTGAATGACATTGCGCCGGTCTTCACCTCGCCGGATACGGTGTCGGTGGAGGAGAACCAGATTGCCGTTGTCAGGGCACGGGCGACCGATGCCGAGGGCGATACCCTGAACTTCTCACTCGGTGGCGACGATGCCGACCTGTTCCGCATCGACAGCGAAACCGGGATTATCCGCTTTTTGTCGGCACCCGATTATGAAGCGCCGGGCGATGATGATTCCGACAATGTCTACCAATTGTCCGTGGTCGCGAACGACGGATCGAACAGTACGGTCCAGTCCCTCGCGGTGACGGTGACCAATGTCGTCGAAGCCGTGGAGGACGTACCGTCCGACCCGTCGACGCAGGTCGAGATTTCACTCGGTGAGACCTATTCCGGGGAATTGGAAGTCGTCGGGGATCGTGACTGGATCCGGGTCGAGCTGACGGCCGGGCAACGCTATGCGATTTCGCTTGATGGCACCGGCAGCAGTCCGCTGTCTGATCCCCTGGTGCGCCTCTATGACGCCTCCGGAACCGAAATTGCCTCGAATGATGATGGCGGACCGGGTCTCAACTCGCTTCTGACCTATACGGTCACGACCGGCGGAACCTATTACATCGAGGCGGGAGCCTGGGACGACAGCGTGGCGGGCAACTACACCGTCGGGCTTGAAACGGCGGAGCCGCTGGAAGCCTACACCAATGACCAGATCGCCACCTTCCTCCAGTCCGGCTACTGGGTGGGCAATGGCCAGACGGCCCGGCATTGGAGCGCCAGTGATGGCGACACGATCACGGTCAATCTGGTCGATCTGACAGCGGATGGTCAGACCCTGGCACGTGCCGCCCTGCAACTCTGGTCCGACCTGACGGGTATCGAATTCAATGAAGTCCCGTTTGGCGGTTCGATGGTGTTCGACGATGACGAGGAAGGGGCATTCTCGACCTCGTCTGTCTCCGGGGGTGTGATCCAGTCGGCGACTGTCAATGTCTCGACGGACTGGCTCTCAAACTACGGTACCGATCTCGATACCTATTCCTTCCAGACCTATATCCACGAAATCGGTCACGCACTCGGTCTCGGACATGCCGGCCCTTACAATGGTGCGGCGGACTACGGGGTCGATGCGATCTATCTCAATGATTCCTGGCAAGCGACAGTCATGTCCTATTTCAGCCAGAACGAGAACACCTATGTCGATGCGTCCTTCGCCCTCGTCCTCTCACCGCAGATAGCGGACGTTCTGGCAATCCAGAACATGTACGGCCTGGCCAGTTCGATCCGCGCGGGTGATACCGTTTACGGCTTCGGGTCGACGGCCGGAAATGCGGTCTATGATGCGACCTCCTTCACCTCGATCACGAGCTATACGATCGTGGATACCGGCGGTGAGGACACCATGGACTACTCGCTGTCCGCCGCGAACCAGACACTCGACCTGCGGGAAGAGCATTATTCGAACCTGCAGGGCGGCACCGGCAATGTCGGCATTGCGCGGGGCACCGTGATCGAGAACGCCATCGGCGGGACGGGCAATGACACCCTGATCGGCAATGACGCTGACAACACACTGACCGGGCGCAATGGTGCCGATATTTTCTACGCCAGTGGCGGCTCGGACGTGCTCGATGGCGGGAGCGGTGCGGATCGGGTCATCTTCACGGGCCAGGCCGGCGATTACACCATCACGACCAACGGGGCGGGGAATACCGTCGTCACGGACAACCGGTCCGGATCGCCCGATGGCGTGACGGAACTGATCAGCGTCGAGACGCTTGTTTATGGCGGCGAGGCTCCCTCCTCGCTTGTTGTCACGGACGGGGCCGAAAGCGATGCCATCGGTTCTGTTGCCTGGCTCCCGGACTCCAACGGATCCGGTCTGGGCACTGTGCCGGTGATGGCCGTGCTCGATCCTTCCATCCAGCCCGGGCTGATTGATGCCGGTGACAAGCCGGAGGTGGCCGATGTCATGGATACGCTCGATGGCTCGGAAATGCTGACGGGCCCTGCCGTGGGTCTGGCTCCTGATCTGGCCCTGCCGTCCGGGCAGGACTTGCTCGACGCGGCCTGGACGGATTTCCATGATTTCCGCGACCTTGCCCTCCGGGGTGATGCCGCCGGCAGGTATCCGGCCATCCGTGAGGGCGATTTCCCGTCCCTGTCCGCGGAGAGCGAAACGCCGTTCGCCGGGCTTGAGCCAGCGGCGGTCATCGATGGCGAGACCCTTGCGTTTGCGCCGGACCTGTTGGCCTTCGATTTTGGCGATGACCAGGACATGACGCTGCTGGCGGATATGGTTGCACCGACGCCGGACGGCCAGCCGCCCCTGGCGGAAGTGCCCCTCTATCCGGTCTGGGTTGAGGATACACCGCTTCCGGAAGTCGTATTCGACCAGTTGCCGGTTCTCGATATCCCCGAGGGTTGGTAACCGCCCAAGTTCCGCTGGACCACGCTGCACTGGCCCGCGCAGGCCGGTGCAGCTGTGGCTAGGGTTCCGTCTTCACGGTCACGACGCTTGTCACCCGCGCAATACCCGGATGCCACCAGGCGAGGGCCAAGGCGGCCATGCTGAGCAGTCCTGCCGCGATATAGGGGCTGAGATGGCCGAGCTGGTTATACATCAGCAGGCCACCGACCGGGCCGATGATGAAGCCGAGACCGGCCGTCGCCGTGGTCAGGCCGGCGACGCGGCCCTGTTCTTCCGGCAGGACGGCGATCGAGGCGCCGCCGACAAAGCCGGAGCGCGCCAGGCCGAAGGCGAAACTCGTCATCAGATAGGCGAAGACGATGGCGGCATAATTGGGCGCAATCAGCATCACGCCGCTGCCCAGCGCCGTGATCAATCCGCCCAGTGACATCAGGACACGCGGGCTGGCCTTCAGGGCTGGGATCACGATCAGCTGTGCCACGATCAGCGCGCCGGCACCGGCCGCCAGTGCGATCGCCGACATTTGCAGCCCCTGGCTCTCGTCGAGGCCCAGCGCATCCATGATGAAGAAGGACAGGGTTGCCAGGCTGAGGGACTGGGTGATCCAGATCACACCGCCATACAGCATGAAGGGGAGGATGCGGGGATCGGCGGCGAAGCCGAATTGCTTCAGCGGGTTGATCGGGCGCCGTTGCACGCGTGGCGGCGTCTGTTCGGGCAGGAATTTCCACACCGCCAGCGCGCTGACAGCGACGGAGGCCGAGATCATCACCATGAACAGGGGCACGCCGACAATATCCACGAAGGCCGCCGCCAGCGTCGGGCCGATCACGGCGCCGAGCCCGAAGGCGGCGGTCAGGCCGGCCAGGGCTTCGGTGCGTTCCTCGGGGCTGGTCCGGTCGGCGACATAGGCCTGGGCCGCCGGATTGGTGGCCGAGCCGAGCGAGCCGAACAGCGCGCGGGCCAGTGCCATGGCGAAAATCGCGGCCAGCGGCGGCACCCAGCCGGATTCGCCCGCCCAGGCCGCGCCGCCGAACATCAGGGTCGAGCCGGCAAAGGCGGTGAGGCCGAAAATCATCAGCGGCTTGCGCCCACGGCGATCCGAGAGTGCGCCCCAGATCGGCGTCATGGTCATGAACAGCGTGGCCGAGACCGTGTAGATCGCCCCGACCCAGTATTCCGGTACCGCCAATTGCCGCGCCAGCGGCGGCAGGATGGCGAACAGCATGTTATTGCCGATCCCGGTGGCCATCAGGCAGAGGAAAAGCAGGCGAAACGCGGCTGTGCGCTGTTTCGGGCCGGACGGGTTGGAAGGGTCGTAGAGCGGGATCATCGGGCACCGAGCTTCAGCAGCTTTGCCCGGATTGGCAAGCAATCTGTCCTGTAAACCTCCCGATAACCCTTATTCAACCGGACATTAAGCTTAACGCGTCATAGTGCCATCAAATCGGACGGCATCAATGTCCGGACATGGAACAGGTGGACGGGTTTATGTTTCAGATTATCGGCATCATAGTCGTGTTCGTGATGGTCTTCGGGGGGTTCACGCTCTCCGGCGGGCATTTCGACGTCATCCTGCACTCGTTGCCATACGAGATGATGATGATCGGCGGCGCGGCTGCCGGGGCTTTCCTGATCGGCAACAAGCCGAAGACCGTGATGAAGACCGTGGGCGATCTGGCCAAGGTCTTCACGGGTTCCAAGTGGAAGGCGTCGGACTATACGGACCTGCTCTCCCTTCTCTTCCTTCTGACCAAGATGATGAAGACCAAGGGTGTGATCGCGCTCGAGGCTCACATCGAGAACCCGAAGGAGAGCGCGATCTTCACGCGCTACCCGCGGATCATGAAGGACCATTTCGCGGTCGAGTTCATCTGCGACACGCTCCGCATGATGACGATGAACCTGGAAGACCCGCACCAGGTTGAAGACCATATGGAAAACCAGCTCGAGAAACATCATCACGAGGCTGCCGATCCGGCCCATGCCATGCAGACCATGGCCGATGGGCTTCCCGCACTGGGCATCGTGGCCGCCGTGCTCGGCGTCATCAAGACCATGGGCGCGATCGAGAGCCCGCCCGCCGTGCTGGGTGGCTATATCGGCGGCGCCCTGGTCGGCACCTTCCTTGGCGTGTTTATCGCCTACGGATTTGTCGGCCCGTTCGCCGCCTACATGACGGCGATCTATGATGAAGAAGCCCAGTTCTACAAAATCATCCAGAGCGTTCTCGTCGCTCACCTGCACGGCAATGCCGCCCAGATCTCCGTCGAGATCGGCCGCGGTGGCGTGCCGACCAAGATGCAGCCTTCCTTCCTGGAAATGGAAAAAACCCTCGACGAGATCCCGGCCGAAGTCGGCTAGGGACTCTCCACCTGTATCAAATGCAGGCGCGCGGCTCTCCGGGGCCGCGCGCTTTTGCGTCCGGGACGGGCTCATCAGCTCCGCCGCGCTGGGCCGCGCGATGTTTGGGCTGTCAGCCCGCTATGCGCCGCGCCTGGATTACCGCCCGGGCGGTGGAGGCAAGGCGGCGCGCAATTCACCTTCGGTGATGCCGAGACGGGCTGCGGCGGCGGCCAGATCGGGGCGTCCGCCACGGGGATCGCCCAGGGCCTCCATGAGTGCTTGAGGGGTAATGCCCAGCGATTCCGCCGCCTGCTCAAAACCGGGAGGCGGGCCGCCGGGGCCGCCGCGTGGCCCACCATTCATGGGCCCACCATTCATCGGGCGGGGTGGTTCATTGCGCCCGTCCTGGCCGGCGCGCGTCGCACCAATGCCCGCCGTTGCCGTCGTCGAGAAATTGTTCTGTGCCTGCACCCCGACCAGGCAGGCCGGCAGGTTCGGGAAGTCTTCCGAGGCGTGATAATGATAGGCCTCGCCCAGAACGGTCATGCCGACATGGCCGTTGCAGTCATCGAGATCGATGGCGGGATAGCCGTCAGCCTCCGTGCTGCCGAACATCGGGAAACCGTCAAAGGCATAGCCGAATTGCGCCGAACTATCCTGTTCCAGCGCGCAATGCGCGGCAACGCCGGCACCCTCGAAGACCGTGTCGATATCGGTCGAGGTCGCGTGCCGGTGATACCAGCCGCCCGGATCGATATGGCCGCCGCAGGTGTCGAGCGCGGGCATGTGGCCGGTCATCAGCACGGAGGGCGCGTCGGAGAAGATCGGCACGCCATCGAGCGATACGCCGACCTTGCCCACCACGCCCAGCATCGCCGGGGTTTCGGCCATCACCGGATTGACCGGCAGCAGCATGGTGATCTCGACGCTCTCATCGGCGGAGACATTGATGCAGGCGTGATCGTCTGCCGGCTGTTGCGTGGCAATGTCGACGACATGAACCGTGCCGTCATCATCGAAGAAGCGATAGCCCAGCTCGTCCAGCATGACGAGAAAGGTGCGGTCGACGCGGTAGAGGCCGGCATTCTCCCCATCCCAGTCCCAGATACCGCCAACATCATCGAGCGTTGCCGGGCAGAAGGGGCCGATCTCCAGACCCTGCGGCAAATAGCCCACCGTGATGCGGTGACATCGGGCCTCGCTGCCATCTTCAAGCGTGCAGTCGACGGTCTCGGGCGCTTCGATGAAGGCCGATGGCGCGAATTCATCGGGATGGATGTGGGCGCTGGCGGCGGCGGGCAGGATGAAGGGGCTGGCCAGGGCCAGCAGGGCCAGACGTGTCGTCGTTGGGGACATGATGTTTCCTTCAGGGGCGGGCTCACGGTCTCATACGCAGACAGCGGCGGATTCCGTCGCACGGGGCGCACACGGCCCGCCAACTGGGAAACACGGGCCCGCGTGCGGATTGCCCCGGCAACAACCTGGACGCTACGGCGTCAATCCGTCGCTGTGCGCGCGCGCCGCTGCGGGACTAGGTAGTGGGTCGAGGCCCGCAGTCTTGCCCGTCTCCGTTCCGATCAGGAAAGCTCATCATGATCAAGCTCTCAGTCTCCGCGCTGGCGCCCTGCGCAAGTGCGGCGCCGCCATCGGTGCTGGCAGCAGGCTTTGGCCGTGCAGCCGCCGGCGAGACCAACCCTGAGCTGTTCGAGCGTGGCCCGCCGGCGTGACCCATTGCGGCCTCCGGGCCCAGGAGAAGCGAGACATCAAATTGATTTAATGACGTAAATGGAAACAAGGCCATGACCCAGATCAAGAAAGTCACTGTCCTCGGCACCGGTGTTCTCGGTAGCCAGATCGCCTTCCAGACCGCCTATAGCGGCTTTGCCGTAACGGCCTATGACATCAGCGAGGAAGCCCTCGACCAGGCGCGCAAACGCTTCGCCGTTCTGGCCACCACCTATCAGGCCGAGGTTGACGGCGCGACGGCCGGCAAGACCGCCGAAACCATCGGCCGCATCGCCCTGTCGGCCGATCTGGGCGAGGCCGTCGCCGATGCCGATCTGGTGATCGAAGCGGTCCCCGAGGTTCTGAAAATCAAGCAGGACACCTATCAGAAACTGGGCAAGCTCGCTCCGGCCAGGACGATTTTCGCGACCAATTCCTCGACGCTCCTGCCCAGCGATATCAAGGATTTCACCGGCCGTCCCGACCGCTTCCTGGCGCTGCATTTCGCCAACCGGGTCTGGAAGTTCAACACCGCCGAAGTGATGGGCACGCCCGATACCGATCCGGCCGTCTTCGAGACCGTGACCGGTTTCGCCAGCCAGATCGGCATGGTGCCGATCCCGATCCACAAGGAGAAGGCCGGCTATGTCCTCAACTCGCTCCTGGTGCCCTTCCTGAATGCCGCGGCCGATCTTGCGGCGGGCGGTTATGCCGAGCCCGAGGATGTCGACAAGGTCTGGCGGATCGCGACCGGGGCGCCGATGGGACCCTTCCAGATCTACGACATCATCGGCCTCAACACGCCCTACAACATCCTCTCCCACGGCGATGCCCATGCGCAGGAAATCGCTGCCTGGATGAAGGAAAACTACATCGACAAGGGCCGGCTGGGCGTCGCCTCCGGTGCCGGCTTCTACACCTATCCGCAAGCGGACTGACCGGCCTGCCAGCAGCCCCCTACTTCCCCCCAAACAGGACAATGACGATGCGTTATACCAGTGGAAATTTTGAAGCTTTCGCCCGCCCCCGCAAGCCGGAAGGTGTCGAGAAGAAGACGGCCTGGTTCGTCGGTTCGGGCCTGGCCTCGCTGGCAGGAGCCGCCTTCCTGATCCGCGACGGTCACATGGCCGGCGACAAGATCACCATCCTCGAGGAAATGCAGATCCCCGGCGGCGCCATGGACGGGATCGAGGACCCGGAAAAGGGTTTCGTGATGCGTGGCGGCCGCGAAATGGAAGCCAATTTCGAATGCCTGTGGGATCTCTACCGCTCCATCCCCTCCCTCGAGATTGAGGGGGCGAGCGTGCTCGACGAATTCTACTGGCTCAACAAGGACGACCCGAATTTCTCGCTCCAGCGCAGCACCCAGATGCAGGGCCAGGACGTGCCCGACAAGGCCCAGCTGACCCTCAATGAGAAGGGGCAGAAAGACCTGCTGCGGCTCTTCTTCGCGACGCGTGAGGAGATGGAAAACAAGCGCATCAACGAGGTGATGAGCGAGGACTTCTTCGCCAGCAATTTCTGGCTCTACTGGCGCACCATGTTCGCCTTCGAGGAATGGCATTCGGCGCTGGAGATGAAGCTCTATGTGCACCGCTTCATTCACCACATCCATGGCCTGACGGATTTCTCGACGCTGAAATTCACCCGCTATAACCAGTATGAATCGCTGATCCTGCCGCTGGTCAAATGGCTCACCGATCACGGCGTCAATTTCCGCTATGGCGTCCAGGTCACCGATGTCGATTTCTACAACAGGCCCGGCCGCAAACAGGCATCGCGCATCCACTGGCTCGAATACGGCGCCGCCGGCGGGGTTGATCTCGGTGAGGACGATCTGGTCTTCATCACCATCGGGTCGCTCACCGAAAACTCCGATAGCGGTGATCACCATACCCCGGCCAAGCTCAATGAGGGCCCGGCTCCGGCCTGGGATTTGTGGCGGCGCATCGCGGCCAAGGACCCCGCCTTCGGCCGGCCCGACGTGTTCGGCTCGCATATCCCGCAAACCAAGTGGGAATCGGCCACGATCACCACGCTCGATCAGCGCATCCCCGAATACATCGCCAAGATCGTCAAGCGCGATCCCTTCAGCGGCCATGTCGTGAGCGGCGGGATCGTCACCGTCAAGGATTCCAGCTGGCTGTGCAGCTGGACGATCAATCGTCAGCCGCATTTCAAACAACAGCCCAAGGACCAGCTCGTTCTCTGGTTCTATTCGCTGTTCGTGGAAACGCCCGGCGACTTCATCAAGAAGCCGATGCAGGAATGCACCGGCGAGGAGATCACCCAGGAATGGCTCTACCATCTCGGTGTGCCGGTGGAGGATATCCCCGAACTGGCCGCGACCGGCGCGAACACGGTGCCGGTGATGATGCCCTATGTCACCGCCTTCTTCATGCCCCGCCAGGCTGGCGATCGCCCGGATGTGGTGCCGGAAGGCTCCGTCAATTTCGCCTTCATCGGCCAGTTCGCCGAATCGAAGCAGCGCGATTGCGTCTTCACCACGGAATATTCCGTGCGCACGCCGATGGAGGCCGTCTACACCCTGCTCGGGGTCGAGCGCGGTGTGCCGGAAGTCTTCAACTCCACCTATGATGTCCGCGCCCTGCTCGCGGCGGCCGGGCCGTTGCGGGACGGCAAGCCCCTCGACATCCCGGGGCCGGCCATCCTGCGCAATCTTCTGCTGAAGAAGCTCAATGCGACCGAAGTCGGCGATCTGCTGCAGGAATTCCACCTGATTTCCGAAACGGTGAAATCCGCGAAGTCAGACTGACGCCGTATCGCTGGCCGGATCGAGGCGGGCGGGGCTCGATCCGTTCAGTGCCCGGTGGGCCGTCTTGCTGTGCAAGCAGCGGTCAGCCGGCGCGGAGTGTAGTTTAGTGTAGTGGCCACCCCTCGCCCGGCCGCAACCGGTGCTCCGGGGCTCGTGCGTGACAGGCGGTGATTGCCGTCGCCTGTCCGCAGCGGGCCCTTGCATCGGGGGCTGGCCAATTCGAGTTCCCGGGCGCTAGAACACCCCTTATGAAAATCAGCGAAACCGATCTGCTTATCGTGCCCGGTCTGGGCAATGCCTCTGATGATGACTGGCAGGGGCGCTGGCTGAGGCGCATGCCCACGGCCCGCCTTGTCGAACAGGCCGACTGGCACAAGCCGCAGCGCGAGGCCTGGGTTGATGCCCTGGTCGCGGCCGTGGCCGAAGCGAAGAAGCCCGTGGTGCTGATTGCCCATTCGGTCGGCATTCTCACCCTCGCTCACGCCGCGCCCCTGCTCGACAGACACAAGGTGGCGGGCGCTTTCATGGTCGGGGTTCCCGATTGGGAGCGGCCGGAGATTGCGGAGGAGCACGGCGATCACGGGTTCGACCCGGTGCCGTGCGAACCGCTCGGCTTCCCGGCCGTGCTGCTGGCCAGCTCCAATGATCCGACCTGTGATGTCGAGCGCGCCGAAGCCTGGGCCAAAGCCTGGGGTGCCCGCTTTGTGGTCGCTGGTGATATGGGGCATTTCAATGCCGCGAGCGGTCATGGCCCCTGGCCGGAGGGCATGATGGCCTTCGCCAAATTCATCGCGACCCTGACACCGCCAACCGCATGAGCGAGGACGGGCTGTATTGCCAGCCGCCGCAGCTGGACTGGTCCCAGGCCTCCGGTCCGCGCGCGCCGGATTATGGCGATATCTATTTCTCCGCCGAGGACGGGCTGGAAGAGAGCCGGGCGGTTTTCCTCAAGGGCTGTGACCTGCCGCAGGACTGGCAGGGCAAGGCGCAATATGTGGTCGGCGAGCTGGGCTTCGGCACCGGGCTCAATGCCCTGGCCTTGTGGGATCTATGGCGCCGCGAGGGGCCGGCCACAGGCTGGCTCCACTTCGTCAGCATTGAGAAACATCCCTTGCGCCGCGAGGATGCCGAACGCGCCTTTGCCGCCTGGCCTTCGCTGGCCGGGCTGAGCGCGCAATTGCTGGCGCAATGGCCCCCGGCCCTGAAGGGCGCCCACCGGCTGATCTTCCCGGACGACCGCTTCACCATCACCCTGTTCCAGGACGAGGCGGAGCTGGCGCTGGGGCAGATCGAGGGCGAAGTCGATGCCTGGTTCCTCGACGGCTTTGCGCCCGATCGCAACGGAGCGATGTGGTCGCAGGCGGTGCTCGACGGGATCGGGAAACTGTCGCGCCGGGGCACCCGCGTCGCGACCTTCACGGTCGCCGGTGCCGTGCGGCGCGGGCTGCAACAGGCGGGGTTTTCGGTCGAGAAGCGGCCCGGTTTCGGGCGCAAGCGCGAGCGGCTTGAAGCCATCTACGCCGGCGCGGTCACCCCGCCCGAAATATCACCGGTCGAGCGGACGCGGCCCTGTTCTGGCCGGGTCGCGATCATTGGTGCCGGCATTGCCGGGGCGAGCCTGGCGCTGGCCTTTCGCCGCCGTGGCCGCGAGGTGGTGGTGATCGATGCCATCGGCCCGTCCGGCGGTGCCTCGGGCGCGCCGGTGGGGCTTCTGACCCCGCGTCTGGAACGCACCGGCCGGCCACATGTCCGCGCCACGCTCGCCGCCTATGAATTTGCCCGCCGCACCTATCAGGGGCTGGAGGGGTTTCATCCCGATGGCGTGCTGCGCCTGCCGCGCGATGATGCGGATCGCGAGCGTCTGCAATTGATCGCCAGCCGGATGGATGCGGACCATGTCTGGGATGGCGAGGGCTTGTGGCAGCCCCGCGCGGCACGCATCGAGCCGCGCCGCCTGGTGGGGCAATTGCTCGCGGATACGCCGTTGGTCATCGCGCAGATCGCCCGGGTCGAGGAGCGCGAGAGCGGGGTTTGTCTGTTCGATGCCGATGGCCGCGAGATCGTCGCCGCTGATCTTGTCATCCACGCCAATGGCTGGGGTGCCAGCGCCGTATTCGATGCGCTGGATGCGAATGCCGGACAGCTGGCCGTGATCGAGGGCGTGCCGCCGGTGCGGCCGGTGGTCTGGGGGGGCTATGCCTGCGCGGCACCGGGCGGCGGCGTGATGCTCGGCACGACCCATGTCCGCGGCACCGATCCCGGTCCGGCGGGCAGCGCCATACCGGCACTTCGCGAGGAACTCACGGCGTTCCAGCCCGATCTTGCGGCGCAGCTGGGTGATGAAGTCTTGCAGACCTGGTCGGGCATCCGGGCCGTGACGGCAGACCAGTTGCCTGTCACCGGGCCTCTGCCGGGGGCGGAATTCACGCAGCGCTGGCTGCAATATTCAACCGGCCGCCTGCCGCGTATCAAGCCGGGACCACCGGGGCCGTGCCGGCAATTCATCCTGTCCGGGTTCGGCTCGCGCGGCTTTGCCCACGCGCCGCTCCTGGCCGAGGCGATGGCCAGCGATCTGGGGGGTGAGCCGGGCGCGCTGGAGCGGGCCGGGCGGGAATGTCTGCAATCGACACGCTTTGCCTGGCGCCGGCTCAAGCGCAGCCACTAGATACCGATCCGCAGCGTCTCCCGGCCGGCGGCGCCATAGCGCAGCTCAATCATCGGACATTCGCGGCTGAGGCAGGCGATGTCGAGATCGAGCTCGAGCGCATTTTCCCGGTCATAGGTCACGGCGACCGGACCCATGGCGAGGGCCACCGGCACACCGGCAGCCATGGGCACAGCGATCGGCGCGCTGGCCAGCGCGGCCAGTACAATACCGATCAGGATTGGCTTGATGGTCATTTTGAGCGTCCCACAACTGTCCACAGGATAGGGATGCCGCCGGATGGCCATTCGGATGCAGGCCCCGCCTCTTTTTTCGGCCCGGGATTTGCAGAAATTCTCCCAGAGACTTCGCTTGTGACGCGAAACGGGACGAAAACCGATGAATCAACTGGCCGACAGCACGCAATTCCAGGACCGGCGTTCCGGCTCGCGACATGTCTGGTTCCTCAATTCCGCCTTTGACCGGATTGGCCTGGACGTGGCGCTGGAACGGATATCGGAGCGTGACGCGCAAAAGCCTTTCGCTTTTGTCGTGACCCCGAATGTCGATCATCTGGTCCGGCTCGAGACGGATACCGTTCTGGCGACGCTGTATGCGCAGGCCTGGCTGACGGTGTGCGACAGCCGTGTGCTCGAGCTGATCGGCCGTTTTTCCGGAGAGACCATTGATGTCACCCCGGGCTCCGATCTGACGGCGCGCCTGTTCGACCAGGTGATTGATCCGGCTGAAACCGTCACCATTATCGGCGCATCAAAGGATGTCGTCGATGCCGTGACCGCACGCTATGGCCTGACCGATGTGCGCTGGCATGAGCCGCCCATGGGCCTGCGCCACAATCGCGAGGCGCTGGAAGACTGCGCCCGCTTCGTTGCGGAGAACCCGGCCCGTTTCATCTTCATGTGTGTCGGCTCGCCGCAGCAGGAAATGGTCGCCGAGGCCTGTCTTGATCGCGGCGACTGCACCGGTCTGGGCCTGTGCGTCGGCGCTTCGCTGGATTTTCTCGGCGGCAAGGTCGATCGCGCACCGGTCTGGATGCAGCGTTCGCGGCTGGAATGGCTGCACCGCCTCGCTTCCGAGCCGCGCCGTATGTGGCGCCGCTATCTGGTCGACGGGCCCAAGGTCCTGTTCCTGTGGCAGCGCTGGCGCAAGACCCAGCGCGAACTGCGGGCGCTCGAAAAAACCCTGTCCGCCCCGCAAAAGGTGCGCGAGCGGGACCTGCATCAGCGCATCCGTGCGCTGGAGGGCCTGCTCCAGGCGCCGAAGGCCGATGAGGGCTGACTCCCCGATTGTGTTCCGCTGCGACCGCGTCTAGCTTCGCGGCCGTGATGGTTCCCGCAAGGGATTAATCGGGAAGCCGGTACGGTGGAAACACCCAGTCCGGCGCTGTACCCGCAGCCGTAGGCGGCGAGCGGCGATGCAATCAGCCACTGGGGTGAAATCCGGGAAGGCGCATCGTTCGTGACGACCCGCAAGCCGGAAGACCTGCCATCACCGTCGTCTGTCCGCTCGCGCGGTGTTACGCGAGACTGACGCGGTCTATCCGTTTTCTGACGACTCCTGCCAATCGTGCCGGCGTCGTGATGCGCCGGCTCCAAAGTTCTGGAGACGTGCATGCCTGGAAGTAATCCCCACCCGTTCCTCACCCGTTTATTCTCTGCCACTGCGCTGCTGGCGGCTTCCTCCGCCGCGATGGCGCAGGAGAGGCAAATGGCTGAGACCATCTATGTCACCGCCGCCCGCATTCCGCTCGCCGCCGGCGATGCGACGGCCAGCATTTCCGCGCTCGATCCCGCCATGATCGAAGCGCGCGGCGGCGTCTTCATCGCTGACATCCTGCGCACCATTCCCGGTCTGTCCGTATCGCGTTCGGGCACGGCCGGTGCCCTGACCCAGATCCGCGCCCGCGGCTCGGAAGCCAATCATGTCCTTGTGCTGATCGACGGTATCGAGGCGGCCAGCCCCTTCACCGGCGAGGCCGATTTCGCCCACTATACCTTTGACGATCTCGCCTCGATCGAGGTCGCGCGCGGTGAGCAGTCGGCGCTGTGGGGCGCGGATGCGATCGGCGGCGTGATTTCCCTGCGCACAGCCGTGCCGGAACAGGGGCGTGAATTGTCGCTGCGGGCCGAGGCTGGTTCCTTCGGCACAAGCCGCTTCAGCGCCCGCTTCGGCAAGGGGCTGGAGCATGGCTATCTCGCGGCGGGGATCGGCGCCTACGAGACTGACGGGGTCGATGTCTCCGGCCTGGGCGGCGAGCGCGATGGCTATAGCAATCACACCGCCAATTTTCTGGCCGGTCATGAGCTGGGCACCGGGGTGCGGATCGAGACCGCCCTGCGCTGGGTGGGCTATGAGACCCGCTCCGATGCCGATACCGATTATGACGGGCTGCTCGACGACACGAATGACCGCCGCAGCGGCGACCAGGTCCTCGCCCGGGCGGCTCTGACGATCGAGCAGCAGCTCGGCGGCGTCGCCGTGACCCATGAGATGGCGACGCAATACACAGATGATGTTTCGCGCAGCTTTGATGATGTTTCGCGTACCGCCCTGTCCGAAGGCCAGCGCACCCAGGCACACTACCAGCTGACCGGACAATGGATGACAGGCGAGACCGAACATCGCCTGACCGGTCTGGTCGAATACGAGCAGGACCGCACCCGCAATGATGCCGGCCCCGGCTCGCTCGCCAATCAGAGCCACGACCTGGGCAGCACCGCCTTCGCCCTCGATTACGGCTTCGGCCACGGTCCGCTCGATCTGACCGCCTCGGTGCGGCATGAGAGCAATGAGCGTTTCGACGACGCCCTGACCTGGCGGGCCGGGATCGCCTGGGCCTTTGACAGTCTCGGCGGCCGGCTTCGTCTGAGCGGCGGCGAGGGGGTCAAGAATCCCGGTGTGTTCGAATTGTTTGGCTATTACCCGGCCTATTTCATCGGCAATCCGGCCCTGAAGCCGGAGCGTTCGCGCGGCTGGGAGCTGGGCTGGGAACAGGGGGTCGGCGATGGCCGTGGCCATGTTTCGGCGGTCTGGTTCCAGTCGGAACTGACGGATGAGATCTATACCGATTTCGGCGTCTTCCCGGCGACCGCGAGGAACGCCACCAGCCGGTCAGACCGGTCCGGGCTGGAACTGGAAGCGGGCTGGGATGTGAGCGATGCCATCGCCCTGTTCGGCTCGGCCACCTTCATGGAAAGCGACCAGGACGGGGCGGCGGAAATCCGCCGGCCGGAACGGCTCGCCTCGCTGACGCTCGACTGGCACCCGGAAGGCAGCTGGTCAGCCTCGATGACCGTCGATCATACCGGCGAGCAGCTCGATACCGAATTCGGGACCTTCCAGAGCGTGACGCTCGATGCCTATACCCTGCTTGGCAGTCAGTTGCGCTGGCAGGCCCGTGAGGGTGTCGAGCTCTATCTGCGCGGGGAAAACCTGCTTGATGAGGACTATCAGGATGTCTTTGGCTATCACACGCCGGGCCGCGGTGTTTATCTCGGCCTGCGTCTTCGCCATGGCTAGCGCCGCAGCGGCGCCGGCACAGCAAACGGTCCCGCCCGAGGGCGGGGCCGTGTCGGCTTCCCTGTGCGCCGATTCCTACCTGCTGGCCCTGCAGCCACGGGCCGGCATTGCGGCCCTGTCCTGGCAGGTCGATCAGCCCGTCTCGGCGGCGCCGGACTGGGCCCGGGATTTGCCGCGGGCCTGGCCCGATGCCGAGCGTCTGCTGGCGTTCGATCCCGGTCTTGTCGTGTTCGGTGCCGGCGAGGGCGGGCGCGCGGCGGCGATGCTGGAGCGCAGCGATTACCCGACGCTCGAGCTTGCCTGGACCGAAGACTTTGACGGCGTGCGCGCCAATCTTCTGGCGCTGGGGGCGGCGCTTGGGCGCGTCGATGCGGCGAGGGCCGAAATCGCTGATCTTGATCGCCGGCTGGCGGCACTGGCACAACGCGCGGCGGCGCGCGATGTGGTGCCGCGCGTGGTCTATCTCAGCGCCTCGGGCGGTTCGGCCGGTGCGGGCACCTATGTCGATGCCACCATCACCGCCGCCGGCGGGCTGAACAATGCCGCGCAGAGCGGGGTTGTTGGCTGGGGCCGGTCCGATCCGGAACTGGCCCTGACCCTGGAGGCCGACATCATCGTCACCAGCTATTTCACCGACGGTTTCGCCGGCACGCTCAACCGCGCTACCCGCCATGCAGCCTACCGGCGCCTGCTCGACCAGGCCGGCCGGGTCGATATTCCCAGCGCCGACTGGCCTTGCGCCGGACCGCGTCTGATCGATGCGGCGGAAGCGATTGCCGATGCGATTGACGACTGGGCGGCTCGCTCATGAGACCGCTGCACCTCAATCTCCTGCTCGCCGGCGGCCTGTTGCTCAGCCTCGCCGCCTCGCTCTTCCTCGGCGATGCCCGGCTCGGCCTGGCAAGCCTGGCGGGAGCCCTGGCCGGTGCTGACGATCTTCCCGCTTTGCTGATGCGCGAATTGCGCCTGCCCCGGGCCCTGCTCGGTCTGGTGGTCGGCGCCGGTCTGGGCGGGGCGGGTGCGGTGCTGCAGGGCTTTTTCCGCAATCCGCTGGCCGATCCCGGCGTGATCGGGGTTTCCGCCAGCGCCGGGCTGGGCGCAGTGACAGCGATGTATTTCGGCGCGGCGGCGCTGGGGGTTCTGGCCGTGCCCTTCGCGGCGGTCATGGCGGCCGGGCTTGGTGTGGCCAGCCTGCTCCTGCTCGCCGGGCCGCGCGCCAGCGCGACCACGCTCATTCTCGCCGGTGTCGCCATCGGCTCGATCGCGACGGCGCTGACGGCCCTGTTGATGAATCTCGCCCCCAATCCCTGGGCCCTGGCGGAAATCGCCTATTGGCTGATGGGCTCGCTGCAGGATGCCAGCTGGACGGAAGTGCGCTTTGCAACGCCGATCGTGCTGGCCGGACTGGGTCTGCTCGCGCTGACGCCGCGGGCGCTGGATGCGCTCAGCCTCGGCGAGGAGAGTGCGCGCAGTCTCGGCATCGACATGGCGCGCCTGCGCCTGGTGGTGATCGGCGGCACGGCGCTGGCCGTGGGCGGCGGGGTCGCGGTGGCCGGGGCGATCGGCTTTGTCGGACTGGTGGTGCCGCACCTGTTGCGGCCGCTGGTCGGCCACCGGCCCGGCGCGCTGATCCTGCCCTCGGTGCTGGGCGGCGGGATGTTGATCGAGCTGGCGGATCTGGCGACGCGATTGCTGTCGGGCCCGGGCATGCCGCTCTATCTCGGTGTGCTGACGGCGCTGATCGGGGCGCCCTTCTTCCTGTGGCTGGTGCGGTCCCTGCCGGGGAGGGCGCTCTGATGCGGCTTGAATTGTCAGCGGTGGATTTTGGCTATCAGGGCCGCCCGGCCCTGGCGCAGATCGGGCTCGAGGCCGGTGGCGGCGAACTGGTCGCCCTGGTCGGGCCGAACGGTGCGGGCAAGTCGAGCCTGCTGCGCCTATGTGCCAGCCTGCTCGACGCGGATAGGGGTGAGGTCATGCTCGACGGCGCCTCGATCCACGATATGCCGGCCTTGCAACGCGCGCGGCGTATCGCCTATCTCCCGCCCGACGGGGCCTCGGCCTGGCCGATGCCGGTGCGGCGGATCGTGGCGCTGGGGCGGGTGCCGCACCTCAAACCCCTGCGGCGGCTGAGCGCCGAGGATGAGGCCGCCATTGACAGCGCGCTGGGCCGCGCCGGGATCGCCGGACTCGCTGATCGCCCCTTCGACCAGTTGTCGTCCGGTGAGCGTGCCCGCGTCCTGCTCGCCCGGGCGCTCGCGACCCGGGCCGATCTGATCCTGCTGGACGAGCCGACCGCCGCGCTTGATCCGCGGCATCAGCTTGCCGTGATGGAAATCCTGCGCGCCGAGGCCGGGCGCGGGGCGCTGGTCATCGTCGCGGCGCACGCGCTCGATCTGGTCGCGCGCTATGCCGACCGGGCCATATTGATGCAGGCTGGCCGTATCATCGCCGACGCACCACCGGCCGAGAGCCTGTCCCAGGCGCGCATTGCCGAGGTGTTCGGCGTGGTGGCGCCGGGCGGGATCGTCCCGACGCCGCTGCGGCTCAGTGACTAGTCGAAGATGATCTTCGGTGCGGGCTTGGAGGCCTGATCGGCTGCTTCCAGCGCGGCTTTGGCCGCCTTGAGGAAGGCACGTCCGACGGGGGTGTCGTCAAGCGCAGCGGGCTGGCCTTCATCGGAGGATGTGCGCAGCTGCGGGTGCAGCGGGATCTCGCCGAGGAAGGCAACGCCGAGCCGTTCGGCCTCGGCCTTGGCACCACCATGGCCGAAGATGTCGCTGTGCTCGCCGCAATGCGGGCAGATGAAACTGCTCATGTTCTCGACAATGCCGAGAATGGGGATGTGGGTCTGTTCGAACATGCCGATCGCCTTGCGGGCGTCATCCAGCGCGAGGTCCTGCGGCGTCGAGACGATCACGGCGCCATCGACGGGCAGGTCCTGGGCGATGGCGAGCTGGGCATCGCCGGTGCCCGGCGGCATGTCGAGGATCAGCACGTCAAGATCGCCCCAGTCGGTATCGGTCATGAACTGGCGGATCGCACCCTGCACCATCGGTCCGCGCCAGACCACCGGAGCGCCCGGTTTGATCACGAAGCCGATCGAGACCAGTTTGACGCCATGGGCAATGATGGGCTGCACGCCCGCATCATTCTTGCGCAGGCCCGGCGCGTCGGTAATGCCGAACAGGCGCGGGGCGGACGGGCCGTAAATGTCGGCATCGAGCAGGCCGACCTTCATCCCGTCACGCGCGAGGGCGACCGCGAGATTGGCTGCGACGGTGGACTTGCCGACCCCGCCCTTGCCGGAGGCAACGGCGATGATGCGCCGGGCGGGCTTCTTCACCGCCTTGGCGGCGGGCTTGGGTGGATGGGCGTGGGCGTGTTTGGCGGGCTGGTCGCGATGGGCGGTCATCACGACGCGGGCGCGGTTGATGCCCCTGACACCGGTCACAGCGGCCTCGATCATCGGACGCAGGGTCTCGAAATCGGCATTGCCCGCGACGGGCGGAGTGAGGACGATGGTCGCGGTATCCCCGGCGAGACTGGCTGAGTCGACCCGGCCGGCATCGATGATATTGCGGCCGGACTGGCGTTCAGTGACGCTGGTCAGGGCTTTGCGCAGGCGTTTGTCCATCTGGTCCTCCACGATTTGCCGCAGAGATAGGCCTTTGTGACCCGGGCTGAAAGCCTGATCGCTGATGTTGGCCGCTTGATGAGGGGTGGTGTGCAGCTTCCCGGGGGTCAGGAGGCCGGATCGAGACCGGCGCCCGTGGGGGAAGTGGATGGTGGGCGATACTGGGATTGAACCAGTGACCCCTTCGATGTCAACGAAGTGCTCTCCCGCTGAGCTAATCGCCCATCCGTGCAAGGAGCCGAGTATCTAGCGTCCGCCGACTGGAGAGGCAAGGCACAAATGCCAGTGTATTTCAGCTGATCTGCATTCGGCCCCGGTGGGCAACCGTTTGGCTCTGCACAAGGTCGCCCGTCGCAACAAATGGCAGGTTTGTCACAGGCCGGCCGGAATATGGCTTTTTTGCAACAAGCTCCGACGAAAGCTCCGGGAGCGGCCTCCGGCGCTTGTCGAACTTGTTCCTTTCTCCTCTTATGGGCCTATCAGTCAGGGTAATCTGGCTAGGTGTGAAAGCCGAAAACGGACCGCACCGCCCACCACGAAGACACAAAAGGGGTATGATCGTGAGCAATATCTGGGATCGCGAACGCTTGCTGCGTTCGACAATTCTCGCCGGGTTCGCTGCGGCTGGTCTGGCTATTTCGCCAAGCTATGCACAGCCGGCAGACACTGAAGAAGAAGCCGACGAAGAAGTTATCGTCGTCACGGGTTCGCTCATTCGTCGTAGCGAATTCACCTCCATCTCTCCAATCCAGGTCGTCAACGCCGAGATTGCTACTCTGGAAGGCCTGGTTGACCCGGCTGAAATGCTCCAGGGTGCCAGCGTGGCTTCCGGTTCGGTTCAGCTCAACAACCAGTTCGGCGGTTATGTCGTCGAAGGTGGCGTTGGCGTGAACTCGATCTCGCTTCGTGGCCTTGGCGCTCAGCGCTCGCTGGTCCTGGTCAACGGCAATCGCCCTGGCCCGGCCGGTACGCGTGGTCAGGTCGGCTCGTTCGACCTCAACGTTATCCCGTCTTCGATCGTTCAGCGCTTCGAAATCCTGAAGGACGGCGCGTCCTCGATCTACGGTTCTGACGCCGTCGCCGGTGTGGTCAACGTGATCACCCGCCGCCAGGTTGATCGTCCGGAAATCACCGTCACGATGAACGCCCCGCTTGCCGGTGGTGGCGAAACCTATGGCATCAGCGGTGCCTATGGTTTCAACTTCGATCGCGGCAGTGTCGTTCTCGGTGCTGAATACCAGCTCCGTGAATCGCTCCAGATCGGCGACCGTGAATATCTGAGCTGCCCACAGGATCTCGTGCGCGACTCGGCCGGTGGCAACATCATCGACCGTGAAGACCGTTCCATCCTCGCCGGCACCCCGCTGGCTGGTTGTAACAATCTGTATGCGAACACCATCATTGATGCCTTCTTCGGTGATCGCTACATCCCGGATCCAGATGGCCTTTCCGCTGGCAGCGTGATCCCGGGCTACCGTCCGCGCGCCAACGGCCGCTATGACGATCCGGCTGGTGAAGCCTATTATGAAGACGTGCTGAACGACGCTCGCGTCCTGACCGCAGATGCGATCAACCGCCAAGAGCGTATCAGCCTTTATGCGTCTGCCGACTACTCGCTCGATTTCCTCGGCGGTGTTGACTGGCAGTCCGACGCGCTCTTCACGCGTCGTTCGACCGAATCCAATGGCTGGCGTCAGTTCTTCCCACTCATCGGCGGCGCGACCGCAGCTGTGTGGACTGGCTCTACCGGCTATCGCTACGACAACGACCCAACGTTTGATGGGCCGCTCCAGCTGTCGCAGCCTGTCGCCGCTTGGCCATCCAACTCGCGTATTGAAGTTGACTACTTCTCGTTCAACACGGGCTTTGACGGCGGCTTCGGCTCCGGCATGGGCTTCCTGAGCGATTGGGCCTGGTCTCTTGATATGCAGTATTCGCGTTCGGAAGGTACCTACGAAGGCAATGGCATCCTGGCATCGAATTCTGGCGACGTTCAGTACGATGACAACTCGCCTGTCTACGATCCCTTCTCCGCCGAATTCCTCAGCGGCAACTATTCCGACGCTGTCTATGATCACCTGACGGTCAACACGGTCGGTGAGACGATCTACGAACAGACCGTCTTCAAGGCGATTGCCACTGGTGAACTGTTTGATCTGCCTGCCGGTGCTGTCGGCATGGCAATCGGTGCCGAACACCGCACCTTCTCGATCGACGATACCCCGGATCAGGCCGCCCAGGACGGAGACCTTTGGGGTTCGTCCAGCGCCCAGGTCACCCGGGGTGATGACACGGTGAACGAACTCTTCGCCGAAGTCGAAGTCCCAGTGATTGCTGGCGTGCCGCTCATCGAATCCTTCACGGTGAACGGTTCGGCTCGTGTCTTTGATTATGAGTCCGCCGGTTCCGACTCGGTCTGGAAGATCGGTGCCAACTGGCAGATCACCCCGACCTTCCGTCTGCGTGCTACCGAAGGTACCTCCTACCGTGCCCCGGCGCTGTATGAGCTCTTCCTGGGTGACCAGACGGCATTCGTTGGCCAGACCGCAATCGATCCTTGTATCGATTGGGAAAACAGCACCAACGCGAACATCGTCGCCAACTGTAACGCTGCTGGTATCCCGATGGGCTATACCGGTATCGGTTCCTCCGCGACGATCGTTTCCGGTGGTGGCGCTGGTGTCCTCGAGTCGGAAACGTCGCGAGCCAGCACGATCGGTTTCGTCTACACCCCTCAGCGGTTCGCGCTTAGCGTGGCGGTTGATTACTTCTCGATCGAAATCGAAAACCAGGTCGCTCAGCTCGGTGGCGCTGCCATCGTTGGCGGCTGCTACGGTGCCAACAACTATCCGAACGTGTTCTGTACGTTGTTCGACCGTAACCCTGCTACCGATCCGGTTTCGCCGTATCGCATCGGGGAAGTCCGCGACAGCTACATCAACGTCAACTCGCAGAACACGTCCGGTTTCGACCTGACGCTTCGTTATACCCACGAGCTCGACATTGGTGATCTGACGATTGAAGGTCAGGGTACCTGGACCATGGATGACGAAGTCTTCCTGTTCGATCCGGCCCTTGAAAGTGGTTATGATACCAATGACTTCAACGGCACGATTGGCGATCCTGAGTTTGTCGCCAACATGCGTACGGAACTTCGTCGTGGCGACTGGACCTATTCCTGGTTCATGAACTACATCGATGGCACGTCCAACAGCATCTATTCGAGCAATACGGCCTCCTACTTCGGTCAGGCCAATGCCTTCTACGACGTGAATGTCGAAGGTACGCTCTATCATGATGTGTCGGTCCGCTGGCAGGGAGACACCCTGTCGCTCCTGGCCGGTCTGTCCAACATGTGGGACGAAGAGCCACCAACGGTCTCGACCGGTACGGCGACTCGCCGCGGCAACACCGCGCTGTCGGCAACCCAGTACGACCTGCGTGGCCGGACCCTGTTCGTCCGTGCAACCAAAACCTTCTAAGGTTTTGTAGTATCAGTATTGATGAGGGGCGATGGGCAACCATCGCCCCTTTTCTTTGCAGCCCGCATTTTCTGCGATCAGGCTGCGGCCAGGCAGGGCAAGACCCGCTAGGATATTGTGACGATTTCCCCTAGTGTGTCCGTGGAACAGTTACCGCGCCGGTTTGATCGCGCGACAGAAGGAGAATTGCAGTCATGTTGAAGCGAACATTGATCTCGCTGGCCATTGGTATGGGGATTGCGTCGGCAGCGACTGCCGAAATGCGCATTGCCCCCATTCCTGCCGATGCGTTTGCCAGGGTCCCCAACATCGCCTCCGTCACCATGAGTACTGAAGGCGACATGATCTCGGCGCTCGTCGCCGCGCCAGGATCGGACAACCAGGAAACAGCCATCGCAACCTGGAATCTGAACGATCTTTCCGAACCGCCCGTCGTTACGCCCAGTGGCGACCGGATGAAATTCGTTGGCGTGACCGCGCTCAAGGCCGGCCAACTCCTGGCTCTGGGCCGGCAAGACTGGACCGGTCAGCTTCGTGGTTGCGGTGAAGGGCGTGAGAGCGGCGCGACCGCGACATTTGTCACCCAAGTCTATCTGACTGACCGCGAACAAACGGATTTTGAGCAGGCCTTCGCCCGCAATGGCCGCACTATCGGTGTCAGCCGTGATACGGAACGGTGTTTCGAACTTGCGGGTACGGCGTCCGTCGCGGCCTTTCTGCCGCTTGACCCGGACAATATCATTATTCGCCGCGTCAATGTCGCGACCCTCGCAGCCAGCTTCTATCGTTACAATCTGCGCACAGATCAAACCGAGCTGATGTACCGCGCCAATGGCCGGACGGAGATTTCGGTGATCGATCCCCGCACCGGCGAAATTCTGGTGCGTAACAGCCTCGAGCCAATTCCGGGCAACGACTATGAGTCCCGGACCTTTATCCGGAACGAGACGACGGGTGAGTTCGAAATTCACGACCCGCTGACCTATCAGCTGCGTGCGCGCCATACCGTTGCGGTGGCCGGCCGCGATGAGGCGACGGGCCAGTATTATGTGATCACGGACCAGTTCTCCGACCTTGCCCAGGTCTATGCGTATGATCCGGTGAGCCGGCGCTACTCGGATGGCCCGATCCTGGCGCATCCAAATTATAGCGTGACCGGCTTGATTCTGGGCACAACACCCAGCAATTTCAATGAAGTGCTCGGTTTCCGCTATAGCGGTCCTGGCGGCAATGACGTCTACTGGATCGACCCGACCATGTCGGCGACCCAAACGACGCTCGAGGGACTTTTCCCGACAGCCGGCGTTTCCATCCTTGATTACACTGATGGAATGGGCACGGTGCTGTTCGCGGTCGGAAGTGGCGCGATGCCGACGGTCTATTATGTCTTCCGCGATGGCCACATTACGCTGCTTGGCAATTCACGTCCGTGGATTGACCCGGAGGACCTGACTGACTCGACTCTGATCCATTACACAGCGCGCGACGGTCGGCAGATCCCCGGAATTCTGACCCTGCCGGCAGGCTGGGAACCTTCTGACGGCCCATTGCCGACCATCATCCACCCACATGGTGGACCATGGGCTCGCGATGGCGTCGGCTGGGACGGGAGCGGCTGGGTGCCCTTCCTGACCTCACGTGGCTATGCCGTGTTGCGTCCGCAATATCGTGGTTCCGATGGTTGGGGCCTGGATCACTGGCGCGCCGGCGATGCCCAATGGGGCCTGTCCATGCAGGACGACAAGGATGACGGTGCGGCCTGGCTGGTCTCGCAGGGCATTGCTGACCCGGACCGGATCGCCATCTTTGGCTATTCTTATGGCGGCTTTGCTGCCATCGCAGCTGTGGTCCGTGAAAACAGTCCCTACCAGTGCGCGATCGCCGGTGCCGGGGTCAGCAATCTGGCGCGTATCGGCACTAACTGGAGCGAAAATCGCGTTCAGCGCGCAGTCCAGGGCTGGACCGTTACCGGCATGGATCCGATGCAGAACACCGAACGCGCCAACATCCCGATCATGCTGTTCCACGGCAATCGCGATGTCCGCGTCCCCCTGTTCCACTCGGTCGACTTCTACAATGCGGTCCGTGGCCGGGTGCACGCCGAGCTGCTGGTCGTGGAAGACATGCCGCACAGCATGCCTTGGTATCCACGGCATCAGACCGAAACGCTTCCGGCGATCGAGCGCTTCCTCGCCGAGGATTGCGGGCCTGGCGGACTCTAGTCCGCTCCGGCCAGACTTGAAGAAGAGCCTCCCGGGAGACCGGGGGGCTTTTTTTTGAGCTGCGCCGTGCGGGCACAAAAAAACACCGCCCTGAAGGCGGTGTTTTCGTATGCGTGATCCGGAAAAGCCGGTGTCAGGCCGCCATGACCCGGGCGACTTCATCGACAAGTTCGCGCAGATGGAAAGGCTTCGAGAGCACCTTCGCATTGGTCGGAGCCCCCGAGCCCGGATTGAGCGCGACGGCGGCGAAACCGGTAATGAACATGATCTTCAGGGCCGGATCGACTTCCGCTGCCCGGCGCGCGAGTTCAATCCCGTCGACGCCCGGCATCACGATATCCGTCAGCAAGAGGTCGAACTGGGCAGCCTTCTCGCCAATGGCGTCGAGGCCTTCCTCACCGTCGGAACAAACCGTCACGTCATGGCCGGCGCGCTTGAGCGCCTTGGCCAGGAAGTCCCGCATTGAATCATCATCTTCAGCCAGAAGAATTTTGCACATGATTGGGTCCCACCCTCACGAAAACCGATATTGACGCAACCATACACCCCTAAGGTAAAAGCCCGCTGAACGCGCTGCCGCTTGACCAGCGAACTGCACCCGCCCACTCTCATCCCATGACAGCGCCCCATTCAATCATGCCGAAGACACCCGCAAGAGCAGATGAAGCCAGTGTCGCCGGCGTGGTTTGCGTGGTGCGCCCTGATGGTCCGGATGCGCGGCCGCTCATCCTCGCCTCGCCCCATTCGGGGCGGGACTATCTGCCGGAATTATGCGCCGCGACCTGTGTTCCTGTCGAGCAGCTTCGACGATCGGAAGACGCTTATGTCGACCGGCTCATCGACGGCGCGGCCAACAGCGGCGCCAGCCTGGTGTGTGCGCTCTTCCCCCGTGTCTTCATTGATGCGAACCGGGGGCGCGGCGAACTGGATACGGGCATGTTTCGCGACCGCATCGGCCTGCGGGCCGATCCGCCATCGCGCCGTGTTGCCTGCGGCCTTGGCGTGATCCCGCGTGTCGGCGCGGACGGACAGGTGCTCTACCGCCGGCGATTGCAGTCGGAGGAGGCCCACACAAGGCTAGCGACCTATTACGAGCCCTATCACGCCGCTCTCGATCAGTTGATTGCGGAAACCCGCGAGGCCTTCGGATATGCCGTCGTGCTGGATATGCATTCGATGCCCGCACACAGCGCGCCCGGCGTCGACTTTGTGCTCGGCGACCGCTTCGGCCAGTCCTGTGACCCGCGCGTCACGGCCGCGATCGAAGCGGGTCTGCGCGGGCAGGGATACGTTGCAGTTCGAAACACTCCCTATGCCGGCGGCCACACCACCGAGCATTACGGCAAACCCGCCACAGGCGTGCATGTGATCCAGATCGAGATCAATCGCGGGCTCTACCTGCACGAATCCCGCGTCATGCCGACAGCCGACTTCGAAATCTTTCGTGAAAAGATACAAAGCTTTATCTCCGAAATCTGCGGCCGGGACTGGGCTTGCCTCTCATCGTCATAATCATGCCCATATAAGGCGAGCATCATGGTCTCGCTTCGCGCGGCACGCGCTTTGCTCTCCTCTCAGGTGAGCGTCCCACAGCGGCGCACATCAACAGGCGAAGAATGGGCGGCAAACGATTATGACAAGCGATATCGACCTTCACGTTGGAAAGCGTCTGCGGCGCCGGCGCCGGCTCCTGGGTCTCACCCAGCAACAGCTGGCTGAGTCGGTCGGGATCCGGTTCCAGCAGATCCAGAAGTACGAATGCGGCGCCAACCGCGTGAGTGCCAGCCGCCTGTTCGAGCTCGCGGAGTCGCTCGACGTTCCGGTGCAGTATTTCTATGAGGGCCTGTCGCATCGCGACGAGATCGCCGGTGAGGGTCACCTTGCCGCCGATGTGCTCTCGCAGAAGGAAACGGTCGACCTGATCCGCGCCTATTACCGGCTCGGTGAACGTCCGCGCAAACGTCTGCTCGAACTGGCCAAATCGCTCGAGCCCGAAGAAGCGGCGAACGACGCTGCCTGAGACGGAGGCCGGGCCGCATCCTGTCTGGTGCGGCTGGCCCCGCCATGCTAGGCGCATGGCATGTCAGCAGAAAAAGACCAGGCCGATCTGATTATCGCCGCCCGCATGGCCGACGCCGCGCGGGCTGCGATTGCGCCGCATTTCCGTCAGCCACTTGCCGTTGAAAACAAGCTGCAAGCGGGCTTCGATCCGGTGACGATCGCTGATCGGGCCTCGGAAACCGCCATGCGCGCTGTGCTGGCCGAGCTGGCGCCGGACGACGGTATCCTCGGCGAGGAATTCGCACCGAAACCGGGCCTGAATGGGCGTCAATGGGTGCTCGACCCGATTGATGGAACGCGCGCCTTCATCGCCGGCCTGCCGAGCTGGACGGTGTTGATTGCCCTGTCCGAGCAGGATCAGCCCCGTATCGGGCTGATCGATCAGCCATTGACCGGCGAACGCTTTATCGGCTGGCCCAGCGGCGCGCGCTGGCAGCGCGGCAACGAAACGCGAAATCTCCAGACCAGCCGGACCGCGGCCTTGTCCGATGCGATCCTGTCGTCGACGGATCCATACCTGTTCCAGGGTGATGAGGCGGCGGTCTTCGATCATCTGCGCCAGCGGGTGCGGCTGTGCCGCTACGGCTATGACGCCTATGCCTACGCCATGCTGGCCATGGGCGGGATCGACCTCGTGGTCGAGAGCGGACTGCAGACCTATGATGTGCAGGCGATCATGCCCGTGGTGCGGGGCGCTGGCGGGGTGATGACCAACTGGTCCGGTGGTGATTGCAGTGGCGGCGGCCAGGTGGTCGCGGCAGCCAATCGCGAACTCCTGGCGGAAACGCTCGCACTGCTGAAACCGGCAGCGCTCTAGCTGTCGATCAGAATGAAGGCCGGCGCGCGGCCGAGCACGATTTCGCTGACATTGCGCATATCGCGGTCATTGGGCCGGTAGATCACGCGGTTTTCCTGCACGGTAAGCGGCGTGCGTTCCATATCCGCGCGGACCGCCCAGGCTTCGGGTGCCGGGCCATCGAACACGAAAATCACCGTCTTGAAGGCCGGTGCGAACAGCGCGGCGACCCCGCCGACGCGGCGCATGGCCCGATTGGCCTGGTCCAGGGCCCCGACAGCGTCGTGCGGGGAGATCCGCATCATGTCGTCAAAGCGCGCCTCGAATGTCATCCGGCCGGCCATGCTGCCGGGGGGCTGGTTCACCGCAGCAATGGGGGCGGCCTCGATCAACGCGGTATCCGGCGGATTGAGCACGCGTCCGTGTGCGTCCAGTTCGAGCGTGCCGCGGATATCTCCGGCGCTATAGCTGACCTGGATCTCTTCGGCCGGAACGCCCTGGCTGGAGCTGATCTGATAGCCGAGCGTGAAGCGGCTGCGGTCCTCGGCTGGCAGGTCAAGATAGTCCTGCCAATGCGGGAACAGCGTCATCAGCGGGCCGATCTCGCGCGGTTCGGTCTGAGCCGATGCACCGCTGGCCATCAGGCCAGCGGTCATGACAGCCGCGAGGATGAGCCGCATCATTGTCACTCGCCATCGTCCTCGCTGGCCGCGGCGGCATCATCGGCGGCAGGCTTTCTGAACAACAGGGTCATGCGGTCGCTCTCGCCAATCGCATCATAGCCGGCGCGATCAAAATCAGCCGCCATTTCCTCGCCGCCCGCTGCCGACCGGCGCACGGGTGGCAGGGTCCAGACGCCGAATGGATGGTCCGCCGTATCGGCCGGATTGGCATTGATCTCGGAGGTCCCGACCAGCTCGAAACCGGCTTCCTCGGCCATCGCGATGACATAGGCCTGTTGCACATAGCCGGAACGGGCCTGCGGGTCCTGTTCACGGGTGGAGGGCAGGCGGTGGTCGACGACACCGAGGACACCGCCCGGGCGCAGGGCGGCATAGAAATCGTCAAAGGCCCGCTCCGCATAGCCGAACATCATCCAGTTGTGGACATTGCGGAAGGTCAGGACGGCATCGGCGGTTCCCGGTTCAACCAGGGCATTGCTGCGCTGGCCGAAATCGACCATGCGGACATTGCCGTAGATGGCGTGGTCGCTGACATGGTTCTCGAAGGCTGCGCGGGAATTGCGCCGGGCGGCGTTTTCCGAGCTCAACGGGAAATGCGCGGCGACATACTGGCCGCCATTGGCGGCAATCCATGGCGCCAGAATATCGGTATACCAGCCGCTGCCGGGCCAGATTTCGATGACGGTTCCGCTCGGATCAATCCCGAAGAACTCCAGCGTCTCTGCAGGATGGCGGGCGGCGTCGCGGGCGGCGTCGGCCTCGCGCCATTCACCGGCGAGGACATCGGAGAGTTCGGTCAGTTCCGGCAATGCGGGCACGTCCGTCTCGGCGGGTGCCGTTTCGGTGCCAGTGCTGGCGTCTGCGTCGGCAAGCGTGTTGTCTGCCGGTGGGGCAGCCGGTTCGCTGCAGGCGGTGACGAGCATAAGCGAGGCCATGGTGGCCCCAAGCAGGATATTCTGATTCATCGGTTCTCTCCGGCAACGGGAGGGATAGTCCTAGAGAAGGCCCGGCAGCAAGGCAATCACCCTCGCGCGCGACAGGGCTTGCAGCGGCGATAATCAGTTCCCATCTGAGTCTTGCGAGCCGCCTTTATGGGGTTCGCGACCCGGTTACGGCCATCTGGCGTAACCCGGGTTGGTTCAGCTCTGGCAAATGGTTTGCCGGCAGCTCTTGTCGCTCAAAAAGAGGATAAGTTGAAATGAGAACAGTTGATTTCACCCCGCTCTACCGCTCCATCGTCGGTTTCGACCGGCTGGCCGACATGATGGATTCCGCGACCAAGATCGAGTCGCAGGGCTATCCGCCCTTCAACATCCAGCATGTCGATGAGAACGAGTATCTCATCGAGCTGGCCGTTGCCGGATTTGGCGAAGCGGACCTGACCGTCGAGGTCCAGGAAAATGTCCTGACCATCGCCGGCAAGATCGTCGAAAAGGATGAGGCTGAAACCCGGCGCTTCCTGCACCGTGGTATCGCCGAGCGCGCCTTTGAGCGCCGCTTCCATCTGGCGGACCACGTCGAAGTGGCCGACGCCGAATTGCTCAATGGGTTGCTGACAGTGCGGCTCGTGCGCGAGGTCCCCGAAGCGGCCAAGCCGCGCAAGATCGCGATCACAGATGTCTCCGGCAAGCCGAAGGCGCGTCTGATTGAATCGCGCAAGACCAAGGCGGCCTGATCGCCGTCACACACGACAGCAAATACCCCTCCGAATTGGGCGGCGAACCCGGGTTCGCCGCCCTTTTTTCGGGTCAGGCTGCCCGGATATCCACAGCGCCGTCGACGGCCTCGGCCTGTTCGAGAAAGTCCCGGTCAAGCGTTGCGCCGGTAAAGCATGAGCCGCTGAAGCGGGCCTTGCGGACATTGGCGCCGTCGAGCCGCGAATAGGAGAAATCGGCGCCGGTGGCCTTCGCCTGGCGCAGGTCGACCCCGCGAAGATCGGCATAGCGCGCCTTGCTGCCCGCCAGCGAGGCCGGCAGCATGCGGTTGCCCTCGAGAACCAGCGGTCCGAACTGGCAATCGCGCAGGTCGGCATTGCTCAGATTGGCCCCGGTCAGATCGGCGCCCCGCAAATCGGCTCCGCGCAGGCAGGCCATGCGCAGGTCGGCGCGTTCAAGACGGGCACCCTGCAACTGTGCCCCTTCGAGATCGAGGCCATAAAGCGTCGAGCCGCGGGCGTGGAAGGCGGTCAGCGTCTTGCCGGCGAGCGAATGCAGCCCGCGCAGGTCCATGCCGTCAAACAGGGATGGCTTGCCTTCGCGGCCATCGGTTTCACACCACAGGACATGGGCGGCAATCTGGTCGGCGACCGGATGCTCGAGCGCGGTGGGGTCAATGCCGACCGGTTCGTTGGTCAGGGCCCCGTCGGTTTTCATGCCTTCGGTTTTCGCCATGGTCGTCTTGACGCCGATCATCACGCTGTTGGTGAAATCGACACCGGTCAGGTCGGCCCCGGACAGGTCGGCACCCTCCAGATTGGCGCCGTGGAAGGAGGAACCGCGAAGATTGGCCCGGATCATCCGGGCGCCCAGCAGGACAGCATCGGTAAAGTCGGCGGTCTGGGCAGTCATGCCGGCCATTTTCGAGCCCGACAGATTGGCGCCGGTGAAATTGGCCTTGCCGGCGTCATTTTGCTGCGCCGTATGGGTGAGGATCGCCAGACCTTTTTCCTTGTCGACCTGGGCGATCGCGCCTTCACGCAGATCGGCCTCGGTCATGTCCGCTCCGGTCAGATTGGCGCCGCGCATGATCGCACCGCGCAGGTCGGCGCGGCGCAGGCAGGCGCCCTCAAGCGATGCCCGGCGCAGGTCGGCGGCGAAGAAGATGGCGCTGTTGAGCGTCGCACCGGACAGATTACTGCCGCGCAGCACCGCGCCGCTGAAGTCCGCATCCGAGAGCTCGCGATTGGAAAGATTGAGGTCTTCAAGAATCGAATAGGCGAAATTGGCACGGGCTCCGCCCGAGCGTCCGGACCACAGCCGCTCATGCCGGTCACAGATCTGGTCGACCTGCGTCTGGTCGAGTCTCGTGTGCTCGATTTTCTGCCCGGCCATGCATCACCTCTGTCGGTCGCACCTGTCAGTGCGGACTCTGACTGATCAGCCTAGCGCTGGAGTGTTAACGCACGGTGTGGGTTGCAGGGCCGGGAAATTGCGCCTGACCGGCTTCGACAAGGTGGCCTGCCAGCGGGTGTTCCGGGTCCAGGTTCACCCGGTTCATGCCGGCCTCGCCAAGCTCGTCGAGAATCCTGTCCAGCTCGTTCTGTGACGTCAATGTCAGCACTGCGTCATACCGGGCGGGGTCGGGGTCGAGATAGATCCTGGGTTGCCCGGTCCGGAGCCGGTGAAAGAAACCGGCATAGAGCGCCTCGGCATCCTGTGCCCGCAATCCCGTCTCGACCTCGATCCCGGCCTCGCGCAGCCGGGTGATGCCGCGGCCGGCGACTTTGGGATGCTCATCGAGGCAGGCGATGCAAACGGAGCTGACCCCGGCTTCGACCAGCGCATCGGCGCAGGGCGGGGTCTGGCCGTGAAAGGCGCAGGGCTCAAGCGTCACATAGGCGCGGCTGCCGCGCGCCAGCTCGCCGGCCATATCGAGGGCGCGGCGTTCGGCGTGAGGCCGGCCGCCATCGGCGGTCGCCCCCCAGCCGACAATCCTGTTGCCGGACACCAGGACACAGCCCACGGCGGGATTGGGTGCCGTCCGGCCCAGTTGCGCCCGGGCCAGGGCCAGGGCGGTATCCATGAAACGGTGATCGGCCGGACTGAACATCAATCAGGGCAGGGGTGGCAGCGACCGGGCACGCTCGGGATCGAGATAACGCGCGGCGACCGGCTTGAGCTCATCGGAGAGGTCGATCAGCAGGGGATTTCCGGTCGGCACCTCGATGTCGATGATGTCCTGGTCATTGACCTCGAACAGGAATTTGATCAGCGCGCGCAGGCTGTTGCCGTGGGCGGCGATAATCACGTTCTCACCGGCGGCCAGGCGTGGCGCAATCATGCCTTCCCAGGCCGGCTCGACGCGTTCGAGCGTCATCTTCAGCGATTCCGAATTGGGCAGGAGTGCCGCCGGGACGCTCCGGTAGCGCTCATCCCTGGCGGGATGGTCCGGATCGTCTTCGGCCAGCGGCGGTGGCGGCGTATCGAAGGAGCGGCGCCAGATCTTGACCTGGGCATCGCCATGCTTGGCCCGGGTCTCATCCTTGTTGAGGCCGGCGAGGGCGCCATAGTGGCGCTCATTCAGCCGCCAGGACTTCTCCACCGGGATCCAGACGCGATCCAGGCCTTCCAGGCAGAAATTCATCGTGCGGATTGCCCGTGTCAGGACCGAGGTGAATGCGCGATCCGGCTTGAACCCGGCTTCGGCCAGCAGGTCGCCGGCATGGCGCGCCTGGGCGACGCCCTCATCGGTGAGATCGACGTCAACCCATCCGGTGAACCGGTTTTGCCGGTTCCACTCGCTCTGGCCGTGGCGGATTAGGGCGAGTTGTGGCATCGCGATATCTCCTTGCGCATAACGGTGGCGAAGCGATAGCCCGGCGTGAGGTTGTGGGCAAGGATCGGTGGCTGTCACGGGCGCCGCGCGGGCCGATTTCAATTCACTTGTCAGGCGAGTTGTGCTAGTCGTTTTCCCGTAGGAGCAGAGGGGTGGATTCGGGGATTATCTCGCAAAAGATGCCCGCGAAACCGGCCTTGGTGGCGAAAACTGACCCGGCATTGCGCGCCCCCCTGTGGAGTGCCGGACCCGCTCTCGTCAGACCAGCCGCGCACCTCCCTTTCCGGGACGTGCGCGGTTCTGTTATGGAGGCGCACAGTATGCCCTCGCGATTCAGGAACCCGGCATGATTGATTTTGACCCCGTCGCATCCGCCCGGCGCGTGATCGCGCTTGAACGAGACGGGCTGGACGCCTTGCTCCATTCGGTTGATGGCGCATTTTCCGCCACGATCGAACGGCTCCGCCAGGTCAAGGGTCGCCTGATCTGTTCCGGCGTCGGCAAGTCCGGGCATGTGGCGCGCAAGATCGCGGCGACCCTCGCCTCGACCGGTACGCTGGCCTATTACGTCCACCCGACCGAGGCCAGCCATGGTGATCTCGGCATGATCACTCCGGATGATGCCGTGCTCGCCCTGTCCAAGTCCGGCGAGACTCGCGAACTGGGCGATCTGATCGCCTATTGCCGCCGCTTTTCCGTCCCGCTGATCGGCATGACAACCCAGGCCGAAAGCACGCTGGCACGGGCCGCCGACTACAAGCTGATCCTCCCCGACGCGCCGGAAGCCTGCGGCGAGACCAGTGCGCCGACGACATCGACGACGCTGATGATGGCGCTGGGCGATGCCCTCGCCATTGCCCTCCTCGAGCACCGTGGTTTCACGGCGTCTGACTTCAAGACCTTCCACCCTGGCGGCGCGCTCGGCGCGGCCCTCGCCACGGCCGGCGACATCATGCATCGCGGCGAGGAAATGCCGCTGATCGCGCGAACCGCCCCGATGAGCGATGTGCTGATCGAGATGACGGTAAAAAGCTTCGGCTGTGCGGGCATTGTCGACGAGGACGACCACTTGGTCGGGATCATCACCGATGGTGATTTGCGCCGGCATATGGGGGATGCGCTGGTCGAGCAGTCCGCGCAGGCGATCATGACGGCCGATCCGAAAACGGGTACCCCGGGCATGCTCGCCGCCGACGCCCTGCGCGAAATGACGGCAGGCAAGGCCAAGATCATGCAGCTGTTCATCGTCGACGCCGACAATCGCCCGCAAGGCATCTTGCACCTGCACGACCTGTTGCGCGCCGGACTGAAATAGACACCCAAGACCGTCAGGCCGCTCACGCTTCCGGCTTTGTCGCCAGCGGATGCGGGCCTGGTGCCCGACCAGGTTGTGTTGATTTGTCCGGGATAGGTGGCGCAGCCCTTCAGGGACTCGTCGTGGCATCGCTCTGCGGCGCCGTTCCGGGTGTTATTCCGTCAGGTTTCTGGATTGTCTCAATGGCTCTTCGAGCGGGCGCTGGCGAGCTTCGCGAACTGACCCTGATAGAAGCGGAGCAGAGTGTAGGCGGCGACGGCTGCCCCATAGGCAAGGAAGCCGGCAAAGATGCCGAGCAATCCCCAAGTGACGAGACTGCACACAAGATCAATCATCAACCAAGCCCACCCGCTTGTTACAACAACGGGTTCAGTGTCGGTCAAATTAACATTTTTAGCAAGCTTTGGTTGCGTCGCCGGTAGTGCCTCCAGCCAGGATCAGGGTGATTGCGCGGGCCAGGGCCTCGCCGTGATCCGGCTGGCTGATCCCGAACCGGTCTGCAATGGCACCGCAGTCGAGGACGGAGAAGGCGGGCCTCGCCGCCGGGCTCGCAAACTCCTTCGCGGCGATGCGCCCGACCTGGACGGCGCGCTCTCCCAGCCCTTCGGCGATGCCGAAAATCTCGGTCGCGAAATCTGCCCAGCTGACCGAAGTGTCGCCGCAGAAGTGGAAGACACCGCCATCAGGCGTACCCATTGCCAGGCGGTCGGCGATTTCGAGGATGGCGGTTGCGATGTTCGCCGCTGCGGTCGGGTTGGTGCTTTGATCCGCGACCACCCGGACGTGGTCCTGCCGGCGGCCGAGCTCAAGCATGGTGCGCACGAAATTCTTTCCCGTCGCCGAGTAGACGGCGGAGGTTCGCAGGATCACGTGGCGGGCGCCGCTGCGCATGACGGCTTCATCGCCGGCGAGTTTGGTGCGGCCATAGACTGAAAGCGGGTTGCAGGCATCGGTCTCGACATAGGGCGCGCCCTTCGTCCCGTCATAGACGTAATCCGTGGACAGATGAATCAGTGGCATGCCCGCCTGCCGGCAGTTCTCGGCCAGGATGCCCGGTGCCAGGGCATTGAGCGTGTGCGCCAGATCCGGCTCCGCCTCGGCGCGATTGACATCGGTATAGGCGGTTGCATTGACCAGCACGCTGCCCGGAGCCGCGGCGGCCAGCACCGGCTCGAGCGCGGGGGCGATACTGTCGGGGTTTGAAAGGTCGAAGGCCGGACGGGCCAATTGCCGGATATTGCGCCCGGTCGTTGCTGCCAGCGCCGCGACGGCCGTGGCGACCTGGCCGGAGCGTCCGAGCAGGATGATATCCGCCATCATGGCTTCGGCCCGAGCCCGAGGCGTTGCAACGAGGCTTCACTGCCAACCCGTGCCAGTGACTGGCGGCACCAGGCGTCATGATCGAGATACCAGCGCACTGTCCGGGCCAGCCCGTCTTCCAGCGTGAGACGCGGTGACCAGCCCAGTTCGCGATGCAGCTTGCTGGCGTCGATGGCGTATCTGAAATCATGACCCGGCCGGTCGGCCACGAAGGTGATGAGATCACTGGAGGCGCCCTGGCGGGGAGACTGGCGGTCGAGTTCGGCGCACAGAAGCTTGATCAGGTCCAGATTGCTGCGTTCCGCATCGCCGCCGACATTATACGTCTCGCCGATCCGTCCGCGTTCCAGAATGGCGAGCAGGGCGTCGGCATGATCCTCGACATGAAGCCAGTCGCGCACATTGGCACCGCGCCCGTAGACGGGGATGGGCGCGCCACTGAGCGCCGACAGGATGACCACAGGGATCAGCTTTTCCGGGAATTGCCGCGGTCCGTAATTATTGGAGCAGTTGGAGATGACGACCGGCAGGCCATAGGTCTCGTGCCAGGCGCGCACCATCATGTCGGCGGACGCCTTGCTGGCCGCATAGGGGGAATTGGGCCGGTAGGGACTGTCTTCGGTGAAGCGGCCTGTCGCGCCGAGCGAGCCATAGACCTCGTCGGTCGAGACGTGGTGAAAGCGGAAGGCATCAGCGCGGCCGGAGGCAAGCGTCTTGCGATATTCGGTGCTGGCGCGCAGCAATTGGGCTGTGCCGCCGACATTGGTGTCCACAAATATCTGTGGTCCGTCGATCGAGCGGTCGACATGGGACTCTGCGGCGAGATGCATCACGGCATCAGGCTGGTGCCGGGCAAGGATGGCTTCCAGCGCCGCGCCGTCGCGAATATCGGCCTGCTCGAACCGATAGGCGGGGTTGTCTTCGACACTGGCGAGATTGGCGGGGTTGGCGGCATAGGTCAGCGCGTCGAGATTGACGACATCATGGCCGCGTTCGAGCGCCGCGAGGACCACGGCAGAACCGATGAAACCGCAGCCGCCTGTGATGAGAATCTTCACGCTGTTGCGCCTCCGCTCTACGCGCCGAACCGGAACGGCGTCTCGAATTGCGCCCAGGACAAACCGTTGGCGTCTTTTTCCGACAGGGTCGCGGCGCCGTGCTCGATGCCCCAGTCAATGCCCAGCTCCGGATCGTCCCAGGCCACACTTCCATCCAGCCCTGGTGCGTAGTCATTGTCGACCTTGTACTGGACGATTGTATCAGCTTCGAGCGTTACAAATCCGTGCAGGCAGCCGCGGGGCACGAAAACCTGGGTGCCGTTCTGCGCTGACAGTTCGGACTTGGTGTGCTGGCCGAAGGCCGGCGAGCCGTGCCGCGCATCCACCACCACGTCCATCACCCGGCCCTGGACGACCCGGACCAGCTTGGCCTGTTCAGCCGGCGGACGCTGGAAGTGAAGCCCGCGCACGGTGCCGGCTGCGGCGGACCAGGATTGATTGTCCTGGGAGAAGTCGGAGTGGATGCCCAGCGCGGCGAGGGCGTCGCGATTATAGGTGACAGAGAAGTATCCACGGTGATCGCCAAAACGCGGCGGGGTGAATTGCACCACTCCGGGAATGGCGAGGCGTTCAATCTGCATGTCGGCGCTCCCTGTTCTACGGGGATATGCGCAGGTTTGCAGGGCAACTCAAGTCTGGCCGGGCAGGAACCGCCTTCGTGCGGTTCCCAGACCGGCTGAGGTCTTGTATGCGTGTAGCAGTCCGTCTGGGGCGTGCGCGGTAACTGACTGGGGTGGAACGTGAAAGGAATTGTGCTTGCAGGGGGCAGCGGAACGCGGCTTTGGCCTTTGACGCTCTGCACGTCCAAGCAATTGCTGCCTGTCTACGACAAGCCCATGATCTACTATCCGCTCTCGGTGCTGATGCTGGCCGGGATTCGGGAGATCCTGATCATCACCACGCCGGAAGATCAGGACCGGTTCCGGCAATTGCTCGGTGACGGGTCCCGGTTCGGCGTCCAGCTGAGCTATGTCGTGCAGCCCAGCCCGCAGGGCCTGGCGCAGGCCTTCCTGCTCGACGAGGATTTCATTGGCGACGAGCCGGTGACGCTGATCCTCGGGGACAATCTGTTTTATGGGCACGGGTTCGATGACCTGGTGCGCAAGGCCGCCGGGCTGACCTCCGGGGCCACGATTTTCACCTATCATGTCAACAAGCCTCAGCGCTACGGCGTCGTTGTGCTCGATCGTGATGGCCGCCCGGTAGCGATCGAGGAGAAGCCGCGCGAGCCGCGCTCGAATCTCGCGGTCACCGGTCTGTATGTCTACGACAATGATGTGATCGAGATTGCCCGGTCGATCCGCCCGTCGCCGCGCGGCGAGCTTGAGATCACCGATGTGAACCGCGCCTACATGGAGCGCGGCGACCTGCGTGTCGAGCGGCTGGGCCGCGGCATTGCCTGGCTCGACACCGGTACGCCGCAGGCCTTGCTCGAGGCATCGGAATATGTCCGGTCGCTGGAGCGGCGGCAGGGTTTGCAGATCGCCTGCCTTGAGGAAATCGCCTTTGTGAATGGCTGGATAGACCGCGATGCCCTGCGGTTTTCCGCGCAGCGTTTTGCGAATTCCGACTATGGGAAGTATTTGGCCAAGCTGTTGGACGTTGAAGATAATTAGCGATATCCGCCGCCAGGTTCGGCCGGTGGATTGACGTGGGGAAATTGAATGACGGTTCTAGTGACAGGTGCTGCAGGCTTTGTGGGCTTTCATGCGGTCAATGCCATGCTCGATCGGGGTGAGGAGGTTGTCGGTATCGACAATCTGAACGCCTATTACGACCCGGCCCTGAAACAGGCCCGTCTGGACCTGTTGAAGGCCCGTGACGGCTTTACCTTCGAGAAGATGGAACTGGCAGACAATGAGGCCGTGCTGGCGCTGGTCAAACGCGTTCGCCCCGACCGTATCCTGCACCTCGGTGCCCAGGCCGGTGTGCGATATTCGATCGATCAACCCTTCGCCTACGCCAATTCCAACCTTCACGGCCATCTCTCCATCCTCGAGGCGGCCCGCTTTCTCGGCGATGATCTCAAACACCTGGTCTACGCCTCGTCCAGCTCGGTTTATGGCGAGCGCTCTGCAGTGCCGTTCCGGGAAGATGACGTCACCATGCAGCCGGCCTCGCTCTACGCAGCGACCAAGCTGGCGGATGAATTGATGAGTTCGGCCTATGCCAGCCTCTATGGCATCGCGGCGACGGGCCTGCGTTTCTTCACGGTCTACGGCCCCTGGGGCCGGCCTGACATGGCCTATTGGCTGTTTTCGGACGCCATGTTCGAGGGCCGTCCGATCAAGGTCTTCAACAATGGCGAGATGGAACGCGACTTCACCTATATCGACGACATCATCGCGCCGCTGCTGCGCGTGCTCGACGACAGCCCGGCGCGCGGCCATCACGATGTGTTCAATATCGGCGGGGCCTCACCGGTCAAGCTGATGGACATGATCTCGGCGCTGGAAGGCGCACTGGGCATGACGGCCGAGAAGGTCATGCTGCCGATGCAGGCCGGCGATGTCACGCGCACCTATGCCGACGCCAGCAAGCTGGAGCGGGTCTACGGCTACAAGCCGAGCATCCGGATCGAGGACGGGCTGGCCCGCTTCGCCGACTGGTATCGTGACTGGCGTGGCCCGTCGGCCTAGCCCGTCTGTCCTTCGGATTTCAGGACGGCTTCCGCGACGCTGCGGGCCGCCGGGCCGTATTCGGGATCGTTGAGTGCGAAGGCGAGCGTGGCGCGCAGATAGCCCAGCTTGTCGCCGCAATCATATGAGCTGCCTTCATACTCCACCGCGTGGAAGTCCTGGTGCTGCATCAGGCGCGCCATCGCGTCGGTCAGCTGGATTTCGCCGCCGGCTCCCGCAGCCTGGTCCTCGAGATACTTGAAGATCGAGCCTTGCAGGATATAGCGGCCAGTGATCGCCAGGTTGGACGGCGCCTTGTCGACGGCCGGTTTCTCGACCATGCCGCGCATGCGGATCCGGTTGCCATGGCGTTCGATCGGATCGATGACGCCGTACTTGTCGACATTCTCCGGTGCGACCTGTTCGACGGCAATGATATTGCCGCCGGTATCTTCATAGGCGGCGACCATCTGCGCCAGGCAGCTGGGTTCGGCGCGCACGAGCACGTCGGGGAGCAGGATGGCAAACGGGTCGTCGCCGATAATGTCCCGCGCACACCAGATCGCGTGCCCGAGCCCGAGTGGTGCCTGCTGGCGTACGAAGCTCATCGAGCCGGGTGTGGCCCGGGTCTGGTCGAGGATCTCGAGAATGTCCGTCTTGCCCTTGCCCTGCAAGGTTGCCTCGAGTTCGTAGGCGCGGTCGAAATAGTCCTCGATCGCTCCCTTGTTGCGCCCGGTGACGAAGACGAAATGCTCGATGCCGGCCGCGATGGCCTCGTCGACGACATACTGGATAGCCGGCCGGTCGAACACCGGCAGCATTTCCTTCGGGATGGATTTCGTGGCGGGCAGGACGCGTGTTCCCAAGCCGGCAACCGGCAGGACGGCTTTGCGGACTCGCTTCATGACGGGCGCTCTCCATGTCTCTATCGTTGATAAACGCCTATCGGATCAAACAACTGCCGTCCAGCTTACGCATTCACTTCGCGTAAGGGCCGAGCTCCTATATGTTCGGGATAAACCAGTGTCTGGATGCGCGCATGGGCAAGAAATACTTTGGCACGGACGGTGTCCGCGGCCTCACCAATTCATTCCCGATGACGGCCGAGACCGCGCTGCGGCTGGGCATGGCAGCGGGCCGGCACTTCGTGCGCCACAATGGCCGCCACTCGGTCGTGATCGGCAAGGATACGCGCCTGTCCGGCTACATGATTGAATCGGCGCTGGTCGCCGGGTTCACATCGGTCGGGATGGATGTGTTCCAGTTCGGCCCCCTGCCGACGCCGGCGGTCTCGCTGATGACGCGGTCTTTGCGGGCAGATCTCGGGGTGATGATCACCGCCTCGCACAATCCCTATCATGACAATGGCATCAAGCTGTTCGGACCGGAGGGCAAGAAGCTCGACGATGTGACCGAGCTGGAGATCGAGGCGCTGATGGATGGCAGCCTCAGCGAGGAACTGGCGGGCCCGTCCGATCTCGGCCGGGCCAAGCGGATCGATGATGCCCAGGCGCGCTATGTCGAGATCGTCAAATCCACCTTTCCGCGCACCCAGCGCCTGTCCAGTCTCCGCCTGGTGATCGATTGCGCCAATGGTGCCGCCTACAAGGTTGCCCCGACCGCGCTGTGGGAGTTGGGCGCCGACGTGATCCCGATCGGCGTCGAGCCGAATGGTTTCAACGTCAATGAGGATTGCGGCTCGACCGCACCGGCGCGGCTGGCCAAGGAAGTGGTCAAATACCGCGCCGATCTGGGCATTGCCCTGGATGGCGATGGCGACCGGCTGATCCTGTGTGACGAGAAGGGCCGCGTGATTGATGGCGACCAGATCCTCGCCATGCTTGCGCGTCACTGGCACAAGACCGGCGAGCTCGCCAAACCGGCCATCGTCGCGACGGTGATGTCCAATCTGGGCCTTGAGCGGTTCCTCGAAGGCGAGGGCATCGCGCTCGAGCGGACCCAGGTCGGCGACCGCTATGTCTCCGAGCGGATGAAAGAGACCGGGATCAATCTCGGCGGCGAAGCCTCGGGTCATATCGTGATGCCGGATTTCTCGCCGACGGGTGACGGGCTGATCGCCGCGCTGCAGGTCCTGCGCGTGCTGGTCGATTCCGGCGAGCCGGCGAGCTCGGTGTTCCGGGTGTTCAAGCCGGCGCCGCAATTGCTCGAGAATGTCCGCGTTGGCAAGGGCAAGTCCCCCCTCGCCAGCGAGGCGGTGAAAGCCGCGATCGCCGAGGCGGAGCAGCGCATGGGCACGAATGGCCGGCTTCTGGTGCGTGCATCCGGTACCGAACCGGTGATCCGGGTGATGGCCGAGGGCGAGATGAAACTGATCCGCAGCGTGGTCGATGATGTCCGTTCGGCGATCGAACGCGCGGCCGCCTAGCGACCATGTCGGGAAAGCCGGCCACCGGACAGATCGTCGAACTGCAATACCTCCGGGCCCTGGCCGTCATCCTGGTCATTCTCGGTCATGCCCATCAGACCGAGGGGCGGCTTCTCGGTGATCAGCTGCTGGGAAGTTTTGCCTATTTCGGCTTC
>NZ_JBLWTD010000022.1:0-53337 GCF_048270265.1 Maricaulis sp. | reverse complement strand
CTCGACCCGCGATATGGGCGCCGAGATCATGAAGCGTGGCATCGTGTATGCGCCCGATTACGTGCTCAATGCCGGCGGCATCATCAATGTCATGGGCGAGATCACCGGCGATTTCGACCCGGCCTGGGTGCAGGGCAAGCTGGTCGGTCTTGAAAAGACCCTGGGCGAAATTCTCGACCAGTCCGACAAGGAAGGCCGTCCTTCCAACCTGATCGCCGACGAGATTGCCCGTCAGCGCATCGAGGAAAAGCGTGCCGCCAAGATGTCGAAAGTGGCCTGAGCCACCGGGCTAGAAAGCCAGACGCGTACAACTCGCCCCTGCCGCAAGGTGGGGGCGATCTTGTTTGTGCCGGTTGAAAGGCTTGACCTGACGCCGCAGATGCGGCGATCTCCGGACCAGCGATCATGGCCTGACCGGGCGTGATGCGCTGCACGGCAAGGGCCGTGTCGGGGACACACCCGGTGAGATCGGCAGGAGGCAGGCCTTGGAGACGTTCTCCGTCATTTTTTCCGACGGCCTGGCGAGCGCCCCGATGTGGGTCCGGCTGCTGGCCTTTGCGCTCGTCGCCGGGCTGTCGACCCTCCTGGTGCTGGCCATCCGCTTCATCGCCGACCACATCATCGCCTCACGCACCGAGCGCAAATATTCCAAGCTCCGTTCGGTCACCTCGATGGCGGCGAGCGCGACCATCTTCACGGTCTATTTTCTGACGGTGGGTTTTGTCCTGCGCGAGTTTGGCGTCTCTCTGACGGCCTATATGGCCAGCGCCTCGGTCATCGGCCTGGCGATCGGTTTCGGCTCCCAGGGCGTGGTCCAGGATCTCGTCAACGGCGTGACCTTCATCTTCTCCGATTTGCTGGATGTCGGTGACCTGGTGGAAATTTCGACCCAGACCGGCATCGTGAAGAATATCAGCATGCGCTTTGTCGAGCTGGAAAACCCGATGGGTGCCAGTGTCTTCATTCCCAATCGCACCATCACCAATGTGATCAATTACCCGCGCGGCTATATCCGCTGCATCGTCGATGTCACCCTGACCGGTGACGCGGCGACGCGCGATGTGGCCGAGGAGCGGGCGACCAGCCTGATGCACGGGTTTCACGAGCAATTCCCCGGGATATTCCTGTCGCGCCCGTCCAATGCCGGCCGTGTTCGGCTGTCGTCGGGGCGGGAGTTCGTGCGCATCAAATTCCGCATCTGGCCGGGGCGCAGCCAACCGATCGAGACCATCTATCGTGAGGAAGTCGTTGCAAATTTCCTCAAGACCGATCCGGATTACAAGTCGTGGATGGTCGCCGTCAGTTTCGAGGTCGAGGACCGCCCTGAAGCGGTGAAGCCGAGCCTGAGCCTGTCCTGGCCGGGCGGCAAGCCGGGCGGGAAATAGAGGCCGGGCAGTGTCCCGCTGTCAGGCCGCCACGACCCGGACATAGACCGGATCCAGCACCACATTCACCCGGTCGCCTTCAGCCAGCGCCGAGGGGGCCGGCGTCTGCGCTGTCCATTCGCCGGTCGCGCCGGCAAAGCGGTGGTTCAGGTGCGGTCCGGCCGAGCGGCGGCGGGTGATGGTGAAGCCGCCATTCTCGTCGGGCGTCAGCATGAAGGCGCGCGGCCGGATCAGCACGCTGACCGGTTGGCCGGCTGCAAGACCCGGCGCGTCGACCGCACCGAATGGCGTCTCGGCCTGACCGCCGCTGACGCGGCTTGCAATGATTTCGACATCGCCGAGCAGTTTCGCCGCGGTGGCGCTGACCGGGTTCATCCACACATCATCCGGGGCACCGGTCTGGATGATCCGCCCTGCGTCCATCAGGGCCAGCTGGTCGGCCACGGCCATGGCTTCCTCGGCATCATGGGTGACAATCAGCGCCGTCGTTCTGGCGGCCCTCAGCGTGTCCACAGTGCGTTCGCGCAGTTCTCCGCGTAGTCGGCGGTCAAGACCGGAGAAAGGCTCGTCCAGCAGCACGACAGCCGGCTGGGGCGCCAATGCGCGTGCGAGCGCGACACGCTGCTGCTCACCGCCTGAGAGTTCATGCGGATAGGCCCTGGCGCGATGGCCAAGCTCGGCCGCCTCCAGCTGGGCCAGGGCGCGTGCCTTCTTGTCGAGGCCGGAGAGGCCGAAGGCGACATTGGCGAGCGCCGTCATGTGCGGAAAGAGGGCGTAATCCTGGAACACCATGCCGACCCGGCGCGCTTCCGGCGGCAGATGGGTGTGGCTGTCATTCCAGATGGTGTCGCCCAGCCGGATCGAGCCGGCGTCCAAGCGTTCAAGGCCGGCAATGGCGCGCAACAGGGTGGATTTGCCGCTGCCCGAGGGGCCGAGCAGGGCGGTGATGCGGCCGGCATGCAGGTCGAGATCGGCCCCCGCCAGCGCGGCATGGTCGGCGCGGTAGCGATGCTCGGCACCGCGAATGCTCAACACTGTCTGTGCGTCCGTCATGCGGACTCTCCCGGGCGGCATTCTAGCGATCCTGCCGTGACAGGTAGCGGGCGACAAAGATCATGGGAAGCAGGGCGACCAGCGGGATCAGGAGCGAGGGCAGGGCGGCTTCACCCAGTCGCTCATCGCTGGCGAAATTATGGGCGATGATCGCCAGGGTGTCATAGTTGAATGGCCGCAGGATCATGGTTGCCGGCAATTCCTTGAGCACCTCCACGAAGACCAGCAGGCCGGCCGAGGTGACCCCGGCGGCGATCAGAGGCCAGTGGATCTGCCAGACCCTGCGGCGGGGCGTTGCGCCCAGCGTGCGGGCGGCGCCGTCGAGCGACGGGGTGACGCGCGCCAGGGCAGTCTCCGCCGGGCTGATCGCGGCGGCGGCAAAGCGCGAGAGATAGGCCAGGACCAGGGCGGCGCCGGTGCTGGTGAGCAGGATCGGGAAGATCTCGCCGGTCAAGGCGCGCCAGGCCGGGTCGATCAGGGCCTGGGTGCCGGACAGAAGCGCAATCACGCCGACAGCCGCCACCGCGCCGGGCACGGCATAGCCCAGCCCGGCGGCGCGGGCGGCCAGGGTGGCGATCGCGGTGCGGCTGCGCAGGGCGTAGGCGGTGCCCAGGCCGAGTGCGGCCGCGATCAGGGCTGTGATGCCGGCCAGGGTGAGGCTGTGCAGGCTGGCGGCGGCTAGCCCGCTTGCGGCTTCGGTGCGCAGGGCCAGCCAGCCCAGCCGCCCGAGCGGGATGATCATGCCGAGCAGAAGCGGCAACAAGCAGGCGAAGAGCGCGGCCAGCGCCGTCATGCCGGTGAGCTGGAGCCGCGGGGCCGGCTTGTGGCGTCCGGCAGCGTTGATGTTGCGGGCGCGGCTGCGCTGGGCGCGTTCCAGCCCGAACACGAAGATCGCCACCAGGACCAGGACCAGCGAGAGCCGGGCGGCATCGACCAGCGAACCGGCACCGCTCCAGGCGCGGATCAGGCCGATCGACAGGGTCGGGGCGCCGAGATGGGAGACGGTGCCGTAATCGGCCAGGCTCTCCATCACCACCAGCGCAAGGCCGGCAGCGATGGCCGGGCGTGCCATGGGCAGGGAGGTGCGCCAGAAGGCGTTGAACGGTCCGGCGCCGAGCGTGCGGGCGGCATTATAGGCATCGGCCGATTGTGCGGCGAAGGCATTGCGCGCGAGCAGATAGACATAGGGGTAGAGCACGAAGGCAAACATCAGCCCCGCGCCCCAGCTGCCGCGTATCGTGGGGAAGAGCCCGCCTGTCATCGCCTGCAGGGGGCCGCCGGCATGGCTGAGATCAAGCCAGGCATAGGCGGCGACATAGGCGGGAACCGCCAGCGGCAAGATCAGGATCCAGCCCAGTGTGCGACGGCCGAAAAAGTTCGTGCGGGCCATCAACCAGCCAAGCCCGGTTCCGATCAGTCCGGACCCGGCAGCGGCGATGAGGGCGACGACGGCTGAGGTGGCGAGGTAGGTCGGCAGGCGCGTGCCGGCGAGGTGGCGCAGATAGTCGCCGGTCTCACCGGTCAGCGCGATCCAGGCCACAGCCAGCACCGGCGCCGCGCACAGGGTCGCCGCCAGCACCGCCAGCCAAAGCGTGCGGCGCGGCAGCCAGGCATGACGCCGGAGTGAACGGGCCGCTGCCGCCATCGCTATTGCCAGCCAACCCGGTCGAAAATGCGCTGGGCGGTGGCGTTGTGATCGCCCAGTTCGGAGACATTGCGCTCATCCCCGGTGAAGGGGAGCATCGCGGCCAGCGTCGGGTTTTCCCACGGCGTATCGGCGATGACCGGGATTTCATTGGTCATTTCGGCGAACATGCGCTGGGCGTCGGGGCTGAAGAAGAAGTCGATCAGCGCACGCGCCTCGTCCGGATGCGGCGCATTCGCCGCGATGCCGGCACCGGAGACATTGATATGCGTGCCCGAGGTCTGCTGGTTGGGGAAGAGCAGCGAAACCGTCGCGGCTGCGGCCCGGCGGGCCGGCTCATCGGAATTCACCATCAGTGCGTAATAATAATGGTTCACAACAGCCAGATCACACTCCCCGGCGGCAATGCCCTCGAGCTGGGTGGTGTCGCCGCCCTGGGGCGCGCGGGCCATGTTGTCGACAACGCCCTGGGCCCAGGCTTCCGCGGCCTCGTCGCCGGAGCGCGCGATGATGGAGGCGAGCAGGGACTGATTATAGGCATTGCCGCTTGAGCGGACGCAGATGCGGCCCTGCCAGCGCGGATCGGCGAGGTCTTCATAGGTCTCGATCTCGCCGGGCTGAACGCGCGTATTGGAATAGGCGATGACGCGGGCGCGCTTGGCGAAGGAGACCCAATAGCCCTGCGGGTCGACAAGATTGGCCGGGATGTCGGCCGTGAGGTCACCGAAATCGGTTTGCGCAAACAGGCCAGCCTCTTCGGCGCGGTGCAGGCGGGCGGCGTCGACGGTGATGATGACGTCGGCCGGGCTGCGCTCACCATCGGCGCGGACCCGCTCGATCAACTGGTCGCCGCCGGCGGTCACCAGATTGACGGCGATTCCGGTCTGCTCGGTGAAGGCTTCATAGATCGCATCGTCGCTGGAATAGTGCCGGGCGCTGTAGACATTGACGACGCGGGCGCTGTCGCCGTCATCCATGGCGGGTTGCGAACAGGCTGTCAGCACAATGCTGGCACCCAGAGCGAGGAGGCTTGCAGATTTCATGTATCACCCAATCAACAGATCAGCCTCTCTCCTCTCATTTATGAGAACGTTTCGCAAGTAGCGTCCGCGCCAGAGCTGCAGACGAATGTGCGGATCGGCCGCCGCGGGGCGGAACCGATGACAGAATCGCCTTGCAGCACGCGATCCGGCACGCCTGTCTTGAACTGTGTGGAGGGTGGAAATGGTGGGCGATACTGGGATTGAACCAGTGACCCCCTCGGTGTGAACGAGGTGCTCTCCCGCTGAGCTAATCGCCCGGTATCCCGGAAAGCGCTCGTATAAGCACGCGCTTAGGGCCGGTCAACTCCGTGTGCATGCCGATCTGCACCTGCCCCATGACCAAGGTGCGACAACTTGACACACTAGTTTTGCCTCGTCATGGAAGCGTCATCCCTATATCAGCCCTTCCGAACCGGAGGCGCATCCAGCGCACCGGCGACTATTATCATCAGATTGGACGCAATTCCCGGCCGAGGGAAGCTTCGGTCGTATTGGAGGTATTGTTCATGAATAACGATCTGTGCACGCCAGAGGGCGCGCGCCGTCTTAAAGCTCGTATTGAAGCTTACTGGGCCGAGCGTGGCTATGACGTGAATGTTGATCTCGTTGAAGCTGGCTTCATGCCTGCCATGCGTTCTGCCCGCACCGATGTGCGGTCTAACCTGGTCAATGGCATGCCGACGCGGCCTGCCAATGATGTCGGTCGCGAACGTCGCTCCGCCTGATCAGAACTACGCTTGCCAGATTTTGGCGAGCGCCCCCGGAATATCATCAAAATCATGCAGCAACCGGTCGGCTCCCAAGGAGCCGGCCGGTGCTTCGCTGTAGCCATAGCTCATCACGATGCTCGGCACGCCCGCAGCGCGGGCTGCGTCCACATCGGGTGCACTGTCGCCGACCATCGCGGCGCGCCGATGTCCCTGGCCCAGTGCGGTGTGGACATGATCGGCGGCAGGTTTTTTCGCTGTCGTGCGATCCGGCCCGATGATGCGGGCGAAATAACCGGTCAGCCCGAATTCGGCGATCAGCAAATCCGACAGGACCGACAGCTTGTTGGTGCAGACTGATAGCGTGGCGCCTGCGTCCTGCAGCCGCGTCAGGGTCGTCTCCACGCCGGGGAAGAGCTGGCTGTCGGCTGCAATATCAGCCTGATAGATCTCGATGAAGCGGGCCAGCAGCTCGGCCGTCTGTGCCGGCTCCAGCGGGCGTTGCTGGCTGGCATAGGCGCGTTCGATCAGCGCCTGGGCGCCGCGTCCGACCATGGCGCGGACATCCCGGACCGGAACCGGCGTCAGCCCGAGCGGTGTGATCACCCCGTTGAGCGCCCGCACCAGGTCGGGTGCGGTATCGACCAGGGTGCCGTCGAGGTCGAAGGCGATCGAGGCGGTGGCGAACAGATCTGGGTCGAGCGGGTCGGACATGTGATTTGCACTTTCAAACAGGGGCAGGCGAGGCTGTATGGTTACGCGCTATCGCTCGATAGGCTATAGCGCCGTGACACATGTCCAAACGCGCCTGCAGTGGAAGAGGGTAACCCATGTCTCGATCCCGTGCCGCCGTCATCCTTGCTGCCGGACAGGGCACACGGATGAAGTCGAAGACCGTCAAGCTGCTGCATTCGGTCGGGGGACGCCCCATGCTCGAATGGGCGATTGATGCGGCGCGCTCCTCCGGCGTGGAACGGGTTGTGACGGTCTATGGTGCCCATTCGCCCGCCGTGGGTGATGCCGCCGCTTCGCTCGGTGCGCAGACGGCCCTTCAGGATCCGCCGCTGGGGACGGGCCATGCCGTTCTGGCCGCGCACCCGGCGCTGGAAGACTTTGACGGGGACATGATCGTCTTGCCGGCCGACATGCCGCTGATCCGGTCTGCGACCGTCGAGGCGGTGTTTGCGGCACTGGAGGGCGGTGCCGATGTGGTGGCGATCGGTTTCGAGCCGGGTGATCCGGGGGCCTATGGCCGCCTGGTGCTCAATGCTGACGGTGATCTCGACCGTATCGTGGAATTCAAGGATGCCAACGAGGCGGAGCGGGCGATCGGCCTGTGCAATTCAGGCATGCTGGCAGCGTCGGCGCGCCTGATGTTCGAGCTGCTTGGCGAAGTCGGCAATGACAATGCCAATGGCGAATACTACCTCACCGATGTTGTCGGCCTCGCCCGCTCACGCGGGCTGAAGGCTGTTGTCGTCAATGCCAGCGCCGGTGAAGTGCTCGGGGTCAATTCACGCGTTGATCTCGCCGCCGCCGAGGCCTCGTTCCAGACCCGCATGCGCCGCGAGGCGATGAATGCCGGCGTTACCCTGGTAGCGCCCGAAACGGTCTTCTTCTCCTGGGATACGCAGATCGCACGCGATGTCATCATCGAACCGAATGTCGTCTTCGGACCCGGCGTGGCGGTCGGTGAGGATGCGGTGATCCATGCCTTCTCGCATCTCGAGGGCGCGACGGTCGGCGAGGGGGCTCATATCGGCCCCTATGCGCGCCTGCGCCCCGGTGCGGAAATTGGCGTGAAGGCCAAGGTCGGCAATTTCGTCGAGATCAAAAAGTCGCAGCTGGGAGAGGGTGCGAAAGTCAACCACCTCTCCTATGTAGGGGATGCCAGCATCGGTGCCGGCGCCAATGTCGGTGCCGGGACGATCACCTGCAATTACGACGGCTTCGGCAAATACCGCACAGTTATCGGTGAAGGGGCCTTTATCGGCTCGAATACCAGCCTCGTCGCGCCGGTCACGGTCGGCGCCGGTGCCATGACCGGATCAGGCGGTGTCATCACCGAGGACGTTCCCGCCGACGCGCTGGCCCTGGCTCGGGCAGAGCAAACGAACAAGGATGGCTGGGCGGCCCGCTTCCGCCGCGCCAGATTGACCCGAAAAGCCAAGAAGGACACGGCTTCATGAGTGTTGCAGACCGTCTCAAGGACAAATCACTGTATCGCACCGCCTCGTTTATCGACGGGAGCTGGGTCCAGGGCGAGGGCGCGACGCGGATCCTCAATCCGGCCAATAACGAGACCATTGCCGAGATCGGTGATGTCGGCGCCGATGGCGCGCGGTCGGCGATCGCCGCCGCAGCGACAGCCTTCAAGACCTGGAAGACGACCTCGCCATTCGAGCGCAGCCGCCTGTTGATGCGCTGGCATCAGCTGATCCTCGAGAATTCCGCCGACCTCGCCACGCTGATCACCCTCGAGATGGGCAAGACCCAGCGCGAGGCGTTGGGCGAGGTGGTCTATGGTGCGTCCTTCATCGAATGGTCGGCCGAGGAAGCCAAGCGTATCCATGGCGAGACCATGCAGCCGCCTTTCCCGAATTCACGCGGCTGGACCATTCATCAGCCTGTTGGTGTCGTGGCCTGCATCACGCCGTGGAATTTCCCCAATGCGATGATCACGCGCAAATGCGCCCCGGCCCTGGCCGCCGGTTGCACCATGGTGATCAAGCCGGCGCCGGAAACACCGCTCTCGGCGCTCGCCCTGGCTGAACTGGCGCGGCAGGCCGGCATCCCGGACGGTGTCTTCAACGTGATCTGCGGCGATGCCCAGGTTCTCGGCCCGGTGCTGACCGGTGCGCCCGAGGTCAAGATGATCGGCTTCACCGGTTCGACTGCGGTCGGCAAGCTGCTGATGCGCCAGGCCGCCGAGGGCGTGAAGCGTGTCGCGCTCGAGCTGGGCGGCAATGCACCCTTCATCGTGATGGATGACGCCGATCTCGAAGCGGCCGCCGATGGCGTCATCGCTTCGAAATTCCGCGTCTCCGGACAGACCTGCGTTTCGGCCAACCGCATCATCGTGCAGAGCTCGATCGCTGACCGATTCGTTGCGGCACTCGAGGCGCGTGTCTCGAAGCTCAAGCCTGGCGACGGGTTTGACGGCGCGTCCGATCTCGGTCCGCTGATCCACCATGAAGCCGTCGCCCGCGTCGATGCCCTGGTACGCAATGCTCGCGAGAACGGCGCACGTATCGTCACCGGCGGCCATCCGCTCACCGATGAACTCGGCGGTGCCTTCTATGCGCCGACCCTGATCGAGGGTGGCAATCCGACCATGGAGCTGGCCTGTTTCGAGATTTTCGGACCGGTCGCCTCGATCTATCGGGTCGATACCGAGGAAGAGATTCTCCGTCTCGCCAATGACACGCCCTACGGGCTTGCTGCCTATGTCTATACCCGCGACGTCAACCGGGTTTATCGCATCACCGAAGGGCTCGATTACGGCATGATCGGCGTCAATGCGCCGATGGTCGGATCAGCCTCGACGCCGTTTGGCGGCATGAAGGAATCGGGCATCGGCCGCGAAGGCGGCAAATGGGGTGTCGAGGAATTCTCCGAGCTCAAATACGTCCTGCTCGGCGGAGTGCAGGCATGAGTGCCGATCGCCAGAAAACCTTCGCCGCCGAAGCGGCGCTGGCCTATGTCGAGGACGGCATGACGCTGGGGCTCGGCTCCGGCTCGACGGCGGAGATCTTCGTGCGTCTGCTCGGCGAGCGCATCAAGGACGGCCTGCGGGTGAAGGCGGTGCCGACCTCGGCCCGCACAGAGGCGCTGGCGCTTGAAGTCGGCGTGCCGCTGATCGATGTCGATCATGTCAATCATATCTCGGTGACCGTTGACGGCGCCGACGAGGTCGATGGCCATTTCCAGCTGATCAAGGGCGGCGGCGGTTGTCTGTTGCGCGAGAAGATCATCGCCCATGCCTCCGATCTGATGATCGTGGTGATCGATGAGAGCAAGCTGGTCTCGAAGCTGGGGCGTTTCGCCCTGCCGGTCGAAGTCGACCGTTTCGGCTTCTCCATCACCGCCAAGCAGATTTATGACGTGTTGCGCGCCTGCGGCATTGCCAAGCCGGACGTGCAGCTGCGCCGCAAGGGTGACGGGCTCGACCCGTTCGTCACCGATGGCGGCCATTACATTCTCGATTGCGCCTGTGGCACCATCCCCGATGCGGCGATGGTCGATTACCGGCTCAAGGCCCTGCCGGGTGTGGTCGAGCACGGCCTCTTCATCGGCCTCGCCCGTGTGGTGATTGTCGGTGAGGACACCGAAGCGCGCGTGCTGGAATTATAGGGTTCACGCTGAACCGGACGAAAATGGATAGCGACATGACGCAATATGACTACGACCTCTTCGTGATCGGTGCCGGTTCCGGCGGTGTTCGCGCGGCTCGCATGGCGCGCCAGCACGGCGCCGGCAAGGTGGCGATTGCCGAGGAATACCGGGTCGGCGGCACTTGCGTCATTCGCGGCTGCGTGCCGAAGAAATTTCTCGTCTATGCCAGTGAATTCGCCAAGACGTTCAAGCTGGCGGAAAGCTATGGCTGGTCGGTTGGCAAACCCACATTCGATTGGGAAAAGCTGATCGCCGCCAAGGACGCCGAGATCGATCGCCTGTCGGGGATTTACTGGCGCAATCTGTCCAATTCCGGTGTCGAGATCATCGAGGACCGGGCCGTGTTCGAGGACGCGCATACTCTGCGCCTGGTCAAATCCGGCAAGACGGTCACCGCCGACAAGATCCTGGTCGCGACCGGCGGCACGCCTTTCGCGCCGACCGATATCGAAGGCCATGAGCTGGGAATTTCCTCCAATGAGGCCTTCCATCTCGAAAGCCTGCCCAAGCATGTCGTGATCGCCGGTGGCGGCTATATCGCCTGCGAATTCGCCCAGATCTTTGCCGGCATGGGATCCCAGGTCTGCCAGGTCTATCGCGGCGATACGGTGCTGCGCGGCTTCGATGATGATGTCCGCAGCCATGTCCATGAGGAACTGGTTCATTCCGGCGTGCGCGTCATCACCCATGCCGTGTTCGAGAAGATCACCGATCTTGGCAACGGGATGAAACGTGTCCAGCTTTCCAACGGCACCCATGTCGATGCCGATGTGGTGATGTATGCCGTTGGCCGTGACCCGCACGTCGTCGGGCTGGGGCTGGAAAAGGCCGGCGTCGAGCTGGACGCCCGCGGCGCGATCAAGGTCGACCCCTATTCCCAGACGACGGCGCCGAATATCTATGCCGTCGGCGATGTCACCAACCGGGTCAATCTGACCCCGGTCGCGATCCGCGAGGGCGCCGCCTTTGCGGCGACGGTATTCGGCGGCCATCCGACGGCCTATGATCACAATGACATCGCCTCGGCGGTCTTCACCCAGCCGCCGGTTGGTTCGGTCGGCCTCTCGGAGGCCGATGCGCGCAAATCCTTTGCGCAGGTCGACATTTACAAGACCACATTCCGGCCCATGAAACTTTCGCTCACCAATGACGCAAGTCGTATGTTGATGAAACTTGTCGTCGATGGGGAGACAGACCGGGTGCTTGGCGTGCATATTGTCGGGCCGGATGCTCCGGAAATGATCCAGATGGCGGCGATTGCCGTCAAGGCGGGGCTGAGCAAGGCGCAATTCGACATGGCCTGCGCCGTGCATCCGACCAGTGCCGAAGAACTGGTGACCATGAAGGAAAAATGGTCGCCGCCCGAATTGAAAGATGCTGAGTGATATGACCTGGTCCCCGAATTCATGGCGTTCCAAACGCGTTGAGCAAATGCCCAATTATGCCGACCCGGCTGCGCTCGACAGGGCCATTGCCGAACTGGCCAATCGTCCGGCGCTTGTGTTTGCCGGCGAGGCGCGGCGCTTGCGGCGCCAATTGGCCGATGTCTCGGCGGGTAACGCCTTCCTGCTGCAGGGCGGCGATTGCGCCGAGAGCTTCAAGGAATTCTCGACCGAGGGCGTGCGCGATACGTTCCGTGTCCTGCTGCAGATGGCCGTCGTGCTGACTTTTGCCGCCTCGAAACCGGTGGTGAAGCTGGGCCGGATCGCCGGCCAGTTTGCCAAGCCGCGTTCGGCCGATATGGAAACCATCGACGGTGTCTCCCTGCCGAGCTACCGCGGCGACAGTGTCAATGACATGGCCTTCACGCCGGAAGGGCGTCAGCCCGATCCGCAGCGTCTTCTGCGCGCCTATGACCAGTCGGCCTCGACGATGAACCTGCTGCGGGCCTTTGCCTCGGGCGGCTATGCCGACCTGAACAATGTGCACCAGTGGACCCTCGACTACGTCAAGGACAGTCCCGCCAATGAGCGCTATGTCGAGACGGCCAACCGGATTTCCGAAGCGCTGGCCTTCATGAAGGCCTGCGGCGTCGGTCGTGACAGTGCGCCGTCGCTGGAGACGGTGGACTTCTTCACCAGCCACGAAGCGCTGCATCTGCCCTTCGAGGAAGCCCTGACCCGGCGCGATCCCAATTCCGGGCAATGGTATGCCACCTCGGCGCATATGGTCTGGATCGGTGAGCGGACGCGTCAGCTCGACGGTGCGCATGTCGAATATGCCCGCGGTATCGCCAACCCGATCGGGGTCAAGTGTGGCCCGACCATGCAGCCCGACGACCTGCTGGCGCTGATTGATGCCCTCAACCCGACCAATGAGGCCGGCCGCCTGGTGCTGATCACCCGGATGGGCGCCAATAATGTGCGCGAGAAACTGCCAGCCCTTGCCCGCGCCGTGACGCGTGCCGGGCGCAAGGTCGTCTGGTCGAGCGATCCGATGCACGGCAATACGATGAAGACCGCCAGCGGCTTCAAGACGCGTGATTTCGAGCGCGTCCTCAATGAGCTCGAGGGCTTCATGGATGTGCTCTACGCCGAGGGTGCCTATCCGGGCGGCGTCCATATCGAGATGACGGGCAGCAATGTCACCGAATGTGTCGGCGGCGCCAATGCGGTCACCGAGGCCGATCTGGCATCGCGCTATCACACCCATTGCGATCCGCGGCTCAATGCCGAGCAGGCGCTCGACATGGCCTTCCGCATCTCTGAATCGCTCAAGCGGGTGCGGACCAGCCAAAGCGTCGACGCTGCCTGATTGCCGGCGCTTCAGGGCGCCTTCCAGACGCACAAAGAAAAACGCCGCCCGAATTGCTTCGGGCGGCGTTTCATCAGTGCTGTGAAGCGCTGATTAGATATCTTTGAGGGCAGCAGCCGGACGGAATGCCGCCTGGGTGCGAGCCTTCGACATCATCTTCTCGCCGGTACGCGGATTGCGCACTTCGCGAGCTTCACGATGCTTGGCGTGGAACGTGCCGAAACCGGCAAGCTGGACGCTGTCATTGCCTTTGACCGAACCGATGATGGCATCGATCGCAGCGTCGACGGCGTCGCCCGCTTGAGTGCGGGACAGGCCGGTCTTTTCGCTGACGGCTTTGGCGAGGTCTGACTTGTTCATAGGGTTCCCCCCAGTTTGTCGCGTTCCGGCCGACACGGTCATCGCATCTAGCCGGTTTTTCGCGTGTTCGTTGACTGGTCAACAAGGCCAACAACCGGGCCTGTTTGCAAGCCTCAACAGGTGAATCCGGCCGAAATCGCTGCATTTTTATCGGCAAAACCCCGAAATAGGCTCTCCGGCCCCTTAATTGCGTACCTGGAAGCCTATGTTTCAAGGTGAACCAGACCCTAATACGCCCGCCGCGATTCGTGCGATTCGCGTGCTCCCCCTTGCGCTGGCGGCTGCAGCGGGGACGTTTTTCGTGTTCGACTGGTTTGGAGTGGGCCCGGATGGAGCGGCCGTCCTGGCGGCGATCGCCGGCGGCTGGCTGCTCGGGCGGCTGATGCGGCACTAGCGCGCCGGGCGATGTCAGCGGTGTGCCGAAATGCGGGAGCCGGCAAAGTCCCGGGCTTCGTTCGGTGAAGCCCGGGACTTTGGCATCTCATGCTGCGGGCCAGGAGCCCGCCTGGTTATGCCGCTCTAGATCTTGACCAGCATCTTGCCCTTGTTGAGACCTGAGAACAGACCGGTGAAGGCCTCGGGAGCCTTTTCGATCCCTTCCAGGATGGTTTCGGCCGGCGTGATCTTGCCCTCCATCATCCAGGTGCTCAGATCCTTGATGAATTCCGGCTGGATGTTGAGGTGATCGGACACGATGAAGCCCTGGATCCGCAGCGACTTGCCGACAATAAAGGTGAGGTTGTCGGGGATCATCGCCGGTTCGGCGTCATTATAGCGCTGGATCATGCCGCAGGCGGCCATGCGGCCATACTGCTTCAGCGTGTTGAGGGCGGCGGTGAAGTGGGTGCCGCCGACATTCTCGAAATAGGTCTCGACGCCCTGGGGTGCCACAGCGCGGATCGCGGCGGTGAGATCATCGGTCGCCTTGTAGTCGATGGCATGGTCGGCGCCGATCGATTTGACGTATTCGCACTTCTCGGCACCGCCCGCGGTGGCGATGACATTGGCGCCCATCGCCTTGGCGAACTGGATCCCGGCCGAGCCGACCGCGCCGGCACCGGCCGACATCCACATGGTTTCGCCCGGCTGCAGGTCGAGGCAGCGCTTGATGCCGACATAGGCGGTGAGGCCCGTCAGGCCGGCAATGCCGAGAAAGGCTTGCGGCGGCAGCAGGCTGGTATCGATCTTCTGAACCGCCTTGCCCGAAGCCGTATAGCCTTCGCGCCAGCCGAGCATCGACATGACGTGGTCGCCTTTCTTGAGGCCCTCGAACCGGCTCTCGACGACTTCACCGACAGCGCCGCCTTCCATCACCGCGCCCAGTTTGAACGGGTCGATATAGGTTTTGATGCCGCTCATCCGGCCGCGCATATAGGGGTCGACCGAGATGTAGAGATTGCGAACGGTGATCTGGCCTTCGGTCGGTGCCGGCAGTTCGGTTTCGACGACCGAATAATTCTCTTCTTTGGGTGCGCCCTTGAGATAGGCATTGAGGTGGATTTCACGGGATTTCATGGGGGGAGTTCCTTCCTGGAAGTTATGATTGAAACAAGCCTAGCAGGCTGAGACCGAACTGGCTGTCGAGAATCCACGACACCGCGAGAATCTGACACGCGCCGCTGATGATGATGGTGAACGGCAGGGCCAGGATCAGTCCACCGATTCGCAAGGCGGTGCCGAGTGCGGAACGGGAATAGAAACGGGCGATCAATCTGCCGGTGAGGACGAAATAGACCGCGAGCATCGCGCTCATGGCAATGAAGATCACGCTGTCCGAAAGCGTCAGGGCCGGCAACAGGAGGATGAAGACGATTGTGCTCGCATTGGTCGGCACAAGGAAGACGCACAGATGCGTCCAGAATTTGAGCGAGGGCCGGTAGAGCTTGAGCAGAATCAGGAAGGGCAGCGAGCTCAGGATCGTCATCGGCCAGATCATCAGGCTGACGCCGGTCTCGAGCGCCCGGTCGACGGCGGCCGGGTCCTGGCCATTGAGCCAGGCGGCCATGCGTTCCGGCCCCGCTTCAGGTGCCAGGGTGTCCACCGAGGGCGTCATCGGCGAGCCGAATATGGCGGCGACGGCAAACTGGACCCCGAACAGGGCGATCAGGACGCGGATCGGAGAGATATAGCGGGTGTAGTCACCCTTGATGGCCGCGAGCGCGACATCGGGCGCGTGGATGATCGAGTGCCAGAGCGTGCGGAAGATGCGTGAATCGACATCAAAGGCGGCAACGGAGATCGAATCGACGAGCTCGTAATCCGTCTGGCTTGATCGCTCCTTGTCTGTCACACGGTATCCCCTCCAATGTCGCTTCATGGTAGAGCGCCATCGCCGGACCGCAAGTAGGGGAGGCTGAAGCCGATGCAGACCACCGTCAATCATCCCTCCGGGATCGTCGTCCGCCGGGGCGAGCGCGGCGATATCGCGGCGCTGACCAGCGTGTTCTATCGCGCTGTGCGCGAAGGCGCGGGACCGGAATATTCCACCGAGCAGCGTGCTGCCTGGGCACCGGCTCCGCCGGAAGTCGAGGCCTGGGACAAGCGCCTGACACCGCAGACTGTCTTTGTTGCCGAACTGGGCGGGGTCATCATTGGCTTCATGAGCCTGAAGACCGACGGCTATCTCGACCTGGCCTTCGTCGATCCCGAGCATATCGGCCATGGCGTGGCGCAGATCCTGTATGACCGCCTCGAAACCCATGCCCGCGAAGCCGGCCTGGACCGCCTCTACAGCGATGCGAGTGCCCGCGCCCGCATCCTGTTCGAGCGCAATGACTGGGTGGTTGATTCGGAGGAGACGCCGGTCATCCGCGGCGTCGAACTGCACAATTACCGCATGAGCAAGGCGCTGACGGACGGGGCATGAGCCCCGCCCGCAGCAATGCCGGGTAACAAGCCTTGATGTGACTGTGACTTGAATGCCCCGCGCGCGCTTGTAAGCAGCCGGTATTGACCAAGGGAAGTCGTGAAAATGTCTGAATCCAGGATTGTCAGGGCGGGCGTGGTTGGCGCCGGCGTGTTCGGCGGTTTCCATGCCGGCAAATATGCCGGTGACGCGCGTGCCGAACTGGTCGGGATCTATGACCCCGATCTCGAGCGGGCCCGCGCCCTGGCGGCCAAGCATGGCGCCAAGGGCTTCGATACGCTCGCGGCCCTGATCGCCGAATGTGAGGCGTTGACCGTCGCCAGTCCCGCCATCCACCATTTCGAGGCTGCCGCCGCCAGCCTGGCTTCGGGCCGTCACGTCCTGGTCGAGAAGCCGATTGCCTCCTCGGTCGAGGAAGCGCGCGAACTGATCGCGCTCGCCGCCGCCCATGGCTGCGTGCTGCAGGTCGGACACCAGGAACGCTTCGTCTTCAACGCCATGGGCCTGTTCCAGGTGCCGGTCGCGCCGAAACGCATTGTCGCCCGCCGTATGGGCCCGCCCTCGGATCGCAATCTCGACGTCTCGGTGACGCTCGACCTGATGATCCATGATCTCGATCTCGCGATTGCCCTGGCCGGTGCTGCCGTGGCGAAGGTGGAAGGCAAGGTCGACGAGGGCCGCTTTGGCTATCCCGATATCGCCGAGGCCGTACTGACCTTTGAAAACGGCTGCGTCGCCGAACTCATCTCCAGCCGGGTGCATCATGAGCGCGATCGCAAGATGCGGGTGGAATACGAAGAGGGCATCGTCGATGTCGACTTCATCGCCAAGACGTTTGAGAACACCACGCCCTACAAGCTCAATCCGGGTTTTGCCGACACCGAGATGGCGCGCGACTCGCTCGGCGCCAATGTGAAGGCCTTCCTGGCCTCGGTGATCGATGGTGCCCCGGTTGCGGTGCCGGGCATTGCCGGTCTGCGGGCGCTTGATGCGGCCCGTGCCGTTGACGGGGCACGGCTCTACGGGTCCTGAGATTGCTTGCCGGACACAGCTTAGCGGGATAGATCGCGGGTCATGACCAAGACACTGAAAATCCTCTCCGCTCAGCTCAACCCGGTGGTCGGCGACGTGGACGGCAATCTCGCCCGGGCCCGTGCGGCCCATGCCGAAGCCGCTGCGCGCGGTGCCGATCTGATCGTCTTCCCGGAACTCTTTCTGATCGGCTACCCGCCCGAGGATCTGGTGCTCAAGCCTGCGGCTGTCGAGACCTGCCAGCGCGCCCTCGACACGCTCGCCGAAGACACCCGCAAGGGCCCCGCCATCATTATCGGCCTGCCCTGGCGCGAGGGCGCCCTGCTGCACAATGCCGTCGCCCTGCTCGATGAAGGCCGGCTCTTCGCCCTCCGCTTCAAGCATGATCTGCCGAACTATTCCGTGTTCGACGAAAAGCGCGTCTTTGCGCGCGGACCGATGCCGGAGATCGTCAAGTGGCGCGGCATCCGGCTCGGCCTGCCGATCTGCGAGGACATCTGGTATGTCGCTGTCCCCGACAAGCTGATCGCCCAGGGCGCCGAGATGATGATCTCGATCAATGGCTCGCCCTGGCGCCGTTCGATCGAGCGCGAGCGCAAGCGCGCCTTTGACCGCTGGTATGATCGCTGGACCGGCTCCAAGGCGTTGGTCTTCGTCAACCAGGTCGGTGGTCAGGACGAGCTTGTCTTCGACGGAGCCAGTTTCTCGCGCGACAGCGATGGCGCCGAATGCCAGCGCCTGCCGGCCTTCGAGGAAAGCATGGACCTGGCGGTCTGGACCCTCGATGCCACCGGCTGGCATTGCGAGGGCGCGCAGCAGGCCGAGCCTGTCACCGGCCTGGATGCTGACTGGCGTGCCATGTGTCGCGGCCTTGGCGACTACGTCACCAAGAATGGTTTCCCCGGTATCGTGCTGGGCATGTCCGGCGGCATCGACAGTGCGATCAGCGCCGCCATCGCGGTTGATGCGCTGGGGCCGGACAAGGTCTGGGCCGTGATGCTGCCCTCGCAATATACCAGCGAGGAGAGCCTCGAGGACGCGAAGGATTGCGCCCGGCGCCTCGGCATTCGCTACGACATCATTGATGTCGAACCCGCGATTGCCAGTTTCGGCGAGATCCTGGCGCCGGCCTTCCGCGGTACCAAGCTCGATGCGACCGAGGAGAATATCCAGTCGCGTGCCCGCGGCGTCGTGCTGATGGCGCTGTCCAACAAGTTCGGCCCCATGGTGCTTTCCACCGGCAACAAGTCGGAAATGGCCGTTGGCTATGCCACGCTCTATGGCGATATGAATGGCGGCTACAACGCCCTCAAGGATATCTACAAGACGGAAGTCTATGAGCTGGCCCGCTGGCGCAATGAGGCGGCCGAGCCGATCGGGCTGGGCCCCGCCGGCGAGGTCATCACTCGCCGCATCATCACCAAGGCCCCAAGCGCCGAACTGCGCCCGGACCAGACCGACCAGGACAGCCTGCCCCCCTATGACGTGCTCGACGCCATTCTCTACGGCCTGATCGAGGAGGAGAAGGCGCCGCGCGACCTCGTCGCCGAGGGCCATGATGCGGACACCGTGCGACGGATCGAGAACCTGCTCTACCGCGCCGAATACAAACGTCGCCAGGCCCCGCCGGGCGTCAAGATCGGCCCCAAGAATTTCGGCCGCGACCGCCGCTATCCGATGACCAACCGCTTCCGCGCCGATTGATCCTGCACGAAAATCTCCACGCGGCTGGCCGCTGGAGGTTTGCTGGGGCCTCCCCGTATTGGGAGGTGTGCGGGACGCCGGCGAATGCCGGAGTAGCGCAATAATGAGTTGAGACATTCGAGACGTCCCGCACGTGGAGATTTACTCAGGTCCCTCGCGGGCCCTGCCTCGAAATGACCGTGGAAGATTGGTCGAGCCCTAATGCCTCACTTCCCCGATCATGGCCCCACCGGAACTCGGGCTGTCACGCCTCCGTGCGGATGGGCTCCACGCTCCCGATCGCCGCAAGTGACTGAGCTCACGCCTCCCGTGCAACCGGAACGGGGGGATTATGCGCCAGGGTTCTGGGGGTGGGGATAACATCGCCAATTTATCGTCATCCCGACGAAAGTCGGGACCTCGATATTGCAGGCTCCGCACCTGTCACGTCGAGGTCCTGACTTTCGTCAGGATGACGTGGGAAAAATCGTAGAGGGCGGGGATAGGCTGCCGAAATATTGGCGCCCACCAAACCACCACACTACCTTCCCCCGGAGGAGCGCAGCGAATTCCGGGGCCTGCCATGCGTTGACAGTGCGAGCTCAAGCCCGCTCCGGCAGGCCCCGGAACAAGTCCGGGGGAAGAGTGCTATTGGAAGTTTTTGGAAATGGGCCCATCCGGCCCACACCCCGCCCTGAAACCCATGCCGAGACCCGGCCAGACTGGAATTGACAGGTCAAGGGCGCCGCAGGCGCCGCTCCGCGGTCGGGACCCTTGACCTGTCAATTCCAGTCTGGCGCCTTTGCTTGGCAAGGGGTTTAGGGTGAGTTCTGCCCGGCCGGTGCCGGGCAAAACCCTGACGAGCTGATCTGGAAGCGCCGCCTCGCCAGCGGGAGGCGTGTAATGGCTCGGCAGGGCGCGCGGTGGGCATGCCGTGGACTCGCGGATGGCATGCGTCCCGTCATATTTTTCTGGACGGTGTAGCCAAGTGCGGCATGATGGACCGTCAAGCCGGGGGGCGGGAATGTATATCAGTTTCGAGGCGGGAAGACGTGCGCGGGCGATCCTGGCCTGGGTTCTGGCCTGTATGGTCGGGGGGCTGTTTCTGACTGCGCCGCTGGCGGTGCCCATGGGAGCGGGCTATGACGGCGAGAATGTGCTTGCGAGCCTCGTCGTGCTGCTGATGGCGATCATCTACACCCTGGTGCTGACAGCCATCCCGGCCCTTGTGCTGGTGCATCTGGTGCGTTGGTTCGGTTGGCGGCGCGGGATCGCCGATGTGGCCGTGCCCGCTGGTATCCTGCTCGCATTCTCGGCCCTGATCACGCCCACCGACGGGAATCAGGCTGGCAGCTGGCTCCCGGTCCTGCTGTCGGTTGTCGCAGGCATTGCCGGCTTCGCCTACTGGCACTTCGCCGGCCGCCCCCGCGCGCCATATTGACACCCCCGCTTGCCCGCAGCCCGCGACAGCGTTAAGCCACCGCCTCCACTCCTTGCAGGCGTTTTCCAATGACCAAAGTCCGTTTTGCCCCGAGCCCGACCGGCAAGCTTCATGTCGGCAATGTTCGCACTGCGATCTTCAACTATCTGTTCGCCAAGAAGGCGGGCGGGACGTTTCTGTTGCGGATTGACGATACCGATACCGAGCGCTCGACCAAGGCCTATGAGGACGGGATTCGCGAGGATCTGACCTGGCTGGGGATTGGCTGGGACGAGACGTTCAAGCAGTCCGAGCGCTTTGATCTCTATGAGGCTGCGGCCGCCAAGCTGCGCGCCGACGGGCTGCTCTATCCCTGTTACGAGACCGGCGACGAGCTGGACCGCAAACGCAAGCTGCAGATGAAGAATGGCCGCCCGCCGGTCTATGACCGCGCGGCGCTGGACCTCACCGATGCGCAGAAAGCCGCCTTCGAAGCGGAAGGCCGCGAGCCGCATTGGCGTTTCAAGCTGTCGGGCAATCCGGTGGTCTGGGAGGATATGGTGCGTGGCCATGTCTCGATCGAGACGACCTCCCTGTCCGACCCGATCCTGATCCGCGAGGATGGCAGCTATCTCTACACCCTGCCGAGCGTCGTCGATGATATCGATGCGAAGATCACCCACATCATCCGCGGCGAGGATCACACCACCAATTCCGGCGCCCAGATCGAGATCTTCGAGGCGCTGGGCGGCAAGGCGCCCATGTTCGGGCACCAGGCCCTGCTGGTCGGCGCCGATGGCGGCAAGCTGTCGAAACGGATCGGCTCGCTCGGCATCTCCGATATCCGCGATGTCGAGGGCTTCGAGCCGATGGCGGTGATCTCGCTGCTGGCCCGACTGGGCACGTCGGACGCCGTCGACGCGTTCGAGACGGTCGAGGCCTTGCTGGACGATTTTGACCTCGGCAAGCTGTCGCGCTCGCCGGCCCGCTTCGATCCGGAAGACCTCAAGCGCATCAATGCCAAATTGCTGCACGCCAAACCCTATGCCGAGGTGAAGGACCGCCTCGCGGCCATGGGCGCCGATGGCGGCGAAACCTTCTGGAATGGGGTTCGCTCCAATCTCGAACGCCTGTCCGATGCCAAGGCGCTGGCCGCCCTGGTCTCCGGACCGGTGACGCCGTCGATTGCCGATGAGGATGCCGAATTCGCTGCGACAGCTGCCGAAATGCTGCCGGCCGGCGAGCTGGACGGTGACAGCTGGGGCGCCTGGACGACGGCGCTCAAAGAGGCGACCGGCCGCAAGGGCAGGGGGTTGTTCATGCCGCTGCGCCTGGCGCTGACGGGCGAGGCCCACGGGCCGGAGATGGCGGTCATGCTGCCATTGATCGGCCGCGAACGCGCGATCGCCCGGCTCAAGGGTGAAACCGCCTAGGGCGAGGCCACCCGCTTCGTTTTCAAGAAGGCCCTGCGCATCGCGCGGGGCTTTTTTGTCTTGTCTACATCTCATTTTGTCAGGATCACTTGACATCTGGTGTCGAGAGTGTCAGGTAAACATGACAATTCGTCATTAACACCTGATAGAGGCGATCATGCATCTCAATCGACTGCAGTCCCCCAAATTGCGCGCCTGGTTGCTCGCCCTGATCGGCCCGCTGATCGCGATCATCGTCGCGGTTTCCGCCGTGCGGCAGCCCGATGCGGCATCGCCGGGCGAGTCGGCCGCTGTCACATCCACCCAACAGGGAGACTGATATGGAACCCGCTGTCCGACGCTATCTCATCCATTTCGGGGGCGCGATGCTGGGCTATACCGCCTTGCTGTTCGCCTCGGTCCATGTGCTGAACACCTATGAACTGGCGCCGCTCTGGCGCGGCGGCCTGGCCTTGCTGCCGGTTCTGCCGGGGCTTTATGGCCTGCATGCGGTGATGGTGTTCTATCATTCGCGCGACGAGTTCAAACGCCGCATCATCTCCGAATCCATGCTCATCGCAGCCCTGCTGACGGGCTTTGGCTGCTTCGCCTATGGCTTTGCCGAAGGGGCGGTCGATCTGCCGTCGATCTCCCTGATCTGGGTGCTGCCGGTGATGGTCGGATTGTCCGGTCTGACGGGCTGTATCCTGCGGTGGCACTACCGATGAAGAACCGACTGCGAGTCCTGCGCGCCGAGCGGCGCTGGAGCCAGGCCGAGCTGGCCGAGCGCGTCGGCGTGTCGCGCCAGGCGATCAATGCGGTGGAGACCGGCAAGCATGATCCCTCGCTCACCCTGGCCTTTGCCCTGGCCGGGGCCTTCGAATTGCGGATCGAGGATGTCTTTGACCCCGCCGGGGAGGCCGACTAGAGCCCGGCCGCGTCCATCGTGCTCATGATATGGCGCACGGCGCTCTCGGCATCATCGTCGAGGCGGATATGGTCGGCGAGGGATTGCGGCGTGAAGCCTTCGCGTACCGTGTGCTCGATCAGGGCGACGAAGGGGTCCCAGAAGCCTTCGGCATTGAGAAACACCACCGGCTTGTCGTGCAGGTCGAGCTGCTGGCGCGAGACCACATCGAAGACTTCCTCCAGCGTGCCCGTGCCGCCGGGCAGGATGATGAAGGCGTCGGACTCGTCGATCAGCTGCACCTTGCGTTCCGACATGGTCTCGACAATGCGGATGTCGACGCCGTCGAGATGGCCTTCGCGCGCGATCAGGAAGCCGGGGATGATGCCCAGAACGGTGCCGTGCTCGGCCGCTGCGGTCGAGGCCGCCACGCCCATCAGCCCGACATCGCCGCCGCCATAGACCAGGCGCGCACCGGCGCGGGCGATGGCGCGGCCGACCGCTTCGGCGGCATCCTGATAGCTTTCGCGCTCACCGAGACGTGAACCGCAAAAGACACCAATCGACCTTAGTTTTGCCATCGAAGCATCGCCCTTGTTTGATTTCCTTATTGGTGATGGTATTCGCCCTAGCCCGGCGGCGCGAGGATTGCATCAGGTGAATTCATGATCGATAGCAGCATGTGCCCCGGTCAGTTTGGAACAGGAGAGCGGCCATGACCGCAACGCGGTCGTTTATCATTGCTGCGGCACTGGCTGCGCTGGCGATTGCTGCCGCGCTGGCCTTCATTCTGTACAGGCCCGCGCTGAGTGGCCCTGAACAATCGCCAACCCGTCCGGATGCCGCGGTTACCGCCGGCGCCGGAACCGTTACCGGCAGTGATGCCGCCAGCATGCTGGCCCCGCCGGTGTTCGACATCGTCCGCGTGGCGCCTGCCGGTACGGCGGTCATCGCCGGGCGTGGCGAACCGGGTGCCGCCATCATGGTGCTGGCCAATGGCGAGGAAATTGCCCGCGAAACGGTCAATGATCGAGGCGAATGGGTGATCATCCTTAATGAACCGCTGCCGTCCGGCGCGATCGAGCTTGGCCTGGTGATGCGGGCCATCGATGGCCGCGAGCTGAGCTCGGAGCAGGTCGTGCTGGTTTCGATTCCGGAATCACGCGGTGCCACGCCGCTGGTCGTTGTCGGCCGTCCGGGTGAAGCCAGCCGCGTCTGGCAGTGCCCGTCCTGTGCCGATTCGGAAATGGGCAGCCTCGTCCTCGAGACCGTCGATTATGACGAGACCGGTGCGGTGATCTTTGCCGGGCGCGCCGAGGCCGGCTCGACCGTGCGGATTTTCGCCAATGGTGCCATGGTCGGCTCGGTGACAGCCGGACCGGATGGCCGCTGGACCCTGCTGGCCGGTGCGCTGCTGCCGCCGGGCCGTTACGACCTCCAGGTCGATCAGCTTGATGCCGACGGCAATGTCACCGCCGTAATCGCGCTGCCCTTCGAACGTGTCGCCGCCGAAGATCTCAATCTCGGTCCGAATTCTGTCGTGGTGCAGCCGGGTAATTCGCTGTGGCGGCTGGCGCGCCAGCTCTATGGCCGCGGCGTGCAATACACGGTGATCTACGAGGCCAATCGCAGCCAGATCCGCGATCCCGACCTGATCTATCCCGGACAGGTCTTCACGGCTCCAACAGACGACGAGACCGGTCAGGACTGATCGCGGCTGCCATGAGTGCCGGACGCTTCAGGTCCGGCACTGGCGCTTGAGGCGCGCGCGCCCTATCTGTGGGTGCGATGCGACCCTCAACCCCTGATCCCCTCGACGAATCCGGCAAGACCAGCGAGGCCGGCCTCGGCCCGGCCATGGCCCGGCTGTTCGGCCTGCTCGCCTCGCCGGACATGGCGCGCTGGCGGGTGCGGATGGTGGCGGCGCTGGTTCTGACAGTGATCGCCAAACTGTTTGCCGTCGCGGCCCCGGTTTTCTTCGGCGACGGGATCAATGCCATCGCCGCACATGCGGCCAGTCCCGACGCAGCGGCGTCCGTCACCGCCGGTGCCGTCGCCAGCGGCGCGCTGACGGCCTTCGTCATCGCCTTCATCGCCTATGCCACCGCGCGCTTCCTCTCGGTCGGGGCGCCGCAATTGCGCGATGCCATGTTCGCTCCCGTCAGCCAGGACGCGCAACGCCTGACCTCGGTGAAGGCCTTTGGCCATGTCCAGCGGCTGTCGATCGGCTTTCACCAGATGAAGCGCACCGGCGCGCTCAACCGCATCATTGATCGCGGTGCCCGCGCCGTCGATTTCCTGATGCGCTTCCTGATCTTCAATATCGCCCCGACCCTGCTCGAACTCGTGCTCGCGGCCGGCGTGCTGAGCATCAATTATGGCTGGGAATTTGCCGCCATTTCGCTGGTCACGGTCGGCGTCTACATGGTGATGACCTGGTCGGTCACCGACTGGCGGGTGAAGATCCGCCGCGACATGAACAATGCCGACAACGAGGCCAATGCCCGCGCCGTCGACAGCCTGATCAATTTCGAGACCGTCAAGGCCTTCGCCGCCGAACAGCGTGAGACCGAGGCCTATGACAGCGTGATGCAGCGCTATGCCCACGCCGCGGCCAAGTCGCAATCCTCGCTCGCCGTGCTCAATGGCGGCCAGGCCCTGGTGATGAATGCCGGCCTGCTGGCGATGGCGCTGATGGCGGGCTGGAAGGCCTGGAACGGCGTGCTGCAGCCGGGCGATGTCGCCGCGGTGACGCTGATCCTGATGAATATCTACCAGCCGCTCAATATCCTTGGCTGGGCCTATCGCGAGATCAAGCAGAGCGCCGTCGATATGGAACGCCTGTTCGACACGCTGGCGCTCGAGCCCGATGTCGCCGATGCGCCGGATGCCAAACCGCTTGTGCTCAAGGGCGGCGCCGTGAGTTTTGACGAGGTCAGCTTCGCCCATGATGGCCGTGTCCGCTCGATCAACAGTGTCAGCCTGGATGTGGCGCCGGGCAGTTTTGTCGGCCTGTGTGGGCCCTCAGGGGCGGGCAAGTCGACCATTCTGCGGCTCCTGTTCCGTTTCTACGATCCCGAGGCCGGCCGCGTCTTGATTGATGGCCAGGACCTGCGGCATGTGACGCAGGAGAGCCTGCGCGACGCGCTCGGCCTGGTGCCGCAGGACGTGGTGCTGTTCAACGACACGCTGCGCGCCAATGTCATCTATGGCCGTCCCGAGGCCAGTGAGGCCGATATTCTCGATGCGCTGGAGCGGGCCCAGCTGGGCGAATTCGTCCGCCAGCTGCCCGAAGGGCTGGAGACGCGCGTCGGGGAGCGTGGCCTGAAACTCTCCGGCGGCGAGAAACAGCGCGTCGGTGTGGCGCGGGCAATCCTGAAGAACCCGGCCGTGCTGGTGCTCGACGAGGCGACCTCGGCCCTCGATAGCGAGACGGAAAAAGAGGTCCAGGCGGCCCTGGCTGAAGCGGCGAGGGGACGGACCACGATCGCCGTCGCCCACCGTCTCTCGACCATCGCCAATGCGGACCGGATCTATGTGATGGATGCCGGCGCAATCGTCGAGGCGGGCTCGCATAACGAGCTGCTGCAACGCGACGGGCTCTATGCGCGGATGTGGAAGCGCCAGAGCGAGGCGGGCGATCCGGTGATGACGATCGACGCGCCTTGATACTTTATTCATGCTCCGCTTCGATCCGTCCTTCTCCACATCCTGTAGCTGTGCCAAGCTCGATTCTCGTTCCATGGGAGTGGTGTTGTGCGAGTTGGTGAGTTCCTGGCCAGTTATCCGGGTGATGGCGGCCGAGTGTTTGAGTGGATCGAACTTCGCCGTCAGGGCGATGTCTGGATGGGGCAGGTAACGGCGCTGGGCGCGGACGGCGGTGTGACGCATCTGCGCAGCCGCAGCGGTCATGCCGATGGTTTTATCGCCGAGCTGGGTGCGCCGGGTGCCGCGACGGCGATTCTCGACCTGAGGATCATCGAGCGCGGCGAGGGCGAGCTGGTCCTGTCCGGGCGCCGCGTCGAACTCGGTGCCGGCAGTGCAAACGGCGCTCCGGCGGCTTTCATGGCCGAGTATGATTCCCGCGTCGAAATCCAGACCAGTCCGATCCACGGTCATGGCGTCTTCGCCCGGCGCGACCTGGCAGCCGGCGATGTGATCACCGTGATTCGCGGCGAGATGACGAGCGTGCAGACACCTCATTCCGCGCGCATCACCGATGAGGTCCACTGCGAGCCGACCGGCTATCTGCGCTATATCAACCATTGCTGCGAGGCCAACAGCGTCATCGATGCCACCGATCCGGCGCGGCCCTTGCTGCGCGCCGATCGCGCCATCGCGGCGGGCGAGGAAGTCAATTTCGATTATATCGAGAATGAGGGCGAGATTGTCGGCGGTTTTGCCTGCAATTGCGGCGCGGCGACACACCATATCTGAGGCCGGCAGCAATCGCGCTGGCCCGCCGGGCTGAAATCCCGTTCAATCGCCACAGCTGGCGAAGGGGAATTGGATTTGGCCGAGGATCGCAAACAGATCGGATTGATCGGGCTGGGGGCTTTCGGGCGCTTTGCCGCCGGGCATCTGTCCCCGCATTTCGACATTCTGGGCCATGATCCCGATGCGCCGCCGGTGGTCGGCATTGAGCGTGTCAGCCTGGCGCAGGCGGCAGCCTGTCCGATCGTGGTGCTGGCGGTGCCGGTACAGGCACTGGAGCAGACCTGCAGCGAGATCGCCGCTGTGCTGCCACAGGGCGCGCTGGTGCTTGATGTCGCCTCGGTGAAGGTCGAGCCCATGCGGGTGATGCGTGACACGCTGCCCGACCATGTCCGCATTATCGGCACGCATCCCCTGTTCGGACCGCAAAGCGCAGCGCAGGGGCTGGCGGGGCAGTCAATCGTGATCTGTCCCGAGGCCGGCGCTGATGCTGGCGGTGTGGAAGCGTTGTGCGGCGATGTATTGGGGCTGGAGGTGCATCTGTCCGATGCGGACACGCATGACCGGGCGATGGCCAATGTGCAGGCGCTGACGCATCTGGTCTCGCGCGTAATCGCCGAGCTGGATATCCCGCCGCCGCCCTACACCACGAAAAGCTATGATCTTCTGCGTCAGGCGACGGATCTGGTGCGCAATGACAGCGACGAACTCTTCCAGGCGATCGAGCAGCTCAATCCCTATGCCGCCTCGCTGCGCAAGCGCTTTTTCGAGGCCGCGCGTAGGTTCGACGGGCGGCTCGAGGCGCGGGCAAAGACCTGAAAGGGATAATTCGCTTGCGAGAGTGGCTCCCCGGGCCGGACTCGAACCAGCGACAAAGCGGTTAACAGCCGCTTGCTCTACCAACTGAGCTACCGGGGAACATCTCTCTCGCAAGCGAGACGGCGCGTATATCAGAGCTTTTGCGGCGGTGGCAAGCGCGTTGCTGCCAGAGTTCTGCATTTGCTCTGCTATTCGCAGGCAAAAAAAATCGGGAGCCGTCTGGGCTCCCGAAAAGGCATTGGGTGGATGGTGGGGTGTCTTCACGGGAAGACATGAGCAAATTCACCCGAGAGCCCTTAAGGACCGGTTAATTTCCGCGGCGGATTTTCTCATTTGGTTCAGTGTGATTGCTGAAAACCTAATCGATACATGGAAATATGGCGTGTTGCGTTAGGTCGAGATTATCCATGATGCAGCGGGTTTCCGACCGGCCCGCGCCCTGTGATATGGGTCTGTGATGGCAATTTCGGGGAGAATCACATGCGCGAGCATCAGAATTTCGAATCATTCTGGCCCTATTATCTGCGCGAACATGCACGGCCTGCGACCCGCCACTGGCACTATGTCGGCTCGACCCTGGCGGTCCTGGTGCTGCTCGGCGCGATTCTGACCCAGACCTGGTGGGCCTTGCTGGCTGTGCCCCTGGCCGGATATTTCTTCGCCTGGGTCAGCCACGCCTTTGTCGAGCGCAACAAGCCGGCCACCTTCACCTACCCGCTCTGGTCACTGATCGGGGATTTCCGGATGTATCTGATGTTCCTGACCGGGCGGCTTGATGCCGAGCTCGAAAAGGCCGGCATTGGCGCGGCCTCTGCTGAAGCCTGATCCCTGTCAGCTCTGCCCGGCGTGATCTTTCGGGAGATTCGCTTCGCCCCCGGGAGGGCTGACTTGCGCTGTAATGTCGGGGTGAGGGAGCTTGGAGGCACCGCCCGGAATCGAACCGGGGTGGACGGATTTGCAATCCGCTGCGTAACCACTCCGCCACGGTGCCAGCTCCAATTGCGACCTATAACCGCGCCGCGCGCCGGGGGCAATCGGCGAGGGCATGGAGTGGTGAAACTTGTCAGTTGCACCGGTATGTGATGCGCACGCAGCACAGTGCTTGCCCGCCTTGGCCGCAGCAGGATATATCAGCGCCAGCACCGGCGCGAGGCCGGACCCAGGCAGGGAGAGAGCCGTGAACGATTTTGACCAGGCCCGCAAACAAATGGTGGATTGCCAGATTCGCCCGGCCGACGTCACGGATCGCCGCCTGATCGCGGCTTTCATGACCGTGCCCCGCCATCTCTTCACGCCGCGCGCGCGCATCGCCTCGGCCTATGCCGATGTGGAAGTCGCCACCGGTGACAAGCGCACGATGATGCGGCCGCGCGATCTGGCCAAGCTGATTCACGCCGCGGAAGTCCAGCCCGACGAACTCGTGCTCGATATCGCCTGCGGGCGCGGTTATTCGACCGCGATCCTGTCGCACATGGCCGAGACCGTGGTTGGTCTGGACGATGATGAGGACGGGCTGTCGCGGGCCAGCGGGCTGCTGGCTGATATCGGTGCCGACAATGCTGTCATCATCACCGGCGATCCGAAGCTGGGTGTGCCGGCCCAGGGGCCGTTCGATGTGATTTTCGTCAATGGTTCGGTCAGCGCCGTGCCCCAGGCCTGGCTCGATCAGCTCGCGCCGGGCGGGCGTCTGGTGGCGATCGTCCGCAAGGGACCGGTCGGCAAGGCCACGGTTTTCACGCGTTCTGCGGCAGGAATCGGCGAGCGCATTGTCTTTGATGCGACGGCCAGACTGCTGCCCGGTTTCGAGCCGGAGCCCGGCTTCGCATTCTAGCCACTGCAAAGTGTTGCATTCGGGCGACGGAATCCCCGGTGCCGGCCGTTAAACGCAGTCATGGGGCCGGGATTGCGAAACTATAATCGTGAACGCTGTTCAATTGTCGCGTGGCCATGCCTATATGGCTGCGACAAGAGTGGTACTGGCCTCTCGTTCTTGAGGCGCTATGATGACGGTGCCTAAGTCATATTGGCTTGCTGCCGGTAAAGGGATTTGCAGATGACGCGTTTGAAAATGTGGGCGATGGCCGCGACGGGCTGTGTATCGCTTCTGGCGATGGGCGCTGCGGCGCAGGCGCAGAGCCTCGAGGAAAGCCTGGCCCTGGCCTATAATTCCAACCCGACCTTGCAGGCCGAGCGAGCGCGGCTGCGTGCCACCGACGAAGGTCGGGTCCAGGCGCGCGCCGGTTATCTGCCGCAGGTCTCGGCCTCGGCCTCGGTCAGTGCGCAGCACAGCGAATCGGTAAGCGGCCCGTCCTCACCGCTCAGCGGCAGTTCCGAGAGCGATTCAACCCCGAAGAATTATTCGCTGACGGCGAACCAGTCGATCTATAGCGGTGGCTATAATGGCGGCGCCGTCGATCAGGCGACGGCCCTGATCTATGCCGGTCGTGAAAATCTTCGTGCGGTCGAGCAGGCCGTGCTGGTCGATGCGATCACCGCCTTCATGGATGTGCGCCGCGATTCCGAAGTCGTGAATATCCGCCGCAGCAATGCCGACGTGCTGGCCCAGCACCTCCAGGCCGCGCGCGACCGTTTCGAGGTCGGTGAGATCACCCGTACCGATGTTGCCCAGGCCGAGGCGCGCCTGTCCGGCGCCCAGGCCGAGCTGTCCGCAGCACAGGCGCAGCTGGCCACCAGCCGCGCCGCCTATGAGCGCGTGACCGGCCAGCCGCCGGCAACGCTGCAGGATCCGCCAGCCTTGCCCGAATTGCCTGACAATCTCGCCGATGCCGCCGAGACCGCCTACCGCTACAGCCCGGAACTGCTTGCTGCCCAATATGGTGAGCAGGCAGCCAGCCATTCCATCCGCATGGCCCGCAGCTCGCTGCGCCCGCAGGTTTCCCTGTCGGCGTCGGCCTCCGGTTCGCGCGATGCCTCCTATGCGGGCGATGAGCGCGACTCGACCTCGATTGTCGGACAGATTTCCGTGCCGCTTTTCACCGGTGGGTTGAATCGTTCGCGGGTTCGCGCCGCGATTGCCCAGGAAGAACAGACCCGGCAGCAGTCGCTGCTCGCCCGGCGTCAGGTGACCGAGGGCGTCACCAATACGTGGAATGCCTACATCACCTCCCAGGCGGTGATCGAATCGAGCCGCCAGGCGGTCCGCGCCAATGAGATCGCGCTCGACGGTGTCGAGCAGGAAGCCTATGTCGGCTTGCGCACCACGCTTGATGTGCTTGATGCAGAACAGGAATTGCTGGCATCCCGGCTGACCCTGGTGACGGCGGAGCGCGACTCCTATGTCGCTGGCTATCGCCTGTTGCAGGCGATGGGGCTGCTTTCCGCTGAACGCATGGGGCTGAACGTCGAAGTCTATGATGTGGCAGGCGAGCCGGATCGTTTCTCACTCCCTAACTTTGATTTAACACCCTGGAATTAGCCTGAATAAAGATTCTTGGGCTGGACAGGCAGGGCTGCGCCCGGTTTATTCGCCTGATACGAGAAACGACCGGTTAGGGACGTGCGCGACCATGGCAGAGCAAGCCGCCGATAACGAACCATCCATGGAGGAGATTCTCTCCTCCATCCGACGGATCATCAATGAAGACGACGCCCCGGCCGAAGCCGAGGCCGAGCCCGCCGCTCCGGCGCCGGCAGCGGAACCGGAAACCGCCGATCAGAGTGCGATCGACGATATCTTTGGTGATGCTGACGACGCGGGCGATGCCGGCGACGTTCTCGAACTGACGGACCGGATCGATGAGCCCGAGGGCGGCACCGATCCGATTGTCGGCGATGATGATCTGATGATCGTCGATCGCGATGACGATCTGGACATTGTCGCATTCGAGGAACCGGAGCCCGAGCCGGCACCGGCTCCTGCACCTGCACCGGAACCTGTCATGGATCTGGACACGGTCGAGGCCGACATTGAAGACGCGCTCATGAGCGAGCCTGCGGCCCAGGCGGCGATGGGGGCTTTCCATTCCCTGGCCGACACGATCCGCATTTCCGACGAGGAAGGCCGCACGCTGGAAGGCGTGGTCCGCGCGCTTCTGCGTCCGATGCTGAAGGAATGGCTCGACACCAACCTGCCGGGCATTGTCGATGAAAAGGTCCAGGCCGAGATCGACCGGGTGGCGCGCCGCCGCCGCTAACTGCTGCACGCAGTGCTGAATTCATTAAAGGGCATCGACTGAATAGTCGGTGCCCTTTATTCATGCGCCCCATGATGGAAAAGACATTCGACCCCCGCGAAGCCGAAACCCGTCTCTATACGAGCTGGGAATCATCTGGTGCCTTCAAGCCGAAGGAGGATCCCGAGGCGGATCCCTTCTGCATTGTCATTCCGCCACCGAATGTGACGGGCCGTCTGCATATCGGCCACGCGCTCAACAATACGCTGCAGGACGTGCTGATCCGCTACAAGCGCATGCTGGGCGACAGCGTGCTCTGGCAGCCGGGCACCGACCATGCCGGCATTGCGACGCAGATGGTGGTCGAGCGCCAGCTGGCCGCCGAAGGCAATCAATCACGCCGCGATATGGGCCGCGAGGCCTTTGTCGAGCGCGTCTGGGAATGGAAGGCGGAAAGCGGCGGCGAGATCATGGGGCAATTGCGCCGTCTCGGTGCCTCCTGCGACTGGAGCCGTGAGCGCTTTACGCTTGATGACGGCCTCTCTGCTGCCGTGCAGAAAGTCTTCATCGAGCTGCACCAGCAAGGCCTGATGTATCGCGACAAGCGCCTGGTGAACTGGGACCCGCATTTCCAGACCGCGATCTCCGATCTCGAAGTCGAGAACCGCGAAGTCCAGGGCCATTTCTGGCATTTCGCCTATCCGCTGGCCGATGGCTCCGGCGAGCTGGTCGTGGCGACCACGCGCCCGGAAACCGTGCTCGGCGATGCCGCCGTGGCTGTCCATCCCGATGATGAGCGCTACCAGCATCTGATCGGCAAGATGATCCGCCTGCCGATCGCCGATGTCGAAATTCCCATCGTCGCCGATGAACATGCCGATCCGGAGCAGGGCACCGGCTGTGTGAAGATCACCCCGGCCCACGACTTCAATGATTTCGAGGTCGGCAAACGCCATGACCTCCCCAAGATCAACCTGCTCGACCGCGAAGCCCGCTTCCTGACCGAGGATGACGGCACGGGCGGTCTCGACCGTATCCCGGCCGAATGGCGCGGCCTCGACCGCTTCGAGGTCCGCAAGCTTCTGGTCGCCCGAATGGACGAACTCGGCTTGCTGCGCGAAGTCGAGGACAAGCTGGTGATGCAGCCCTTCGGTGACCGCTCCAATGTCGTGATCGAGCCCTGGCTGACCGACCAGTGGTATGTCGATGCCGCGACGCTGGCCAAGGACGCCATCACTGCCGTCGAGGACGGGCGCACCACTTTCCATCCGAAGAATTGGGAAAAGACCTATTTCGAATGGATGCGCAATATCCAGCCCTGGTGCGTCTCGCGCCAGCTCTGGTGGGGGCATCGCATTCCGGCCTGGTATGACGCCGATGGCGAAGTCTATGTCGCCGAGAATGAGGCGGCGGCGCTGGAACAGGCGCGCGCCCGGCATGGCCGTGATGTCGCGCTGACCCAGGACGAGGACGTGCTCGACACCTGGTTCTCCTCGGCGCTGTGGCCGTTTTCGACCCTGGGCTGGCCGGAGGAGACGCCGGAACTGGCGCGCTTCTACCCGACCTCGGTTCTGATCACCGCTTTCGACATCATCTTCTTCTGGGTCGCCCGCATGATGATGCAGGGCCTGCATTTCATGGGCGAGGTGCCGTTCAAGGATATCTATATCCACGCCCTGGTCCGTGATGAGCACGGCCAGAAAATGTCGAAATCCAAGGGCAATGTGATCGATCCGCTCGAGCTGATCGACGAATACGGCGCCGATGCCGTGCGCTTCACCCTGGCCGCCCAGGCCGGGCAGGGCCGCGATATCCGCATGTCCAAGGACCGCGTTGAGGGTTATCGCAATTTCGGCACCAAGCTGTGGAATGCCGCACGTTTTTGCGAAATGAATGAGTGCAAGCCGGACGCCGCCTTCGATCCGAAATCGGTCAGGCAGACCGTCAATCGCTGGATCCTGTCCGAGTGCGAGCAGACGGTGAAAGCCGTCAATGCCGGGCTCGATGGTTTCCGTTTCAACGAGGCGGCGGCTGCGGCCTATCGCTTCGTGTGGAATGTGTTCTGCGACTGGCACCTGGAACTCGCGAAACCGCTCTTCATGGGCGATGACGAGGCCGCCAAGGCCGAGACGCGGGCGACGACCGCCTTCGTGCTCGACCAGGCGCTGAAAATCCTCCACCCCTTCATGCCCTTCGTCACCGAAGAGCTCTGGGCCCAGACCGGCACCCGCGACACCCAGTTGATCACGGCCGCCTGGCCACAGCTGGACGGACTCACCGATCCGGACGCCCAGGCCGAGATGGACTGGCTGATCGGTCTGGTCACGGATGTCCGCCGTCTGCGCGCCGAGATGAATATCCCGCCGGGTGCCCAGCTTGATGTCGCCGTGATCGGGGCCTCGGCTGAAACCCTGGCGCGGCTCGAGCGTCAGGACACGCTGATCAAGCGCATGGCGCGCCTGGCCAGTGTGACGCCGTCCGACAGTGCACCGCAAGCCTCGGCCCAGACCGTGGTCGGCGAGGCGACCTTTGCCCTGCTGCTCGCCGGTGTGATCGATTTCGACGCCGAGCGCGCGCGCATCGGCAAGGAAATCGCCAAGCTCGACGGCGAGATCAAGCGGCTGGAAGGCAAGCTCGGCAATGAGCGTTTCATCGCCAATGCGCCCGAAGCCCTGGTCGCCGAACAGCGCGAGAAACTGGCTGACTATGCGACGCAACGTGTCAAAATGGTCGAAGCGCTGGAGCGGCTCGCCGCGATGTAGCCCGGCCACGAACTGACCTGGGGGGGGGACGGCATGAACGAAGCATTTCAGGGGCTCTGGCGCGAGACGCTGGAGCCTTGGCTCGCCTCGCTTGAAGCGGAACGCAAGACCAGCGTGTCGCGCTTCATCGCCTGGACGGGGGGCATGGCCCTGATCGGGCTAGCCGCTGGCGTGTATTTCTATACCCGCGAGCCGGAATTCATGTTCCCGCTGATCGGGACCTTCTTTGGCCTTGTCGGCGGCATGCTGATCGGTGGCCGGCGGATGGAACGCCTGCGCAAGTCGATCAAGGCCGAGCTCAACTCCAAGATCGCCGAGGTCTGCCAGCTCAACTATGCCCTCGCGCCGCCCGAGCCGGCACGCTTCGCAACCTTCCGCGCCTATGGCCTGTTGCCCTCCTATACGCGTTGCAGTTTCGAGGACCATTTCTCGGGCGAGCGGCTGGGCTGCGATTTCGAACTCTATGAGGCCCATCTCGAGGAGCGGCGCCGTTCCGGAAAATCGACCCATTGGGTCACGGTGTTCCGCGGCGTCCTGATCCGGATCAATTTCCCGCGCAAGGTCGAGGGCGTCACCGTGATCACGCGCGATGCCGGCATTTTCAACGGGCTCGCGGCGCTGGGCCGGTCCTTCGGTTCGAAAAAGCTTGAACGTGTCGCCCTGGTCGATCCCGAGTTCGAAAAGGCCTTCGAGGTCTATGGCACCGATCAGGTGCTGGCGCGCTATATGCTCGACCCGGCCTTCATGGAACGCCTGGTCCGGCTGGAAAAGGCGCTCAAGGGCAAGAATGTCCGCGCCGCCTTTGACGAACATAGCGGTGAGGGCGAACTGCTGATCGCGGCAGAGACCGGCAATCAGTTCGAGGCCGGTTCGATGTTCAAACCGCTCGCCGACGAGGCCCGTATCAAGACCATTATCGATGATCTGACGCGGGTAATCGACATCATCGAAAACCTGGTCAAACCGCCGGTGCTGGGCGAGGGCGGCTGAGAAACGGGTGAGCCGGTCAGGCCGCGCGGACGGCTTGTACTTCGCTGCGGATCTCGTCCCATCGTGCCTTGCCGATCGAGGCGAGGTCGTAGTTATTCTGCAAATTCATCCAGAAACCGACCGTGGTGCCGAAAGCGCAGGCCAGCCGCGAAGCCATTTCCGGCGAGACGGCCTGTTTGCCATTGACGATGCGCGAGACATTGGCGGGCGCGGTGTTCAAGGCCAGGGCCAGCTGACTCGCAGACAAGCCGTGCGGCTTCATGAAGTCCTCGACCAGTATCTCGCCGGGATGGACCCGCAACCCGAACATCGGTGTTTCCGTCGAATGGGTCATGTTTGTACGCATAATTCTGTTTCCGTTTCACCGTGATCGATCACGTTAAGGCTAGTGGTAGTCGACGACTTCCACTTCGGCCGGGCCGTCATCCGTCCAGCGAAAACAGATCCGCCACTGGTCATTGACCCGGATTGAGTGTTCGCCGTGCCGATCACCTCTGAGCGCTTCCAGCCTGTTGCCAGGGGGTGATCGAAGATCGAGCAGTGTTTCGGCTGCGTGCAATTGCGCCAGTTTGCGGACAACAATCCGGCTGACATTCTGCCACCGGGCATTTCCCGGTGGGCGATCCTCTTCCGCAAGCGCCTGCGCAACCTTGTCTCTCCACGACACGATCATGGCGTGAGAATATTACGCTGTACGTAACTTGTAAAGTTTGAGCTTGGTCCGCTACCTGCCAGACCAGGCCTTCATGGAGCGCCTCCTCCGGCTGAGCCGCGCCTTGCTGTCAGCGATTATCCCGTGGGCCCGGGCCCTGCCTCCGTCAGGAAGTCCGCCGTGATCTCATAGGCGCGTTCGGACAGGCCGTAGCGGGTCATGAATTCAGCCAGTGAGCGATAGGTGGCCGTGCGGATCGTGCCGCGCTGGTCCTCAAGCCGGATCCGTTCATCGACCGTCGGGCCGAGCAGGCGTTCCAGCAGACTGACCTCCACCGGGGTCGGTTCAAACCAGGCCGTGAGGTTGGCCGTGATCTGGTTCCGGTCACGGGTTTCCCAGGCCGCCGCCGCGACCAGATCCAGCATGTATTCCGTGCAATTCTGGAAACGCGGATCGTGGGGGTTGGACAGCAGGGAGTAGTCCGGCTGATGCAGGGTCTCGGCATCGCTGACCAGTATCGCGGCCAGCCGCGCCTGCATTTCCGGCGTCGGGATGATGATTCCCGCCTCGCCGACAACATCGCCCTGGGTGAAATTGAGCGGCCAGTCCTGCACCAGATAGGAGGTCCGGCGGTCGTCCTCGCCATGATAGAGATTATGGACCGCATAGCCGTGAATGCGGCGGCCATCCACGGTCTCCAGCTCGGAATAGACCCAGAAGGCGCCATGGGTATAGCGAATGCCCGCGGGCAGGTCCTCGCGGGCGCGCCCGGTGCGGAACACCATGGCGACGCGCGCGCCCTGGCTCGCGAGCTCACGCTCGATCTGTTTGGAGAAGTCGGCGGAATCCTCGACGGGGAAGGGGGTGACCGGTGTGGCGCTGGAGCCGGCCTCGGCGATTTGCGGCCCGGCCAGACCCAGCGCCAGGGCCAGGGTGAGCCCGCGCCAACTCATGGCTGACGCCCGCCATAGGGCACATCCGGCGCTGCATCTGGAACGATAATCGCGTCATCAATCTCGAGTGGCGCATTCCCTGTGAAGGGGGCTGCGGCGATGTCTCCGGCGAGTTCGAGCGTATCGGCGGCCAGGTCGGGATCGGCAGTGACAATGGCCGCCGTCGTGCCGGCAACCGCGACGACGCTGGCCGCGGTGACGGTGAGGCCGGCGGAGGCCAGCGTGGCGCCAACCTCGACAGAACCGCCAACGAGATCGCCGGAGGCCTGGGCCGAAGCATTGCCCGATTGTGCGTGCACGGCGGGCGTGGCCAGGGGCAGGGCGAGACAGAAGGCAAGTGTGATGCGTTTGAACATGATGGTCTCCTTTTCGCCGGCAAACCATGACTCCGGTTTCCCGATTTGTAAACGAACAAAGTTCGTAAATACGATTCACATATATCCGGAGGTGAGATCGGGTCGAAAAAAGGCTACAGGAGTCCGGCCTCGCCCGGTCCCGGGCGAGCGTTTCAAGTATTTCATTTCAAAGGAAAATGCGCCCGCCTAGAGCGAAAATGTCCCGACGATCGGAATGTGATCGGAGGCCTTGGGCTCGCCGCGGGTCTTCTTGTGGATTTCGATGCTTTCGAGATGATCCGCCGCCTGTGGTGAGCACAGCAGGTGGTCGATGCGGATGCCCTGGCCCTTGTTCCAGCGGCCGGCCTGGTAATCGTAGAATGTGTACTGGTGGGCGCGGCCATCGAGCTGTTCGAAGGCTTCGGTCAGTCCGAGCCATTTGAGGCGGTCGAAGGCGGCGCGGCTTTGCGGCAGGGCGAGGGCGTCCATCTCCCAGACTTCCGGATCCCAGCAATCGCTGTCGCGCGGGATGACATTGTAATCGCCGGCCAGGATGAGGGCTTCTTCCAGCTTGAGCAGGCCTTCGGCATGTCGCGCCAGGCGGTCCATCCAGGCCAGTTTGTAATCATATTTCGGGCCCGGTGCCGGATTGCCATTGGGCAGATAGATCGAGGCAACACGGATCGGGCCGCTGGGTGCCGAGATCACCGCCTCGAGATAGCGCGCCTGCTCGTCGCTCTCATCGCCGGGCAGGCCGGGCAGGGTCTCCTCGATCGGGAATTTCGACAGGATGGCGACGCCGTTATAGGTCTTCTGGCCATGGGTAATGATGTTATAGCCGAGCCGTTCGATCTCTTCGCGCGGGAAGCCCTCATCGACGGTCTTGATCTCCTGCAGGCAGACAATGTCGGGCTTGGCTTCGCCGAGCCAGTCGAGCACATTGGGCAGGCGGGCCTTGATGGAATTGACGTTCCAGGACGCGAGGGTCAGGGTCATGGCGGTTCGCTTCGCTTTGTCGGCAGAGGACCGCACCTTAGGCGATTTGCGGTTTGAGTGAAGCCGTCAGAGCGCAGAATGAACAGGGATGGGCAGACACGTGCAGGATGAAACCGACGAAGCCGGGACGAGCCCGGCATCCGGACCGGGCCGGGCCTGGCTGATTTCCGCCAGCCTGGTGATCATCGCCTTCGGCGTTGCCTCATCGGTGATGTGGGAGCCCGCCTGGCGGATGCTGGGCGGTGGTGGCCTGCCGGTGCCGGCCGCCGTCTTCGCGGTCTATTCGCCCTGTGGACCCTTGGCGGCACTGCTGGCGCTGGTGATTGGCTGGTTGCGTTTCAATGGCGGCCAACGCGGCTCCGCCCTGAAGTGGATGATTGCGATCCCGGTGGTCTGGCTGATTGGCCTGTTGGGCTGGCTGGCGGCACTGCAGGCGTTTTGCGACGGCGCGCTGGTCTGCGCTGCCTAGAAGCCCGCAAAACTCGCGAACTCGTCGACATCCGCCCGCTCGGTCCGCGTCGTGTTGACCGGCGCATCCGGGTCGGCATGGCCCAGGGCGATGCCGCAGAACAGGGTGAAATCGGCTGGGATGCCGGCGGCGGTCTTCACGGTCCTGGGATAGATCGACCAGGCTTCCTGGGCGCAGGTACCAAGGCCGGCCTCGGTGGCGGCGAGCAGGAAGCTCTGGATGAACATGCCCAGATCCGACCATTGGCCCGGCTGCATGTCCTTGTGGATCGACACGAAGAGCCCGACCGGCGCCCCGAAGAATTCGAAATTGCGCGCGACATGGGTGAGACGGGCCATCTTGTCTTCGCGCGGAATATCCATCGAGGCATAGACGGCCTCGCCGCAGGCGAAGCGCCGGGCGCGCCAGGGATCGATGATCGGCTTGGGATAGATCTGGTATTCCAGCTCGGGCTCTCCGAACGGGTGTTCCGCCTGAATCGCCTTGACCGCATCGATCACGCGCTGACGGGCCGCGCCGGTGACGACATTGACCTGCCAGGGCTGGAGATTGCCGCCTGAGGGCGCGCGGGCTGCCAGCGTCAGCAATTCGCGCACTTGCGCCTCGCTGACCGGGGTGTCGAGATAGGCGCGTGTGGAGATGCGTGCGGCCAGGGCGCCAGCGACGCCATGCGGGATTGTCATGTCGCGCTCAGCCCTCGCCAATCTTTTCAAAACTTCCGAAGATCATTCGCTCGCCGTCGAAGGGCATCACGTCCGGCGTCATGCGCGGATCGGCCATTATTTTTTCCATTGCGGCGTCGCAGGTGGCCTTGTCCGGCCAGATCGCCCAGGAGAAGGTGACGGTCTCGTCGTCCTTCTTGTTCACCGCTCGCGGGAATGAGGTGATCTTGCCATCGGGCACATCGACGCCCCAGCAGTCGACGCATTCCAGAGCGCCATATTCCTTCATCATGGCGATCATGATTTCGCTGCTGTCCTCGAACGCCTTTCGATTGGCATTCGGCACGGCTGCGACATAACCCTGAACATAGGCCATCAAAACCCTCCTTGATGGACAGGCTGGCGGTCCAGGCCAGCGCTTCGTGGACCTGCGTCAGACCGAGAAACTCGTTCCGCAGCCGCAGGCGGCGGTGGCATTGGGGTTGTGGATCTTGAAGGAGGCGCCGATCAGCTCATCGACATAGTCAATTTCCGAGCCTTCCAGGAAGGGCAGGGAGGCCTCGTCAATCACGACCTTGGCACCATCGCGCTCGAGCACGAGATCGTCGGCCTGGACCTCGGTGTCGAGGTCGAATGTGTAGGAAAATCCGGAACAGCCACCCCCGACCACGCCGATGCGCAGCAGGCTGGCTGCGCCCTGGGCGGCGAGGATGGTATTGATCTGCCGGGCCGCATTGGCGGACAGTGTCACAGGTGTCGTCATGATCAGGCCATATCCGGCGTTCAGTTTAAGAGCTTGATGTTCTATATGGACCCGCACCGGTGCTGATGAAAGGCCCAAGCGACATGATGATAGCGGCCAATGACCGGTTTCGCGCCCCCTATGCCTGCCATCCGGCGCAATCGAAGGGGCGGTATTTCCCCCAGCCCGGCAGCGCCATGCGCAATGCCTTCCAGCGCGACCGCGATCGCATCATCCATTCCGGCGCCTTCCGGCGGCTGAAGGAGAAGACCCAGGTCTTCGTGGCGCATGAGGGGGACCAGTATCGCACCCGGTTGACCCATTCGCTGGAGGTCTCCCAGATTGCCCGCACCCTGGCCCGGGCGCTGGGCGGCGACGAGGATCTCGCCGAGGCGCTGGCGCTGGCGCATGATCTCGGCCACCCGCCCTTCGGCCATTCCGGCGAGCGCGTGCTGGCGGAGAAGATGCAGGAGTTTGGCGGTTTCGACCACAACGCCCAGACCCTGCGCGTCGTCACCAAGCTGGAAGTGCGCTATCCGGAATTCGACGGCCTCAACCTGACCTGGGAGACGCTGGAGGGTGTGGTCAAGCATAACGGCCCGCTGATGGCGCCCGGTGGCGATGGCTCCGGTCTGGCCTGGGCCTTCACCGACTACGAGGACTGGCGGGCGCTGGAGCTTCACACCCATGCCGGGCTCGAGGCCCAGATCGCCGCACTGTCTGACGATATCGCCTACAATAATCACGATCTCGATGATGGATTGCGCTCGGGCCTGCTGGAGCTGGAACCGCTGCTCGACCTGCCTCTGCTCGGCGACATCTTCCGCCGCGTCGACAAGCGCTGGCCCGATATCAAGCGCACTGTGCTGATCCATGAGGCTGTGCGCGAACTGATCGGCCTGATGGTCGGCGATGTGCTCGACGAAACCCGGCGGCGGCTGGCGGAGGCGGAACCGCAGAGCGCCGATGCGCTGCGTCAGCTGGACCGGCCGATGGTCGCGTTTTCCGACGGGATGCTGGAAATCCTGGCGGCGCTGCGGCGGCATTTGTTTGCCAATATGTACCGCCACTACAAGGTCAATCGCATGATGAGCCAGGGGCAGCGGGTGATGAGCGATCTGTTCGACCTCTACCTCTCCGATCCCGGCGTGCTGCCACCGGATGTGCGTTCGGGCATGGGCCAGCCCGGTTCGGCGCAGACAGCGCGTGCTGTTTGCGATTATATCGCCGGGATGACAGACCGTTTTGCGGTTGAGGAACATCGCCGCCTGTTTACGGTCCAGGGCTATTTCTAGTCGTGGGCCGCAAACCGGCTGAGAGTTCGCTAAATCGGCGCTCGAGAGAGTGCTATTGTTTTGTTGCACCGCGCGATTCGTGCGGCGCAGGATCAGACGCCAGGATGCCATGACGGATCAGGACGACGATGCTCGCCTCGGGGCCTATGCTCCTCCGACCGACGAGTTCGCCACTTTCGATGCGCGCGATGAGGATTCGCGCCGCGGCCCGCTGCTGCTCGCGGCGGCCTTTGCGGTTTTCGTGCTGTTTCTCGGCGTTGTCTGGAGCGCCTATAATCAGGGCCTGCGCGAGAGTGGCCGCGATGGTGCGCCGCGCCTTCTGGCCAATACCGAGCCCTATCGCGAGCGTCCGCTCGACCCCGGCGGCGAGCAGACGCCCGATACCGACATGGATGTCTATGACCGGCTGACCGGCGAGGATCACAGCGACGAGGCTGTGACCACGCGTCCCGGACCTGAAGAGCCGCTCGACGAGAACCGGCCCGCCCTGCGGATCGAGACTGTTGATGCCGATCAGACCGGTGATCAGCCGCAGCCTGAAGCATCGCAAACCACCGAAGTGGTCCCGCGCCAGGCGCCCGACCGTCCCGCCGTGTCCGAGCCGGCGCCGCAACAGGCTGAACCGGAACCCCGGCCAGCTCCCGTTGTGCGTCAACCCGAACCCGAGCCTGCGCCCGAGCGCGCTCCGGCCGCAGCCGGCATCGCCGTCGATACCAGTGGCAACTGGGTGGTGCAGATCGCCTCCTTCCGCTCCCAGGACGATGCCGAGGCCGCCTGGCTGGCCTTCCGCACCCGCTTTTCCGGCATTGCTGCCGGCGTCGTGCCCGATGTTGTCGAGGTCAATATTCCCGAGCGCGGCACCTATCACCGTCTGCGCATCGCCGCCTTTTCCAGCCGCGACGAGGCCGTCGCCTATTGTGCGCGGCTGCAGCAGGACGGGCAGGACTGCCTGGTCGCGCGCCGATGAGTATCAGTGCCGCGATCTATGGATTGTCGGGGCCCAAGCTCACGACGGTCGAGAAGGCTTTCTTCCGCGATGCCGATCCCTGGGGCTTCATTCTTTTCGCGCGCAATATCGATGGGCCGAAACAGCTTGCCCGCCTGACCGGCAGCCTGCGCGATGCGCTCGGCCGCGATGTGCCGATCCTGATCGACCAGGAGGGCGGACGTGTTGCCCGCCTGAAACCGCCGACCTGGCGCAAGGCGCCGCCGGCGCAGGTCTTCGGCGATCTCTTTGAACGCGAACCGGAAGCGGCGATCGCGGCGGTCAGGCTCAATCACCGTCTGCTGGCACATGAGCTGCGCGGCGTGGGCGTTGATGTCGATTGCGCGCCCGTGCTCGATCTGCGCATTCCCGGCGCCGACGACATTATTGGCGAACGCTCCTTTGGCGAGACGCCGGATATTGTCGCCCTGCTGGGCCAGGCGGCGATGGACGGGCTGATGGCGGGCGGCGTGGCGCCGGTGATCAAGCATATCCCCGGCCATGGCCGCGCCGATGCCGACAGCCATCTGGCGCTGCCGCGTGTCACCGAGGAGCATGGTCTGCTCTCGGAGACGGATTTTGCCGCCTTCCGCAAGCTCAACACGGCCGTGATGGCGATGACGGCGCATATCGTCTACGCCGATATCGACCCGGAAAACCCGGCCACCACGTCGCCGGACGTGGTTGGCAATGTGATCCGCGGCGAGATCGGTTTTGACGGTTTCCTGATGACCGATGATCTCTCCATGAAGGCCTTGTCGGGCACTTTCCGCCAGCGCGGCGAGGCCTCGATCCGGGCCGGCTGTGATATTCTCCTGCATTGCAATGGCGACCGCGGCGAGATGCGCCAGGTCGCTGAAGCGGCGCCGCGCCTGGCCGGCAAGGCGCTTGAGCGGGCACATCTGGCCGAACAGGCCCGCGATGTAATCGAGGATTTCGACCCGGAAACCGGCGAATCAGAGCTCAATGAGCTGCTGGAGCTGGCCAGACGGTGACAGTGCCGACGATGAGGACGATGTGAGCGAGGAGTTCGAGGAGGAATTGCGCTTCGAGGCGGCCGAGGAGGCCGAGACGGAAGCGCTCGTCGTCGATCTCGACGGGTTCGAGGGCCCCTTGCACCTCCTGCTCGCCCTGGCCCGCAAGAAGAAGATCGATCTCGCCCGCATCTCGATCCTGGAACTGGCGGAGCAATATCTCGGTTTCATGGCCGCGGCGAGCCGCAAACGGCTGGATCTGGCGGCCGATTATCTGGTGATGGCGGCCTGGCTGGCCTTCCTCAAGTCCAAACTCCTCCTGCCCAAACCGCCCAAGGATGATGATGCGCCCGTCGAGGTGCTGGCCCAGGCCCTGGCCTTCCGGCTGCGCCGCCTTGATGCGATGCGCGCGGCCGGCGAGGCCCTCTATGCCCGGCCGCTGGAAGACCGCGATGTCTTCATGCGCGGCGCCCCGGAAGGTGTGCGTTCGACCCGTTCGGTGATTTATGAGGCCGACCTGCACGATCTGCTCTCGGCCTATGCGACGCGGCGATCGGCACGCATCCGCTCGACCTACCGGCCGCATGTGCCGCGCGTTTACGGTCTGGAAACTGCGCGCGAGCGGCTGGAAACGCTGTTGCCGCAGGTGAAGGACTGGCGCGAATTTGATACGCTGCTGCCCGACGCGGACGATCTTGGCGACGAGCCGCCGCCGTCGAGTTCGGTACGCGCCAGCTCGGTGCTGGCCGCGCTGGAAATCACCAAGGACGGGCATGCGCTGCTACGCCAGCGCGAGCCCTATGCGCCGCTTTATGTGCGTGGCTGCGACAGGAACGAGACCATCGATGAGTGATGACGACGATATCCGTACGGCCGAGCCGGTCGCCGATCCGATCACCGACGCGATTGCGGCCCTGCGGGCCCGCGCGGTGCATCAGGGGCCGGCCGATGATCGCGAGGCGTCCGAGGCGCTCGGTCTGCGGCTGGCGGTCGATACCGAACGGGAGAATCTGCGCCTGCTCGAGGCGCTGCTGTTCGCCGCCGCCGAACCGCTCGACGAGGAAACCCTGATCGGGCGGTTGCCGCTGGAAGCCAATATCCAGGAATTGTTGGCCACCCTGGCCGAGGAATATGCCTCGCGCGGCGTGCGTCTGGTCGAGGTCGGCGGGCGCTGGCGTTTCGAGACGGCGCCGGATCTGGCCGAAGCGCTCAATGAGGTGCGCCAGGAACCGCGCAAACTCTCCCAGGCAGCGCTCGAGACGCTGTCCATCATCGCCTATCACCAGCCGGTCACCCGCGCCGAGATCGAGGAAATCCGCGGTGTGGCGGTCTCCAAGGGCACGCTGGACCTGTTGTTCGAGCTGCGCTGGATCCGACCGCGCGGCCGCCGCCGCACGCCGGGCCGGCCTTTGACCTATGGCACCACGCCGCGCTTCCTGGAGTATTTCGGCCTTGCCTCGATCGGCGATCTGCCCGGCCAGGCCGACCTCAAGGCCGCCGGCCTGCTCGATGCCCGCATCCCGGCGGATTTCTTCGTGCCCGATCCGGGCCGCCATGAGGGCGACAGTGATGACGAGGATCCGCTTGATGACGAGGATCAGCGCACATTTCATATCGACTTCATGGATGATGATGGCGATGCTGAGGGTGAAGATATCTGAACCCCGCATTGGACGGGGCCGGGTAACTGGATTAGACCTTGTAACAATTGGTTAGACGGAGGGGCAAATGGCTCCCGGAATGTGGCAAATCCTTCTCGTCGTATTGCTCGCGGTGCTGCTGTTTGGTGGCCGCGGCAAGATTGCAGCCGTTATGGGCGATTTTGCCAAGGGCATCACCAGCTTCCGCAAGGGGCTGAAGGATGAGGACGAGGACGGCGAAGGCGATGACGCCGCCGCTCCGGCTCCCGGCCTCGACGCCGCGGCGCGCGAAGACGAAAAAACCGGAGTTTAACCGTCATGGCTCCCGGCATCGGAATGCCGGAAATGCTTGTCGTGCTGGTTCTGGCCCTGGTCGTGGTCGGCCCGCAACAATTGCCGGTGCTGATGCGCCGGATCGGGCGCCTGCTGGGGCAGGCACGCGGTATGGCGAGAGATTTCCAGGCCAGTTTCGACGAACTCGGTCGCGAGAGCGAACTGGCTGATTTGCGCAAGGAAATCGAAGCCTTGAAGAACGGCAATCCGATCGAGGAAATCTCCGGTGAACTCGACAAGGTTGCGCTTGAAGCCCAGAACGAGAAAATCAGGCAATTGAAAATGGCCAGCGCCAACCGGATCGGCGATGCGGGTTTCGGTGCGCCGCAACCGCCGCGGCCCGTGGCCTCCAAGCCCCAACCCGAGCCTTCCGAGCCTGCCCGGCCAGATGCCTCCAGGGACGACGAATAGCCCCCATGGCCGAAATCGAACATGACGAGGTGGAGTCGAGCCGCGCGCCGCTGATGGATCATCTGATCGAGCTGCGTCAGCGCCTCCTGCTGGTGATCGCCTTCCTGACGGCGGGCTTCATCGGCTGTTTCCTGATCTCCGGCCTGCTCTACGAATGGCTGCTCGCGCCCTATAGCCAGGCGGCTTCTCTGGTGCGCGGTGTGCCGGTGGAGGAGCTTGACCTGACGGCGAATTTCTTTGCGCCGCTGGAATTCTTCTTCGTCAAACTCAAACTCTCCCTGGTCGGCGCCATCATGGTGACCTTCCCGGTGATCGCCTGGCAGGTCTACGGCTTTGTCCAGCCGGGCCTGTACAAGAATGAGCGCGGGGCTTTCGCGCCCTTCCTGGCGCTGTCGCCCATCCTGTTCGCGGCCGGGGTGAGCTTTGTCTATTTCCTCGTCCTGCCGATGGTGATGCGCTTCTCGCTCGGCCAGGAGCAGGCCAGTGCGGGGCCGGGGATCTCGATCGAGCTTCTGCTCAATGTCTCCGACTACATGAATTTGATCACCACGCTGATGCTGGTGTTCGGAATCTCCTTCCAGATGCCGATCCTGATGATGCTGCTGGCCAAGGCCGGGATTATCAATTCGAAGCAGATGCTCGGCAGCTGGCGTTTTGCCGTTGTCGGGATTGCCCTGTTTGCGGCCTTCGTGACGCCGCCGGATCCGATCAGCCAGATCATGCTCGGCTCGGCCCTGCTGCTGCTCTTTTTCATCTCCGTTGGCCTGATGCGCTGGATGGAACCGAAATCGACAGAGGTCGACGAGGCCTGACCCGGTTTACGCCAGCGGCGGCGAGGGTTATAGCCCGCTGACACCCTGTTGAACCGAGATCACCGCCATGCACGATATCAAGCTCATCCGCGACGATGCCGCCGCTTTCGACGCCGCCCTGGCCCGCCGGGGCATGGAACCGCAATCGCCGGTCCTGCTTGACCTCGACAGCAAGCGCCGCGAGGCGCTCGGACGCCAGCAGGAGGCCGAGACCGAGCGCAATGCCCTGTCCAAACTGGTCGGGCGCGCCAAGGCGAGCGGCGATGAGGCTGAATTCAACCGTCTGCGCAGCGAGGTCGACCGGCTCAAGGCCGTGCTTGAGGAGAGCAGCGAGCAGGCGAAGCATTTCGACGAGGCGCTGAGCCAGCATCTCGCAGCCCTGCCCAATCTGCCCGAGGCCGATGTGCCGCTGGGCAAGGATGAGAACGACAATCTGGAAATCCGCCGCTGGGGCGAGCCGAAAGCCTTCAATTACGAGCCGAAGGACCATGTCGATCTCGGCGAGGGCCTCGGCCAGATGGATTTCGAGGCCGCCGCCGCCCTGTCCGGTGCCCGCTTCGTGGCGCTCAAGGGTGGACTGGCCCGGCTGGAGCGTGCGCTGGCGCAGTTCATGCTCGATCTACACACCGGTGAGCACGGCTATACCGAAGTCAGCCCGCCCTATCTGGTGCGCGATGAAGCCATGTTCGGTACCGGCCAACTTCCCAAATTTGCCGACGACCTGTTCCGCACCACCGATGGCCGCTGGCTGATCCCGACGGCGGAAGTGCCGCTGACCAATCTGGCGCGCGATGCGATCCATCCCGAAGACACGCTGCCCATGCGCATGACCGCCTATACGCCCTGTTTCCGCGCCGAGGCCGGATCGGCCGGGCGCGATACGCGCGGCATGATCCGCATGCACCAGTTCCAGAAGGTGGAGATGGTGTCCCTGGTGAAGCCGGAAGACAGCGCCGCCGAACTCGACCGCATGACCGGCTGTGCCGAGAAAGTCCTGCAATTGCTGGAGCTGCCCTACCGGGTGATGCTGCTGTGCAATGGCGATATGGGTTTTTCGGCCAAGCGCACCTATGACCTGGAAGTCTGGCTGCCCAGCCAGGACACCTATCGCGAGATCTCCTCCTGCTCCAATTGCGGTGAGTTCCAGGCCCGCCGGATGAATGCGCGCTATCGCAAGGAGGGCGAGAAGAAACCGGCCTTCCTGCACACGCTCAACGGTTCCGGCGTCGCCGTCGGCCGCGCCATGCTGGCGGTGATGGAAAACCACCAGAATGCCGACGGCTCGATCACCATCCCCGCTGTGCTGCGCCCCTATATGGGCGGGCTGGAGCGGCTGGAGGCGTAGTTTGCTCCCGGTGTGACCTTGATGGTGGCCTGGTGTGGCGCTGTTGGTGCCGGGGGTGTGCCTGGGTGACAGTTTGGTTTCGGACTTTGTGTCGACAAAGGGCAATGAAACCAGCTTGTTGATGTGTTTCCGAGGCGTTTTCCGATCCATTTTCCCGATTCTCCGCCTGCCGCATCGTTTTCGTCCCTGCCAGTATACGGGCGCGGCGCGGCAGACGGATAAGTTGCGGGCGTGACACAAGGCGGCATGGCCCCCGGCCCCGCGCTTGATGCTTTGCCAGAAATCCGCCAATCTTTGCCATCGCGATCGTGGAGGGCAATATGGCCACAATGAATATCTCGCTCCCTGAAGGGATGAAGGACTGGGTCGAGGCGCAGGCCGCGACAGGGCGCTACAGCAATTCCAGCGATTATGTCCGCGACCTGATCCGCCGTGACCAGGACCGGGCTGCGAAGCTGGCGAATATCCAGCAGCTGGTCGGCGAGGGCCTTGCGAGCGGGTTCAGCGACCGTCCGATTGCCGATGTGCTGGCCGAGGCACGCGGGCTCTCAGAGACGGACTAGGCGATGCGCTATCGGCTGACGCGGGCTGCGGAGGCCGATCTGGTCGGCATATATCGCGAAGGCGCCAAGCAGTTTGGTGTCGCCCGAGCGGAGGCCTATTTCGCCGCTCTTATCGCAAGCTTCGAGCGGCTTGCTGCAAATCCTCATATGGCCCGCCTGCGGATGGAGATCGATCCGCCTGTGCGGATCCATGCCTGTGGCTCGCACGTCGTGATCTATCGGGAGGCAGATGCGGCGCGAATCGAGATTCTGCGCGTTCGACATGGACACGAGGATTGGGACGAGGCGGGGCGGTAAACCGTCTCACATCCGCGCCAGCGCCTCAAATACTCGCGCATATTTGCGATGCCCCGCGTCCATCAAGGCCCTGACCTCCGGTCGCACACCGGCCTGCTGGCGTTGCCGGACCTGATCTTCGACGGCTGCGGCAAAAACATCGGCGATGCTGCGGCCCTTATTGGTCGCGCGCTCACGGATGGCCATGAGGTCTTCGTGGCTGAAGCGGGTGCCGAATAGCAAGGAGGCGGGGAGCATGGCTGTTTCCAGGAAATCGGGGCGACGGGCGAAATTTACCACAATCGCCCCAAGCTGTGGAGCCCGGCATCGTCACCGGTTCCGCCGGCTTTGCCGGCACCGCTTCCATCCAGGAAGGGGAAGGCGCGTCGCCCGGCCGTGGGCGAGAATCACCGACGCCCGCCCCCCGCCACCGCATCGCGCTATGTGCAGCGCGTCTCCCATCGTCTAGAAGCGGGCGACCTGAACGCCGCCATGAGAGACGCCCGCCATGATCCCGAAGACCAATCCGCGTATTCTGCTCACCAATGATGATGGCGTGCATGCGCGCGGGCTCAAGGTGCTCGAGGCGATTGCGCGCGAATTGTCGGATGATGTCTGGATCGTGGCGCCGGCGCTGGAACAGTCGGGTGCAGGGCGCTCGCTCTCCCTGCACGCGCCGCTGCGGATCCGTGAATATGACGAGCGGCGCTTCTCGGTTTCCGGCACCCCGACCGATGCGGTGCTGATCGGGGTGCAGGACCTGGTCAAGGGCAAGAAGCCCGACCTCATCCTGTCCGGCGTCAATCGCGGCCAGAATATCGCCGAGGACGTCACCTTCTCCGGCACGGTCGCCGGCGCGATGCAGGGCATGCAGCTGGGCATTCCTTCGGTCGCCCTGTCGCAGGCCTATGGCTTCAAGAAGGGCGATCCGATCGAGTGGGAGACGGCGCAGACCTTTGGCGCGCCGATCCTGCGGCGGTTGTTCGATCTGAAATGGCCGAAAGATGTGTTGATCAATATCAATTTCCCCGATGCCAAGGTCGAGGATGTCAAGGAAGTCGAGGTCACCCGCCAGGGCTGGCGCGACCAGCATATCCTGCACGCCGAGCACCGCGTCGACCCGCGCGGCGAGGATTATTACTGGCTCGCCTTCAAGGGCCTGTTGTCCAATCCGCCCGAGGGCGTTGACCTGCGCGCCATCTATGAGGGCAAGATCTCGGTGACGCCGCTGCACATGGACCTCACCCACGGCGAGACACTCGGCAATCTCAAGCGCATGCTGGGCGGCGCGCCGCCGCGCAGCTGAGAACGGACCGGTCCATGTCTGACGCGATGAAAATGCCCGATCCGCGCATGATCCAGCTGGTGATGGCGCTGCGGGGCGGCGGTGTCACCGATGCGCGCGTGCTCGCGGCGATCGAGCGCACGCCGCGCGATCTCTTCGTGCCGGAGCGTTTTGGCGACCAGGCGTTTGACGACCGCGCCCTGCCGATCGATTGCGGCCAGACGATTTCCCAGCCACTGATCGTGGCCCTGATGACCCAGGCCCTCAAACTCGATGATCGCTGCAAGGTGCTCGAGATCGGTACCGGCTCGGGCTACCAGGCCGCGGTACTGTCGCGGCTGGCGCGGCGCGTTTATTCGGTCGAGCGCTATCGCACCCTGTCGAAAGAGGCCGAGGCGCGCTTTGCCGCCATGCGGCTCAACAATATCGTCACCCGGGTTGGTGATGGCACACTGGGTTGGCCGGAACAGGCGCCGTTTGACCGTATCATCCTCACGGCTTCCGCCCCGGTGCGCCCGGATGCGATCCTGGCCCAGCTGAAGGATGGCGGCATCGCCATCGCCCCGGTCGATCGCGGCACCAAACAGGTGCTGGTGCGCTATCAGCGCGAGGGCGACGAGCTGACCTCGAGCGACATCATGGATGTGCGCTTCGTGCCGCTGGTGAAGGGCGAGGCGAAGTCGCTGTAGGCGTTTTCACGTAAAGACATCATCCAATAAAGCTGCGCCAGGATGACGAGGAAAGGCTGGTCTTCGCAATCTTCCGCATTTCCCCCGCATGGCTAACCGCCGGTTAAGTCTTCTCTGGCTTGATATCGCCGGAACGAATAGCCGGAGGTCCGTGTCGGGACGATGCGCTGGAATGTCTTGATCTGCGTTATGGCGGCCCTGGGAGCAGGGCTGGCGGGGTGTTCGTCGACGCCGCGCGAGCCTGCGCGCGTCGATTATCGCAATGTTCCAACCTATTCGGGCAGCGCCGGGCGCGCCGCTTCGATGAGCTGTTCCGGTGGCAGTTATACCGTGCGCTCCGGCGATACCCTGTCGGAAATCGCCGAAAGCTGCGGTGTCGAAATGGCGGCGCTCGCGAGTGCCAATGGTCTGAGCCGTCCCTATACGCTGCGTCCGGGCCAGACCCTGTCCATGCCGCAGGCGGCGGTTCATGTCGTGCAACGCGGTGAAAATCTCTACCGGATCGGGCTCCGCTACGACATTCCCTTCCAGCAATTGGCCAGCCATAACGGCATTCCTGCGCCCTACGAGCTCGAGGTCGGTCAGTCGATCCGGCTGCCGCGCGGCGCCTCGGTCGCCAGCGCTGCACCCACGCGCCGCACCAGCGCGCCAGCCACCACCTCTCGCCGCCCGACACCGACGCCGACGCGGACATCGGCACCCGCGGCACAGCCGACGGCCCAGCCGGCCGCCAATACGGCGGTCAGCTTTGACTGGCCGATCCGCGGCGAGGTCCTGTCCAGTTTTGGCCGCAAGCCCGATGGCAGCCGCAATGACGGCATCAATATCGCGGCCCGTACCGGCGATGAGGTGCGCGCCGCTGCTGCCGGCCAGGTCGTCTATGCCGGTTCGGAACTGGCCGGTTATGGCCAGCTTGTCCTGCTGCGCCATGATGGCGGTTTCGTCACGGCCTACGCCCATAACAGCCGCCTGATGGTGCGCGAGGGCGACCAGGTCACCCGCGGTCAGGTGATTGCCGCGGCCGGTTCGAGCGGTACGGTCGAGGTCGCCCAGGTGCATTTCGAGATCCGCCGCGGCGTCAATCCGGAAGATCCGATGCGCCATTTGCGCTGAGTGAAGCAAATTTTCCTGCAGTCAGTCTTGTTGCAACCCGCCGCCGCCCCGATATAGTCCGGCCAAACTGAATTCGGCCTGCCCCGATGCGGCGGCAGGCTCCCGGCAAGCGGAGCCCAGCATGAATCTCCAGACCATCCTCGAATCGCCGATCCCGATGCTCATCCTGATGGGCCTCGTCTTCTATTTCCTGCTGATCCGTCCGCAACAGAAGCGCGCCAAGGAACACCGGGACATGATCGAGGCGCTCAAGCGCGGCGATGTCGTCGTCACCCAGGGCGGTCTGGTCGGCAAGGTGATGAAGGTCGAAGAGGCCGAAGCCGTGATCGAGCTGTCCAAGGGTGTCGAAGTCCGGCTCATCAAGCACACGATCGCCGATGTCCGCAATCGCACCGAGCCGAAGCCCGCCAATGATGCGGCCAATACCTGAACGCTCCTGCTGAACAAGGTTCGCCATCATGCTGCAATTCGGGCGCTGGAAGCTTTTTTCCATTTTTGCCATCATTCTTCTGGGGGTGCTGTACACGATTCCGAACCTGGTTCCGGAATCCGAGCGCTACAGCATCAACGAGATCGACAATTCGCGCGAACCGCGCGGTATCTGGCGCTGGATTCCCAGCAGCACCGTCAATCTTGGCCTCGATTTGCAGGGCGGTTCGCATATCGTCTTTGAAGTAAACATGGCCGAGGTTCGTGCGGGTCAGCTCGAGACCCTCGCTGCCGATGCCCGTCAGACCCTGCGCGGTGAAACGCCGCCACTTCTGGCGCGCAGTGTCGCGGTGATCGGTGAGGAAGTCGTCGTTCTGATGGCGCGTGCGGATGACCGCGATGCGGCTTTTGAACGTCTCTCCGAACTGTCGCAGCCGGTCACGACGACGCTGGGCCAGCCGGGCCTGGCGCAGACGCTGAATATCCGCCGCGATTCCGGCGATGCCAATGCCATCCGCATCAGCGTGACGCCGGAACAGCTTGAGGCCATCCGTACCCGCACCGTCACGCAGTCGATC